>NZ_JAGXJL010000002.1:0-563709 GCF_019091475.1 Streptomyces sp. GbtcB6 | reverse complement strand
ATGGTCTGGTCCGGCACCGGCATCCGGATGAAGGTGCTGCCCCCCGCCGTCACCGTGTTCTTCCTGGTCTTCCTCAACACCGCCGTCGGCGTACGGGAGGTCGACCGGGGACTGATCGACGCGGTACGGCTGATGGGCGGCCGCCGCCGGGACATCGTCGTCAAGGTCGTCCTGCCCGCGTCCATGACCGGCCTGCTCACCGGCCTCAAGGTCGCCGTCCCGTACTCACTGATCGGCGCCGTGATCGGGGAACTCGTCGCCTCCAACCGGGGGCTGGGCTATCTGATCAGCGACGCCGCGGCCAACTTCGACACGGCCGGCGTCTTCGCGACGCTCGTCGTCCTCTCGGTCATCGCCACCGTCCTCAACCTGATCGTCAGCCTGATCGACCGCAGGGCCAACCGCTGGAAGCCACTGGAGGGCAGGAAATGACAGAGCAGCCGCGTATGGACCGCCGGTTACTCGTGAAGGGCCTGCTCGCCACCGGAGCCGTCACCCTCACCGGCGCGGGCTGCGCCAGGTCCGGTGCCTCCACCGGGACCGGGAAGATCTCGGTCGGGCAGGTCAGCCAGTCCATCGCCTTCTTCCCCCTGTTCATCGCCACCGAGAAGGGCTACTTCAAGGACGAGGGCGTCACCTTCGGGGACCCGCCGATCCTCGGCACCGGCGCCAAGGTGGCCGCCGCGCTGAAGTCCGGCAGCATCGAACTCGGCGGCTCCGTCATGACCGACGTCTTCAAACTCTCCGCGATCCAGAGCGACATCCGGCTGGTCGCCGACCTGGTGGACCGCTACTACATCGACGTCATCACCGGGAAGAACTTCAAGGGCGCCGCGGCCGACGCCACCCTCGACGAGCGCATCAAGTCCCTGCGCGGCCGGAAGATCGGCATCACCGGACCCGGCAGCGGCACCGAGGCGCTCGTCATCTACCTCTTCGACAAGGTGGGCCTGGACTCCAAGAAGGACGCCCAGCTGGTCAACCTCGGCAGCGAGCCCAGCGCGGCGCTCGGCGCGCTCAAGGGCGGCCAGGTCGACGCCCTGTCCTTCGCCCAGCCGCTCGGCCAGCAGGCGGAGGGAACCGGCGTCGGAACCCTGTACATCTCCCCGGCCCGCGGCGACATCCCCGGGCTGGTCGATGTGTCCCATGGCGTCATCTTCACCACCCAGAGCATCCTCAAGGACAAGGCCAAGGAGATCGCGGCCTTCCAGAGAGCGCTCGTCCGGGCGAAGAAGGACATCCACGGCAACGACACCGCGGGGGTCAGGAAGCTGCTCGCCGAGTACCGCAGCGGCCTCCCCGACACCACCCTCGACGCCCTGATCCCGCTGCTGAAGAGCGAGATCCCGACGACGAACGCCTTCAGACGCTCCTCCTTCGACACCGCGGTCGCCTTCCACGGGTCCGCCGGCCTCATCACCGAGGACCCCGACTACGACCGACTCGTACCGGCGAACCTGCGCGAGATGTGACCGCGGCCGGCGGACCCACGGAACTCCTTGCGGAAGGGACGGGAGAGGGTGGCATGGGCAGGACGGCCGCAGTGGTCGCCGAGTACGTGCGGGCCACGGGGACGCGGTGTGTGTTCGCCTACCCAGGAGACCCGATCATCGAGCTGATGGAGGCGTTCCGGGCCGCCGGCGTCGAGGTCGTGGCCGGCACCCGTGAGGGCACCGCCGTGTTCATGGCCGAGGCGCAGGCGATGGTGACCGGGCGGCCCGGTGTCTGTCTGTCGACGCTGGGGCCCGGGTCGACCTCGATCGTCAACGGGGTGGCCGCCGCCACCTGGGACCGGGCTCCGCTGCTGGCGATCTCGGGCCAGATCGACATCGGCCGCGAAGACCTGGTCACCCACCAGGTGGTGGACCACAAGCTGCTCTTCTCACCCGTGGCCAAGTGGGCCGGCCGGATCGACCCCCGGTCGGTCGACGCGGTGCTGCGCAAGGCGCTGCGGCTGGCCGTCGCGGAGCGGCCCGGCGCCGTACATCTCACCGGCTCCGCCGAGGCGTTCGCCGCTCCGGCGCCCGCCGCCCGCATCGCACCGCCGCCGCTGGACGGCGCCGCCGGCGGGGTCCGGGTACAGCGGGCCCCCGGCGGCCCGGACCCGGCGGTGCTGCTGCGGTCGGCCCGGCGCCCGGTGGTGCTGGCCGGCACCGCCGCGACCCGGTGCGGAGCCTCCGCCGGCCTGGTCCGGCTGGCGGAGACGGCCGGCGCCCCGGTGGTGGTGTCACCGATGGCCAAAGGCGTCTTCCCGGAGGACCATCCGCTCTTCGCCGGGGTGCTCGACATGGCCTGCCATCGGGTGGTGTGGGACCTCCTGGCGGGCAGCGACCTGGTCGTCGCCGCCGGCTTCGACCCCGTCGAGCTCCTCAGGCCGTGGACCCTGAACACGCCCGTCCTGCATGTCGACACCACGCCCAACGTCGACCAGGTCTACCCCAGCGACTGCGAACTGGTCGGGGACGTAGCGGCGAGCCTGGACTGGCTCGCCGACGGTCGGCGGGGCGAGCCCCGCTGGACCGAGGCGGACGTCGCCGTCCACCGCACCCGGCTCCGTACGGCCTACTACGCGGGCCGGGTCCAAGGGCGTCTCAATCCCACCGACGTCATCGACGTCGTCCGGGCCGGTACTCCGCCCGACACCGTCGTCACCTGTGACGTCGGCTCGCACAAACTCCTCGTCGGCCAGGGCTGGCAGGCCCGCGCGCCGCGGGGTGTCCTCATGAGCAACGGCCTGTCCTCGATGGGCTTCGGGCTCCCCGCGGCGATCGCCGCCCAGCTGGCCCTGGGCGAGGTCCCCGTCGTCGCGTTGATCGGCGACGGCGGCTTCGCCATGACGGCGACCGAACTACGGACGGCCGTCGCCCGCCGCCTGCGGCTGACGGTGGTGGTCTTCTGCGACGGCAGCCTCAACCGCATCGAGCTCAAACAGCGGGCCCTCGGCTACGGCGGCACGGCGACCCGGCTGGACGACATGGACCTGGTCGCGCTCGCGGGCGCCATGGGCTGCGACGGCGTGCGGGTGACCTCGGTCGCCGAACTGGAGCAGGCCACGACCGGCCTCGCGACCCGTACCGGCCCCCTGCTCGTCGAGGCCCGGATCGACCCCGCCCAGTACGAGGCCCAGTTCTAGCCTCGCGCTTTCACGAGGGAAGTTGCTGATGGGTGAGCGGGGTGCGAGTGGGCATCGCGGACCTGCGGTTCTGTCTCATACCCGAGCCCCTGTTGAACATCCGCGGTGTTCACCTTCGAGGTGGAGCTTCCGACGCGCCAATCCCTGTTTGACCTTCGGGTGATGTCACTGCGCTCGACTCCACAGGCGTCCAACTGGGGACTGAGCGCGGATTTCGGCGGTCTCGAAGGACACGCGCTTGTCCTGGCCGGCGAGCACGACGCTCTTCCCTGCCAGGGTGGCGACTGTTGTGGGCCAGCCAGACCAGGCGTCCACCTCGAAGTTCTTCACACCGATGCAGACCAGGACGAACTCGACCGCATTGTGGCCTCGCGCCTGCCACAGGTCTGCGGCACCGACCGGGACGGCGAAGGCGGAGAACCTCAAGGTGACCGACGCTTCGCGCTCGTCGATGAGCACGGAGTCCAGGTGGTAGTCGCTCAGCGGCGGCGGGGGTGTGCCAAGGACCACGCGGACTGTCTCGGGATTGGCCACCTCGGCGGACCAGTCACGCTCGCTCATAGAACACCCTCGCAGTCGTGGGAGGCAGCACCCGGTGCAGGCGTTGGTCAAGGGGGCTCTCGAACCATCGCCGGGCCGTGTAAGGGTCCGCGTCGCCGGAACGATAGGCGTTGAGACGGCCCACCTTGACGGCGTGCGCGGTGAAGTCCAGTGAGAACCCCGGACCGCTCACCGCGACCCTGACCCGGCGCTCCAGGGACTGGGCGTGGGGACCGAGGTCGATGTCGACCACGGTGCTCTTGGGAACACCCCGCATCCGCAGGTCCTCGCCCACAGCGATGAACTCGATCTGAGCCTCGAACCGGTCACAGCCGGCTTCGGTCCAGTCCGGCGGAGCGAGGTCCGGAAAGCGCGGGAACTCGACCCGCAACGTCACAGCGGCGCCGTACGGACTCAGGTGCACCGATCTGAGAACCAAGTGCTCCAAGGGCGGCAACTCGGTGAAGAGCGCGGTGAACCGCTCGGAATGGACCAAGAGCTCTGGCCATGCGCCGGCTGACAAAGGGGGGCCTCCACTCTGGGTGCTTCGTGCCCGGCGAGACCAACAGATCCTCGCCCCAGGCGGCAGCCGGAGATCAACGAAGAGCACTTGAGCTGGGATGATACTGCTCGTCCACGGTCCGGTTGCATCGCCCCGGCACGAGGCACCTTCCAGAGGAAGCGCGATGGGTCCTGTCCACGCGTCCGGATATCGGGGCGCGGATCAGGAGTGGTCTCGCAGGCCGGCGGGGTGCTGCTGGTGGAGACCGCCCGCCGGATCGGCCTGGACGCCCCAGGTGATCACCACCGCATTCGAGAATCTGCAGGCCCTGCCGAACCCCGGCTGATCAGCTACGCCCTGAACGCGGACGGGCCGGGGTCGGCGGCGTGCACCCTCCCCTCGTCGAGCTTCATCGGCTTCGTGGACTTCTTTTCACGCGTTCAAGGGACATGACGTCACGTCATACGCGAACCGGACCAATCGCGACCATGTGAAGAAACTGAAATTCCTGGTCGTAGGCCACAGCAAGCCACAGGTGAATCCGAGTACTTCTCGATGGCATCCATAGCGGCTGCTGGTGGAATTTATCTCATCCACACAACGGGCAGAGAACTCCGGGAAGTGATCCGGCGGCTGCGTTTATGGGAACTACTTCCGGAATTCCTGCACCTCATCTTCCGAAGGGACCGGCAAGATGTCAGAAACCAAAACCCACCGCAGGTTAAAGAGCAAGTGGAAGCGCGCGGGCGTGGCCTTCGCCGCGGGAACGGCCCTGCTCCTCGGGGGGATCTACGTCAACGCCAACGCGGCGACCACCCCGAGCGACTCCTCGGCCGGTGACACGTCGGCCGACGCGACCACGGCCACCACCGAGGCCTCGTCGTCCGTCTCGGACGTGGTCGACGCCGCCAACGCGTTCCTGGACACCCTGGACACCGACCAGCAGTCCGACGTGCTCCTCGACTTCACCGAGGCGAACGCCACCGCCTGGTCGAACCTCCCGTGCGGCTCGACCTGCCGGGTCGGCATCGAGTTCAGCACCCTCAGCGACGAACAGCTCACCGCCGCCAAGGCGGTGGTCGAGGCGGCCACCGGTACCGGCAGCGGCACCGGGTACGACCAGATCACCCAGATCCTGGCGGCCGACGACAAGCTCGGCGAGACCGCCAGCGGCTACGGCAGCGGCAACTACTACCTGGCGTTCCTCGGCACCCCGAGCACCGACGGCACCTGGCAGCTGCACTTCGGCGGCCACCACCTCGCGCTGAACCTCACCTACAAGGACGGCGAGGTCGAGGGCACCACCCCCTTCTTCATCGGGGTGGAGCCGACCAGCTGGACCGGCGACGACGGCACCTCGTACGCACCTCTGGCCGGGATGCACGACGGAATGGAGGACATGCTCGCCGGCCTCAGCGACGACGAGCTGTCGGAGGCGAAGCTCTCCGAGTCGTTCAGCGACGTGCTGCTCGGCCCCGGTAGCGACGGCGACTTCCCGGAGACCAGGGAAGGCCTCAAGGTCAGCGAACTCACCGACGACCAGCAGGAACTGGTCCTCGCGGCGATCGAGCCCTGGGTCGACGTGGCGGACGACACGACCGCCGCCTCCGTGCTCAGCGCCTACCAGGCGGACCTCGACGACACCTACATCGCTTACTCCGGCAGCTCCGACCTGAGCGCCCAGGGCGACTACGTGCGCATCGACGGCCCCGGCGTCTGGATCGAGCTCGCCTGCCAGAACGGCGTGGTGTACCAGAACCAGATCCACTACCACACCGTCTACCGGGACCACGACTCCGACTACGGGGGAGAGTTCTCGTTCTGATGAACCGCCTGCCGATCTCACTGTCGCATGCGCTGCGCATGCTGGCCGGGATCGCGACGGTGGTCACGGCGGCGCTGCTTCTGGCGGCGCCGCCCGCCGCCGCCCATCCCATGCCGCACTCGGTGCTCCAGCTCGACGTGCACGAGACGTCGGTCGCCGCCGAACTGGAGCTCCCGCTCAGCGACTTCTCCCGGGCCAGCGGAATCGGCCTGGACGAGGACACCACGGCACGGCAGCTGTCGGCGCGGGAAACCGCGATCCGCCGCTATCTGGCCGCCCATGTGCACCCCACCACCCGCCGGGGCCAGGCCTGGACTGTCACGTTCGGAGCCATGGGCCTGAGCCGGACCGAGCAGACCTCCACCGGCCCCTACCGCGAACTGACCGTCCAGGCCACGCTCACCCCGCCCGCCGGCGAGGACCCGCGCCGGTTCGTCCTCGACTACGACGTCATCGTCCACCAGGTCGTCACCCACACCGTCCTGGTCTCCGTCCGCCAGGACTGGGCCGCCGGAAAGGTGGCCGGCGACGGTCAGGACGACGCCACCCAGGTCGGGGTCATCCGCATCGACACCCGGACGATGACCGTCGCCCCGCTCACCGTCGACCTGGAGGACGGGAGTATCTGGAGCGGCACCTACGCCATGTTCCGACTCGGCGCCCACCACATTCTCGAAGGCACCGACCATCTGCTGTTCCTGCTCATTCTGCTGCTGCCCGCACCCCTGCAGGCCGCCGGAAACCGGTGGCGCGGACTGGCGAGCACAAGGACCGCCGTCGGCCGCATCGGCCGTACCACGCTGGCATTCACCGTCGGGCATTCCGTCGCGCTCGCCGTGAGTGCCTTCGGACGCCTCGACATCCCGGCCCAACCGGTCGAGGCATTCATCGCCTTCAGTATTCTCGTCGGCGCCGTCCACGCAATTCGACCGGTTTTCCCGGGACGTGAGGCCCTCATCGCCGGTGTCTTCGGCCTGGGGCACGGACTCGCCTTTTCCCTCACCCTCGCCGAGATGCACCTCTCCACCTCCCAATTGGCGCTCAGCCTCGCGGGATTCAATCTCGGTATCGAATGCATGCAACTCGTCCTGGTCCTGCTCGCCCTGCCGAGCCTGATCTGCCTCACCCGGCTGCGCAGGCACGCCGCCCTGCGCACCGCCTGCGCCGGACTCACCGCCGTCGCGGCCCTCGGCTGGCTGCTGGACCGCCTCGGTGTGACCAACCCCGTCGCCCGCGCGGCGGACGGCGCGGGGACCCACACGTCCCAGCTGCTCCTCGTCCTGGTCACCGCTGCGGTGCTGGCCATGCTCTGGACGGTCGCCCCGCACCGGCGCGGCGACCCCCGTCGATCTTGGCGGTTCGCTCACCGTTCATAACGTCCTCACCTGCGCGAAGGCAGCCGTTCGAGCCGCGCCGGAAAGGTCCTGGCGGCCTGTCACAACGAAACCCCAGGACGGATTTGGTGACCGAATCACGCGTTCGCCGGTGGCGCCGCAGCCTCCGTGTTCTGCTCGTCGCCGTCGCCGGACCGACGCTCGCCGTCGGCGCCCTGACGGCGTCCCCCGCCCACGCGGCGGCGGCCGACGACATCCGGATCAACGAGGTGGTGACCACCGGAGACGTCAACGACTCCGTGGAGCTCTACAACAAGGGCACCGCCACGGTGGACCTCTCCGGCTGGATCCTCAGGGACGACAACGACAGCTCCAAGTACGCGATAGCCTCCGGGACCACCCTTGCGCCCGGCGGCTTCGTCGCCTTCGACGTGCACAACGCCTTCGGCCTGGGCTCCGACGACGAGGCGCGCCTCTACCTCGCGGACGGCACCACCCTGGTCGACAGCTTCAGCTGGACCCAGCACTCCGCCCCGTCGTGGTCGCGCTGCCCCGACGGCACCGGCACCTTCGGCTCCGCCGCGCTGACCCTCGGCGCCGCCAACGACTGCGGCTCCGGCGGTATTTCGGCGACCGCGTGGCCGGGCGGCAGCTCGGTCGCCACCGCCGACACCAAGAACGCCTTCGGCTCCGACCTGAGCGGCCTCTACCAGGAGGGGAGCGTGCTCTGGGCGGCACAGAACAGCGGCAAGCTGTGGCGGCTGGTGCCGAACGGCTCCACCGCCTGGAAGGCCGACACAGCCAACGGCTGGACGTCCGGGAAGACACTCAAGTTCCCGGGCGGTTCGGGCACGCCCGACGACGAGGGCGTCACCCTGACCGGCTCAGGTTCGAGCGGCGGCGTGTACGTGTCGAGTGAGCGCAACGCGGACTCGTCCGGCACCAGCCGGCTCTCCGTCCTCAGGTACGACGTCAGCGGTACCGCCACCACGCTCTCCGCCACCACCGAGTGGAACCTGACCTCCGACCTGCCGTCGGTGGGCTCCAACCTCGGCCTGGAAGGCATCACCTGGGTCCCCGACGCCACCCTGACCGCCGCCGGGTTCAAGGACGCCTCGACCGGTGCCGCCTACAACCCGGCGAACTACGGCTCGCACACCGGCGGGGTGTTCTTCGTCGGCGTCGAGGGCACCGGCATGATCTACGGCTACGTCCTCAAGGACGGCGGCACCTTCACCCGGGTCGCGTCCCTCAGCAGCGGCATGGCCGGCGTCATGGAGCTCCAGTGGGAACCGCAGGCGTCCCGCCTGTGGGTGGTCTGCGACGACACCTGTGACGGCCGGCACCGGACCATGCAGATCAACTCCTCCGGCGTCTTCGCCACCACCGCGATCTACAACCGCCCGACCGGCATGGACAACCTCAACAACGAGGGCTTCGCCGTCTCCGGTTCCGACGCGTGCAGCGGCGGCAGCAAGCCCGTGTGGTGGTCCGACGACAGCAACGACAGCGGTCACGCGCTGCGCAGGGGCACCATCACCTGCTGAGGCCTGCCGGCCCGCCCGTGCCGCGCTGTATCGTACGCGCGGCATCACCCGCACCACCGGAACAAACGTCAACTCCCTTACCGGCACGTCGACTTCACCGACGTGCCGGTTCCTTTCGCCGCCCCCGGAGGAACCGTGGCAACCCCCCGCACCCACCGTTTCCGTATGCCTCTGACCAGACGCAGATCCCTCGCCGTGACGGCCGCCCTCGCCGCCGTCTGCGGTGCCGGCCTCACCCAGCCGACCCCCGCCGGCGCGGACGCCGCCACCGACCGAGCCGCCCTCGCCCAGTGGTGGGCGCCGGTCAACTTCCAGGACGTGGACTCCACCGGCGAGACCGCACTCGGCGGCAAGTCCGACTACATCACGTCGTACGACTACGACGGCGACCTCCACGGCCGCAACAACTGGGAGAACACCAGCCAGTTCCCGCTCCCGGCGCACGTCTACTACTCGGTCGTCCAGACCCCGTCCTTCTCGTACCTGCTGTACACGTACTTCCACCCGCGCGACTGGTCGGACGGAGTCCTCGACAACTACCAGGAGGACCTCACCGAGCACGAGAACGACGCCGAGGGCGTCCTGGTCGTCGTCGCCAACGACGGTTCCTCGCACGGGCAGTTGAAGGCCGCCATCACGGTCGCGCACAGCAACTTCTACTCCTGGGTGCCCTCCGGCAGCGACTTCACCAGCGGGCAGGAGAGCGTCGACGGCACGCTGAAGCTGCAGGGCGACCCGCACGACGACGGCCACGGACGCCCGTTCACGACCCAGCAGCCCAACACCCATGCCGCGTGGGCCGAGGGCTACCTGTCCCAGGAGCGCAGTCAGTACGCGAGCGGCGACGGCATCGTCTACTACCCCGGCTCCACCGCCGAGGTGCCGTCCGGTTCCAACGACCGTGACGTGCAGTACACCCTGACCGACGTCTTCGCCGCGAACGGCATGTGGGCGAACCGCACCCTGACAACGTTGTTCGCGACCACCGACAACTTCGCCGGCGACGACAGCTCCAACCCCTACGGTGCCAAGTGCGGCGCGGGCGGGGTCCTCGGCCCCGCCAACGGCGCCTGCGCCACCGACGCGGCCAACCCGCCCTGGGCCTGGGACGACTCGAACGACCTGCCCGGCCGGGGCTACCTCGCCACCAACCCCGCCGAACTCGTCTGGGACTACTTCAACTGGCCCGGCAAGCCCTCCTCGCCGGACCTCGCCTACACCTGGGACCAGTACAACGGCATCACCTCCTGATCAGGCGACGGGCCCGCCCTGCAGCACCGTGGGGCTGATCTGCCGTACCTGAGGCAGCGTGGTGACCATGTGGGCGACCGCGCGTTCGCTGAGGCAGACATGGCGGTGGGGGATGTCTCCGGGGAACCGGGCGAAGTCCCCTGCCGCCAGGTCGACCGGTTCGGTGAGCGGGCCGGTGCGCAGCTTTCCGGTGATCACATAGATGTGGTGGAGCGTGCCGGCCGCGTGCGGGACGACGGGCTCGGGCTGCCTGCCGCTGCGTTCAAGACGCAGCACCAGGGTCCTGACGTAACCCGAGCCGTACACCTCGTCGAGGAGCCGCTCCGACCAGTTGCCGCTGTCGGACCATTCCCCCTCGTCGTGGCGCTGGACATAGACCGGTGTGCCCCACTCGGTGAGCAGCCGGCGGGCCGGCACGTCCAGGGCCGCACCGAGCAGCGAGAGCGTCTCCACGGTCGGGTTGCCCGCCCCCTGCTCGATCTTCGACAGCGTCTGCTTCGAGAGACCGGAACGGCGGGCCAGCTCGCCCAGTGACATGGCACGTTCGAGCCGGAACCGGCGGACGTTGCGGGCCACCAGCTCGTTCTCATGGGCCAGGTCGTCACTTTTAATGTGCATCCCGTCATTGTTGACGGACGGCTGGCGGTCTGGCCATGCTTGTCACGTAAAAGTTTCCGGACGGTCTACTGAAAATGACGCCGGACCCCCTCGAAGCTGAGGTGAACCGCCATGACCACCGCCTCCCTCGCCTCCCAGGCCCGTGACGACCGGGCCGCCGTCGACAAGGCCATCAGCCTGCTGGTCGCCTTCGGTGACAGGGCGAGCAGCGGTGTCGGCGTCAGCGAGCTGGCCCGGCGGGCCCAGCTGAGCAAGTCGACCGCACACCGGGTGCTGGGCATGCTGGAGCGCAACGGCGTCGTGGAACGGGTCGGCACGGACTACCGGCTGGGCGAGCGCCTCCACCAGCTGGGCCGCTCCGTGTACGCGGCCGGCCACGAGAGCCTGCGCGACCTGCTCCTGCCGTACCTGACCGACCTCTACGAGCTCACCCGGCACACCGCCCACCTCGCCGTCCTGCACGGCACCGACGTGGTCTACCTCGGCAAGCTCCACGGCCACCGTCCGGCGCCGGTCCCGTCCCGCATCGGCGGCCGGCTCCCCGCCCACGCCACCGCCGTGGGCAAGGTCATGCTCGCCTACGACGCCGAGGCCGCCGCCCAGGCGATCGCCGGGCCGCTGCACCGCTTCACCGCCCGGACCGTCGCCGACCCGGCGGCACTCGCCGAGGAACTGGACCGCATCCGCCGGACCGGCATCGCCTACGACGACGAGGAGAGCCAGCTCGGGCTGAGCTGCGTCGCCGCGCCCGTCCTGGGCCGGTCGGGGCGGGCCGTGGCCGCGCTCTCCATCGCCGGGCGGCGCGGCATGATCGACACCCGGCGACTCGGCGCCGACGTACGCCGAGTCGCGGCGGCGGCCTCCCAGGCGCAGCAGCGGACGGGCCGGCCGCCGCGCCCGTGACTCCGGCGCTTGCCGCGCCCGTGACTCAGGCGGGCTCCGCCGTGGCGACCGCGAAGCCCGCGATCCACTCCGGGATCGGCGCGTAGAAGCGGGAGGCCATCCGGTAGTCACCGGTGGCGGCGAGGGACGCGAACGCGGCGATCCAGGTGCGGACCTCGTGGGCCGAGCCGCCGCCCTCGGCGCCCATCCATTCCACGGTCCAGGAGTCGACGTCCGTCAGCCGTCCACTTTCGAACACATCCAGGACCTGGTTGTCCCAGGCGGGGTTGACGGGGATCATCCGCGTCGAGCCGGCCGCGTAGTCCCGGCCCGCCTGCACCACCCGCTCCTCGCCCCGGGCCCGCTGCTCGGGGGTCGGCGGGTGTCCCTCGATCAGGGCGTCGGCGACCCGTGGCGGAGCACCGTCCAGGACCGGGACGGGCGGGTCGTGGGAGAGCCCGCCGGAGCCGAGGAACAGCACCCGGCGGTCGAGTCCGGCCGCGGCCTGTCCGACGGCCGTGCCCAGCGCGCGGATACGGCCGACCGGGCCCAGCGGAGTCGCGACCCCGTTGACGAAGACCGGGACGACCGGCACCTTGTCGATCCCGCCGAACAGCACCTCCAGCGGCTGGACGAAACCGTGGTCGACCGTCATCCGCGCCGAGACGGTCAGGTCGATGCCCCGCTCCAGCACCCGGCGGGCGATCTCGGCCGCCGCCTCCGTGTCCACCGACAGCGGCCCCGCCGCCGACCCGAAGTCACCGACGGCGTGGGCGGCGGTGGCCAGGCAGAACGGCGGCATCTCCTTGTAGAAGAAGCCGTTGTAGTGGTCCGGGGCGTACAGGACGACCAGTTCGGGGTCGTAGGCGCGGACGAAGGAACGGGCCCCTTCGACCGCTTCCGCCACGGCGGCGAGGACCTCGGGCGCGGGGTCGTTCCTGCCGATCAGCGGGGAGTGGGACAGCCCGACGGCGGCGGCGTTCACGATGGTTCTCCCTGGGGCTGGGGCTGGGACTGGGGGTGGATGACGAGCTTGCCGGTCAGCCGCCCGTCGATCATGAGCTGGAACCCCTTGTGGATCTCGGCCAGGGGCAGGGCGCGGTCGATGACCGGCCGCAGACCGGTGGCGTCCATCAGCTTCAGCAGGGCGACCAGTTCGGCCCGGGTGCAGCCGGTGGAGCCGAGGATGCGCTGCTGGAGGTAGAAGACCCGGCCGAGGTCGGCGGGCGGGTTGGTGCCGCTGGTCGCCCCGGCGATCACGACCGTGCCGCCAGGGCGGAGCGACCTGAGCGAGTGCGACCAGGTCGCCTCGCCGACCGTCTCGACCACCACGTCCACCCGCTCGGGCAGCCGTTCACCGGTCGCCACGGCCCGGCGCGCGCCCCAGGACTCGGCCTGCGCCCGCTTCTGAGCGCTGCGGCTGGTGGCGTAGACGACCGCCCCGGCGGCCACCGCGAGCTTGATCGCGGCCGAGGCGACCCCGCCCCCGGCACCCTGCACCAGCACCCGGTCGCCCGCCCGGATCCCGGCCCGGGTGAAGAGCATCCGGTACGCGGTGCCCCAGGCGACCGGCAGACAGGCGGCCTCGTCGAAGGTGAGCCACGCCGGTTTGGGGATCAGATTCCGGGCGGGGACGGAGAGGTACTCGGCGAAGGCGCCGTCGTGCTGCTCCGACAGCAGCGCCCGCCCCGGGTCCAGCGTCTCGTCGCCCAGACCGGCGTCCGCGTCGGCGATCACCGGATGGACGAGGACCTCGTTGCCGTCCTCGTCGTACCCCGCCGCGTCACAGCCGAGGACGACCGGCAGCCGTTCCGGTGGATGGCCCACCCCGCGCAGGGTCCACAGGTCGTGCATGTTCAGCGACGACGACATCACACGGACGGTCGACCAGCCGGGGCGCGGCCCGGGCTCGGGAACGTCTCCGACGACGAGACCGGCCAACGGGTCGGTCGCGCTCTGGGAGACGGCGGTTGCGGCAAGCATGGGAGCACGCTCTCCCGCCGCCCAGGGCCGCCGACAGCCCGCGTGCCGTCGTACGGAACGGCCGATGGCACCCGTCCGACCTGCTGCTGTTCGCTGAGGCCATGACCTCGACGAACGAACCCAAGGGCGCTGCCACGGCGGCACCGCGCGGAGCGCTCAGGCGCCCCGCGGACCTGGCACGGAACATCGACGTCGCCGGGCTCGTCGACACCGAGGGCGGACTTCTGGACCGCATGGTCTTCACCGACGGCGAGTTGTACCGGCAGGAGCTGCGCAGGGTCTTCGCGCCGAGCTGGCTGTTCCTCGCGCACACCGACCAGTTCCACCGGCCCGGCGACTTCTTCACCACGTACATGGGCGAGGACCCGGTCATCGTCACCCTGGACCGCGACCGGCGGATCCGCGCCTACCTCAACTCCTGTCGCCACCGGGGCGCCCGCGTCTGCCGCGCCGACTCCGGCACCACCCGCAACTTCACCTGCACGTACCACGGTTGGTCCTACAACCTGGACGGGTCGCTGGTGAGCGTCCCCAACAAGGACGGCTATCCGGGTGAGTTCGAGACCCGGGAGTGGGGCCTGGTCGAGGTCCCGCACGTGGAGACGTACCACGGGCTGGTCTTCGGCACCTGGAACCCGGACCCGGTCCCGCTGCGCGAGTCGCTCGGGGACATGGCCTGGTACATGGACGCCATGCTCGACCACGACGACGAGGGCACGGTCGTCGTCGGCGGGGTCCACAAGTGGGTGCTCGAGGGCAACTGGAAACTGGCGGCCGAGCAGTTCGCCACCGACTGGTACCACGTGAACATGAGCCACGCCTCGGCACTCATGCTGCTCGCACCGGCCGGCCGGAAGCCCAAGGACGAGGTCGTCCACCGCACCGGCCGCCAGTACGTGGACCCGAACGGCCACGGCGCCGGCTTCCCGGTCCACCCCAGGAACCGGTTCGACGCGCAGACCGTGCACAAGTGGACGGACTATGACGCCCTGCGCGAACGCCTCGGTGCGGCGCGGGTGGAGGGACCGCTGACGAACGGCCACGCGACCGTCTTCCCGAACTTCTCCTACCTCCCCGTCAACGGCTCCGTCCGGGTCTGGCACCCCAAGGGCCCGGACCGGATGGAGGTATGGGCCTGGACGATCGTGGACAAGTCGATGCCCGAGGAGGTCCGGGAGGCCCAACGCCTCTACAACCTGCGGACGTTCGGGCCCAGCGGGATCTTCGAGCAGGACGACGGCGAGAACTGGAGCGAGGTGCAGGCGATCGCGCACGGCTTCATCACCAACGGCGTCGCCCTCAACTACCAGATGGGCATGGGCAGCGAACGCCACGACGGCCGCCATCCCGGTCTGACGAGCGAGCTGTACAGCGACGCCGCCGGCCGGGCCTTCTACGGGCGCTGGCGCGAGCTGATGAACACCCCTGCCTGGCACGAGGAGCACGAAGAGCACGAGGAGCACGAGGAGAACAAGGCATGAGCAACGGCATCCGGGTCGCGGCCCTCGACGACATCCCCCGGGGCGAAGGCCTCGCCGTCGCCAAGGAGGTCACCGGCACGGCCGACGACATCGCCCTGCTGCGCGACACCGACGACACCGTGTACGCCCTGGACGACACCTGCACCCACGAGGACGCCTCACTGGCCGACGGCTGGGTGGAGGACGGCCATGTCGAATGCCCCCTGCACGCCAGCAGGTTCTGTCTGAAGAACGGCGAGGTCCAGGGGCTGCCCGCGACCAGGAACACCTGCCCGCACCGGGTCGAGGTCCGCGACGGCGAGGTCTGGCTCTTCCCCGGGGAGACGCCGTGAACGTGGTCGTCGTCGGCGGCGGCATCGCCGGCGTCAGCACCGCCGCCGCCCTGCGCTCCCAGGGCTTCGACGGCGGGGTCACCCTGGTCGACGCCGGTGAATTCCCCTACGACCGGCCGCCGTTGTCGAAGGACTACCTCGCCGGGACCAGGCCCGCACGGCAGCTCGCCCTCCAACAGCCGTCCTGGTACGACGACCAGCGCGTCCGGCTGGTCAACCGCACCACGGTCACCGCGCTGCGCCCGGCCGAGGGCAGGCTCGAACTCTCCGACGGCACCATGCTGCCCGCCGACCGGGTCGTCCTCGCCACCGGCGGCAGCGCGGCCCGCCCGCCGATCCCCGGCATCGACGGCGAGCGCGTGCACGTCCTGCGCACCGCCGAGGACGCCGACCGGCTGCGCCCGGCACTGACACCAGGCGCCCGCATCCTCGTCGTCGGCGCCGGCCTGATCGGCGCCGAGACCGCCTCGACCGCCGTACGCCTGGGCTGCGAGGTCACCCTGGTCGACCCGCTGGCCTCCCCGCTGGCCGCCGCGCTCGGCCCGGAACTCGCCACCTGGCTGCACGACATGCACACCTGGCACGGCATCACCACCGCCCGGGCGGCCGTGGAGTCGTTCACGGACCGCGGCGACCGCATCGAGGTCCGGCTGACCGGCAAGGCCGGATCACGGTCGTACGACGCCGTCGTCGTCGGCGTGGGCATGGTGCCGCACACCGGGCTCGCCGAGCGGGCCGGCCTCGACGTGGACCGGGGCATCCTGGTCGACGCCGGACAGGTGACCTCCAACCCGGCCGTGCTGGCGGTCGGCGACCCGGCCCGGCCGCAGGGGCAGGCCCGCGCCGAGCACTGGGAGGCCGCGCAGCAGGACGGCGCCCGGGCCGCCGCCACCCTCCTCGGCGCCGCGGCCCCCGCCCCGACGGCGCCCTGGTTCTGGACGGACCGGCACGGCCGCCACATCGAGGCCGTCGGGCACATGACGTCGGCCGCCCGGACCGTCGTACGCGGCTCCTGCGCCGAGGCGTCCTTCGCGGTCTTCGGCCTGCGCGACGGGCGGGTGGTGGCCGCTGCCGCCGTCGACGACTCCGCCGCCGTACGTGCCGCCCGCCGGATGATCGACCGCCGGACACCGGTCGACGCCGGACGGCTGGCGGACCCCGACGTGAGCCTGCGCACCCTGCTGCGCCCGGAAAGGTGACCCCGTGACCTCCCTTGCCCAACGCGCCGACCGCGACACGCACTTCGAGGTCGAGCAGTTCTACTACGAGGAGGCCGCCCTCCTCGACGACGGCCGCTACACCGACTGGCTCGAGCTGCTCGCCGACGACCTCGACTACTGGGTGCCCACCCGCACCAACCGGCTGCGCCGGCAGCAGACGCTGGCGGTGGCCGCGCGGGGCGAGGCCGCGTTCTTCGACGAGACCAAGGAGAGCCTGGCCTGGCGCATCCGCCGGTTCGACTCGGGCATGGCCTGGGCCGAGGACCCGCCGTCCCGCACCCGCCACCTGGTGACCAACGTGCTGGTACGGCACCACGACCCGGCCGAGAACCCGGAGTTCACGGCCGACGACCTGCAGGCGCGCTCGGCGTTCCTGGTCTACCGCAACCGCCTGGAACGCGAGGAGAACGTCTTCGCCGGCAGCCGCACGGACGTCCTGCGCAGAGGCGCGGACGGCGGGCTGAAGGTGGCCCGCCGGACCGTTCTGCTGGACCAGAACATCCTGCTGGCCAAGAACATCTCGACCTTCTTCTGATTCCTGTGACTCCTCTGATTCCTCTGATTGGGAACCGTCGTGACCGAACTCAAGCACCATCGCGTGGCCACCTCGCTCGGCGAGATCGCCGTCGCCGAGACCGGTGAGGGACCGGTCCTTGTGATGCTGCACGGCGGCGGCCCCGGCGCCTCCGGCGTCGGCAACTACCACCAGAACCTCGCCGCGTTGGCCCGGCACTTCCGGGTCGTCCTGCCCGACCAGCCCGGTTTCGGCGGCAGTTACCGCCCGACGGACGAGGACCTCGCCGAACGGTCGATCACCGAGATCACCGTCGACGCCCTCTTCCAGGCCCTCGACTCCCTCGGCATCGAGGGCTTCCACCTGCTCGGCAACAGCCTCGGCGGAGCGGCGGCCATCGCCATGGCCCAGCAACGCCCCGAGCGGGTCGCCCGGTTGGTGCTGATGGCACCCGGCGGCGGCTGGCTGCCGTCCGGGCCGACGCCCACCGAGGGACAGAAGGAGATGTTCCGCTACTACAACGGCGGCGGGCCCAGCGAGAAGAAGATGGCCGCGTTCATCCGCACCATGGTCTACGACCACAGGCAGTTCGGCGCGGACGTGGTGAAGGCCCGCTACGAGGCCTCCCTCGACGAGAGCCACATCGCCTTCTACCACCGCTACAACGCGGCGTTCGCGAAGCGCGGGGGCATGGACCCGCTCTGGCGCGACCTGCACCGGATCAAGGCGCCCACGCTGCTGGTCTGGGGCCGCGACGACCGCACGATCACCCTCGACGGCGCCCAGCTGATGCTCCGGCAGATCCAGGACGAGCAGCTGCACGTGTTCGGCCGGTGCGGGCACTGGGTGCAGCTCGAACGGCAGGCGGAGTTCGAGGAGCTGGTCGTCCGCCACCTCGGGGAGCGGTGATGGGCTGGCTGCCCGGGTACGTCGCCCTGGTCACCGGCGGGGGAGCGGGCATCGGCCGCGCGGTCACCGAGAGGTTCGTGGCCGAGGGCGCCTCCGTCACCGTCTTCGGCCGGGACAGGGGCCAGTTGGACGAGGTCGTCGCCGTCGCCCCCGACCGGATCCACGCCGTCACCGGCGACGTACGCGACTCCGGGCGGCTGCACACCGCCGTCGCCGAGACCGTCGAACGCTTCGGCAAGCTCGACACCCTCGTCGCCAACGCCGGTGTCTGGGACTACCAGCGGCAGCTCACCCGGCTCGGCGCCGCCGAACTCGACGCCGCCTTCGACGAGATCTTCGCCGTCAACGTCAAGGGCTGTCTGCTGGCGGCCGAGGCGGCCTGGCGGGAGCTGGTGAAGAGCCGCGGCAGCATCGTCATGACCCTCTCCAACGCCTCCTTCTACGTCAACGGCGGCGGCCCCCTCTACACCGCCAGCAAGCACGCCTGCCTGGGCCTCATGCGCGAACTCGCCTACGAACTCGCGCCCAGGGTCCGCGTCAACGGCGTCGCCTGCGGCGGCATGAACACCGACCTGCGCGGCCCCGAGGCACTGGCGCTCGGCGACCGCTCGATCTCCGCGTCCTTCGCGAAGCAGAAGCCGGACGCCCCGCCGCTCATCCCGCTGCACGACTCCAGCACCGACCCGCGCGACTTCACCGGACCGTACGTGCTGCTCGCCGCCCGCGAGCAGAGCGGCCCGATCACCGGGCACGCGATCTCCGTCGACGGCGGCATCGGCGTCCGCGGCTTCGCGCACGCCGCCGGCGGCGACCACCTCTGACGGCTCCGACGGTTCAGACGGTTCCGACGACTCCGACCACCCATGACACTCGACGAGGAGTGCTGACTGTGCCCAGTCCCCACCCGCGCAACTCCGGACTCAGGGTCGACCTCAACCCGGCCGCGGCGGTGGCCCGCCACGCCCGCCACCAGGCCGACGAGGTGGTCGTCCGCTACCCGGGCGGCGACCTCACCTACGCCGAACTCGACGGCAGGGCGGCCCGGTTGGCGAGCGTCCTGGCGGGCGGCGGCGTCGCCGACGGCACCCGCGTCGCCTATCTCGGCCTGAACAGCCCGGCGTTCCTGGTCACCATGCTCGCCGCGTTCCGGCTGGGTGCCGTCTTCGTCCCGGTCAACTTCCGGCTCGCCGAGCCCGAGCTGGAGCGGGTCCTGGCGGGCAGCGGCGCCGAGGTGATCGTCTGCGAGGAGGGCCATCGCCTCCCGGTCGAAGCGGTGCGCGGGGCCACGGAGCTGCGGCGCCTCCTGCTGGTGGACGACGACCCCGAGGTACCGGCCGCCGCCGGTGCCGCCGGCTGGGAGCCCTGGTCGCCCCT
Source organism: Streptomyces sp. GbtcB6 (assembly GCF_019091475.1). Lineage (NCBI taxonomy): Bacteria > Bacillati > Actinomycetota > Actinomycetes > Kitasatosporales > Streptomycetaceae > Streptomyces > Streptomyces sp. GbtcB6. The sequence continues at coordinate 544,264 of NZ_JAGXJL010000002.1, read as the reverse complement.
GATCGCGGCCGCGCCGCCGACGATCGCCCTCGCCCGGAAGTACGCCGACGACCCGGCGATCCTGATGTTCACCTCCGGCACCACCGGGACGCCCAAGGGGGTCGTGCTCACCCACGGCAACGCCTGGTGGAACTCCGTCAACGTCGACCTGCGCCTGGACACGCGCCGCGGTGACGTCACCTACGCGGCCGCCCCGCTCTTCCACATAGGCGCCCTCAACAGCTTCGCCCTGCGCACCCTCGTGCGCGGCGGCACGGTCGTCGTACGCCGTTCCTTCGATCCGCAGGAGTGCCTCGACGACCTGGTCACCCACCGGGTCAACTCCATGTTCGGCGTCCCGCAGATGTTCGCGGCGCTGGCCCGCGTCCCCGGCTTCTTCGAGCAGGATCTCGGCGATCTGCGCGCGGTGGTGGTCGCGGGCGCACCGGTGCCGCCGTCCCTGGTCGAGCTCTACGCCGGGCGCGAGGTGCTGCTGCAGCAGGCGTGGGGCCTGACCGAGACCGCGCCCTTCGCCACCCACCTGCCCGCCGAGCGCACCCTGGACAAGCTGGGGTCGGCGGGGATCGCCATGCCCTACACGCAGGTGCGGGTCGTGGACGCCGTCAGCAACGAGCCGGTGAAGGCGGGGGAGCCCGGTGAGGTCGTGGTGCGCGGTCCCAACGTCACCGCGGGCTACTGGAACGATGCGCAGGCCACGGCCGCCGCGTTCGACGCGGAGGGCTGGTTCCACTCCGGGGACATCGGCTATCTCGACGAGGACGGCTGTCTCTTCATCGTCGACCGCCTCAAGGACATGATCATCAGCGGTGGGGAGAACGTCTACCCGGCCGAGGTGGAGCGGGTCCTGGCGGCCATGCCGGGCGTGGTGGACGTCGCGGTGGTCGGGGTGGCCGACGAACAGTGGGGCGAGGCCGTCTCCGCGGTGGTCACCGTCGCCGCCGGCACCAGCATCGGCCTGGAGGACGTCCGCGCGTACGCGGCCGGGCGGCTGGCCCGCTACAAACTCCCGCGGCGGCTCACGCTGGTGCCGGCGGTGCCGAGGAACGCCTCCGGGAAGCTGGACAAGGCCGTCATCCGGCGGCTGGCGACCGAGGAGGGCTGAGATGTTCACGGTGCCCGCGGTCCCGGCGGACCTCGCCCCGCACCCCGGCTGGGAGACCGTGCCGACCGCCCGAGGCCGCACCGCGGCCGGCTTCCGCCTGTGCCGGGACGGGGTGACGGTGGACGTACGCCTGGAACGGTGTGCCGCGGGACGGCTGCGGGACGCGTATCCGGCCGGTGCCCGCGACCTGGAGCTACGGGTGGGTGCCGGATGCCCGGAGCACCTGCTCCCGGCGTTGCTGCGGAGTCTCACGGCGGCGGTCCGGGACGCCGATCCGCACTGCCGGCGGGTCGTCCTCGCCGTCCCCGTCGCCGACCGGGGCGTGATCACGGCTGCCGGGTCGGCCGGTTACCGTCACGCCGTGGACGTCGACCTCGGGCAGGAGGAACTGGCCCTGCTGGTGGCGGAACCCGACTGGGTGACCGGCACCGGCATCGACCTGGACCGCGTCCCGGGCGCCTGAGAGCGGGGCACAGCACATGACCGTACCGGCCCTCACCCCGGCGCAGCTGTCGTCGTTCACGCTGCTCCTCCACGACGTACGGCGGGTGGCCGGGCTTGACCTCGTCGTCGGCACGTTCATGGACACCGGCGCCGACCACTACGTCGTCGACCAGCTCGTCGGGGCCACCAGCGACGGCCTGCGCAACCTGCGGGTCACCGTCGGCGCCGGACTCGGCGGCAAGGCGATGCTGCTGACCAGGCCGGTACTGGTCCGGGACTACTGCAGTGCGCAGGGGATCAGCCACGACTACGACGCCGCCGTACGCCGGGAGGGGGTCGGCGCCTCCTTCGCCGTCCCGATCAGGGTGCCCCGAGGGCCGCGGGGCGTGCTCGTGGGCGGACTGCGCCATGAACACGTCTTCGGCGACCGCGTCATCGGCGACGTCCTGACGTTCGTCCGCGCCCTGGAACGGGACCTCGCCGAGGACCTGGCCCTGAACCGCCGTCTGGAGCGCCTGCGGGCGGCGGCCGGAGGGCGTGCGGCCGGCGGCTGTGGCGGGGCGGGCGGCGTGGCGGGGCGGCGGCGGCTCGCCGGTGTCTGCTCGGAACTGGTGCAGATCGCGTCCTCGATGGCGGACGGGCCGCAGCGGCGGCAGATCGAGGCCCTGGTCCTGACTCTGACCGACGAGGCCGCGGCGGCCGTGGACGACGTACTGACGGCCCGGGAGCGGGAGATCCTCGCCGAGGTCGCGCTCGGCGCGACCAACCGGGAGGTCGCCGCGCGGCTCGGCATCGGCGCCGAGACCGTGAAGTCCAGCCTCGCGTCGAGCATGCGCAAGCTCGGCGTGCCCAACCGCGCCGCGCTGGTGGCCGCCGCCCTGACCCCCCGAACGGGGGGCGTACGCGGCGGACGCGTTGCCGGGCCGCAGGGTCCGCTCCCAGGCTGATCACCGGCCTGTCCCTGCGGGTGCGTCGTGGTTGCTCGCGCAGTTCCCCGCGCCCCTGAAGGGGCGCTACAGCCCCCACCCAGTCCGTGAAACGAGAGACACCCACCCCCATGCGCAACAATCCCCAAGCCACCCGGGCCCGGCGCACCGCCCGCGCCGTACTGCTCGTGGTGGCCGTCGCCGTCGCCGTGTTCGTCCTCCTCGGGCAGCTGGCGGCGGTGCTGCCCGTCGGCTGGTGGTCGCCGGTCCTGTCCGTCCTGGCGCTCCAGCTGCCGATGCTCCTGCTCGCCGTTTTCCGGGACACCCTCGGCTCCTGGAACATCGTGCTCGCGGCCCTGGCGCTGGCCGTCGGCGTCCTCGCGCTGCGCCGCTGCGGCGGCCGGCGGCTCCCCGTCGCCGTCACCGCGCTCAGCGGTACGGCCCTGCTGCTGGCCCTGATCACCACCACCGTGCAGATCTTCTCGGTGCACGGCGCGACCGGCGACTGGTTCGTCTTCTCACCGGCCTCTCCGGCGAAGGCCGCCGGCCGGGGGCCCGACCGCACCGTCACCTATGCCACGCTCGGCGGCGAGCCGCTGAAGGCGGACCTCTACCTGCCGACGGCGAAGTCCGCCGCGCCGCTGGTCGTCAGCATCCACGGCGGCGGTTTCATCTCCGGCTCCCGCGGCCCGAACCCGTACACGAGCTGGCTGGCCGACCACGGCTACGCCGTCCTCGACGTCGACTACCGGCTGGCCACCGCGACCCGGCACACCTGGAACACCGCGGACGCCGACGTCGGCTGCGCCCTGACCTGGGCCACCGCGCACGCCTCCGAATACGGCCTGGACATGGACCGGGTCGCCACCTTCGGCGGGTCCGCGGGCGGCAACCTCGCCATCAACGTCGCCTACAAGGCGAACGCGGGCACGCTGAAGCCCAGTTGCGGCACCGCGGCGCAGCTGCCGAAGGTGAAGGCCGCGATCGGCTCGTACCCGGTGGTCGACATGACGGCCTCCGTGCCGGACTCCGCGTACGGCGGGCAGGTCGCCGACCAGTACGTCGGCGGCAGCCCCGCCCGCTACCCGCAGCGCTTCCGGGCCGTCGACGCCGCGAACCAGATCGGCCCCGAGGCCCCGCCCACCCTGATCCTCCAGGGCTCCCGCGACCACCTCGTCTTCGCCGACCACACCAAGGCGTTCGCCGACAAACTGACGGCGGCCGGCATCACCCACCGCTATGTCGAGCTCCCGTTTTTGGAGCACGCCTACGACCAGTCCTCCGTCAACATCGGCACCAAAGCCACTCGGGCACTGCTGCTGCCCTGGCTGCAGCAGTACGTCGGGAGCTGACACCCGGGGCTCGACGCGCGCGATCGGCCCGGAGCTGGTGTGCTGGGTGTGGGGGCTTCGGACCGTACCCGTCGTACCCGTTCCGGGAGAGACGCATGAGTATCTACCGAGTCGCGCAGGTGCCCGCCCTGGGCGGGCCGTTCGAGATCGTCGAGCGGGAGGTGCCGAGGCCCGGCCCCCGCCATGTGCGGATCGCCGTGGAGGCCTGCGGCATCTGCCACAGCGACGCCTTCTTCGTCACCGCCGCGCTGCCGGGCGTCACGTTCCCGGTGGTACCCGGCCACGAGATCGCCGGGCGGATCGAGGAGCTCGGCGAGGGCATCGAGGACTGGGGCTGGCAGCTCGGCGACCGGGTGGCGGTCGGCTGGTTCGGCGGCAGCTGCGGCCACTGCAAGCCCTGCCGCCAGGGCGACTTCATCGTCTGCGAGAACATGAAGACGCCCGGCTGGACCTACGACGGCGGTTTCGGCGAGCAGGTGATCGCGCCGGTCGACGCCCTGGCCCGCATCCCCGACGGGCTGACCTCGGCCGACGCGGCCCCCATGGGCTGCGCGGGCGTGACCACCTTCAACGGCCTGCGGCGCAGCCCGGCGCTCCCTGGTGACCTGGTCGCCGTCGTCGGTCTCGGCGGGCTCGGCCACCTCGGAGTGAAGTACGCGGTGGCCATGGGCTTCGAGACGGTGGCCGTCGCCCGCGGTGCCGAGAAGGCCGACTTCGCCAAGCAGCTCGGCGCCCACCACTACGTCGACTCCACGGCCGCGACCCCGGTCGCGGAGGCCCTCCAGTCGCTCGGCGGCGCCAAGGTCGTGCTCGCCACGGCGGGCAACTCCCAGGCGATCACGGCGGCCGTGGACGGGCTGGGCCCCCGGGGCGAGCTGGTGGTGATCGGCCTGGACACCGAGCCGCTCGGGGCCACCCCGCTCCAGCTGCTCGGGGCCGCGCGAGAGATCCGCGGCCATCCGTCCGGCACCGCGCAGGACGTCCAGGACACCATGGAGTTCAGTGCCCTGCACGGGATCCGCCCGACGATCGAGACCGTACCGCTGGAGCAGGCGGGCGAGGCCTACCAGAAGATGCTCAGCGGGGCCGCGCGCTTCCGGATGGTCCTCACCTACGACTGAGCGGCACGCACTCACCGCACCGCCCCCCTCGTAGGGCTCGGGCCGCAGCATCGGCCGGGACGTCATCACGCGCAGCGTGTCCAGATGGCCGGACAGCCGTGTCCTCACCGGGCGCCGCGCGTGCGCCACGGCCCAGGGGCCAGCGCGTCGGCCGTCCGGCACAGCGCGGCCCGGTGCGGGCCCTGCGGCAGCGGGTCCAGCTCCCGGCGGGCCCGTTCCGCATACGTCCGCGCCATCCGCGTGGACTCCTCCAGCGCGCCCGTCTCCACCAGCAGCCGCCCCACCTTCTCCGGATCCTTCGAGACCGGCCTGGCCAGCAGCAGGGGCAGGCTGGGCCGGTCGTTGCGCAGATCGCTGTCGGCGGGCTTGCCCTCCCGCCCGGCCTCCGGGCCGTACGGCAGCAGGTCGTCGCGGATCTGGAACGCCACCCCGAGCGCCTCGCCGTACCCGGCCAGCGCCCGCGCCTGCCCCGGCGAGCCGCCGCCCAGCACCGCCCCCGCCTCGCAGCAGGCACTCAGCAGCGCGCCCGTCTTCAGCCGGACCATCTCCAGATACCCGCTGATCGCATCCGGCGCCCGGACCGGGTCCAGCTCCCGGGCCACCCCCTGTGCCATCCGCCGGCCTGCCCGCGCCAGCGTGCCCACGGCCCGGGTCACGGCCGCTTCCGGCACCCCGCGCCGACCGCACTCCACCACCTGCTCGAACAGCGCGAACATCAGCGCGTCACCGCCCAGGACGGCCGCGCCCGGCCCGAACCTGGCGTGCCCCGACGGCTTGCCGCGGCGCAACTGGTCGTCGTCGAGGATGTCGTCGTGCAACAGGCTCGCCACATGCACCAGTTCCACCCCGACCGCAGCGGGCATGACCCGCTCGTACGACCCGCCCACGGCCGCCGCCGACTCCAGCAGCAGCACCGGCCGCAGCAGCTTGCCCGGCGGGTGCAGCGCCCAGCGGTGCACCTCAGTGAGCGGATGCCCGGCGTCCCGGGACAGCCACTCCCGCAGCGCCTGCTCCACGGCCGCCGCCGCGCCGTTCTCCTCGTGCCGCATTCCCGGTCCTCACTGCTGATCGTTTCCCTGGCGTTGAACGAGCCACGTCTCGGCGGTGTCACACGGCGACCGGAGGCGAGGCGGGCGCGCGCCCCGGCGTACGGGCATGCGCTCAGCTCCGCACCGCGCGGGCCGCGAGCAGCGCTATGTCGTCCTCCGAACCGGTGGCGAGGTGCGCGAGGACCGTGTCGAGGATCTTGTCGAGCGGGTCGGTGGGGCACAGCGACAGTCCCGTGAGCCGTGCCAGGCCGCGGTCGATGTCCTCGCCGCGCCGCTCCACCAGCCCGTCCGTGTACAGGAGCAGCACACCGCCGCGTTCCGGGGTGACGCGCTGCTCGTACCGGCCGAGCCCGCTGCCCAGCGGCGGGCCGACCGGCACCGGGACCAGCTGTATCTCGCCCTGCGGGCTGAGCCAGACCGGCGGCAGATGGCCGGCGCTGGCGTAGGTGAGCGTGGCGACGTCCGAGTCGCCGAGCGCGAGGAAGCAGGTGGCCACCCGCTCGAAGCCGGAGTCGGCGACCATCCGGTCCGCGTGCTGGAGGATGCGGCGCGGCGACAGTCCCGCGAGGGCCAGGGCGCGCAGCGTCGAACGGTAGTGGCTCATCGCCACCGCCGCGTCCACGCCGTGGCCCATCACGTCGCCGATGACGAGCATGGTGCGGCCGTCGGGCAGCGCCAGGACGTCGTACCAGTCGCCGCCGATCATCGAGCCGTCGTCGGCGGGACGGTAACGGGCGCTGGTCTCCACACCGGCGTGCTGCTGGAGCTGGCCCGGCTCGGCCAGCAGGGCCCGTTGCAGCTCCAGGGCCATGGTGTGCTCGCGTTCGAAGCGGACCGCGCGGTCCAGGGCGCGGGCGGCGCGGGCGGCGAGTTCGCGGGCGACCGTGGCGTCCTCGTTCGAGAACGTCCCGGAGTCCCCGGCCCGGGCCAGCATGAGGATGCCGAGCACCCGGCCGTCCGAGACCAGGGGAGCGAGAAGGACCGAGTGGACACGGGCGGTCAGACACGCCCGGGCCGGCGGCCAGCGGGGGATCAGCGACCGCCACTGCGCCGCGGTGATCGCGTTGCGCCGCCAGATCCGGCCCGCCGCCAGGTTCCGCCGGGTTCCGGTGCCCCGCGGCCAGCCGACCAGCTCACCGCGCGCGTCAAGGGCCGCGAGGCCGGTGACCAGCCCCGGACGGGTGGCGTACGCCGCGAGCCGGGTCGGCGCCCGCCGCGCCGACGCCGTGTCCGGCGGACTGAGCTCCACCCCGGCCGCGTCCGCCAGCTCCGGTACGACGAACTCGGCCAGCTCCCGGCAGGTCCCGGCGACATCGGTGCCGGTGCCGATCCGGGACGCGGCCGCGTCCAGCAGCGCCAGCCGCCGGTGGGCGCGCTCCAGCTCGTAGACGTACTGCTGCGGCTCACTGATCTCCAGGCCCACCGCGGCGACGCCCACGACCTTGCCCGTGCTGTCCACGAGCCGGTGGTACACGCACCGCCACTCCCGGACCTGGTACGGCGAGTCCACCCAGGTCCGCCCGGTGACGATGGCCTCGCGCGGCCGTCCGTCGTGGATGACGTCCAGCAGCACCTGGTCGGGCCGCTGGATGTGCGGCAGCACCTCGTGCTGGGTGCGGCCGAGGTACGCGGCGGCGGGCAGGCCCGTCATCCGGGCCATGTGCGGATTGACGTAGATGTAGCGCAGATCGGTGTCGAGGACCGCGAAACCGACGGCCGCGTCCTCGACGATGCCGCGCAGCAGATCGATGTAGCCGATGTCGACGGCGCGCGCGCCCGCTGCCGCCGGTGCCGGTGCCGGAGAGGGCGTCGGTGTGCCCCGGGCGACCGGTGGGGCCGGTGCGGCTGGTCGTCGTGAGGAGGTGTCCCTGTCCACCCGGTCCTCCTCGCCTGCCCCCTCCCTCGGCCGCCCTCATCCTGCACCAGGTGCCGGCACGGCGCATCCCGGGACGGGTCCGGGCTGCCCGCGGGTGTCCCGGGACCGGCCCGGGCTGCCCGCGGGTGTCCCGGGGCCGGTCCGGGCGGGCGCGCGAGGCATCCTGGGACCGTACCGGCCGGCAACCCGGACCGCTCCGCTCACATCGCCCGGAGCCGGTCTGTGCGGTGGCCTTAACCCCCGTTGATCGGGAGCGGTGACGCCGGCGTAATCAGCCGTACATACGGTCGGGGTCGGATGGAAGAGGCTGACCAGCAGGAACAGGGGGCGCCCGTGGCCGCGCCGGACTCGCGCAGCACCGACACCGGCAGGGTGCGGAGCGTCTGCTCGTACTGCGGGGTCGGCTGCGGCATTGTCCTGGACATCGGCAGGGGCCCGGACGGCCGTCGTACCGTCCTGAAGGCCTCCGGCGACAAGGAGCACCCGGCGAACTTCGGCAGGCTGTGCACGAAGGGCGCCACCACCGCCGACATGCTCGCCGCGCCCGGCCGTCTGACCACCGCCCTGCTGCGGCCCGAGCGGGGCGAGGAGGCGGTGCCGTCGGCCGTGGACGCGGCGGTCGCCGAGACCGCGCGGCGGCTGCGCGCGATCGTCGACGAGCACGGCCCGGACGCGGTCGCCCTCTACGTCTCCGGCCAGATGAGCCTGGAGGCCCAGTACCTCGCCAACAAGCTCACCAAGGGCTGGCTGCGCACCAACAACATCGAGTCCAACTCCCGGCTGTGCATGGCCAGCGCCGGCACCGGGTACAAGCTCTCCCTCGGCGCCGACGGCCCGCCCGGCTCGTACCAGGACCTCGACAAGGCGGATGTCTTCCTGGTCATCGGCGCCAACATGGCCGACTGCCACCCCATCCTCTTCCTGCGCCTGATGGACCGGGTGAAGGCGGGCGCGAAACTGATCGTCGTCGACCCGCGCCGCACCGCCACCGCCGCGAAGGCCGACCTGTTCCTCCAGGTCAAACCCGGCACCGACCTCGCCCTCCTCAACGGCCTGCTGCACCTGCTGTACGAGAACGGGCACACCGACCCCGACTTCATCGCCGCGTACACCGAGGGCTGGGAGGCGATGCCGGAGTTCCTCGCCGACTACCCGCCCGCCGCCGTCGCCGAGATCACCGGGATCCCCGAGGCCGACCTGCGCGCGGCCGCCCGGCTGATCGGCGAGGCGGGGGAGTGGACCAGCTGCTGGACCATGGGCCTCAACCAGTCCACGCACGGCACCTGGAACACCAACGCCCTGGTCAACCTGCACCTCGCGACCGGCAGGATCTGCCGCCCGGGCAGCGGCCCGCTCTCCCTCACCGGCCAGCCCAACGCCATGGGCGGCCGGGAGATGGGCTACATGGGGCCGGGGCTGCCCGGCCAGCGGTCGGTCCTCGTCGACGCCGACCGCGCCTTCGTCGAGGAGCAGTGGGGGCTGAAGCCCGGCACGATCCGCGCCGACGGGGTCGGCAAGGGCACCGTCGAGATGTTCCAGAAGATGGCCGACGGCGAGATCAAGGCCTGCTGGATCATCTGCACCAACCCGGTCGCCTCCGTCGGCAACCGCAAGACGGTCATCGAGGGTCTTGAGGCCGCCGAGTTCGTCGTCACCCAGGACGTCTTCACCGACACCGAGACCAACGCCTACGCCGACGTCGTCCTGCCCGCCGCCCTGTGGACCGAGACCGAGGGCGTCCTCATCAACAGCGAGCGCAACCTCACCCTCGCCCGCCCCGCCGCCGACCCGCCCGGCGAGGCAACCGCCGACTGGCGGCTGATCGCCGGCGTCGCCCGCGCGATGGGCTTCGAGGACGGCTTCTCCTACGACAGCGCGGAGGAGATCTTCGAGGAGATCAAGCGCTTCCACAACCCGCAGACCGGCTACGACCTGCGGGGCGTGACCTACGACCGGCTGCGCACCACCCCCGTCCAGTGGCCGGCCGCCACCGCCGACGGCCCCGACCGCAACCCCGTCCGGTACGTCGGCGCCGACGGTTCCCTCACCTTCGCCACCGCCTCCGGACGCGCCGTCTTCCACGCCCGCCCGCACGTGGACCCCGCCGAGATGCCGGACGACGACTACCCGTTCGTCCTGAACACCGGCCGCCTCCAGCACCAGTGGCACACCCTGACCAAGACCGCGAAGGTCGCCAAGCTGAACAAGCTCAACCCCGGCCCGTTCGTCGAGGTCCACCCCGAGGACGCGGCCGCGCTCGGGATCGCCGAGGGCGACTCCGTGGAGGTCGCCTCGCGGCGCGGCCGGGCGGTGCTGCCGGCGGTCGTCACGGACCGGGTGCTGCCGGGGTCCTGCTTCGCGCCGTTCCACTGGAACGACCTGTTCGGCGAGTACCTCAGTGTCAACGCGGTGACCAGCGACGCGGTCGACCCGCTGTCCTTCCAGCCCGAGCTGAAGGTGTGCGCGGTGTCGCTGACCAAGGTGTCCACGCCGGTGAGCGTGCAGGTGCCGGGGACCGAGCGGACCCCGGCCACCGCCGTCGTACCCGCTGCCACCGCGGTCGTACCCGCTGCCGCCGTCGTCGCGCCCACGGCCGTGCTGCCCTCCGCCGCAGCCGTGTTCGGCCTCGACCCGGCGCCGCCGCCGGTCCTCACCGATCGCGAACGCCAGTACCTGGTCGGCTTCCTCGCCGGTATCCCGGTCGGCGCCCCGGGCGTCCCCGTGCTGCCGCCGGACGCGCCGTTCAGCCCCGAGCACGCCCTGTGGGTCAACGGCACCCTCGCCGGCATGTACTCCCGCTCCGCCGCGGCCCCGGTCACCGCGTCGGCGTCGGTGCCGGCGTCACCGACCCGTCAGGTGGTGGTCCTCTGGGCCTCGCAGACCGGCAACGCCGAGGACTTCGCCGCCGCCACCGCCGAGCGCCTCACCGCGGGCGGCCACGCGGCCTCCCTCGTCGCCATGGACGAGGCCGACCCGGGAGCCCTGCCCACGGGCGCCGACCTGCTCCTGATCACCAGCACCTTCGGCGACGGCGACGCCCCCGACAACGGCGCCGGCTTCTGGGACGGCCTCGACGCCCTCGACGCCGGGCGCCTCGAAGGCCGCCGGTACGCCGTGCTGGCCTTCGGCGACTCCAATTACGACGACTTCTGCGGGCACGGGCGGCGCCTGGACAGCCGTATGGACGAACTCGGCGCGGTCCGGCTCGCGCCGCGCTCCGACTGCGAACCGGACTACGAGACCCAGGCGGAGGCCTGGCTCGACCAGGTGCTCACCGCTCTCAAGGACGGGTCCGAGGCGGTGGCGACCTCCGCGCCCGCCACCCCCGCGCCCGTCACTCCTGCGCCCGTCACGGCACGGCGCCCCGCCCCCGTCACCGCCCGGCTCGTCGGCAACCGACTGCTCAGCCTGCCCGGCGCGGGCAAGGAGGTCCGCCGCTTCACCTTCGACAGCCGAGACAGCGAGACCCCGCTGGTCTACGAGGCGGGCGACGCGCTCGGGGTCCGCCCCCTCAACTCCCGTGACCTGGTGGCCGAATGGCTGGCCGTCACCGGCCTCGACGCCACAACCGACGTGGAGATCGGCGGAGTCGGCGAAGTCCCCTTCGCCGAGGCCCTCTCACGCCATCTGGACATCACCCGGGTCACCCCGGACCTGCTCCGGTTCGCCGCCGAACGCACCCGTGACCCGCGCGAGTTGCGGAAACTGCTGCGCCCCGACAACAAGGACGAGCTGGCCAAGTGGTCCTGGGGCCGGCAGGCGGTCGACGTCGTCGCCGAGTTCGGGATCCGCGCCGACGCCGGCGCCTGGGCGGGAGTCCTCGGCAGGCTGCAACCGCGCCTGTACTCCATCTCGTCCAGCCCGCTCAGCGACCCCCACCAGGTCTCGCTCACCGTCTCCGTCGTCCGCTACGAGAACCTGCACGGCAGGTCCCGGCAGGGCGTCTGCTCCCCGTTCCTCGCCGACGCCGACCCGGGCACACCGGTCCCGGTGCACGTCCAGCGCGCCCCGCACTTCCGCCCGCCCGCCGACCCGTCGACCCCCATGGTCATGGTCGGCCCCGGCACCGGAGTGGCGCCGTTCGTCGGCTTCCTGGAGGAGCGCCGAGCCCGCGGCCACCGCGCCCCCAACTGGCTGTTCTTCGGCGAACAGCACCGGGCCACCGACTTCTACTACGAGGAGGAGCTCACCGCCCTGCTCGCCGAGGGCACCCTGAGCCGCCTCGACACCGCCTTCTCCCGCGATCAGCGTGCCAAGGTCTACGTACAGGACCGGATGCGCGAACACGGCCCGCTGCTGTGGTCCTGGCTCCAGGACGGCGCCCACTTCTACGTCTGCGGCGACGCCTCCCGGATGGCCAAGGACGTCGACCGGGCCCTGAAGGACATCGCCGCCGTGCACGGCGGACTGACCGAGGACGAGGCGACGGTGTACGTCAAGCAGCTGGCCGCGGACCGGCGTTACGTCCGGGACGTCTACTGACGCTCTGCCGACCTGCTACTGACTTTCCATCAGGTGGCGCATGGTGAGGGCGAGTTGCAGCCGGAACCGGCCCTGCGGGGTGCGCACCGACCAGCCCAGCAGATGCTCGGCGTGCGTCAGCCGGTCCTGGAGCGTGGAATGGTGGACGTTGATGTCGGCGGCCGCCGCCCGCAGGCTCGCCGTCGACGCGACCGCGTGCAGCGTGCGCAGCATCCAGGGCGCGTCCGCCGCGGCGGCCTGCACGGCACGGACGTCCGGCGCCGGTTCCGCACCGGGTACGACGAGCTCGGCGAGCAGCGCGACCCCGCCCAGCTCGTCGGCGCGCACGACGGGCGGGCCGCCCGGCTCCGGTGCGCCGGCGGCGGAGGTGAACCGCAGCGCGGTGCGGGCCGCCGACCAGGACCGGGGGAGGTCGGCGACGGCCACGGGCGGGCCCACGCCCGCGCGTCCTGCCGACGGCCCCGTCGGCAGTCCCGGTGGCGGTACAGGTGGTGGCCCGTCCGCCACGATCCGGGGCGGGCTGTCGGCCACCGCCACCGCCCGGAACCGCGCCGCCGGATCGGCGGTGTCCAGGCCGAGCCGACGGGCCGCGTGCAGCCGGGCCGGCAGCGGGGCGTCGGCGTCCAGGACCGTCTCGACCAGTGCCGGGTCGTCCGACGGCGCCCCCGGGGCCCGCCCCCGGGTGCGGTCGAGCACGGATCGTACGGCCGCCGAGGCCCGCTCCAGGATCACCGCGTCGACGACACTGGGACCGCCGGCCCCGGCCCGCTCCAGCCACAGCGCCGGCGGCCCGCCCGGCAGCAGCGGCGCGCACGGCCAGTCGGGCTCGGGCGTGCCCACGGCGTCCAGCCGTCGTCCGTCCGGCTCCACCCGCAGCCGGACCCGCCGCTCCTCGTCGACCAGCCGCGCCGGACACCCGGCGAGCACGGCGGCCCCGCGCACCAGCGCCTCCAGACCGGCCCGGGTCTCGGCCAGCCGGTCGATGTAGGCGATGACCGCGACGGCGGCCCCGGCATCCGGGTCCACCGCGGCCAGCCGCCCCGCCAGCTCTTTCATACGGCCATGATGCGCCATCCGGCCGTACGGCGAGGAGAGCCCGGCACGGCAGGCAACCCCTGGGCCCGCCCGCCCCTCCTAGCTGTCGAGACACGGCGGCACACAGCGCCGGCACAGGAACCGACCGACAGGAGCCCCGCTTGGACCGCAACGAGCCCCCGCGGGACGCCGCCGGACCGTCCCGCCGGAGATTCATGGTCTACACGGTGGCCGCGACCACCCTCACGGTCGCCGCCCCGCTCGGCTGCGACACCCCACGGGCCGACGGCGCCACCGCGGCCCCCGGCGTCCTGGTCACCGGCACCGACGAGGAGATGCTCGTCCTGGAGGTCACCGCCGACAACGAGGTCGTCGTACGGCTGCCCCGGGTCGAGGTCGGCCAGGGCATCACCACCGCCGTCGCCATGATGATCGCCGAGGAGCTGGACGCCCGCCTCGCCGACGTGCGGATCCCGCTCGCCGACGCCCGCAGCAAGGGCAACCAGTACACCGGGGGCTCAAGCTCGGTCAGTTCGCTCTACGGCCCGGCCCGGCAGCTCGCCGCCACCGCGCGCGCCCGGCTGGTGACCGCAGCCGCCCGCCGCTGGCGGCTTCCCGCGCGCATCCTGCGCACCTGGAACACCCAGGTCGTGGCCCCCGACGGCCGGACGGCCACCTTCGGCTCCCTCACCGCGAGCGCCGCCCGGATCCGCACCCCGGACGTGTCCAGCAAGCCCAAGCCGGCCTCCCGGCACCGGGTGATCGGGAAGCCGACGACCAGGATCGACGCCCGGGACATCGTCACCGGCACCGCGAAGTACGCCGGTGACCTGGCGGTGGCCGGTGCGAAGCCGACCGTGGTGGCCCGGCCGCCGACCCTGCGCGGCAGACTGGTCTCCCTCGACGACTCGGCGGCCCGCGCGCTGCCCGGCGTCCACGCGGTCGTGAGGATCCCGGGCGGGGTCGCCGTCGTGGCGGAGACCTTCCACCACGCCTTCCAGGCCCGGGACGCGCTCAGGATCACCTGGGCGGACGGCCCGCTGGTGCCCCTGTCCGACAAGGAGATCCGCTCCCGGCTGCGGGCCGCGGTGCCCCGGCTCGGCACCCCGCCGCGCGGATCGACGCAGATCGAGGGCGAGTTCGCGTTCGCGTTCGTCAGCCATGCCCCGATGGAGGTGCTCACGGCCGTCGCCGACGTCCGCGCCGACCGGGCCGAGCTGTGGTTCGCCACCCAGACACCGATGGAGGCCCGCGAGACCGTCGCCGGCCTGCTGGGGCTCTCGAAGACCGCCGTACGGGTCCATGTGATGCGCGGGGGCGGCTCGTTCGGGCGGCGGCTCAATTTCGACCAGGCGATCGAGGCGGTACTCGTCTCCAAAGCGGCCCACCGGCCGGTGAAGCTGATGTGGAGCCGCAACGACGACATCCGGCACGGCAGGATGCGCCCCGCCGACCACCACCGGATCCGGGCCAGTGTCGCCGGGGGCCGGGTGGTGGCCTTCCAGCACATGACGGCCTCGGTGGGGGAGTCCTCCGACGAGCAGGGCCTGACCGCGAAGTCCGGTGCGGTACGGCCGTTGCCCAGCGACAGCGGGCTGTACAACTTCGGCCGGGTGGGCGGTGATTCGGGCGGCATCGAGCTGCCGATACCGCTCGGCGCCTGGCGCTCGGTGGACTCCGGGACCATGCGCACGGCGGAGGAGATCGTCGTCGACGACATCGCCCGCGCGCTGGGCCGGGACCCGGTCGCCTTCCGCCGTACCACCCTGCGCAGCAAGACGGTGAAGGCCGTCCTTGCCAAGGCGGCCGCCGCCGGTCACTGGGGCCGCGCGATGCCCACGGGCACCGCCCAGGGCGTCGCCGTCCACGAGGAGTACGGGTCCGCCGTCGCCTGCCTGGCCGAGATCGACGCCACCGACCCGAAGAACCCCCGGGTCACCAAGGTGGTGATGGCCGCCGACGTCGGTACGGCGGTCAACCCGCGCGGCCTTCAGGCGCAGCTCATGGGCACCGCCGTCGACGGCATCTCCACCGTGCTGCGCGCCGGGCTGCACATCGACCGGGGCGCGGTCCGCGAGGGCAGCTTCGCCGACTTCCACTACGCCCGCCAGCGGCACGCCCCGCTGGCGTTCGAGGCCCACATCATCCCTTCCGGCGGGGAACCGGGCGGTGCCGGCGAACTCGGCGTCCCCGCGGCGGCGGGCGCGGTCGCCAACGCCTACGCCCGCGCCACCGGCAGGAAGCCCCGTAGCTTCCCCCTCGACTTCTGACCCACTGCCTCCCCAACTCCCAGAAGGCACTGATGCGTTCGTATTCGTTCGTCCTCAACGGCAAACCGGTGACGGTCGAGGCCCCCGCCGACATGCCCCTCCTCTGGGTCCTGCGCGACCTGCTCGGCGTCACCGGCCCCAAGTACGGCTGCGGGGTGGGCGTCTGCCGCGCCTGCACCAGTCACCTGGACGGCGAGGAGATCCAGCCGTGCACGGTGCCGGTCGCCGACTGCGCGGACCGGACGGTCACCACCATCGAGGGCCTGGCCGACGGCGACACCCTGCACCCCGTCCAACAGGCCTGGCTGGACTGCGACGTGGCCCAGTGCGGGTTCTGCCAGCCCGGCCAGATCATGGCGGCCGCCGCCCTGCTCAAACGCACCCCGCACCCGACGGACGCCGACATCGACGGCATCGAGAACGTCTGCCGCTGCGGCACCTACTCCAGGATCAGGGAGGCGATCAAGAAGGCGGCGGCGAAAGGGGGTTGAGTCCCGGCCCCGCTCCTCCTCCCGGCGCGCGAACGGCGACCTGAGACACCCGGGCACAGACGATCGGCCGATGCCCGGGCAGCAACTCCCGTCCGACGATGAGGCCATCCGAGAAGCGGGAGGCATCACGTGAGGACAGCACGGGGGAGTGCGGCCGCCGCCCTGGCCATGGCGCCCGCACTGGCATCGACGGCCCGCGCACCGGCCCCGCAGCCCCGACCACCCCCTGCACCACCCACCCGGCCTGTACCGCCCTCACCACCCCGGCGGGCCCGAGACCGCCGTACCGCAGAGAACCGGGCCCGGGCCCGCGCTGACCGTGCGCCGACCACCCGATCAGTCAAGATCGCAAAAAGTCGGTCGTTTTCGTACCGAAGTCACCGTCGAGCTAGGTGCGCACTACAGTTGGCCGGGCCTGACGGTGGGGTTTCTGGGGGGATTCATGCATGAAATGGCGAAGGGGTCGAATGTCACGTTGTCGGCCCTGAGCGAGAACGTGGGCTCGGTGGTCGTCAGCCTGGGCTGGGTCAGCCCGAGCGGCGAGGGCGACGCGGACGTGTCGGTCCTGCTCGTCGGTTCGAACGGCACAGTGCGCGGGGACTCCGACTTCTACTTCTACAACAACCCGGTGGCGGCCGACGGCAGCGTGCAGCTGCTCGGCAAGACGCCCACGGAGACGGGGGACGAGGACCGGATCGGCTTCGACCTGACCGCCGTACCGCAGGACGTGGACCGGATGGTCGTGGCGGCGAGCCGGTACCGGGACGCGCGCATCGGCGAACTGGAGAACCTCACGGTCACACTGGCCGACGCGGCAGGCGATCCGCTGCTCCGGTTCACGGTCGAGGACGCCGACGCGGTGAGCGCCGTCATCTTCGGGGAGCTGTACCGGCGATCGGGCGAGTGGAAGTTCCGGGCCGTCGGCCAGGGGTACGCCGATGGTCTCGCCGGTCTTGCCACCGACTTCGGCGTGGACATCGACGACGACGCCGAACCTCAGGACGCGCCGGCGGACCCCGCCGACGACGAACACGCAGGCCTCGCACCGGCGGTCGAGCAGGCGGCGCCGAACCTGGACGGCGTCCCGGCGCCGCGCCCGCCCGCGGACGAGGCCGCGGCGAAGAAGCCGGCCGCCCGCCCCCGCACGGCGAAGAAGAAGGTCACCCTGCCGAAGGCGGCCAGGAAGTCCCTCGCGGAGAACGAGTCCTGGCGGGAGGCCCGGCTCTTCCCCGTCTCCGCCCTCAAGAGCGACCGGGACCGCGAGACACGCGCCACCTCGGTCCTGCTGTCGGTGATGGCCCAGGTACCCGAGTTCGGCCGGCGGCTCACCGCGGGATTCGGCGCACCCGCCGGACGCATGGAGACGTACACCGAGGTGTCCCTGCCGCACGGCGACACCCCGCGACGGCCCGACGGGGTCGTCCGCGTCGAGCGGGCCGGCAAGCTGTGGACGGCGCTGGTCGAGACGAAGACCAACGGCAACGCCCTGAAGTCCGACCAGGTGCAGGCGTACATGGACATCGCGGCCCGGCGCGGCTACGAAGCCGTGATCACGCTGTCGAACGACGTCGCCCTCGACGGCAGCCCGCTCGTGGACGTCAAGATCGACGGTCGGCGCAAGCACAAGGTGGCGATGCGGCACCTCTCCTGGGCCGAAGTCGCCTACCAGGCCCAGATGCTGCTCCGGCACGAGGGCGTCGGCAACAAGGCGCACGCCTGGCTCCTCCAGGAACTGCTGCACTACCTCCAGCACGAGAACTCCGGCTGCCACGGCTTCCAGAACATGGGCCCCGCCTGGGTTCCGGTGCGCAACGGCATCGAGGACGAGACCCTGTGCGAGGGAGACCCGCGCGCGCTCGACGTGGTCGAGAGCTGGGAACGGCTGATCCGGCAGGTCTGTCTGGGCCTGGGCGGCGAACTGGGCCAGAAGGTGCTCCCGGTCCGGGGCTCGAGAGGCGGCCGGGACCCACGGGAGCGCCGCGGCCTCCTCGCCGACCGGCTGTGCCGTCAGGGGCGGCTCCAGGCCGAGCTGCGCATCGAGGGGGCGCCCGGCGTCTTCGCGGTCACCGCCGATCTGCGTACCGGCAAGCTCCGTACCTCCCTGGATATGCCGGCCCCCGAGCAGGGCTACCCGCTGAGCTGGGTCAAGCGGCTGGTGCGGTCTCTCGCGGAGGCACCGGCCGACCTGCACATCGAGACCCTGGTCGAGGGCGAAACCGCCGGCCCGCGCGGCACGCTCGAACGGCTTCGGCCCGAACCGGCCGACCTGCTGCCAAAGGCGGACGGGGCCCGGATCACCGGCTTCCGGCTCTCACTCCTCAAAGGCATGGGCAGTGGTCGGGGGAGCGCCGAGACCGGGTTCATCCGCAGCGTCGACGATGCCGTACAGCGGTTCTACGGCACGGTGGCGGTCCACCTCGACCGGGTGGCGGACCGCCGGACCCCCGCACGTCAGCCCGTCCCCACCGGCTGATGCCCGCTCAGCGCGCCAGCAGCCGTCGCAGCCAGTCCACATGGGCCGTCCTGGCCGACTGGGACAGGGCGGCCTGCGGGGCGAAGCCGTCGAAGCCGTGGAAGCCGCCGGGCCAGACGTGGAGTTCGGCGATGCCGCCGGACTGCCAGATGCGGGAGGCGTAGGTGACGGTCTCGTCGCGGAAGGTCTCCGCCGAGCCGACGTCGAGGAAGGCCGGGGGAAGGTTCGTGAGGTCGGTGGCGCGGGCCGGGGCCGCGTAGGGGGAGACGTCGGGGCCGCCGCGCTGCTCGCCCAGCAGGGCGGTCCAGCCGGTGTCGTTGGACGTGTGGTCCCAGACGCCGAGGCCCTTCATCTGGTGGCTGGACGGGGTGTCGTTGCGGTCGTCGAGCATCGGGCAGAGCAGCATCTGGCCGATCACGGACGGACCCTGACGGTCCCTCAGGAGCAGGGCCAGGGCCGCGGTGAGGCCGCCGCCCGCGCTGGCGCCGACGATCACGATCCGTTCCGGGTCGCCGCCGATCTCCTTCGCGTGCTCCGCCGTCCACAGCAGCCCGGCGTACACGTCCTCCACCGGCGCCGGATGCGGATGCTCGGGCGCCAGCCGGTACTCCACCGACACCACCACCGCGCCGAGCTCCTTCGCCCAGGCCAGCGGGACGTCCAGGCCCACCCGGTTGTTGCCGAGCACCATGCCGCCGCCGTGCACGTGGTAGACCACCGGGAGCGGTCCGGAGGCGGCCGGGGCGGTCGGGCGGCAGATCAGGAGGGAGATCTCGGGTGCGTCCGCGGGGCCGGGGACCGTGCGCTCCGCCACCTCGAACGCCCCGTCCATGGTGAGGTCCAGTTCGGCGAGCAGCCGAATCCCCTCGCCCTGCCGGATCGCGGCGATGTCCGCCATCGTGAACGCCGGAGAGATCACGTCCTTGATCAGCTCCAGGGCGGCGGAGAGCTCGGGGTCGAACGGGGGCGGTACGGCGGTCATGGCGGCTCCTCGCGGTGGTGCGCTGCGGCTCGTACGCCCATGATCGGCGCGGTCCTGCGCTCCCCGGGGGCCGCCGGACGGCGGAAGCTCCCCGCCATCCGGCGGGTGCCTGCCCGCGGACGTGTCCAGGACACGCCGGACCACCGGCGCCGGGGCTTGACTTCGAGCGCGCTCGAAGACCTAGCGTCGGGGAGGCAGCAGACGATCCGGGCGAAACGGAGAACGGCCATGCGTGTGGGCGTGCACATCAACCGGTTCAACCACCCCGGGGGCGGACCCGCCCTCGGCGCCGAACTCGCCGCGGCCGGTGCCGCGGCCGAGGCGGCGGGCGTCAGCTGGGTCTCGGTGATGGACCACTACTTCCAGATGGAGTTCAACGGCGGCGCCGAGGACCCCATGCTGGAGGCCTACACGACCCTCGGCTACCTCGCCGGCCGCACCTCCACCGTGCGGCTCGGCGCCCTGGTGACCGGAGTGACGTACCGCCACCCCGGACTCCTCGCCAAGATCGCCACCACCCTCGACGTGGTGTCCGGCGGCCGGGCCACGCTGGGCATCGGCGCCGCCTGGTACGACCGTGAGCACCACGGACTCGGCGTGCCCTACCCGCCGCTCGCGGAGCGCTTCGAGCGGCTGGAGGAGGCGCTGCGGATCTGCCTGCAGATGTGGGACCCGGACGACAACGGCCCCTTCGAGGGCCGGTACTACCAGCTCGCCGAGACCCTCTGCGTGCCGGCGCCGGTGAGCACCCCGCACCCCGAGATCATGATCGGCGGCCAGGGGGAGAAGAAGACCCTGCGCCTGGTCGCCCAGTACGCCGACGCCTGCAACCTCATCCCCTCCTCCCCGGAGGAGCTGCGGCACAAGCTCGACGTGCTGCGCGGCCACTGCGACACCGTCGGACGGGACTACCACACCATCCGCAAGACCATCGCGTACGGCGCCGAGCCGGCCACCGCGGGCGACCTGGACGCCTTCACCCGGGACATCGAGGGCTACGCCAAGCTCGGCGTCGACACCGTCATCCTGTCCCCGCGCCTGGGCGAGACGTCGGGATGGATGGAGACCTTCGCCGCCCCGGCCGTCGAGCGGCTCGCCGGGATCGAGTGACGAGGCCGGACGGGAGAGACGCGAAAGGGGCCGGCGAGCGCCGGCCCCTTTCAGGGGGTGCCTCAGGCGGCCACGCCCACGTTGCCGTGCAGGCGGGCGACGACCTCGGTCAGCTGCGCGGCGACCTCGGTGTCGTCGGCCGGGTGGGTCTCGGCGAAGCGGACCACGGAGCCGGGGATGGACAGCTTGATGTCCTCGATCACCTTGCCGCCGGCGATGCCGACGGCCTTGCGGGCCTCGTCCTGCGCCCACACGCCGCCGAACTGGCCGTAGGCGGTGCCGATGACGGCGACCGGCTTGCCGCCGAAGGTGCTGGCGCCGTACGGGCGGGACAGCCAGTCGATGGCGTTCTTCAGGACGGCCGGGATGGTGCCGTTGTACTCGGGGGAGAAGAGCAGGAAGGCATCGGCGGCCTGGGCGGCCTCGCGCAGCTTCGCGGCGGCGGCCGGGAGGCTGTCGGCGACGTCGATGTCCTCGTTGTAGAACGGGATGTCGGCCAGGCCCTCGAAGACCTCGACCTCGGCACCCTCGGGGGCGAGCTTGACGGCCGCCTCGGCGAGCTGGCGGTTGTGCGAACCGGCGCGAAGGCTGCCGACGAGCGCAAGGATGCGGACAGACATGAGGAGCTCCAGGGGGGTGAAACACTGCCGTTACGAATCCGGACCGAGGTCCGCTTAATTTCTAACACTCTAAACGGACCCTGGTCCAGTTCTGTTCCCGATGCTTTACGCTGTCTTCATGTCCAGCGTCCTGCCGCCCCTCCCGCAGCCCCAGGAGCCCTTCGACACCCCACAGTTGCTCGAGGTCGGACCAGCTCCCGAGGAGCCGTGCCTGCGTGCCGACGCGGCCCGTAACCGTGCCCGGCTGCTGGAGGCCGCCGCCCGGCTGATCGCCGAGCACGGCGTGGCCGGCGTGACCATGGAGGCGGTCGCCGCGGCGGCCGAGGTGGGCAAGGGCACGGTCTTCCGCCGCTTCGGCGACCGCACCGGACTGCTGATGGCGCTGCTCGACCACTCCTCGCGGCAGCTCCAGGCGGACTTTCTGGGCGGCCCGCCGCCCCTTGGCCCCGGCGCCCCGCCGGTCGAGCGGCTGAGGGCGTTCGGCGTCGCGGTGCTCTACCGCGGGGCCGAGCAGCTGGACCTCCAGCTGGCCGCCCAGCCCGAGCCCACCCGGCGCTATGCCAATCCGCCGATCCAGGCGCTGCGCACGCACATCACGATGCTGCTGCGGCAGATCGAGCCGGCCGCCGACTGCGAACTGCTCGCCCAGACGCTCCTCGCGTACCTCGACCCCGCCCAGATCCACCATCTGACCAGGCAGTGCGGGATGCCGATGGAACGCTTGGAGGCCGGCTGGACCGACCTGGTCGACCGCGTCACGCGGACGGCGCCGACCCGCTGACCTCCGGCAGGCCGCCGGTGAACATGTCGACCAGGCCCTGCGGCGCGTCGGCGCGGAACAGCACGGCCCCGCCCTGGGCGGAGTCCGCCGCGGACCGCTCGGCGCGCGCGAACATCTTCTCCTCGTAGGCGGCCAGGGCGGCCTCGGTGTCCTCCGGGTGCGCGACGAGCGCGAGGCCCAGGTCGGCGCCGTCGATCAGCGCCAGGTTGGCGCCCTCGCCGGCGAACGGCGACATCAGGTGCGCCGCGTCGCCGAGCAGCGTGACCCCGGGCGTCCGGTCCCAGCGGTGGCCGACCGGCAGGGCGTGGATCCGCCGGGGCACCAGCGTGCCCTCGGCGTCCGCGACCAGTGCCCGCAGGCTCTTGTCCCAGCCGCCGAAGTGATCGAGCACGGCCCGCCTGGCCGCCTCGGTGTCGGTGAAGTCGATCCCGTCCAGCCACTCCTCGGGCGCCTCCACCGCCGTGTACACGTGCAGGCCGCCGTCGCTCTCCCGGTGGGCGAGGAAGCCCCGGCCCGCGCCGAGTGCGAACAGCATGCCGCCGCCGACCACCTCGGCGCTCACCGGATGCCGTACGTCCGCGTCCGGCAGGTCCGCCTCCACGAACGAGATCCCGGTGTACGCGGGCCGCGCGTCCGAGACCAGCGGGCGCACCCGGGACCAGGCGCCGTCCGCGCCGACCAGCAGATCGGTGGTGAAGGAGCCGCCGTCCTCAAGGGCCACCTCGTGCCGGCCGCCGCCGAGCGGGCGGGCGCCGGTGACCTTCGCGCCCCAGCGGATCACGCCTTCGGGAAGCGGGCCGAGCAGCAGCCGGCGCAGGTCGCCGCGGTCGATCTCCGGCCGCCCGCCGTCGCCGTCGTCGGGCGTGTCCAGCAGGACCCGGGCGTCCTTGTCCAGCACCCGCGTCGCCTGGCCGCCCGTGTGGACGTGCGCCAGGAACGCGTCGAACAGGCCGGCCGCGCGCAGCGCCACCTGGCCGGAGTCGTCGTGGATGTCGAGCATGCCGCCCTGGGTGCGGGCCGCGGGGGAGGCGTCGAGGTCGAAGACGGCCGCCTCGACGCCGTGCAGCCGCAGCACCCGGGCGAGCGTGAGCCCGCCGAGACCGGCTCCGACGATCGCTATGGGGTGGTGGGGAGTGGACATGGTGATCTCCTAGTCATGGGGTTCGGGTACGGCGGTGTGCTCGATGCCGTTGATCAGGGCCTGGAACGCCCAGGACACGCGGGCCTCGGGCGCCCCGGACAGGAGCAGTCCGGAGGCGGCGGCGATGTGCGGATGGGTACGGTCCGACACCTGGCCCAGCGCCCGGCCGAGGGAGTCCAAGTCCTCCTGGGACGCCTCGCCCGCGTGTTCGGCGGCGGTCGCGGTGGCGCGCTGGAGCAGCAGGTCGACGCCCCAGGCGGCCCGGTCGCGCGGCACCCCGCCCTCGTCGAGCAGGCCCAGCAGGGTCTCGATCAGGTTCAGGTAGTGCGGGCCGCTCGGCCAGGAGGTCAGCGCGGACCGGGCCAGGCTCGGATGCTCCAGGAGCATCGTGGTGTAGGCGACGAGCACCTGCTCCAGCCGCTCCCGCCAACCGCCCTGAGCCGGGGCCGGGGCCACGGTGCCGAGCAGCTCGTCCAGAACCGCCGCGTGCAGCTCGGCGGTGTTGCGGACGTAGACGTACAGCGAGGCCGGGCCGGTGTCGAGCTCCTGGGCAAGGCGCCGCATGGTGACCTTCTGCAGGCCCTCGGCGCGCAGGATCTCCACGGCGGCGGCGACGATGCCCGCCCTGGTCAGGGCGGGCTTGGCGGGACGCTCCCGGCGGGAACGGGGAGTTGCTGGCATGCGTCCACGATAACGAACATGTTCGTTGCGAACAAGTTCGGGACGAACATGTTCGTCGAATTTTTGGCGTGCCCGCGAATCAGGGGGTCGAGGACCCAACTCGTCGAACCCTCAACCACCTTGCCCCGCCGGTCCCCCCACCCCGGGCTTCTGCCAAGATGCCGTACGTCATGGTGCACATCCCGAAACCGCCCTCGGCAGCGTCGCCGGTCCCGCGCTCGGTCCCCACGAGTGCCGATGTGGCCCGCCTGGCCGGCGTCTCCCGCGCGACCGTCTCCTACGTCCTCAACAACACCAGTGCCGTCCGGATCAGCGAGCCCACCCGCCGCCGGGTCCACGAGGCCGCGAAGGAACTCGGGTACGTCCCCCACGCGGCCGCCCGCAGCCTGCGCGCCGGCCACACCCGGATGGTTCTGATGCCCGCCCCCGCCATCCCGACGGGCCCGCTGTACGTGCAGTTCATCAACGAACTCCAGTGGGCCCTCAGCCGCCTCGACTACACGGTCGTCCAGTACGGCACCGCGGGCCTCCGCGGCGACGAAGCCGCCCGTGCCTGGGCCGAGTTGAGGCCGGTCGCCGTGCTGGTCCCCGATGCCGGACTCGGCCCCGAAGGTGTCGCGGTCCTCAAGCGGGCCGGCGCCCGTGCCGTGGTCACCTTCGGCCCCGAACGCGTCGAGGGTGCCCACGCCCTGCTGATGGACCACCGCGCCGTCGGCCACTGCGCAGGCAGCCACCTCTACGCTCGCGGCCGGCGCCGGATCGGTGTGGTCGTCCCCGAGGAGGCCGGCCTGGAGACGTACTCCCGGCCCCGCCTCGAAGGCGTGCGCCAGGCGCTGCGCGGCACCGACGCCGAGGTGACCGGTCTGCCGCTCGGCTACACCGAG
Source organism: Streptomyces sp. GbtcB6 (assembly GCF_019091475.1). Lineage (NCBI taxonomy): Bacteria > Bacillati > Actinomycetota > Actinomycetes > Kitasatosporales > Streptomycetaceae > Streptomyces > Streptomyces sp. GbtcB6. Next base: position 519,444 of record NZ_JAGXJL010000002.1, on the reverse strand, counting down.
CAGTCGGCGGCCGAACTCGCCGCGAGCTGGCCGGAGTTGGGGATCGACGCGGTGTTCGCGTACAACGACGAGTACGCGATGCTGTTCATGCGCGCCCTCCAGGACGCGGGTGTGCGCATCCCCGAGGACACCGCAGTGCTCGGCGCCGACGACCTGATGCTCGGCCGGCTGCTGCGGCCCCGGCTCTCCACGATCCACATCGACCTGCCCTCCGGCCGCGACCTCGCCGAGCTGGTCGACCGCGTGGTGCGCGATCCCGGCGGCGAACCGGAGATGCACCGGGTGCTCGGCGCCTCGGTGGTGCAGCGCGAGTCCAGCTGATGGGCGACCCTGGTCGGGGGCGGTGCTTTTCCGGGCCCCCTGGCTAGGATGTTGCGCGCTCAACCAAACGGCTCATGGGCGTGCCGTGGGCCGCGCAATCCCGGTGATCGATCGGAGAGCCGTCATGCCGCTGCTCGAACCGAAGACCTGGCAGGCGAGCGCCCTGTCCGGCCCCCAGTACGCCGTCACCGAGCCCGCCACCGGCGACACGCTCGGCACGGTCGTCCTGGCCGCCCCCGCGGACGTGGCCACGGCCGCCACGGCCGCCCGTGCCGCACAACGCGACTGGGCCCGCGCCCCGCACTTCGTCCGGGCCCAGGTCCTGCGCAGGGCAGGCGACTTGTTCACGGAGCACGCCGACGAACTGCGCGAGTGGATCGTCCGCGAGTCCGGCTCCATACCCGGCAAGGCGGACTTCGAACTGCACGTCGCCGCCCAGGAGTGCTACGAGGCCGCCGCCCTCGCCTCCCGCCCGGCCGGCCAGGTACTGCCCAGCGAGGCGCCCCGGCTGTCGTACACCCGCCGGGTACCGGTCGGAGTCGTCGGGGTGATCTCGCCGTTCAACGCGCCGCTGATCCTGTCCATCCGCTCGGTCGCGCCCGCCCTCGCCCTCGGCAACGGGGTCGTCCTGAAGCCCGATCCGCGTACCGCCGTCTGCGGCGGGCTCGCGCTCGCCGCGGTGTTCGCCGAGGCCGGACTGCCGGAGGGGCTGCTGCACGTGCTGCCCGGCGGCGCCGACGTCGGCGCGGCGCTGGTCGAGGACCCGCTGGTGCCGGTCATCTCCTTCACCGGCTCGACCGCCGCGGGCCGCGCGGTCGGCGAGGCCGCGGGCCGCCGTCTCAAGCGCGCCCACCTCGAACTCGGCGGCAACTCGGCCCTGATCGTCCTGGAGGACGCCGACCTCGACGCGGTGATCTCCACCGCCGCCTGGGGATCCTTCTTCCATCAGGGCCAGATCTGCATGACCACCGGACGGCACCTGGTCCACGCCTCACTCGTCGAGGAGTACGCCGAACGCCTCGCCGCCAAGGCCGACTCGCTCGCCGTCGGCGACCCGTACCGCGAACAGGTCCACCTCGGCCCGATCATCGACGCCGGTCAACTCGCCAAGATCCACGGCCTGGTGGAGTCCAGCACCGCCCAGGGCGCACGACTCGCCGCCGGCGGCACCCACGAGGACCTCTTCTACCGGCCGACGGTCCTGACCGGCGTCGACGACCGCACACCCGCTTATGCCGAGGAGGTCTTCGGGCCGGTCGCGCCCGTCCGGGCCTTCGCCGACGCCGACGAGGCCGCCGCCCTCGCGGCCGACAGCTCCTACGGCCTCTCGCTCGGTATCGTCACCCGGGACGCCGCTCGCGCCCTGGACCTCGCCGAACGCATCCCGACCGGCATCGTCCACATCAACGACCAGACCGTGAACGACGAGGCCGTGGCCCCCTTCGGCGGAGTCGCCGCCTCCGGCACCGGAGCCCGGTTCGGCGGCGAGTCCAACCTGGAGGCGTTCACGGACGTGCGGTGGACGACCGTACGCGGGGACGTGGCCCCGTACCCCTTCTGACGTCTGTTGGGAACTCCGACTCCCGTCAGGGGGTCTCACTCGCCCTGGGCGCTGCCCTGCTGTGCGGCGATGCTCTTGCGGACCTCGTCCATGTCCAGCTTGCGGGCCTGGCCGATGACGTCCGTCAGGGCGGCCTCCGGCAGGGCACCCGGCTGGGCGAAGACGGCGACCTGGTCGCGCACGATCATCAGGGTCGGGATCGACTGGATGCCGAAGGCCTGGGCGAGCTCCGGCTGCGCCTCGGTGTCGACCTTCCCGAACACCAGGTCGGGGTTGTCCTGCGCGGCCTTCTCGTAGACCGGGGCGAACATCCGGCACGGGCCGCACCAGGACGCCCAGAAGTCGATGAGGACGAACTCGTTCTCGGTGACCGTCTGGTCGAAGTTCTCCTTGGTGAGCTCCACGGTGCTGCTCATGCCTGATTCCCTCTTCCTGATGTGGGGGCGTCCCGGTGTGGGGCGAAACCGATCCCCACAACATGTCCGGCCGGGCAGGTATTCCGCCCCCTACCCGTGTGGCCCGGGCGCACACCACCGGCAAGACTGGCCCCATGACGGAATCGGAATCCATCGCTTACGACGTCGTGGTGCTCGGGGCCGGGCCCGTGGGGGAGAACGTCGCCGACCGCACCCGTGCGGCCGGCCTCACCACCGCGGTCGTGGAGAGCGAACTCGTGGGCGGCGAATGCTCGTACTGGGCGTGCATGCCCAGCAAGGCCCTGCTGCGCCCGGTCATCGCCCAGGCCGACGCCCGGCGCCTGCCCGGCCTCGCCCAGGCGGTCCAGGGCCCCCTCGACACCGCGGCGGTCCTCGCCCGCCGCAACTACTTCACCTCGAACTGGAAGGACGACGGCCAGGTCGCCTGGCTGGACGGCATCAGCGCCGACCTCTACCGCGGCCACGGCCGCCTCGCCGGCCCCCGCACGGTCACCGTGACCGGCCCCGACGGCACCCTCACCACCCTCACCGCCCGGCACGCGGTCGCCGTGTCCACCGGCACCCGCGCCCAGCTCCCCGACCTGCCCGGCCTCGCCGAGGTGAAGCCCTGGACCAGCCGCGAGGCCACCAGCGCCCAGGAAGCACCCGGCCGGCTGATCGTCGTGGGCGGCGGTGTCGTCGCCACCGAGATGGCGACCGCCTGGCAGGCCCTCGGCTCCCGGGTCACCCTGCTGGTCCGGGGCAAGGGCCTGCTCAACCGCATGGAGCCGTTCGCCGGCGAACTCGTCGCCGAGGCGCTCACGGAGGCCGGCGTCGACGTCCGCATCGGCACCTCCGTCGAGTCGGTGACGCGTGAGAACGGCACAGTCGTGGCCGTGACCAACGCCGGTGACCGCATCGAGGCCGACGAGATCCTCTTCGCCACGGGGCGCGTCCCGCACACCGACGACATCGGCCTCGACACGGTCGGCCTGGAACCGGGCTCCTGGCTGTCGGCCGACGACACCCTTCTGGTCGAGGGCACCGACTGGCTCTACGCCGTCGGGGACGTCAACCACCGGGCGCTCCTCACCCACCAGGGCAAGTACCAGGCAAGGATCGCGGGCGCGGCGATCGCGGCCCGCGCGGCGGACACGCCGCTTCTGGACGGGCCGTGGGGTGCGCACGTGGCCACCGCCGACCACGGCGCCGTACCGCAGGTCGTCTTCACCGAGCCGGAGGCGGCGGCCGTCGGGCTCTCCCTCGCGGAGGCGGAGCAGGCGGGGCACCGGGTCCGCGCGGTCGACGTCGAGTTCTCCTCGGTCGCCGGGGCGGGGCTGTACGCCGACGGCTACAAGGGGCGCGCCCGGATGGTCGTCGACCTGGACGCGGAGATCCTGCGCGGCGTCACTTTCGTGGGGCCGGGGGTGGGCGAGCTGATCCACTCGGCGACGATCGCCGTCGCCGGGCAGGTGCCGATCAGCCGGCTGTGGCATGCGGTGCCGTCTTATCCGACGTTGAGTGAGGTGTGGTTGCGCTTGTTGGAGGCGTACAGGGGGTGAGGGGCGGAGGGGGCGGGTTCTGTCGTGGGTCGGCTGCGGCGCCGTCGTGGCCGGTCGCGCAGTTCCCCGCGCCCCTATCGGGGCGCTGATGGGTACCGCGCCCCCGTGAAGTGCTGTCGGCCTACGGCAGATCGAAGCCCAGCGCCTCCGCCGCCGTCGCCGGGGTCGGCTGGGTCCAGCGCTCTGCCATCGCCTCGTTCGACGACAGTGAACGCAGCTCCGCCCGGTCCAGGTACAGCATGCCGTCGAGGTGGTCGGTCTCGTGCTGGACGATGCGGGCCGGCCAGCCCGCGAACACCTCGTCGAGTGCGCGGCCGTGTTCGTCCTGGCCGCGCAGCCGTACCTCGGCGTGCCGGGCCACCACCGCCTGCCAGCCCGGCACGCTCAGGCAGCCCTCGAAGAACGCGGCGCGGGCGCTGCCGACAGGCTCGTAGACCGGGTTGACCAGCACCCGGAACGGCTGCGGGACCCGGCCCCGGGCCGCCGCGACCTCCGCCGGCACCGGTGCCGGGTCCTCGATCACGGCGATGCGGAGCGGGACGCCGACCTGCGGTGCGGCCAGGCCCACGCCCGGGGCCGCGTGCATGGTGACGCGCAGCGCCTCGACGAATCGGGCCAGCAGGGCCGGGGCCAACTGGCCGTCGTACGGCTCGGTTCCACGTCGCAGGACCGGGTCGCCGGCCGCCACGATGGGCAACGGGCCGCCCAGGCCGAGGAGTTCCTCGATCCGTTCGGCAAGGGGTGCGTGATCGCGGGGAGATGCCATCGCGCCAGCATGCCATGGAGCAGAGTGTGACGCGGGTCACCTTGCCTGCCGGGAACTCGGTCCACGCACTCCCCGACTACTGGACCGTCACCGCTCAGCCACGAGTCCCCGGAGAGCCCGCCGATGTCCACCGCTTCCTCGACCTCCCCCGATTTCGGCTCCGCTCGATCGGGAGGACCCCCATCGGACGAGGCCCCGCAACCCACCGTCCCGGCCGCCTCCCCGAGCCGCTGGGCCCCGCTGCGCCCCCTCGTCCTGCGCCTGCACTTCTACGCCGGCGTCCTGGTCGCCCCCTTCCTGCTCGTCGCCGCCACCACCGGCCTGCTGTACGCCTTCTCCTTCCAGGCCGAGAAGCTGGTGTACGCCCATGAGCTGATCGTCCCGGTGGGCGAGGCCAAGCTGCCGATCTCCGAGCAGGTCGCCGCCGCCCGCAAGGCCCACCCCGAGGGCACGGTCTCCGCGATACGGCCGTCGCCCGAGGCGGACGCGACCACCAGGGTGCTGCTCTCGGGCGTCGCGGGCGTGAACCCGGACCACACCCTCGCGGTGTTCGTCGACCCGTACACCGGCAAGGTGCGCGGCGCGCTGGAACAGTACGGATCGACGGGCGCGCTGCCGCTGCGCACCTGGATCGACGAACTCCACCGCGACCTCCACCTGGGCGACACCGGGCGGCTCTACAGCGAGTTCGCGGCGAGCTGGCTGTGGGTGATCGCGGGCGGCGGCCTGGTGCTGTGGTTCTCCCGCCGGCGGGCGCTGCGCAAGGTGCGCGGCACCAGCGGGCGACGGCGCACGCTGGGCCTGCACGGCACCGTCGGCGTGTGGGCCGCCGCCGGTTTCGTCTTCCTCTCGGCGACCGGCCTGACCTGGTCCACCTATGCCGGCGCCAACATCGACGAACTGCGCACCTCCCTGGGCCAGGCCACCCCGGCCGTCTCGGCGGCCGCGAGCGGCGGCGAGCACGCGGGACACGGTACGGCGGCCGGGACCGGCGGTGACGCCGAGCACGGCGTCGGCCTGGACAAGGTGCTCGCGGCCGCCCGCGCCGAGGGGCTCGGCGACCCCGTCGAGATCGTCCCGCCCGCCGACGCGAACAGCGCCTACGTGGTCAGGCAGGTCCAGCGCAGCTGGCCCGAGAAGCAGGACTCCGTCGCCGTGGACCCGGGCACCGGCGAGGTGACCGACGTCCTGCGCTTCGCCGACTATCCGGTCCTCGCCAAACTCACCCGCTGGGGCATCGACCTGCACACCGGGATCCTCTTCGGCCTCGTCAACCAGCTCGCGCTGGCCCTGCTCGCGCTCTCCCTGATCCTGCTGATCCTGTGGGGCTACCGCATGTGGTGGCAGCGCGGCCGCGGCTCCTCCTTCGGCCGGCCGATCCCGCGCGGGGCCTGGGCGGAGGTCCCGCCGTACCTCCTGGTCCCGGCGATGGCGGTGATCGCGGTCCTCGGCTACTTCGTGCCGCTGCTCGGCATCCCGCTGGCCGCCTTCCTCGCCGTGGACATCGTCCTCGGAGAGATCGCGCACCGTGGCGGGCGGCGACCGTACGGAGGGGCGCCGGCGTGAAGTAGCGTGGTCAGACACGCTGTCGCGCGTGTCACCACCGACGCCGGAGGGAGACGGGGACCATGGCGCGGGCCCGGCGGGGGCAGGGGGAGCTGGAGGGCCAGGTGCTGGGTGCTCTGCGCGAGGCCGACGGTCCCGTCACCGCCGCCTGGGTGCAGGAGCGGCTCGGCGGCGACCTCGCCTACACCACCGTCGTGACCATACTGACCCGGCTGCTCGCCAAGGACGTCGTCGCCCGCGAGCGGCACGGCCGCTCCTTCCTGTGGACGCCCACCGCCGACGTGGCCCGGCTCGCCGCCCTGCGGATGCGCCGGCTCCTCGACCTCGAACGGGACCGCGAGGCGGTGCTCGCCAGCTTCGTCAACGCCCTGCCGCCCGGTGACGAGGAGGTGCTGCGGGCCCTGCTGGAGGCCGCCGAGCCGGGCCGGGTGAACACTCGGAACACCTCGCCCACCGACCACGGCGGTACGGAGGACTGACCGTCCACGGGGGTCCTCGTCTTCCTGCCGCTGGTCCCGGTGGCCCACAGCCGGCCCGCCACGTTCACCGCGGCCGGCCTCGCCGTCCGGGGCGCCGCCGCGGGCACTCTCGTGTCGGCGATGTCCTCGGCGAACTCGGCGGTGACCCTGTTCCTGGTCCTGCACGCGGCCATCCCGCTGTGACGGCCGGAGGGCCCCCGGATATCCGGGGGCCCTCTTCGCTCGCCGCTCATTCCTCGGGGAAGTCCCCGGCCAGCGCCGAGGCGATCCGCAGATGCGGCTCCGCCTCCTCGTGCCTGGCCTGCCGCTGGAGCGTACGGCCCAGCATCATCCGGGCGTAGTGCTCCACCGGGTCGCGCTCGATGATCTCGCGCAACTCGGCCTCCGCGCGGCGCAGTTGGGCCGAGTGGTAGTAGGAGCGCGCCAGCAGCAGCCGGGGTCCGGTCTGCTCCGGGGCCTCCTCGACCAGCCCGGCGAGCACCCGGGCGGCGCCGGCGTAGTCCTTGGCGTCGAAGAACAGCCGGGCCCGGGCCCAGCGTTCGGCGGCGGTTCCCTGGTCGTAGTACGTCGTGTCCTGAGTCGTGTCGTACGTCGTGTCCACTCGTGACCTCCTTCGGCCCTGACAACAGGCGGAGGTAGTTGAAAATTCCACCAACTTGGCCAGGGGTTCATCGCCGACAAGTTGAGTTTCCTTGACAATTTTTGTTGTCGGTTGGAGGCTGGTACCGCGGAGAACCGCACCAGACCCGAGACAGCGAGGAAACCCGGATGCGTACCCTGATCAGCACTGCCTTCATCTCTCTCGACGGGGTCGTCGAGGGCCCGGGCGGCGAGCCCGGCTACCGGAACTCCGGGTGGACCTTCAAGGACGTCGAGTTCGTCCCCGAGGTGTTCGAGATCAAGGAGCGGGAGCAGAAGGAGTCGGCCGCGGTCCTGATGGGCCGGGCCAGCTACGAGGCGTTCAGCCCGGTGTGGCCGGACATGGCCGAGTTCTCGCACTACAAGACGCTGCCGAAGTACGTCGTCTCCACCACCCTCACCGCGGGCGACCTGGTGTCGAACTGGGGCGAGACCACGATCCTGCGCTCGCTCGACGAGGTCGCCGCCCTCAAGGAGACCGACGGCGGCCCGGTCATCGTCCACGGCAGCGCCGCGCTGAACCGCGCCCTGTCCGACGCGGGCCTGATCGACCGCTACCACCTGCTCGTCTACCCGCTCCTGCTCGGCGCGGGAAAGCGTCTGTTCAGCGCCTCGGACAAGGACACCCAGAAGCTGAAGCTGGTCGAGCACGAGGTCTACGCCAACGGCGTGCAGAAGAACGTCTTCGACGTCGTGCGCTGACCCGGCCCCGCGCCGCCGTCAGCAGGGCTTGCGCCACACCCCCAGTTCGAGTCTCTTCTGCATCGACGACAGACCCAGCCGCCGGGACTCGGCGCAGAAGGCGCTGGTCGGTTCCCTGTACTCCACGTGGAAGACCGCCTTGCCCGCCTTGATGAACGGGGTCAGGCGCGCACACTCGTCGTACTGGGCGCACTCCTCGTCGACCGCGAAATCGAAGTCGGCGAGCAGCTGCGGGATCTGCGGGAGGTCGTTCTTGAGGCCCACGGACAGGCCGCGTTCATGGGCCATGTCCGCGATCATGCGGTTGTAGCGGAGCTGGTCGGCGGCGGTGAGCCGGAAACCGGTGTCGTTGCCGTAGCCCTCCACCAGGTCGGGCTCGACCGCGTCGAAGCCCTTGTCGCGGCACATGTCGAAGCGCCGCTCCATGATCGGCCGCAGGACGGACAGCTTGCGGATGTCCAGCCAGCGTTCGCCCGCCCAGCCGTTGTTCTTCCCGAGCACCGAGCGCGGGAAGTCGTCCTTGTCGGGCCGGAAGTTCTCCCACGCGCCGACGTTGACGTAACAGATGACCTTGCGGCCGGCGCGGTGCAGCGCGGCCACGTCCGCCTTGGAGTTCTCGAAGCCGTCGATGTCGTAGACGGGCACGTCCACCGTCGGCTCGACCTCCCCGTCCAGCTGCCACTGCCAGGCCAGACCGGGCTTGGGTTTCCAGACGGCCTCGGCGGGGCCTGCCGTGGGGGAGTCCGCGCCCGTGGCCGGCGAGTGCGAGTGCGAGTGCGAGTCCGGGTGCGGGGAGCAGCCCGCCAGAAGCGCCGTCGCGGTCAGGGCGGCCGGCAGCAGGATGCGCGCCCGCGGCCGTGCGGGTGCCCTCATCGTTCCGCCTCCGCCCCGGTCAGCGCCGGTGTCAACTCGGCCCAGGGGTTGGGCGGTTCGCCCGTCACCGGGCCGCAGACCGCCGCGCCGCGCTGGTGCGCGGTGCGCACCGCGAGCGGGACCAGGGCCTCGGGCACGCCGTAGACGAGATGGCACAGCCGCTCCGGCGGCAGCCGGCCGGCCCACGCCGGCCGGGTGAACGCCGAGACGTACGTGGACCAGTGGCCCTCGAAGGTGACGGTCAGGTCGGCGAGCCGGAGGTATCCCGGCGCCGGGTGGACGCCCGGGTTGAGCACCACCCTCCCGGCGCCCGCCTTCCGTACGGCGCGCACCAGTTTGCGGCAGGCGGGCAGCCCCTGCGGGGTCGCCGTCACCCGGTCGAGGAAGCAGCCGTCGGCCGCATACCACTCCTCGTGCCGGCGCATGTCCTCGGTGACCTGGGCCTGTCCGCGCATGCCGTAGTCGGTGTCGACGTACCCCAGGAGGAGCGCCCCGGCCGTGCGCAGCGCGTCGGCCGCCGCGGCGAACGCCGGGTCGGGGCGGTCACCGGGGCCGTCGGCCGGGTTGAGGACCACGCCGTAGGTACGGTGCGCGGCGGTGATCAGGCGGTGCCAGGCACCCGGGTCCTCGGCCGGGTGCACATACAGCGGAATCAGCAGGCTCACCGGGTACCGTCGCTCTCCCACAGGGCGGTGAGCGCGTCGTCCAGGGTGTGGGCGGGGCGCCAGCCCAGGGCCCGCCCGGCGGCGGAGATGTCGGAGCACTGCCACGACACCTGCGCCGAGCGGACCGAGCCGGTCGTGCTCTCCTCGACCCGGCCCCGGAAGCCGGCCCGGCCGGCCAGGGCGTGCACCAGCTCGCGCACCGGAACGGCCCGGCCGCCGCCGATGTTGAGGACGGGCGGCAGCGATCCGGGTGCGGTGGCCGCCAGCACCACCGCACGGGCCACATCCCGTACGTCCACGAAGTCGCGGTACGCCGACAGGTCCCCGAGCCGCAGCACCGCCGCCGCGTCCGGGCCCGCCTCGCGGAGCATGGCGGTGATCCGGCCGGGCAGTGAGGCGGCCGGCGCCCCGGGCCCCACCGGGTTGCCCACCCGCAGCACCACCGCGTCCAGGCCGGCCGCGGTCACCGCGGCCGTGCCCGCGAGCTTGGTCGCACCGTACGGGCCCACCGGGCTGGTGGGCGCCGACTCGGTCACCGGGGCGTCCGGGGCGCCGGGGCCGTACTCGGCGGCCGAACCCAGGTGCACCAGGCGGGCCGCCGGGGCCGCGTCGCGCAGCGCGGCGCACAGCACCGCCGGGCCGCGGGCGTTGACCTCGGCGAGGGCGACCGCGTCGCCGCCGGTCGCGCCCGCGCAGTTGACCACAGCGTCGGGCGCGACCGCCGCCAGGATCTTGGCCAGTTGCTCGCGGCGGACGGTGGCGAGGTCGACGCGATGTTCCACGCCGGCCGAACGGCCGCCGCCGAGGACCTGCGCGCCGGGCACGGCCCGCAGCCCCGCGGCGACATGGGTGCCCAGATAGCCGGTGCGGCCCAGGACGAGAATGCGCATGACGTGCTCAGGCTCCCTTGAGCAGAAGCGGCTTGCGGGTGGTGAACTCGGCGTTGGCCCGGTCGTAGTCGTCCGGGCGGCCGATGTCCAGCCAGTACCCCTCGAACTCGTAGGCGTGCGGCGGAGTTTCGGCCTTCAGCAGATCGATCACCAACTCGTCGAAGCCGAGCGGGAGTCCGGGCGTGTAGCCGTCGAGGGTGGCGCGGGACAGCCCGTAGACACCCATCGAGACGCGGTAGTCCACGCTCGGCTTCTCGGTGAACGCGACGACCTTGCTGTCGTCGGTGGTCAGCACCCCGAAGTCGATGTGGACCTTGCGGGCGTAGGTGGCGATGGTCAGCGGGGCACCGGAGGCTCTGTGCCGGGCGAGGACGTCGGCGTAGTCGAGGTCGGTGAGGATGTCGCCGTTCATCACCAGGAACGTCTCGGGCAGCCGCTGACGCAGGTTGAGCAGCGGGCCCATGGTGCCCAGCGGGCTCTCCTCGGTGGCGTAGTCGACGGCCAGGCCCCACTGGGAGCCGTCGCCGACGTAGGCGCGGATGATCTCACCGAGATGGCCGATGGCGAGGGTGACGCTGGTGAAGCCGGCCGTGGAGAGCTGGCGCAGCACGATCTCCAGGATCGCGTGCTGGTCGCCGATGGGGACGAGCGGTTTGGGCAGCGCGGTCGTGTAGGGACGCAGCCGGACGCCCTTGCCTCCGGCCAGGATCACTGCGTGCATGGGGCTCCTCCTTCGTGTACGTGCGCAGACGTGCCGGACGAGGTCAGATGTTGTAGATGCCGGTCTTGTAGCGGGCGAGGTTGGCCGGGTCGCGGAAGAACCGGGCGGTCTGCGCGAGGCCCTCCTCCAGGGAGTGCGCGGGCCGCCAGCCGGTGGCCGCGGTGAGCCTGCTCGCGTCGGCGACCAGCCGCATCACCTCCGAGCCCGCCGGCCGGATCCGGGCCTCGTCCTCGCGGACGTCGACGGCGGTGTCCATGACCTTGCCGATCAGCGCGACCAGGTCGCCGACCGAGATCTCCGTGCCGGTACCGGCGTTGAAGGTGCGGCCCACCACCTGTCCGGCGGGCGCGGTGCCGACCGTCAGGAACGCCTGGGCGGTGTCCTTCACGAACATGAAGTCCCGGGTGGGCCGCAGATCGCCGAGGGTGATCGTCCGTTCCCCGGCGGCGAGTTGACCGATGACGGTGGGGATCACCGCGCGCATCGACTGGCGCGGCCCGAACGTGTTGAACGGCCGCAGCGTCACCACCGGGGTCTCGAAGCTGGCGTGGTAGCTGTCGGCGAGCCGGTCCCCGCCCGCCTTCGAAGCGGCGTACGGGGACTGGGTGTTGATCGGGTGGTCCTCGGTGATCGGCACGGTCTGGGCGGTGCCGTACGTCTCGCTGGTCGAGGTGTGCACCAGCCGGGGCGTGCCGAGCGCGCGGACCGCCTCCAGGACGTTCAGCGTGCCGGTGACGTTGGTGTCCACGTAGCTGTGCGGGGCCCGGTAGGAGTACGGGATCGCGATCAGCGCGGCCAGGTGGTAGGCGGTGTCGGCGCCGTCGAGCAGGCCGCGGACCGAGCCGGGGTCCCGGACGTCGCCGAGGACGATCTCCACCTGGTCCAGGGCGTCCGGGGCGAGGGTCTCCAGCCAGCCGTAGGAGGAGAAGGAGTTGTACTGGGCCATGGCCCGCACCCGGTGCCCGGAGGCGACCAGCGCCTCGGTGAGGTGCGAACCGATGAAACCCTCGGCCCCGGTGACGGCGGCGAGCGGTTGGGAGGTCAACTGCGGTGTCCTTCCGATTGGTTGTGCGTGGGGGGAGTGACTATCCGTGCGGGGCGGGGCGGCCGAGCAGCGCAAGGGCGCAGGCCGCGAGACAGAGCGCCGCGGCGCCGCAACACAGCGGCAGGGCGAGGCCGGCCCCGGGGAGACCGAGCAGGGTGACCGCGCCGGCGACGGCGGCGGCCGTGACACAGAGCGCGGCCGACGGCCAGGCCGCGCCGAACGCCTGGAGCAGCAGCGCGGTCCACAGGGTGGCCGCGAGCAGCAGCAGGGCGGCCGGGTCGGCACCCGTGACCAGGGCGGCGGGCAGCAGCGGCAGCAGGTACAGCAGCAGGCAGAGGGCGAGGATGCCGGCCGAGCGCAGCAGGAACGCGGCGGGGGTGGCGGTGGCGCGCAGCGCGGCGACCGACAGCCCCCGGTAGCGGTACAGCAGCCACTCCGCCGGGCCCATGCTCACCGTGAGCACGATCACCGCGTACGGTGCGCGCGGCTCCCGGAGCCCCTCCAGGAGCACCAGCACCCCCGCGGCCAGACCGAACAGGCCGTACGGCAGCGACCACAGCACCTTGGGCCGGCGCACCGCGGCGGCGGCCGGAACGGCCAGGGCGCGCCACAGGACCCAGCCGGTGACGGCGAGCGTGGCGGTCAGGGCGAGCAGCGGCAGTCCCGCCCGCAGCAGCCGGCCCGGCTCCCACCAGGGCAGCACGGCCGCACCGGCGACCAGGGGGCTCAGCGCGGCCAGCAGCAGCCGCTCCCGGGCCAGTACCAGGAGCACGCCCGCCCCGGCCAGGTAGCCCGACTGGGCCGCCGCGGCCAGGACGGCCGGGCCGCCCCCGGCGACCACGGCGGCCGCCGCCGTGGCCAGCACCGCCCCGGCCGGGGCGCCGAGCAGGAGGGTACGGCCGGCCTCGCGCCGTCCGCTCGCCATCCTCAGGTAGGCGCGGTGGCCGAGGGCCTGCCCCCACGCCCAGGACACCAGCCCCGCCACGATCAGGGCCGGGGCGTGCCCGGCCGCGTTCCACAGCGGCGCGGTCAGCAGATAGGCCAGTCCGGGCAGCGCGAACAGCACGCCCCGCAGCAGACAGCGCACGGTGTCCGGGCGCCACGGGTCGGCCGCGGGCGCCGGTTCCGGGAAGGTCCTGGGCACCCGTTCGTAGAGCGCGGAGGCGAGCGAGAACAGGTTCGGGTGGCCGTACCGCTCGTTGATCACGGCGGCCGACAGGCCCTCCGACTCCAGCAGGGCGGCCACCTCGTAGGGGTGGACGGCGGGGCCGACCCGGTCGGCGAGTTCGGCGGCGAGCTCGCTGACCGCGTCCTCGTCCGGGCCGCGCCGGGGCAGCCGGATGGTCAGCGTGGTGTCGTCGAGGGCCCAGCGCGGCCGGTGACGGCGCGGCGGCCGGGGCTCGGCCAGGCGCAGAGCCAGGGTCTCCTGTTCGGAGCCGCCGGGTTCGAGGGACATCGGTCCGCTCACCGGGCCACGCTCCCGGTGACGGACGCGGCAGACAGCTCGGCCGGAGCCGGCGCGGCAGCCGACTTCCGTGCTCGGTGGGGCAGTTCGAGGTAGATGGCACGGAAGGTGTCGATGGTCTGGCGGAGCGTGAACTGCTCGATCACCCGCCGCCGGGCCGCCTCGCCCATCGCCCGGCGGCGCGCCGGATCGCTCAGCAGATCGAGGGCGGCCGCGGCCATCGCCGCCGGATCCCGGGGCGCGACGACCAGCCCGGTGTCGCCGACCGCCTCCCGGACCCCGCCGACGTCGGTGGAGACGGTGGCCCGCCCGCAGGACATGGCCTCGATCAAGGTGAACGGGAAGCCCTCGCTGATGCTGGAGAGCATCACGACGTTGCCGGCCGCGTAGGCGTCCTTGATGTCGTCGACGCGGCCCTCGAAGGTGACGGCGTCGCCGTGCCCGAGTTCGGCGGCCAGCGCCTCGCAGCGCTCCCGGTAGGCCTCGCCGCCCCTGGGCGTGCCGCCGAACAACCGCAGCCGCGCCTCCGGGAGTTGAGCGCGGACCAGGGCGAAGGCCCGGATCAGGGTCTCCAGGTCCTTGATGGGGTCCACGCGGCCCGCCCAGCTGAGCGTGGGCACCTCCGGCTCCGGTCCGGCCGCCGGGAACGCGGCCGGGTCGACGCCGTTGTACACGGTGCGTATGGACTCCGGATCCGCGCCGCCCTCCTCCTCCCAGAGCCGGTTGTAGCGGTTGCCCGGGGTGATCAGGGCCGCCTGGCGGTAGGACTCGCGGGCCAGGAGGCGGAAGAAGCCGAGCACGACCGCCTTGACCGGCCAGCGGTAGGGCGCGGTGCGATAGCCGAGGTAGCGTTCCCGCAGGTAGACGCCGTGCTCGGTGAGCAGCAGCGGGACCCCGTGCTGGTCCAGCGCGGCCAGCCCCGGCAGCGCGGCTACGCCTCCGCTCACCGCGTGCGCGACGCCGGTCTCGGGCAGCGGAGCGGTCAGCGGACGCAGGGCGTGCTCCAGGAGCGCGGTCGCGGTGAGCGCGTCGTGCAGGGTGGGCCGGGCCTCGCGCACGGCGACGCCGGGCCGGTTCCACAGCGAGGTCAGGACGGTGATCGCCGGGTCGGCGCGCAGGAACGGGCTGAGCATGCCGTCCGCCGCGGCGCGCGCCAGGGCGTACAGGGCGGCCGGGAAGCCGTCCTCCTCCCGCGGGTCGAGCAGTGCGGCGAGGAACCGGCCGTAGGCGTCGGCGAGTTCACGGCGGGCCCGGCCCCGGGGCGCGCGGCCCTCGGGCGGGTCGCCCCACATCGGCACGGACCACACGTTCGAGACGTGTGGGGGCAGGTCCCAGACGACGGGCTCGCGTCCGGTGCCGGTGACGGCGATCACGTCGAAGTCGATGTCGGGCATGCCCTGCACCAGTTGGTCGCACCAGACGCTGACGCCGCCGTGACTGTGCGGGTAAGTGCCTTCGGTGAGCAGGGTGACGCGCGTAGTGCGGGTGGGCGGCGCGCCGTCGGGAAGGGACATCGGGTGCTCCACGGCCGAGTTGTGGGGGGTGGTCGTGCCGGTTCCGGCCGCCGGCGGGCGGCCGGAACCGCGGATCTGTTCTTGCGTCGGTCGTCGGTGCGGCGGAGCGCTGTTCAGTTGGTGACGGTGGCGGGGACCTGATCGGCCACCCCTGCCGGGACCCGGGTGTGGGGCGCGGGATCCGTGGCCGGGGCGGTGTCGTCGGCCGCCGTGACGGCCGGGGTCGCCGTGGTGGCGGGGAGGGTGAGGCTGATCGGGTCACCCGCCGACGGAGTCCAGCCGGAGACCGCGCCCGCGTACGCCGAGCCGAACGCGGCGCCGCCCACCGTGGTCCCGGTCGGCAGGGTCGCGGTGACCTCCAGGCCGGCCGGTGCCTCGACGGTCACGGCGTCGCCGATGCGGTAGGCGGTGACCTG
The DNA here is from genome assembly GCF_019091475.1 of Streptomyces sp. GbtcB6. Taxonomy (NCBI): domain Bacteria; kingdom Bacillati; phylum Actinomycetota; class Actinomycetes; order Kitasatosporales; family Streptomycetaceae; genus Streptomyces; species Streptomyces sp. GbtcB6. The sequence continues at coordinate 503,843 of NZ_JAGXJL010000002.1, read as the reverse complement.
GCCGGCCTGGAGCGCGGCCTGCCAGTCCGCCCGGCGCTTCAGCTCGGTGCCGATGTCCTTCAGCCGCAGGTTCACCACGGGGGTGTTGTCCGCGAACAGGGCCTGGTAGCCGTCGAGCACGCCGTTCAGCACCGGGTAGGCGATGCGGTCCTCGGTCAGGTTCGACTGGTGGATGTAGTGCGGCCGGGGATCGTTGGACAGCACGTGCCCGAGGTCGATCCGGGTCTCCAGCGGCACGATCTCGTCGGTGTAGCCGGTGCTGGTGTCCAGCGGTGCCGACAGACAGGTCGTGGTGGTCGGGTTGTCCTCGCAGATACCGCTGCCGCCCTGGGCGCGGCTGGTGTAGAGCCAGTTGTACTCGTCGACCTCCTCGGAGGCCTTGCCCGCGTTGTAGAAGATGTTCATCGGGTAGCGGGGCACCGTCTCGGCCGCACCGACCTGACGCTGCTGCGGGTCACGGGAGTTGTCGGAGCCGAGCCAGTCGACGCCGTTGGCGGCGAGGGCGGGCGACAGGTTCGGGTTGTCGTCGGGCTGCTGCGGCAGGATCCGCATCCCGGAGTGCTCGCCGGTGACCAACTCGTCGTTCTCCAGGGGGAGTCCGTTGGTCTCGGCCCAGACCCGGTTGTTCGCGATCTCGTCGGAGATGTCGTTCTGGCTGACCCACTGGGTGCTGCCGTCGGCGTTGGTATCGCAGACCCAGGGCACCACGGCGGTGTTCTGCACGCAGCCGAGGAAGGCGTGCGTGTAGGTGTGGTTGATCCAGCGGAAGTCGTTCTTGTCCGCGACCAGCTTGTCGGCGAGCTGGTCGACCCCGTCGTTGTCCGAGCGCTGGTCGACGCTGCCGGAGCCGTTGAAGGCGAGGTCGAAGGTGAAGTTCTTGCTCTGCTCCCAGGCCACCGCGTAGTCGACGTCGGCGGACGTCATCCGGATCGGGTCGGCCGTGGCGCCGGAGTCGGTGCAGTCGACGTCGCCGGGCGTGCAGTTGAGCTCGCTGTTCCAGCGGTCGTCCTCGGCGAACACATCGTCCACGTGCACGGCGAAGTAGTTGCGCGAGGCGCCGAGGTGCACCCCGCCGGTCATCCACTCGACGATGCCGCGGGCCAGCAGCCGGAACTGTTCCTGGTACTGGTTGTAGACGAAGGTCACGACGAGCTCACGCCGGTTGTCGTGCCGGTACTCGCCGACCAGGGAGCCCTTGGCTGACGACCCGGGGATCGTCGCCTCGACATAGGGCGTGAAGTCGGCGCCGGCCGCCGGCTGCGCGAGGTAGGCGTAACTCTCGCCGACGGAGGGGTCGTTGTCCTCGAAGGGGACGGTGCCGTCGAGGTAGCCGAAGGGGCCCGCCTGGCCGGCGGCGGTCACGTCGGCCTGGGTGCCGTCGATGCTGCCGGAGTAGCCCGCGCTGCCCACCGGGTACTGCAGACCGGCTTCCGGACGTGCATAGGTATAGGCATCGACCTGGGGGATCTGGTAAACCTGTTCGTACGCTGTGAGTGCCGCCATTTCACTTGAACCGCTCGCGAACGGATTGTCGTCGGGCAGCACCACGGCCTGGAACTTGGCGCGGGCCCGTCCGTCGACGGTGTCCGCGAGGAAACCGGCGTCGATGACCTGCCGTCCGGACTGGGTCAGGTCGATCTCGGTGAACGGCGTGCCGTCATCGGTCAGTTCGGCGGCGATGGCTGCGGTCGACGGTCCGCCGTCGCTGACCAGCAGTACCCGTAAGTCGATTCTGGGTGCGTCATCTGCATGGGCCGCGCCGGCCGGCAGGCCGAGCGCGGCGATGAGCGCACCGACCGTGAGCACGGTCGTGCGTATGGTCCGCTTCATGCGGTGAAGTTCCCTCCCCGGACGGGGGTGAGCACGGCTCCGCGGAGCGGACGCACCCCTTTGCCCCGACGCCGGCTTCCCCTGAGAGGCCAGTCGTCGACGCATCCGTCCCGTCACATAGTGGTGTCTGTGTGTAGCTTTCGCGGTCGTGTTGCGAAACGTGACGGAAAAGAGCAGGCGACCAACAGGCCTTGAATGGAACCGAGTTGGGCTTTTTTCCGTCCACGGTGCAGGCCGGGCCCTCTGTGGGGGCAAGAGTGCCCGGCCCCGGATCATCGGCTGATCGCAGACCTTTCAGGTCATCCCCGACAGGCCGTCAGGCGCACAGGACGCGCGTCTCGGGCGTGTAGACCGGGCCGCCGCTCGTGTTCGTGGAGTCGCTGAACTCGGCGTAGTAGTACGAGTAGAAGCCGATGTTGCCGTTGCAGCCGGAGTCGGCGGCCACGCTCAGCGTCAGGGTGACGGTGCGGCTCTGGCCGGGCGGGACGGTGGCGCCGTAGTCGGTGCCGAGGTTGGTGGGCCCGGTGCCGGAGCAGGCGGTGGCGGTGCCGTCGGACGCGGCCAGGCTGCAGCCGGTGAAGCTGTACTTCAGGTCGGGGCGCTGTGTGGTCAGGTAGGTCGGGTCGATCGTCTGGTACACGAACCAGATGTCGTAGGTGTTGTTGTTGGTGATCGTCATCGACAGGTGCACCGTGCCACCGGGCGTGGTGGTCGCGGCGTCGGTGGCGAAGGCCAGCCCGGCCGGCGCCGGGTCGGCGCTCGCGCTGGGGGCCAGTCCGAACAGGGCCAGAACGAGGGCGAGGACGGCGCCGAGGCCGAAGCGTCTCATCAGTGGTGATCGCATGGCGGGGAGGCTAGGCAGCCCCCTGCGCGGGCGTCTTCCCTGGGCGACAGGACCGACACGCCGAGTGACCAAAAGCACGCGTTCTGTGAAGACGCTGTAACCGACACGTGAAGGTGTAATCGACCGGCAAAACACGCAAGTGCCGGGCGATCCGTCCGGGCCGCCACCCGGACCCGGCGGCGGAAGCCGCTCCGCCGCCCCGGAGGGCGGTTATTGGCGTGTATCGGATGCACCGAACCGCCCTCCCGTCACTCCGCCCCCGAAACTCTCGGCCAACCACCGATTTCCGGCCCCACCCGCGAGAGCATCGCCTCCGAGGGCCTCGAACCTGCCGGCGGCCATCCGCCGGGTGGCCCTGTCCGCGGCATGAACCGTGCCGTCAGGGGGCATGCGGTCACTATGGAAGGCGCGCCTGTGATCGTGCAGCCGCCGGGCCCCGACGGTGGCCGGCGGGTCACCATCCGCGGAGAGTACGTCGGCATCGCGTACCACCTGCTCGACGTCGTGGAGTTCCTGCGCCGCGCGGGCCTGCCCGAGGCCAGTACGACGGTCGACGACCCCGAGCTGATCGAGTGGCGCGGCATCGGACCGAAGGCCTGGACCGCCACCGGCTGACCCGCCTCGGACGCCCCGGACCGCACCGGCGGACTTGTTCGACTCTACGAACTTTCTGTGTGACGGGTACACATCAGTGGTATCTACTGATAGGAAACCTTCCTATCGATGACCGACCGCAACCCCCCACTGGAGTCCCTGTGCGGAACCCGAACGACACGACCACGACGAACCCCGTCCTGACCTCCCGCCGCACCCTGCTCGCCCTGCTCGGCGCGTCCGCCGTAGGCGCCGGCGCCGTGCTGCTGCGCCCCGCGCACGCCTCCGCCGCCCCGACGGCCGCGAGCTGTGTGGGCCTCGACGACCCGGCGAAGAAGGAGATCGCCATGAAGCTGGTGTCGAGCGCGGAGAACTCCTCGCTCGACTGGAAGGCCCAGTACAAGTACATCGAGGACATCGGCGACGGCCGCGGCTACACCGCCGGGATCATCGGCTTCTGCTCCGGCACCGGCGACATGCTCGACCTCGTCCAGCTCTACACCGACCGCAAGCCCTCCAACGTGCTCGCCAAGTACCTGCCGGCGCTGCGCCGGGTCAACGGCACCGACTCGCACAGCGGCCTCGACCCGAACTTCCCCGCCGACTGGCGCAAGGCCGCCCAGGACACCGCCTTCCAGCAGGCCCAGAACGACGAACGCGACCGGGTGTACTTCAACCCGGCAGTGCAGCAGGGCAAGACGGACGGGCTGGGCACGCTGGGGCAGTTCACCTACTACGACGCCATCGTCATGCACGGCGACGGCGACGACGCCACCAGCTTCCGCAACATACGCAAGCGCGCCCTCGGCAAGGCCAAGCCGCCGGCCCAGGGCGGCAACGAGACGACGTACCTCAACGCCTTCCTCGACGCCCGGGTGTGGGCCATGCAGCAGGAGGAGGCGCACAGCGACACCACCAGGGTCGACACCGAGCAGCGGGTCTTCCTGCGCAACGGCAACCTGTGCCTGAACACCCCGCTGGACTGGAAGGTGTACGGCGACAGCTACCACATCGGCTGACACCGGTCCTGGAGACTGAGTGAGAGCGAGTCCTGCTGCCAGGACTCGCTCTCGGCCGAACGCCCCGAAAGGTGATCAAGCGAGCGGCTTGCGGTAGCGGACGTACTCGTGCTGTCGCTGGAACCCCACGCTCTCGTAAAGATCGTAGGACCGGTGCGGATTCGCCGTGCCCGTGAACAGCCGGGCGGTTGTCGCACCCTGCTCGCGGAGGCTGCGTAGCCCGTCCAGCAGCAGGGCCTGGCCGATTCCGAGACGTCGGCGGTCCGCGCGGACACTCAACTCCTCGACCTCGCCCACGGTGCGGTCGTGGCGGCGGATGGAACAGAGGGCGACGCCGACCATGTCCTCCCCCTGCCACGCGGCTCTCCAGCATGCAGGGTCGGCGGTGTCGATGAATTCCTGGAATGTCCACTTTGGAGTGGGACTGTTGTCCGCATACGAATCGACAACTGTCCGCCAAGCTGCCCGGTAGTGGCCGGTCAGAACGGGCCCCGTCCGTATCCCGGCCGGCAACTCGCGGACCAGCGCGGGCAGTTGCCGTAGTTCACCCAGCTCCAGCTCGACCAGGCTGAAGACACGCCGGTAGCCGTTGCCGAGGAGAAGCGCCGTGGCGTCCTGTTCGGAGGCCATGGCGTTCGCGCCGATCACTGCCGTCCGCGTCGTTCCATGCTGCCGGACGAGTTGGCGGATCCGCTCTTCGGCCCAGCTCAGCATGGCTGAGCCGATGCCCTGGCCGCGATGCTCGGGCAAGAGGTGGCCACGGTGCAGATACAGCCACGTATCGTCCCGCTCCTGCCACCACCGGATCGTCGCGTAGCCGACGACGCCTCTGCCCAGCACCACCAGGATCTGGTTCTTGGACGGTTCCTCCAACTTGGCGGAGGCTTCGGCGATCTCGGCCGCTGTCGGGAGCCCTTCCACAACCGAGTGGGCATCGACCCGGTCCCGCTCCGCACAGCCCAGCCGCACTGCGGCCATGGCGGCGTGGTCTTCGCTGCCGCGATACGGCCGGAAACCGAAGCCGACCGGAAGGTTCTGCCCTGGCACGCCATCCGACATGAGCGGATGATCTCGAACCTCGAGGCGGATTCGCCACCCTGTTCGACGAGATCGCCGCGTTGCGGACGAGTGCGACCAGGCGGGGTGCGTTCACGACCCGCCACCGCGGCGGAGCGTCCGGCGGACCCGTGTTCACAGCCCCCGGGCTGTCGTACCGCCGAGTCCCCGCGTGGTACGACAGCCCGGAGGCGGATCCCCCCTCGGAATGGTCCTTACGGCTTGATGCCCACCCCGGTCCACAGGCTGACCTCCGCGTCCGTGGCGGTCGGTTCCGCGTCCGGGCGCCAGCGGTGGCCGACGCAGACGCCGGGGTCGAGCAGTTCCAGCCCGTCGAAGAACCGCGCCACGTCCGCCCGGGAGCGGAACTGCACCGGGGTTCCGGCGTTGTTGTAGATGTCGGTGACCTTCTGCCAGGTGTCCGGGTCGAAGTCGGGCGTGCAGTGGCTCAGGGCGAGCGCGCTGCCCGAGGGAAGGACGTCGAGCAGCCGGCCGACGATGCCGTACGGGTCCTGCGCGTCCGTCACGAAGTGCATCAGGGCGTTCAGGGACAGTGCCACCGGGCGGTCGAGGTCCAGGATCTCGGCGAGCTCGGGGGCGTCGAGCAGTGTCTGCGGGTCGTTGACGTCCGCCTCTATGTAGGTGGTGCGGCCCTCCGCCCTGCTGCGCATCAGACGCTCGGCGTACTTGAGCACCAGCGGGTCGTTGTCGGCGTACACCACCCGGGCCTCGGGGACCACGGACTGGGCCACCTGGTGCAGGTTCGGCTCGGTGGGGATGCCGGTGCCGATGTCGAGCCACTGCCGGATGCCGTGCTCGCGCGCGAGAACGCGGGTGGCCCGGTGCATGAAGGCACGGTTCTCCCGCGCGCACACGAAGATGCCCGGGTAGGCGGACGCCACGCTCTCGGCCGCCTGCTTGTCGACCTCGAAGTGGTCCTTGCCGCCCAGGTAGTAGTCGTACATGCGGGCGGAGTGGGGCCTACTGGTGTCGATGTCCCGGGCCACGGGCGAGTTGGTCATCCTGAACCTTTCAGAGGGGGAGCGTGGGGGAGAGGTCAGCCGGTGGTCAGGTGGTCGGCGAGGCCGCGTTTGACCCCCGCGACGAACGCGGTGATCTCCTCCGGGGTGTAGATCAGCGCGGGACCGGCCGGATCAGTCGACTGCCGCAGCGCGATCCTGCCGTCGGCGAGCTGCTTCGTCTGCACGCACTGACCGCCGTTGGGGCCGCTCCAGGGCGACTCCCAGCCCTGTTCCCCCAGGTCCGACGCGGGCATGCCGTTGTACACGTCGTGGACACTGCCGTCGAAGGAGGTGTCGAAGGTGGTCATGAGTACTCCTTGCGCATGCGGTTCAGGAGCGCCCTGCTGTGCGCGTCGGAGGTCAGCAGGGACATGCGGTTGTGCGCCTCCAGGTGGGCGACGACATCGGAGCGCTGGTCCAGGTACATCGCACCGGAGAGGACCTCGGTGTAGACGACGTCCGGCAGCTCGGGCTCCGCGAACCGGAAGTAGGTGAACGGGGCGCACGCGCCCACATGGGCACCGGCGGTGAACGGGACGACGTCGACGCTGACGTGCTCCAGCTCCGAGGCCTCCAGCAGCCGTTCGATCTGCTCCCGCATCACCTCGGGCCCGCCGACCACCCGGTGCAGGACGGCCTCCTCCATCACCACCCACAGCGTCGGCGCGTCGGAGCGCTCCAGCAGGACCTGACGGCGCAGCCGCAGGTTCACCCGCCGCTCCAGGTCCGCGTCGCTGGCGTTCGGGAAGCCGCCGCTGAGCACATGACGCGCGTACTCCCGGGTCTGCAGCAGCCCCGTGGCGTAGTGCGGCTCGTACGTGCGCAGGGTCGTCGCGCCGGTCTCCAGGCTCACATAGGCGCTGAACCAGGTGGGCAGCACATCCCGGTACGTGTGCCACCAGCCGGGCTCGTTGGCCCGCTCGGCGAAGGCGACGAACTCCTCCCGCTCCTGCCGGTCGGCACCGTAGGTCTCAAGGAGTTTCTCCACGTAGAGGGGCTTGAGCGTCACCTCCGCCTTCTCCAGCCGGCGGATGGTCAGGGGTGTGACCCGAAGCGCCCGCGCCGCGTCCTCCAGTGACACGCCCGCGCCCTGCCGCCGCTCCTGGAGCCTGCGGCCCAGGATCATCCGCAGAACGGTGGGCGCACTGGTGCTGCCCGCGTTCGAACGGCCTTCGCTCACGCCCTACCTCCTGAGGGACTGTCACCCGGACGAGTGTGACAGGGACTTGCTGAAGCGACCAGACCGATACCGGCATCCTGAAATTATCAGGGAGCCGGTTGCAGCCTGAACTTGCCTGCGCGCATGATTACTTGAGTAAATCGCGGTCACGATCACGGGCGATGCCCCGCTCCCCGTGCGGCCGTTGCTCTGTTCTGCCTGCCCTGTTCCGCCCGCTCCGCCTGTCCCGCCCGCTCTCCGCCGCGCCCGCCTTACGGAAGGCAGCCTCGTGTCCCCCCACGCGACCTCCCCACGCGATCTGTTAGACGTCGACGCGCCCGACCGTGCGCACTGGATCGAACTGCCCTCGCACCGCTCCAGCGTCAGAGTCGCCCGCCGCTCCGTGAGAGCCCGGCTCGGTGAGTGGGGCCTCTCCCGCGAACTGTGCGAGGACGCGGTGCTGCTCGTGTCCGAGCTGGCCACCAACGCCGTCATCCACACGCTGAGCGTGCGGATCCTGTGCGGCATGGGACTGATCGCGGACGGATGCCTGCGGCTCGAGGTCCACGACCACGACTACTCCGGCCGCGGCCTGCCCCGGCGCGAGGCGGGCCCCGACGACGAAGGCGGCCGGGGGCTGCTGCTCGTCGAGCAGCTCGCCGAATCCTGGGGCGTCGACCGGTCGAGGCTCACCAGCGGCCACGCGGTGTGGGCGACGCTGACCGCCTGAGGTTTCGAACAGGGCCTCGGGCGGGCGGAGTTGCCGATTTCGCGCGGGTGCACAGGGCTGCATATGATCTTGGTCGTGACTGTGCAGAACTCTGACAAAACGCTTTCTCGCAAGCAGCGACTCCAGGAGAAGCAGCGCCGCCAGCTGGCGGTGGTCGACACGGTGGACAAGGCCGAGGTCAAGGTCCGCAAGGCGGAAGCCGAACTGGCGGTGGCCGTCGCCGAGGCGGTACAGGTGTTCGGTGACGAGCGCGCCGCCTCCGAGGGGCTCGACATGCCCGTGGAGGCCGTACGCCGTTTCGTCGGCATCGCGGCACACGAGTCCGCCGCGGCGGCGGACGGCGCCGACGACTGACCTGCCCCGAGGTTCCGGGCCCCCGCGCCGCCGGTGAGGACTCCCGCCGGCGCGGGGCGGATCCGGATGCGGCCGCCGTGCCGGGATGCGGGCTGCCGGCCGGGGGGCCGCCGTTCGGGTGATTCGCGCACTCCCCCTCCTGGCGTGAAACCAAGGGAATACGGGCCTGACGGCTCATGACGGGCGCTCGGCCCCATCGATGGGACAAGTGGCAGGTAGCGCTCTTATCCGGACAAACTGAATCCGCCGGTTCGTGATCAGGAACATCCACGTTCTCCAGGAGATCGCATGGTGGAACAGTCCTCCGAGGTCGTGTCGGAGCCGGATGAACCTGCCGTCGCCCTGACCGGCGCCGACCCCAGGGGGGCGGAGACGGAGCGGAGGCTCGCGCAGGCACTGGCCGATCTCCTCGACGCCGAGTCCGTCCCGGTCGACGGCCACTTCTTCGCCGACCTCGGCGCCAACTCCCTGGTCATGGCCCAGTTCTGCGCACGAATACGCAAGACGGCCGATCTGCCGTCGCCGTCCATGCGGGACGTCTACCGGCACCCCACGATCCAGAGTCTGGCGGCGGCTCTCGGCGAGACCGCCCCCGCTCCCGCCGATCCGGCGCACGCCCCGCAGCCCGCGCCGACGCCGGCACCGGAACCGCGCGTGAACCGGCGGAACCATCTGCTCTGCGGAACCCTCCAGTTGCTGGTCTTCCTGGGCTATTCCCTGGTCTCCGGGTTCGTCACCGCCGCGGGATACGAGTGGATCGCCTCCGGCAAGGGGCTGGCCGACGTCTATCTGCGGTCGTTGCTCTTCGGAAGCGCCGCGTTCGTGGCGCTGTGCGTGTTCCCCGTCGTCGCGAAATGGGTGCTCGTCGGACGCTGGCGACCCCGCGAGTTTCCCGTCTGGGGCCTGACGTATCTGCGCTTCTGGCTCGTCAAGGTGCTGCTGCACGCGAACCCGATGGTCTTCCTCACCGGGACCCCGCTGTACGTGCTCTACCTGCGGGCCCTCGGCGCACGGATCGGCAAGGGAGTCACGATCCTCTCCCACTCCGTCCCCGTCTGCACCGACCTGCTGACGATCGGCGCGGGCGCGGTGATCCGCAAGGACTCCTTCTTCCTCGGCTACCGGGCGTGCGCCGGCCACATCCAGACCGGCCGGATCACCCTCGGCGCGGACGCCTTCGTCGGCGAGAAGACCGTCCTGGACATCGACACCTCCCTGGGGCACGGCGCCCAGCTCGGCCACTCCTCCGCCCTGCACCGAGGCCAGGCGGTCCCGGACGGCGAGCGCTGGCACGGATCCCCGGCGGAGCCCACCCGGACCGACTACATCCGGGTCGCCCCGGCGAACTGCGGCACCCTGCGCCGCGCCTGGTTCGGCCTCGGTACCCTGCTCCAGCTGATCTTCCTGTACGTCCCGCTGGTCGTCGGCGGCGTCTACATGCTCTTCACCGAGGTACCGGCGATCGGCAAGCGACTCGACCCGGCCACGGCCTCGCTCGGCTGGTCGCAACTGCTCCCCGACGCGCTGCTGCTCTCCCTCGTGCTGTTCTTCGGGTTCCTCGTCCTGGGACTGGCGGCCCTGTGCACCCTTCCGCGCCTGGTGGGCCTCGTGGTCAAGCCCGACAAGGTGTATCCGCTCTACGGGTTCCACTACGCGCTGCAGCGGACCACGGCCCGCATGACGAACGTCAAGTTCTTCGCCTGGCTCTTCGGCGACAGCTCCTACATCGTGGGCTACCTCCGCGGTATCGGATACGACCTGTCGAAGGTGGAGCAGACCGGGTCGAACTTCGGCACCGAAGTGCAGCACGAGACACCGCTGTTGGTCACCGTCGGCAGCGGGACGATGGTGGCCGACGGCCTCTCCGTCCTCAACGCCGACTTCTCCAGCACGTCCTTCCGGCTGTCCCGGGCCACCATCGGGTCGCACAACTTCCTGGGCAACAACATCGCCTATCCGGCCGGCGCCAGGACCGGGGAGAACTGCCTGCTCGCGACGAAGGTGATGGTCCCCCTCGACGGCGAGATCCGGGAAGGCGTGGGGCTCCTCGGCTCACCGTGCTTCGAGATCCCCCGCTCGGTGGACCGCGATGCCCGGTTCGACCATCTCCGGACCGGAGAAACGTTTCACCATCGGCTGGCCGCGAAGAACCGCTACAACCTCCGCTCCATGGCACTCATGCTGCTCGTGCGATGGCTGCACACCTTCGCGCTCACCCTCTTCGGCCTCGCCTCCGTGGACCTGTACGGCGTGCTCGGACAGGTGGTGATCGCCGGCTACCTGGCGTTCACCCTCGCCTTCTCCGCCGCGTACTTCATCCTCGTGGAGCGCTGCCTCGCCTCCTTCCGCGCGCTGCGCCCCCGGCTGTGCTCCATCTACGACCCGTACTTCTGGTGGCACGAACGGCTGTGGAAGGTGCCGGACCACTTCCTCAACATCTTCAACGGAACCCCGTTCAAGAGCCTGGTCTGGCGGCTGCTGGGGGTACGCATCGGCCGCAGGGTGTTCGACGACGGCTGCTACCTGACCGAGCGGACCCTCGGCGTCATCGGCGACGACTGCACCCTCAACGCCGGCAGCAAGATCCAGTGCCACTCGCAGGAGGACGGCACCTTCAAGTCCGACGTCACCACGCTCGGCGCCGGCTGCACGCTGGGCATCGCCGCCCATGTGCACTACGGCGTGACCATGGGCGACGGCTCCGTGCTGGCGCCCGACTCCTTCCTCATGAAGGGCGAGGAAGTCCCCCCGAACGCCCAGTGGGGCGGCAACCCCGCGGTGGACATACCGGACCGCGACAGCCGGTCCGCCGGCGTCGGCCGGGTCGCGACCGCAGTTGACGCCGCCACGGCCAAGGCGAGTTGAGGAAGGCCATTCGATGGGAACGCGCGTGGAGACGGACCGGGAGTTCTGGACCCGGACACTGACCGCCGGCGGTGCCACCACCGTGCCCCGGTGGGTCCGGGAACCGGTGCCGGGAACCGCCGGACACGAGACACCGGTGCCGGACGACGTGACGCGGGCGGTGCGGGAACTGGCCGCGCGGCAGGGCCTGCCGGCCGGCGCGCTGCTGCTGGCCGCCCACCTCAAGGTGCTGGCCGTGCTCTCCGGCGAGCCGGAGGTGGTCACGGGCCTCGCAACCGGCGCGGCCGACGAGCCGCTGCCGTGCCGGGTACCCGTCCCCCCGGGGAGTTGGGCCGCCCTGCTCACGTCCGCCGGGTACGCCGAGGCGCAGCTGCGGGCGCACCGGGACCACCCGGTGGGGGAGCTGCGGAGCGAACTCGGGCTGACTGAGCCGTCGTACGAGGTCGTCTGGGGTCCCCTCGGAGCCGAGGAGGCCGGGGAGGTCCACGCCGGCGACGGCGTCCTGCAGGTGCGCTGGTCCGACCGGGACGGCCGGCTGACACTGCACCTGCGGTACCGCGCGGACGTCCTGGACGCCGGGGCCGCTGCCCGCGTCGGCGGCTACCACCTGACCGCGCTGCGGCTGATGACGGCGGACCCCGACGCCGACCACAGCCGGCAGAGCCTGCTGTCGGCCGAGGAACAGCGCGAGCAGCTGGAAGACCTCGCCGGGCCGCACCGCCCGCTGCCGGACGGCCGTGCGCACGAACTGTTCGAACAGCGGGTGCGGGCCCATCCGCAGGCCGTGGCGGCCGTACACGGCACGCGGGAGTGGACGTACGACGAACTCAACCGGCACGCCAACAGGCTGGCGCGCGCCCTGCTGGCCCGGGGACTGCACCGGGAGGACGTGGTCGCCGTCGTCTCCGAGCGCACCCTCGACTGGCTGGCCGCGATGCTGGCGGTGTTCAAGGCGGGCGGCGTGTACCTGCCGATCGAGCCGCACTTCCCGGCCGGCCGCATCGAGGCGACCCTGTCCCGGGCCGGCTGCCGGCTGGCCCTGACCGAGCCCGGCAGCACGGACACCCTGGACCAGGCGCTGGCCGTCCTGCCGGACGTCGAGAAGCTGCCGTTCGACACGGCGTACGCCGAACCGCACGCCGACGACGATCCCGGGATCCGCGTCGACCCCGGCCAGCTCGCCTACATCTACTTCACCTCCGGCTCCACCGGCGAGCCGAAGGGCGCGATGTGCGAGCACGCGGGCATGCTCAACCACCTCCACGCCAAGATCGACGACCTGGCGATCGGCGAGGCGACCGTGGTGGCGCAGACCGCCCCGCAGTGCTTCGACATCTCCCTGTGGCAGCTCGTCGCCCCGCTGCTGGTGGGCGGGCGGACCCTGCTGATCGAGCAGGACGTGATCACGGACGTGGCACGGTTCACCGACACCCTGGAGCGCGCCCGGGTCGGCGTGGCCCAGCTCGTGCCGTCGTACCTGGAGGTCGTGGTCTCCTACCTGGAGCAGCACCCGCGCACCCTGCCGGACCTGCGCTGCGTGTCGGTGACCGGCGAGGCGTTGAAACGGGAGCTGACGCAGCGCTGGTTCGCGGTCCAGCCGGGCATCGCGCTGCTCAACGCCTACGGACTGACCGAGACGTCGGACGACACCAACCACGAACTCCTCCGGGAGGTGCCCGACCGGGTCCTGCTCGGCCGGGCCGTCAACAACGTCCGCGTCCACGTGGTCGACGAGCACCTGTCTCTGGTACCGCTGGGCGCCCCCGGACTGATCGCCTTCTCCGGCGTCTGCGTGGGCCGGGGCTACGTCAACGATCCCGAGCGCACCCGGGAGGCGTACCGCACCGACCCGTACCGGCCCGGCGAACGGCTCTACCTGGGCGGCGACTGGGGGCGCTGGCACCCCGGCGGCAGGCTGGAGTTCCTCGGCCGCCGGGACAGCCAGGTCAAGATCCGCGGTTTCCGGATCGAGATCGGCGAGATCGAGAACTGCCTGCTGCGGGTGGCCGGTGTACGGGACGGCGCGGTGGTCGTCGCCGAGCGGTCTGGCGGCGGCAAGCAGCTCATCGCCTTCTACTCCGGTGGGCGGCGGCGGCCGGAGGCCCTGCGCGAGGCGCTCGGCGCGGCGCTGCCCGCCTACATGGTCCCGTCCGCCTTCCACTGGCAGGACAGCCTTCCGCTGACCGCCAACGGCAAGATCGACAAGAAGGCCCTGACCAAGCTGGCCGAGACCGCGCCGGCCGGCGACCCGCACCGGGCGGCCGACGGCGCCCGCCGGGCGGGCGGCGACCGACTCGGCCCGGCCGAGCGGAGGGTGGCCGCGGCCTGGGCCGAACTGCTGGGGGTGCCCGAGGAGCGGATCGGCCGCACGGACCACTTCTTCGACTCCGGCGGCACCTCCCTGACCGCGGTCAAACTCAGCCTCGCCCTCGACCGCGCGGTGTCCCTGAAGGACATCACCCGGCACCCGGTCCTCGCCGACCTGGCCGCTCTCCTCGACGGCCCGGCCCCGCAGCGCCCGGAGCTGCTGCTGACCCTGGCGGACGGGAGCGGCACGCCCGAGTGCGCCCTGGTCTGCTTCCCCTACGCGGGCGGCAACGCTGTCAACTACCAGCCGATGGCGAGCGCCCTGGCGGGCGGCGGCCTCACCGTCCTCGCCGTGGACCCGCCCGGCCACAACCTGGCCGCGCCCCCCGAGCCGTTCGCACCCGTCGAGGAGGTGGCCGAGCAGGTCGCCGCCGAGATCACGGCACGCGGACTGACCCGGGTCATGCTGTGGGGCCACTCCTCGGGAGCCGCACCGGCCGTCGAGACGGCCAGGAGGCTCCAGCGGCGCGGCGTACGCGTGGAACGGCTCTTCCTCGGCGCGCAACTGCTCGGCACCGCGCCCGAACGGCACACCGCCGTCACCGAACTGACGCACCTGAGCGATGCCGACATCGTGGCACGGCTGACCGCCGACGGCGGCCACACCGAACTCGCCGAGCTGAACCCGCGGCACGCCGCCCACATCGCCGCCGCCTACCGGCACGACTGCGTCGCGGCACACCGCTACTTCGCCGCGGCCCTGGAAGCCCCGCCGCCCGGCAAGGTGTCCGCGCCGGTCTCCGTGGTCGTCGCCGCCGACGACCCGCACACCGCCGGGCACGCCCGCCGCCACCGGGACTGGCTGCTCCTGGCCGACCGCGTCGAGCTGCACGAACTCCCCGACGGCGGCCACCACTTCCTGCGCACCCGCCCGGCCGAGGCGGCGCAGGCCGTCCTGACCACCGTCCTCCCCCTCGCCTCCTCCTGATCCGTCACACCCCAGGCGGTCGACCGAAAGGAACCCGAGATGCCGTTCTCATTCCTGGCATCACCGCTCGACGTGGAGCTGCGCCCGGACAAGCCGGCACTGCTGCACGTCGATCCCCCCGACGACCCACCGAAGTGGGCGGCCGAGCACCGCGAGGCGCTGCGTGCGCAGGTCACCGAGCACGGGGCACTGGTCGTCCGCGGCCTCGGACTGCGCGACCCCGACCAGGTCGGCGCCGTCTTCGGACAGCTGGCCGGGGAACTCATGACGGAGCAGGAGGTCTTCGCGCCCCGCGAGACCCACCGCCCCGGCGTGTACGCGTCCACGCCCTGGCCGGCCAACCAGCCCATGTGCATGCACCACGAGCTGAGTTACCGGCTCCAGGTGCCCGGCCTGATGCTGTTCGCCTGCCTCACCGCGTCCGAGCAGGGCGGGGCGACCGCGGTGGCCGACGCCGAAGAGGTGCTGCGGGCACTGCCCGCCGGGCTCACCGAACGGTTCGAGCGGGAGGGCTGGATCCTGACCCGCACCTACAACGACGAGATCGGCGCGAGCCTCACCGAGTCCTTCGGCACCGGCGACCGCGCCGAGATCGAGAGCTACTGCCGGGCCAACGCCATCGACTTCACCTGGCAGCCCGACGGCTCCCTGCGCACCGAACAGCGCCGCAACGCCGTCGTCCGGCACCCGCTCACCGGCCGGCGCTGCTGGTTCAACCAGATCGCCTTCCTCAACGAGTGGACCCTCACACCCGAGGTGCGCGAGTACCTGGTGGACGTCTACGGCGCGGACGGACTGCCGTTCAACACCCGCCACGGCGACGGCAGCCCGATCGGCGAGGACGTCGTCCAGCTGATCAACAGCACTTACGAGGCACACACCCGGCGCGAACCCTGGCAGCGCGGCGACCTGCTGCTGGTGGACAACATCCGCACCGCGCACAGCAGAGAGGCGTTCACCGGCGAACGGCAGGTGCTGGTCGGCATGGGCGTACCCGTCCGGCCGGCCGAGGACTGCCCGGCCCTGGAGGCGAGCGAGCGATGACCGATGTACTGTCGTCGGCCGCCAGGGCGGCCGTGCCCGAGCGGGGATCCGTACCGACCTTCGCGGTGATCACCGGTGCGCAGGTGCAACGAGCGCTGAGCGGGCGCGAGAAGGACCTCGTGGAGCTGGTCGAGGCCGTCTACCGGATGCACGACGCCGGGGACTCGGTCAACCCGCCGTCGTACTTCCTGCGCTTCGCCGACCGCCCGACCTCGCGGATCATCGCGCTTCCGGCCTCCCTCGGCGGGACGGTCCAGGTGGACGGCCTGAAGTGGGTCTCCAGCTTCCCGGAGAACGTGAGCGCCGGGCTGCCGCGGGCCTCCGCGGTGCTGGTCCTCAACGACCACGACACCGGCTACCCGTTCGCCTGCCTGGAGAGCTCGATCATCAGCGCCACCAGGACCGCGGCCTCCGCGGCACTGGCCGCCGACTGGCTCAGCCGCGGCCGTACCCGCCCCACCCGGGTCGGCTTCTTCGGGACGGGCCTGATCGCCCGCTACATCCACACCTTCCTGGCCGGCACCGGCTGGGACTTCGACGAGATCGGCGTGCACGACCTGTCCGCCGACAGCTCCGGCGGCTTCCGCGGCTATCTGGAGCAGACCGGCACCGGCGCGCGGATCACCGTCCACGACCACGCCGAGGACCTGGTCCGCGACAGCGACCTCGTGGTCTTCGCCACCATCGCCGGCCGGCCCCATGTCACGGACCCGGCCTGGTTCACCCACAACCCGTTGGTCCTGCACGTGTCCCTGCGCGACCTCGCCCCCGAGGTCCTGCTGGGTGCGGCCAACTTCGTCGACGACGTCGACCACTGCCTCAAGGCCGACACGTCACCCCATCTGGTCGAACAGCTCACCGGCAGCCGCGACTTCCTCAACGGAACCCTCGGCGACGTCATGTCGGGCCGGGCCGCACCACCGCCCGACCGCCCGGTGATCTTCTCGCCCTTCGGACTCGGCGTCCTCGACCTCGCCGTCGGCAAGTACGTCTACGACGAGGTGTCCCGGGCCGGGGACCTCTGTCTCATCGATGACTTCTTCCACGAACTGCGCCGGTACGGCTGAGGCCGTCGTCCTCGGCCCGGCACCAGGAGGCCCGCCGTGCCTGTCATCTCCGCTCCCTACGCCTTCAACGAGGGCGACCTCTATGTCGACCTGGAGTCGATCTGCGGACACCCGCTCTATCTGAAGTGCGAGGCCTTCAACTTCGCCGGATCCATCAAGCTGAAGGCCGCCAACGAGATGGTGGAGAACGCCGAGCGGGACGGAATCCTGAAAGCGGACTCCGTCCTCGTCGAGTCCTCCTCCGGCAACCTCGGCGTCGCGCTCAGCATGATCGCCGCGAGCAAGGGTTACCGGTTCCTGTGTGTGACGGACTCCCGTTGCAACCTGTCGACCAGACTCCTGATGGAGGCGCTCGGCAGCGAGGTGCACATCGTGGCCGACCAGGACTCCAACGGCGGCTTCCTGGGCACCCGGATCGAGTACGTCCGCTCGCTGTGCGCGTCGGACGACCGGTACGTCTGGCTCAGCCAGTACACCAACGCGGGCAACTGGACGGCGCACTACCGTACGACCGCCCCGGAGATCGCCCGCCGGTTCCCCGAACTGGACGTCCTGTTCGTCGGCGCGGGCACCACCGGAACGCTCATGGGCTGCGCCCGCTACTTCCGCGAGTGGGACCGGCCGGTGCGGATCGTCGCCGTGGACGCGGCGGGCTCGGTGGCGTTCGGCGGCGAACCGGGCCGCCGGATGATCCCGGGACTCGGCATGAGCATGCGCCCGCCGCTGCTCGACGAGTCCTTCGTCGACGAGGTGATCCGGGTGGAGGAGCCGGACACCATCCGGATGTGTCACCGCATGGCCCGGCACGGCTTCCTGTTCGGCGGCTCCACCGGGACCGTGGTGAGCGGCGCGACGGACTGGCTGGCCCGGCACGACACCGGTGACCTCACCGCGGTGGCCGTCGCGCCGGACCTCGGCGAGCGCTACCTCGACACCATCTACCAGACCAACTGGCTGCAGGACCTGTACGGCGACCAGGTGCTCGCAGCCGAGGATGGCGACCGGGTGCCCGGCACCGGGGACGAGGCCCAGGTGCCCGACACCAGGGACACCGCACCGCCGAAGCCGCTGCCCCGGGAGCCCAAGCCCGCCTCCCGCGCACCGGCCCGCCGGCGCAGCAGCACCTGACGGCAGGCCACGCCGAAGCGCAGCCCCCCGGAGACGCCCGCGCGGCAGCACCCGGGGGGCCACGGCATGCCCGCCGCCCCGGCGCCCCTCAGTAGCGCACGGGCAGGGCGAGCAGCCCGCGGGTGCGCATCGACGGACGCCACTCCAACCGGTCCACCGGCACGTCGAGTTCGAGTCGGGGGAAGCGTTCGACGAGCGCGCCGAGGGCGATCTCGGTCTCCAGCCGGGCCAGCGGTGCGCCGAGGCAGTAGTGGATGCCGTGGCCGAGGGCCAGGTGCCCGGTGGCGTCGCGGCCGAGGTCGAGCCGGTCGGGCTCGGGGAAGCGGCGCGGGTCGCGGTGGGCCGCCGCCAGGGACAGCAGCACCGTCTCGCCCGCCGGGACGGTGACCCCGCCGATGGTGACGTCCGCGGTCGGGAAACGGCGGATGGCGAGCGGCGCGGGCCCGTCGTAGCGGGCCAGTTCCTCCACGGCCGGGCCCAGCCGGTCCGGCTCCGCGCGCAGCGCGGCCAACTGGGCCGGGTTCTGGAGCAGGGCCAGAGTGGCGTTGCCGATCAGATGAACGGTGTTCTCGTACCCGGCGAACAGGATGAGGAAGGCCAGCGACATCAACTCGTCCTCGCTGAGCCGGTCCTCCTCGTCCCGTACCGCGATCATGGCGGAGAGCAGGTCGTCGGCGGGCTCGGCACGCTTGCGGGCGAGCAGCCGCGCGAAGAAGGCCAGCAGCGCCCCGACGGCCTCCTTCGCCCGCTCGGGCCGTGCGGGGTCCGGGACGACGAGCGCGTCGGTCCAGGACCGGAAGTCCGGCCGGTCCTCCTCGGCCACGCCGAGCAGTTCGCAGATCACGGCGATGGGCAGTGGTGCCGCGTAGGCGGCGACCAGATCGGTACGGCCGAGGGGCGCCATGGCGTCGAGCAGCGCGTCGGCGGTCCGCCGGACCGGTTCGCGCAGCAGGGCGATACGGCGGGGCGTGAACGCCCGGGACACCAGGCGCCGGACGCGGGTGTGGTCCGGCGGGTCCATGTTCAGCAGGTTGGCGTCGAGCGCGGGCGGCAGCGCGAGCCCGCGGTAGCCGCCGGGCTTGGCGTTGGCCTTGTCGAGGGAGAACCGCGGGTCGGCCAGGGCCTGCCGCACGTCCTCGTACCGCGTGACCAGCCAGGCCGGCAGCCCGTCGGTCCCGGCGACCCGGTGCACGGGCCCGGCCTCCCGCAGCGCGGCGTACCCGGCGTACGGGTCGGCGAGCAGCTCCGCGGGGTCAACGGCGGCCGGGGCGGGGGGTGTTGTACTGGCGTCCATGCCTCAACCCTAGACAGTGCATGAGGGAACGGCGGCCGGTCACCCGGAGGCCGGGGTGCCGTCCGGTGCGTCGGTGGTGTGCAGCAGCCGCAGGAATGCCTTGACGCCCGCGATGATCTCCTGGCTGTCGGTGAGGCGGTTCACCGTGGACTCGAACTGCCTGCCCAGCGCCGCGATCCTGCGGTCCGCCTCCTCGGCCCGCTCGTAGGAGCTCATGGCCAGCGCGTCCACGGTGCGGCGCAGTTCGGCGAGGGCCCGGTACTGTTCCTCCGCCTTCTCCTCCAGGACCCGGGTCCCGGCCTCGGCGCGGTTCAGCCGGGCCTGCAGCTCGACGACGTCGTCCCGCGGATACGTGACGTCCTTGAGGAGGGTGCCCAGGCGCCTGCGGAGCTGGCCGAAGTACGCGCCGGCCGGCCGGAAGAAGGTGCTCAGCAGGAAGAACGCGGCGAACCAGTACCCCGTGAACCCGCCCGTCGCCCAGGTGACCGCGACGACGACCGCCGCCGTCAGGACGTGCCCCGCGACCGCCGCCCGGAGCATCGCGCGGGCGATGCGCGAGGCCTCGGTGTCCCGGGCCGCCGGGACCTGTATGCCCTTTTCCCGGCTGACCGCGATCTCGGCGAGTACCGCATGCGCCCGGAAGTACAGGTTCCAGGGCAGGGTGAGCAGGAGCATCAGCCACAGCAGGCTCAGTACTCCCGCCCCCACGGCGAACACCACCGCGGGCGGCGCCCCCGCCACATAAGCGAAGACCAACGCCGCGGCCGCCGCCACGACGGCCGCCACCGCTCCGAGAAATCTGCCCATGCCCCCGTCTCCTGTCCGCACGCCGCCGACACGGCCCATCGTCCCTGCCCCGGCGCGGGGCGGCATGAGTAGCCGTACTCAGTGGAGGGCGCGGTGTCCCCGCCCGGGGCCGACCGAACCGGGTCGGCGTTGGCAGTTGACTCAGACACGCAAACCCGGCGAAGGGTTGCGCTCGGCTTCCCGAACACCCCTGACGGGCCGGTCTGTTAGAGCGCTGCTCGGATCTGGCTGAGCCACTCTGTGGCAAGCCGGCGCCCGTTGGGGAGCTGGTCGCCTCGATCCGTGAAGTGCGGCGTCGGGATGTCGAGCTTGCGCATGCCGGCGTGCAGCCGCTCGAGCGCATGGGCGTAGTCGGCTGGCGGGACCTCTCGACGTGGCGTCACCGGTTCGTAGTAGGTCCACAGTGTGACCGCGAAGCCGTCACGCTCGTGGACGCGTTGTTCCACTCGGGGTTCCAGAGCGGCCACGGGGCACCCGGATCCGGCGAGCTGCCGGGCAAGGTCGATTTCGAACTGTGCGACCTGATCGGCCACTGGTGCCACCCGGGCCAGGACGTCACAAGGCAGCAGGCGCAGAGTGAGCTTGTTCGAGTCATGAAGAACGACCGCGTCGTCGACCGCCAGACCGAGTGACGAGGCGGTCGACAGGGCCGCGGCCACCGCACGCGGGACCTCCGACGCCTGCATCGTCGCACCCTACCAAGGTGCCGGCAGACAGGCGGAGGCCGAGGAGCGGGCAGGCCGGGCAACGGCACCGGCCTGCCCACTCAGCCGTCAGCGGCGCACTACCGGTAGCCCCAGATGGGCTCCGCATTCGTTTCGGTGGTGAATGCGTGAGACCGCAGGATTTCATAGAAGGGCATGTGGTGAGAATGGTATCCCGCCAGCATCCTGTTGTTTTCGATGCTTACCGGATAGGTGCTCTCCGACGAGTGGAATCCGGTACTCCGGGCGACGGCCTGGTGCCATTCGCTTGTCCGACTCCAGGCCTGCTGCTCG
Source organism: Streptomyces sp. GbtcB6 (assembly GCF_019091475.1). Lineage (NCBI taxonomy): Bacteria > Bacillati > Actinomycetota > Actinomycetes > Kitasatosporales > Streptomycetaceae > Streptomyces > Streptomyces sp. GbtcB6. Next base: position 482,737 of record NZ_JAGXJL010000002.1, on the reverse strand, counting down.
CCGGGCTCCCAGGTGAGGGCGGACCCCCGGAACGGGATTCCGATTTCCAGGCAGAAACGTCGGATCACATGATCGGGTTCCTTGACGAGCTTTTCCGCCTCCATCACCAACGGTGTGCGGCCGGTGGATCTCCTGACCAGATCGAATATCTCGACCTGGTGTTCGTACCCGACTTCACCGCATGTGAACTGTGGGTTCATGGCGAAGTGGGAAGCCAGGGTGGGCCCGGGGTCCCGAATGATGAACGTGTGTTCACCCAGGTGCGGCAGCCGGGGATCGTCGAGGATGTCGTATCGGTACTCCGTGGTTTCCTTGATGAAGACCGGGCTTTTCTCTGCCGCGACCTCCAGCAGGCCGAGGAGTTCTGTGGCGCTTGTTACGCTTTCCTCTGCCATGTGTGCATGCCCTTGCACGGTGATGCTGGAAAATGGCTCGTGAAGTACCAGGAAGTCTCCGCGTTCCAGCATCATACGAAGGAATGCGGTGGACCGGGACCGCGGGTGGGCCCAGAGGAAGATGATGGGGTGGGTCATGGACTCAGTTCTCTCCCCGGAGGATGTCCCGGATTTCTGTCGCCATCGCGCCGAGCGGGCCGGGCTGCATCATCTCGTGATGGTGGCAGGAGATCGGGTGCTCGGTGATATGCCCGCGTACATAGGGGGCCCATGTCCTGACCGCGGATTCGCGTCGGTCGGATGCGGCGGTGAAGGCAAGCACATCTCCGCGGAATTGCGGAGGGACATAGGTGTGCCGTGACGTCCGGGCCGTCTCATAGTCCTGGTACATGGCCAGGATCGTTGACTCGTCGAGGTCTCGCAGCGGGTGGTCGGATGCCTTGAGGGCATTGAGCAATTCCCGCGGATCGTGGTGGTCGACCTCTGCGAGATCCAGCTGCACACCGATCGCGCCTGCCAGGTCCGGCAGGTGGTCGGGTTCGGGGTCGACCTCGTCGGGCCGGGCGGTCGGATGCGCGTCGATCAGCACCAGGAAGTCGACGGACTGGCCCTCCTGCTGAAGCAGTGCCGCCGTCGCGTGTGCGAGGACACCACCGGACGACCAGCCGAGGAGGCGGTAGGGGCCGTGCGGCTGCACCGACCGGATCTCGTTCACGTAGTCTGCGGCGATCTCCTCAACGGTGGCCGGGACGTCCCGGAGTTGGGTGAGTCCGCGTGTCTGGAGGCCGTAGAGCCGCTGGTCCGCGGGTAGGTGCTGGATGAGGCGTGCGTAGACCCATGCCAGTCCGCCGGCCGGATGGAAGCAGAACAGGGGCGGCCCGTCGCCACGGAGGTTGAGAGGCAGCAGGACCTCCAGCGCGCTGCCGGAGGACTCCGCTTCGAGCCTGCCGGCCAGCGCGGCCACGGTGGGTGCTTCGAAGAGGTCCCGTAGCGGCAGGTCGCGCCCGAGCGTCGCGCGGATGCGGCTCACCAGCCGGGTGGCGGTCAGCGAGTGGCCGCCGAGCTCGAAGAACGAGTCGTCGATACCGACCTGTTCGAGACCGAGTACGTCCGCGAACAACCCGCACAGCACCTCTTCGTCCGCGGTTCGGGGCGGGCGGAAGGGCATCGGGGCTGCCGTGAAGTCCGGCTGCGGCAACAACCGGCGATCCCTCTTGCCGTTCGGCGTGAGCGGCAACGCGTCGAGCGCCACGACCTTGTCGGGCACCATGTGGCTCGGCAGGGTCCCGGCCGCGTAGGACCTGAGCGCGGCTGCGTCGAGGTGGCCTTCGGCGGTCGGTACGGCATACGCGACCAGCCGCGGGTCGCCGGCGGGGTCCTCGTGCACGGCGGCGGCCACACTGCTGACGGAGGGGTGCCGGGCCAGTACGGACTCGACTTCGCCGAGTTCGATGCGGTAGCCCCTGACCTTCACCTGGCTGTCGGCCCGACCGACGAACTCCAGCTGCCCCGCGGAGTTCCACCGCACCAAGTCTCCTGTGCGGTACATGCGTTCGCCCTCGGTGCCGTAGGGGCAGGCGACGAACCGCTCCGCCGTCAGACCGGGGCGGCGCAGATAGCCACGGGCCAGACCGACGCCCGCCAGGTACAGCTCGCCCACGACACCGGGCGGGACAGGATTGAGTCCCGGGTCAAGAACATAAGTACGGGTGTTGTGGATGGGGCGGCCGATCGGCAGCGAGGGGCGCGGCGCGTCCACATCGTCGGGATGTACCTGGTGGTACGTGGCGGCGATGGTGGTTTCGGTGGGGCCGTAGCCGTTGAGCATGCGACGGCCGGCCGACCACGGCCGTGCGAGCGACGTTGCGCCGGCCTCGCCACCGACGGTCAGGGTACGCACGCCGTGCAGAGCACCGTCGGGAAGCACCGCGAGGACGGCCGGGGGAACGAAGCAGTGGGTGATGCCCTGCTCGCAGACGATGCCGGCCAGTTCATGGGGGGCCGGGGCGGTCGACGGCACGACGAGGCAGGCGCCGGCGACCAGTGCCCGGTGTATCTCCCCGCCGGCCGCGTCGAAGCTCAGCGATGCGAACTGCAGCACCTTGCTGTGCCGGTCGACGGCCAGACGCTCGATCTGGTACCGCACCACCGCGCCGAGTGCGGCGTGGGTTACCTGAACTCCCGCGGGCCGGCCGGTCGAACCGGAGGTGAATATGACGTAGGCGGGGTGATCCGGCTCCAGCGGTGTGGTCCGCTCCTCATCGGTGAGGTCGGTCTCGTCCTGCCGGGCCAGCGCCGCACGTGTCCTGGCGTCGTCGAGCACCATGCGGGGAGTCCGGGCCGTGTCGGGCAGGGAGTCCGCGACCGCACCGGTGGTGAGGACGACGGACGGCTGCGCGTCGGCGAGCATGAGTGCGATGCGTTCGGAAGGATAGGCGGTGTCGATCGGCAGGTAGGCCGCGCCGCTCTTGACGACGGCCAGGAGCGCGACGATCATCTCGGCCGACCGGGGGACCGCCAGGGCGACGATCCCTTCCGGCCCGACCCCCGATGCGACGAGCATCCGTGCCAGGGCGTTGGCTCGCGCGTTCAGCTCGGCGTAGGTGAGGCTGCCGTGCTCGTGAACCACCGCGGTCGCCGAAGGCTGCTCGCGTACCCGGTGCCGGAACAGGTCTGCCGGCGTCGTGGGCGTGGTGTCGGCGGAGGTGTCGTTCCACTCGGTCAGGACCCGGTGTTCCTCGGCGGGGCCGAGAAGCCGGAGCCGGTCGATCGGTGTCCGCGGCGCGGCGGAGCCCGAGTCGAGGATTCTGGTCAGCATGTCGGCGAAGCAGGCGACCGTCGACTCGTCGAAGAGGTCGGTCGCGAAGTTGATCAGTCCGGTGAGGCCGATCGGTGTGCCGTCGGCATCGCGCTGCTCGGTCAGATTGATGGACAGGTCGAACCTGGGGGGCCGGGGAGTACCCGGCAGACGGCGCACGGTCAGTCCGGGCAGGCGGAGTTCCGGGCGCCCGCTGTCGACAGCGAGCATCACCTGGAAGAGCGGATGATGCGAGGTGGACCTGGTCGGTGAGAGCTCTTCAACGAGCCGCTCGAACGGCACCTCCTGGTGGGCGTACGCGGAGAGGCAGGTCTCGCGCACCCGCGCCAGGAGGTCTGCGAAAGTGGGGTTGCCGGCGGTGTCGGTGCGCAGCACGAGGGTGTTCGCGAAGAACCCGATCAGAGGGGTCAACGCCTCGTCGTCGCGTCCGGCCATCGGTGAGCCGACCGGGATGTCGGTCTGCCCGCTGATACGGCTCAACAGGACCGTCAGGGCCGTGTAGAGCACCATGAAGGTGCTGACATCGTGCCGGAGTGCGGTCTGTACGAGCCGCTGGTGCAACGCGGCGTCGATCGACACCGGCACGGTCGCCCCGGTGCGGCCGGGCCGGGCCGGACGCGGCCGGTCCGTCGGCAGCTCCAGCCGATTCGGCAGGTCGGCCAGCTCGCGCCGCCAGAAGTCCAACTGACGTGAAAGCAAGCTGTCCTGGTGCTCTGCCGAGCCCAGCAGTTCCCGCTGCCACATGGTGAAGTCGGCGTACTGGACCGGTAGAGGCGCCCATGCCGGTTCGCGACCCGATCGACGTGCCTCGTACGCGGTCGACAACTCCTGTGCGAGGACGCCCAGTGACAGGCCGTCGCCTGCTATGTGATGGAGTACCAGGCTCAGGACGTGCTCCTCGTCCGCCACGGTGAACAGAGCGCAGCGCAGGGGCGGTTCCGTGGCGAGGTCGAAGGGCCGATCCGCCTCGACGGCCAGCGCGGTGGCCATGTCCGACTCAAGTCCGGAGATCCGTAGCGCAGTTGTGTGCTCCATCGGCATCACGACCTGCTCGGGTTCACCGTCGGTGGAGGGGAAGACCGTTCGCAGCGCCTCGTGACGGTTTGTCACATCGAGCAGCGCCTGACCCAGGGCAGCCGGGTCCAGAGGGCCCGAGAGGTGTACTGCCATCGGGATGTTGTGCGTGGCGTTCGGCCCCTCGAGCTCGTTCAGGAACCAGAGTCTGTGCTGAGCCGCCGACAAGGGCACCCGGTGCGGTCGTGGACGGACACCCAGCTCAGGCCGGGATGCCGATGGCTCGCCCAGGTGCCGGGCCAGCGTCGCGGGTGTGGAATTGTCGAACAGGGTGCGAAGGGTGAGGTCGACGCCCAGGACGCTCCGCACCCGGTTGACGAGACGGATGGCTGTCAGCGAGTGACCGCCGAGCGAGAAGAAGTCATCGTCGACGCCGACTCGCGGCAGCGCGAGTGTCTCGGCGTACAGCCCGCAGAGCAGCTCCTCACGGTGGTTGCGGGGCGGGCGGGAGGAGACGGCGGAGGGCAGTGGCGCGGGCAGCGCCTTGCGGTCGGCCTTTCCGTTCGGGGTCAGAGGGATGCGGTCCAGCACCGTGACCGAGCCGGGCACCATGTAAGGGGGCAGCTGGGCGGACACATGTGAGACGAGCTCGGCGGAGCCGACCTCGAACCCGGAGCGTGGGGTGACGTAGGCGGCCAGCCGCCGGTCGCCGGGGCCGGACTCGTGGACCGTCACCACGGCCTGTGCGACATGAGGATGCTGCGAGAGGGTGTGCTCGATCTCGGCCGGCTCGATCCGGTATCCGCGCAGCTTGACCTGATGGTCCGTACGCCCGGTGTACTGCAATGTGCCATCGGGGTTCCACCGGGCGGTGTCGCCGGTTCGGTACATCCGGCTGCCAGGAGGGCCGTAGGGGTTGGCGACGAACCGGCCCGCGGTGAGAACCGGCTGACCGTGGTAACCGCGGGCCAGACCGGCGCCGGCGATGTACAGCTCTCCCCTGACGCCCGGGGGGACCGGTTGCAGGTTTTTGTCCAGGACGTAGACGGAGGTGTTGCCTATCGGGACCCCGATCGGTGGCGAGTCAGGGCATGCTTCGTCCAGCGACGCGCATGTCGACCAGATCGTCGTCTCGGTCGGGCCGTAGACATTGGTGACTTCCGCACCCGATTCATGCAGGTGGCGGGCCAGGTTCGCGGAGAGCGGCTCCCCTCCGACAAGCAGCTTCCGCAGCTTCCGCGGCGCCTGGGGAGCAGCCATGGCGAGCGCCTGCCAGGCGGACGGTGTCGCCTGCATGACCGATGCACCGGAGCGGTCGACGAGTCCGGCGAGTTGGTTCGGATCGCGCACACTGCCGGAGTCGGCGAGCACGACTCGTGCGCCGACGATCAGCGGTGCGTACAGCTCGAGGGCCGAGATGTCGAAAGCGACCGTGGTCACGGCCAGCAGGCGGTCGTCACTGGTGAGCGGCAGGAAACTCCGGCTGCACATGAGCAGGTTGGCAAGGGCCTCGTGCGTGACGACCACGCCCTTGGGCCTGCCCGTGGATCCGGAGGTGTAGATCAGATACGCCGGATGCGACGGGTGCAGGGCTGCCCCCCGGTCGCTGTCGGACAGGTCGCCGCCGGCCTGTGCTGCGATCTCTGCGGCCTCCGCGGGGGCGTCCGGTCTCAGTGTCCTGACCCCTTGAAGCTGCCCCACGAGCTCTGGGGGCAGGGTCTGATCCGTGATCAGCAGGGCCGATTCGGCGTCTGTGATCACGTGGGCGAGCCGGGCCGGCGGATGCTCGGGATCGAGGGGCACATACGCCGCCCCCGATTTCGCGACGGCCAGGAGGGTGACGACGAGATCGCAGGTGCGGCCCATGAGCACGGTGACGGGCTTCTCGACGCCGGCGCCCTGCGCCAGGAGATGCCGGGCCAACCGGTTGGCCCGCCGGTTCAGTTCCCCGTAGCTGATCTGGACGGGATCGGGACCGGCGCCGTACTGGGTGACGGCAACGGCATCGGGGGTGGCCCGCGCCTGCCGCTCGAACAACTCGGCCAGGCACGCCGGTGCCGTACTCGTCGCCGTGTCGTTCCACTTCACCAGTACGCGGTGCTCTTCGTCCGGACCGAGGAGCCTGATGCGGCCGATCGGGGTGTCCGGAGCCGATGGGTCTGCGATCGAGTCGAGCAGCGTCTGGTACCGGCGGGCATGGGCGCGGTTGGCATCCTCGGCATACAGTTCCGGGTTGGCGTCGAACGCGACTTGCATGCTGCCGTCCGCCGCCCGGTCGTACACCGAGATCGTGAGGTCGTCGACCGGCCCGTTCGAGAGGTTGTACGGGACCACGGGAGTGCCGCCGAAATCCGCGTCGAAGTCGAACGACATGACATTGATCGACGGGCCGAAGAGCGTCCCGGAGTTGACCAGCTTCAGGTCACGGCTGATGTCCTCGTACCGGTACCGGTGATGGCGCAGCGCCTCACGCAGCACGCCCGAACTGTGCCGCACCAACTCGGTGAGAGTCATCTCCGGCTGAACCGTGAGGCGGATCGGGAGGATATTGGCCATCATCGCGGGAATCCGGCGCTGTACCACGCCCGTGCGGCCCAGGGACGGGACACCGAGAACGATGTCCTCTTCACCCGTCATCCGGTGGAGGAAGAGCGCGGTGGCGGAGATCAACAGGCTTGCCAGACTCGCGTCTGTCCGGTTCGCCGCCTCCCGGAGGAGATCCGCCCGCTGTGCGGAAACCACCTCCAGATGGCGGCGGAACCATTTCGGCTTGCTCTGCGCTGCGGAGCCGCCACTCAGACTCACAGGCCGGGGCCGGTCCGCGAAAGTCTCCGACCAGAACCGCTGGTCGGCCGTGAACGAGGCGGAAGCGCGGTAGGCGGCCTCGGCTTTGATCAGCACGTCGACCGGCTTCAGTGTTCCCTCGTCGGGGGACTGCCCTCGAAGCAGCGCGTTGTAGACGGCAGAGGTGCGCGCAAGCAGCAGGGGACTGCTGAATCCGTCCAGCGCGATGTGATGGCAGCGCGAATACCAGAGGAACCGGCCGGGAGCGGTGGTGAAAAGCGCGTGAGTGAAGAGCGGGCCCTTGAGCAGGTCCACCGGACGCCTCATGTCCGACCACATCCAGTGCTCGGCCGCGGCCCGCGGATCCCGCTCGCTGCTCACGTCGATCCGATACAGGTTCCAGTCCACCAGCCCGTCGAACACCTGCCGTACGGAGCCGCCGTCCAGGACGAAGCGCGCGTGGACCGCCTGGACCTCGCTCACGGTGCGTCTGAGTGCGGTCTCGAAGGCCGGTACGTCCAGCTCGCCACAGAATTCAACATATTCACCGGCATTGAAGATGGTGTTCTCGGGGTCCAGTTGCTGGGCGTACCAAATCCCGAGTTGTCCCTCCATCAACGGCCGAGAGGCGGGCTCGTCGTTTTTCGACACGCTAAAGACTCCTTGGTGGTCAATCGGATCGGCGAAGGGACCTGCGAATCACGCCGTGTGAATTACGCTCGACAAGCAAGCCACACACCTGGTTCGGCGGGAGTCGCGCATCTTTGCCCTGCGTCTCTACGTACCTGACCGGACGAAGGTTCACCGAGGCAGGGCGACGGGTCTGCAGCGCGGGCTAGGGCCGGCTCCGGCGGGTCTTCGAACGCTGCCGGTCCGCAGCCGGGGGGAGCGGAGGCATCGCGGCGGCCTCCGCCAGTACGGCGCGGACCGCGGCCTCCCGAAGTTCGGGAATCTTGCCGGACCAGTCACCGAGCAGCTCTTCCTCGGGCAGGTCTCGGAGACCGGACAACGTCGCGAGGATGTCGCCGGCTTCGGTCGCGCAGGCCGGGCATGCGCGCAGATGTCTGCCGACGCCTTCGGACTCCTCGGAATCGAGGGCTGCCATGACATAGGCAGCCAGTTGTGACTTCTCCTGTTCGCATTTCACGCTGCGATCTCCTGGAATGGTCTCCGTTCCCCCGGCGACTCGTTTGGTCTACGACGAGCGGGCCCGAACGGTTCACGACGGAGCCGAACACCCCGGCCGCGGCAGACCGGCCGATCCGTGAACCTCGCCCGGCTGGCCGCCGTAGACGACGAGGGTGGGCACCTGTGAGGCCACTGACATCGCGTGATCGACTAGGAAGGAAGTCCCATGACCAATCCGTTCGAGGACCCGGATGCCGAATACCTGGTACTGCGAAATGCCGAGCACCAGTATTCGCTCTGGCCGGTATTCGTGGACCTGCCCGGCGGCTGGGACGTCGTCTTCGGCGCGGCTCCCCGCGACGACTGTGACGCGTACATCGAGGCCACGTGGACCGACATGCGCCCGAAGAGCCTGACCGACGCGATGAACGACGAGTGAAGGAGAAGATCCGGACCCGGCGTGCGCCGGGGGAAGACAGGCCGGGTCCGGAGCGGCCGGGAACGAGGGGGGAAGTGTCCCAGCCGCTAGGGATACGGGCGGGCGGCGGGGGTGGTTCACCGCGGCGGGCCTTTGCGGGCACGGTGCGGTGTGACGGCCGTGGAGCCGCCGTGTCAGTGGGACGCCGGGAACCGTTCGATGTTCTCCTCCACCCAGGTGCGCAGGTGGGCCAGCGGCCGGCAGGCGTCCTCACCGAGCGGGGTCAGGCTGTATTCGACGCGGGGCGGGACTTCCGGGTAGATCTCGCGGTCGACCAGGCCGTGATCCTCCAGGCGGCGCAGCGTCTGGGTGAGCACCTTGGGGCTCACCCCTTGCAGACGTGCACGCAGTGCCCCGAACCGCTGGGGCCCGTCCTCCAGAGCACCCAGGGCGAGGGCGCTCCACTTGTTGGCGAGCAGATCCAGCATGTCACGGCAGGGGCAGGCGGCCAGGTAGACGCTCTTCGGGTCGTCGCACAGGTGTGCTGTCGTCGTCATACAGCGATAGTACCCAATGGGAACTATAGGTCCTTGCGGGTAACCACTATCCATTTCGTACTGTCGCTGACGTGGTCGAAGTCGCGGACCCCCGCGCGTGTCCTGTCGGCGCGACCACGTCCTCTCGATGTATCTGAAGCGGAGCGGCACCGTCCGCAGCTCTCGGATCACGCACACGTGGAAAGGCCCGACCACCATGAACGACACGTACGACATCCCCGCGACGATGCCCGCGGTCGCGTACCGCAAGTCGCTGCCCGCCGACGATGCCGAGAGCCTGGTCGACGTCACGCTGCCCACCCCGAAGCCGGGCCCCCGTGACGTGCTGGTGCGGGTCGAGGCGATCGCCGTCAACCCGGTGGACTACAAGATCCGGCAGAACGTCGACCCGGGCGGGGAGGCGAAGGTGCTCGGCTGGGACGCCGCCGGGACCGTCGTCGCCGTCGGCGGCGAGGTGGAACTCTTCTCCGTGGGCGACGAGGTGTACTACGCCGGTGCGCTGGACCGCCCCGGCGCCAACTCCCGCTACCACGTGGTCGACGAGCGCATCGTCGCCCGCAAGCCGGCCACCCTCTCCTTCGCCGAGGCCGCCGCGCTGCCGCTGACCTCGCTCACGGCATGGGAGGGGCTCTTCGAGCGGCTGGGGCTGCGCACGGGTGCCCTGGAGCAGACCGGCGCCCTGCTGATCACCGCGGCCGCCGGCGGCGTGGGCTCGATCACCGCGCAGCTGGCCCGCGCCCTCACCAGCCTCACCGTCATCGGTACGGCGTCGCGGCCCGAGAGCGTCGACTTCGCGCGCCGGATGGGTGTCCACCACGTCGTCGACCACCGCCGGCCCCTTGTGGCGCAGCTGGCCGAAGTGGCCCCGGACGGCATCGACTTCGTGTTCGGCACCATTGCGACCGACCGCAATCTGGCCGCGTACGCCGAGGCGCTCACCCCCTTCGGCCGGATCGTCGCCATCGACGACTTCGACTCGCTGCCCCTCGGAGTGCTCAAGGCGAAGAGCATCTCCTTCCACTGGGAGTTCATGTACACGCGGTCGATGTTCCGTACGGCCGACCAGAGCATGCAGCACCACATCCTCACCCAGGTCGCCCGCCTCGTCGACGCCGGCATCCTCACCACCACGGCCACCCGCGACCTGGGCCCGGTCAACGCCGCCAACCTCCGTGAGGCCCACCGCGTCCAGGAGACCGGCGCAGCCATCGGCAAGACCACTCTCACCGGATTCTGATCGGCCGAGGTACGGGGTTCTGTGCCGCCGCGGGCCGCGAGCCGTCTCCGGGACACTCCCCGGAGCGACTAGCCTGACCGCCCGCGGCGCCGGCCCCGTGGCACATCCTGGTTCACAGGCCGGAAGACGAAGGAGGACGTCATGCGCTTCCGGCTCCTCGGTCCCCTTGAACTGCTTACCGACCGTGGTGCCGTCGTGCTTCCCGGAGTCCTCTCCCGTGCGATCGTCGCGCGGCTGCTCCTGGCCCGGGGAGCGGTCGTCCAGCGGGACACGCTCATCGACGACCTGTGGGCGGAGCGTGAGGCGAAGGATCCGGTCAATGCCCTGCAGGTCCAGGTGACCAAACTCCGCTCGGCCTTCGCGGCGCAGGGCGAGGGCGAGCGCCTGCTGTCGCGTCACGGGGGCTACCAGGTCGACCTCAGGCCGGAGGACGAACTCGACACGCTCCGCTTCGAGACCGCGGTCCGACGGGGGCACGACTGCCTGAAGGCCGGTGCCTACCGGGAGGCGGAGACCGCCCTGCGGGAGGGGCTGTCGTTGTGGCGTGGGCGGGTTCTGGACGATCTGGAGGGCCGGGCGTTCGGGTCGGAGAGGTCGCGTCTCGAGGATCTCCGGCTGGGCGCGCTGGAGGATGTCGCGGCGGCGGGGCTGGAGTTGGGGCGTGCGGAACAGCTGGTGCCGGAGCTGAAGGCGCTGGTGGCCGTCTCGCCGTTGCGTGAACGGTTGCGTGAGCGGCTGATGCTGGCGCTCTACCGTTCCGGGCGGCTGGCCGATGCGCTGGAGGTGTACGAGGAGGGGCGCCGGCTGCTCCGGGCGGAGCTGGGGGTCGTTCCGTCGCTGGAGCTGCGGTCGTTGCACGCGGCGCTCGTGCGGCACGATCCGTCGGTCCGGGCTCCGGGAGCGGTCAACGCCGTCACCGTGGATGTCGCGTCGCCGGCGAAGAAGGGCAATCTGGGCCGTCCGCTGGGCCCGTTCGTGGGCCGGCGGGGGGACCTGGAGGGGCTCTGCGAGGCGGTCGGCAGGGAGCGGCTGGTCACCGTGGTGGGGCCCGGGGGAGTGGGCAAGACGCGGCTGGTGCTGGAGGCCGGCCCGGTTCTGGAGTCCTCGTGCGACGGCGTGTGGTGGGTGGATCTGGCCTCGACCGAGGAAGCGGGTGTGCTGCCCGCGGTCGCAGGCGCCCTGGGCCTGTCGGACGCGTCGGTACGGCCGGACCAGCCGCCGCACGACTACGCGCACCGGCGGCTGGCCTCGTTCTTCGCGGGACGGGACGCGGTTCTCGCCCTCGACAACTGCGAGCATGTGCTCGACGCGGTCGCTCCACTGGCGGGCACGCTGCTGGGCAGCTGCCCCTCGCTGAGGGTCGTGACCACGAGCCGGGCGCCGCTGGGGACTCGGGGCGAGGTGCTCTACCAGCTCGCGCCGATGCCGGAGACGGAGGCCGCGGACCTGTTCGCCGCGCGTGCCGTGATGATCGACCCGTCGTTCCTCGCGGACGAGGCGGGGGTGCGGGACATCCGTTCGCTGTGCCGCCGGCTGGACGGCCTGCCGCTGGCGGTCGAACTGGCCGCCGCCCACGTGCGGTTGCTGTCGGTGCGGGAGATCGAGGCCCGGCTGGACAACCGTTTCGCGCTGCTGACGAAGGGGGAACGGACGGCACCGGCCCGTCACCGCACGTTGCGTGCGGTGCTGGACTGGAGTTACGCACTGCTCGACGTGACCGAGCAGCGGGTGCTGACGGAACTCGCCCTGTACGTCGGAGGGTGCTCCGTCGAGGTCGCGGAGACCGCGGTCGCACTGGACGCGGAGTGCAGGCACGAGTTGCTGCCCGTGCTGGCGCAACTGGTCGACAAGTCCCTCCTCTTCTCCGTGCCCACGCCCCACGGCAACCGGCTGCGCATGCTGGAGACGGTCCGTGAGTACGCCCTGGCCCGGCTCCTCGACGAGGGGAGGGCGGCCGAGGCGGAGGAACGCCTCATGGCGTGGGCCCTGGACTTCGTGCGCGAGGGCGGCGACGGGATCGCGTCCGGCGACCAGGGGGAGTGGGTCCGACGGCTCACCGCGGAGTCCGCCAACATCAGGGCCGCCTCGGATCTGATGCTGGACAGGTCGAGGACGGCCCAGGTCCTTTGGCTGGAAGCACGGCTGGGCTACTACTGGCACATCAGCGGCCGTGAAGAAGAGGGAATCGAGCGTCTGCAGCGCGGCCTCCAGGCCTTCGACTCCGCACAGGGAATGCAGGCCGCGGCACCCACCGCGGAGGACGAGCGGGCGCTCTTCTACACCCTTGCCTGGCTCGTCTGGCTCAACCACGTGGTCGGCCGGCACGCGGAGGCCCGCACCCTCATCGACCGGTTCAGAACGGAATGGCGGCAGGCGAAGAACCCCGACCTCGCGGTCCTGGGGCCCTGCTTCGAGCCGATGCACGCCATGCTGAACGGGCAGGACGACGTGGCAGAGCTCTTCACCCTGGCGGAGAAGGGCGTCGAGGGCACCGACTTCCACTGGGACCGGACGGTCCTCTACGCGAACTGGTCGTTCCACTGCCTTCAGCACGGGGACGTCGAGGGCGCCCGCAGCCGCGGCCTGGCCGCCGTCTCGGCGGCACGCGCCGCGTCCGACGACTTCGCGCGGGCGTTCTCCCTCGTCCCCTGCGGCGACGCGGAGGAAAGCGGCGGACTCCGTGACCGGGCCCGCGAGCACTGGACCGAAGCGGCACGCATTCTGCGCCGCATCGGCGCGCGGGCCCTGTACGCGTACACCGCGCTCAGGATCGCCTGCCTGGACATCGCGGAAGGAGCCTTCGACGCGGCCGGAGCACGGCTGGCGGAGCTGGACCGGCTCGCGGACGAACTGAGTGCGGACGACCTGCGGGCCGCGACCGCCATCCTGCGCGCGGTGCTCGCGCTCCACGACCGTCGCCTCTCCGACGCGCGGAGGATCTTCAGCAGCGTCTGGAACAGCCCCATGGCGCCGCTCGACCGCAGAGCGGTCTCCGCCGTCGGCCTGGCCGTCGTGGCGACGTCGGGCCTGTCCGCTCCCTCCGCGTCGGACGACGTCCGGATGTGGCTGGAGCGCGCACACCGGGCCCACGCCCGGGTTCTCGAACCGCTGGCCCACCGCGCGGTGGCCGTCCTGCTGGACGAGGTGGACGCCTGCCACCGGTCCGGTCCGGGCCACGAGACCGCGGCGGACCGGGTCCATGAATGGCTCTCCGGCAACCCCTTCGTCATGGTCTGCTTCAGCGGAGTACTGAACGGCCCCGGCCGGCACCGCTGATCCGGGCCCACCGACCGGGGCGGACCCACCGTACGAACTCCGCCCTCGGCGCGGCAGGCTGTGAACCTCCTCGTGGTGCTCCCCGTAACAGCAGCGGACGGCATGCGACATCAGGCGACCTGCGCGACGCCCGGTCATGGGTGCTGATTCCCCTTTCGCGCGGCTGTCCTCGCAGCTGGGTGCCGGTTAAGCGGACGGCAAGCGGTTGGCAAGCAGTCCCCTCAAGGGTTGGCCCGTTCAGCTTTCAACGAGTTTGCGCGCCCTCCGTTCTCTGTCGGCGCGCGGGGAACGCGGGCATGAGACACAGCACAGGCAACCGGGGCACGGACCAGAAACGACCGACCGGCCGTACCCGGGACAGGGCAGGGGACGAGGCGTTCGTGCGTGCCCTCTACGACAAGCACGGGATGTTCATGGCGAGAGTGGCGACCGGGCTGCTGTGCGGTGACACCCATCAGGCCCAGGACATGGTGCAGGAGACCGTCCTGCGGGCCTGGCGGCACGCCGGTGTCCTCGACCCCGAGGCGGAGGGGGTGCGGCCCTGGCTCGTCACCGTCCTGCGCAACCTCGTCATCGACGGCCACCGCGCCCGCCGGGCCCGCCCCCCGGAGACCGACGACACCACCCTCGCCGACCTGCCCGGCCCCGAAGGCCTGGAACGCGCCCTCAGCAAGAAGATCGTCCGCGAAGCCCTGGCGGACCTCTCCCTCCAGCACCGCGAGATCCTCGTCCACGCCCACTTCCTCGACCACTCGGTGGAACGGACCTCCCAGCTCCTCGGCATACCCCGCGGCACCGTCAAGTCCCGCACCCACCTCGCCCTCAGAGCCCTGCGGACCGCATTGGCCGAGCGCGGCTACACCCACTCCTGAGCGGGAACCTCGTTCCGCTGCGGCCGCTGCCCCCACACTCACCAGAAGGCGGCCAACACGGACGGCGAGCCCGACAGGCGCTCGTGGAGGGGATGTCCCCGGGTCGGCACTGCGTGTCGCCCCTCCGTGATGTCGGCGAGAAGACAGCCGACCGCCTTCCGGGTGAGGGGCTCCATGAGCAGATCGGTCAGGCGCCCGGCCTCGAGAAGGATTTCCTGCGGGTCCGCGCCCCCGGCAGGTTCCGGGCGCGACGGCGGCACACAGGTGGCGAGCGCAAGACCCGCCACCGCCTTGCGGTTACGAGGGGAGGTCGGTGACGACCAGACCTCCCGGAAGACGGCCTCGGCCTCGTCGAAGCGTGACTGGCCGGCCAGGACCACCCCGCGCAGATTGGCGACGGCCGCCCTGAGGTCGTACGAGACGAGCTCGGAGGCGACCTTCTCCACTTCGGACAGTCTCCTGTCCGCCGAGTCGATGTGTCCTTCTCCCACATCGAGGAAGGCGAGCCGCAACGCTCGGTAGGCCCACCGCGACCGCGCGCCTATGGACCGGAAGACACCGCAGGCCTCGCTCCACGACTCCCGGGCCGCGTCCCTCCTGCCGACGCTCTCCTCGGCGTCGCCGCGGGCCGTGAGGCAGACCGACAGGGTGACGGGGTCGTCGATGGCCTTGGACACCTCGATGCCGGTCAGCGCGTGCTCCCGTGCCGCGTCCGCGTCTCCCGCGTGCAGGCAGTAGGTGGACCAGGCGTAGTGCAGGGCGACCCGGTCCCAGCCGAACTCCGTACCGGCGATCCCCGCGTCGGCCGCCGCGAACCGGGCCTCCCAGCCCTCCTCGGCGGCAAGCCGCGCGTGCAGGGCCTCCCAGACAGGACCCACGACGGCCAGATCCGGATTCCTCGCACTCCGCCAGGTGTCGCTGTAGCGCTCCTCGTACTTCAGCGCGCTGTCATGCCGTCCGGAGACATGGTTGAGCCAGGCCAGCCAGACGAAGACGTAGCAGAGGGCCCACTCCTCCTCGGGTGCCGGACGCCGGTGACCGGGGGCGGTCCGCATGGCCGTGTCGTAGGCGTCCAGGGTGCGGGTCAGCCGGTCGATTCCCTCTTCTTCACGGCCGAGGATGTACCAGAAGTATCCGAGAGACGATTCGAGACGAAGCGCGTCGGCGACCCGTGCCGTGCGCGTCATGAGTTCCGAGGCGACTCTGAGATTCGCGGACTCCTCGGTGACACGGCGGGACCAGTAGGCCTGCTCCCGCGACGGCATGCCCTTGTGGCCCTCTCTGACGAACCCCAGCGACCACGCGACGAAGCGGTCCTGGGCCGGCGCCAGCTCTCCCTTTTCCGCAAGCTTCGCCAGCGCGTACTCGCGTACCGTCTCCAGCATCTGGAAACGGGTCCCGCCGGCGGTGCGGACAGTGAAGATCAGTGACTTGTCGACCAGTTGACCCAGGACGTGAAGAACGCCGGCGGTGTCCCCCGAGGCGGGCTCCGAAGGCGGCGGTCCGCCCTTCTCCGCGTCCTCGACGGAGCAGCCGGCCACGCGCAGGGCGAGTTCGCCCAGCACCAGTTGCTCGGAGCCGCTGAGCAGGGCGTAACTCCAGTCGAGAACCGCGCGGAGGGTCCGGTGCCGGCGGGGGGCGGTGCGTGCTCCCTTGACCAGCAGGGCGAACCGGTCGTCC
This sequence comes from Streptomyces sp. GbtcB6, assembly GCF_019091475.1. Lineage (NCBI taxonomy): Bacteria > Bacillati > Actinomycetota > Actinomycetes > Kitasatosporales > Streptomycetaceae > Streptomyces > Streptomyces sp. GbtcB6. The sequence continues at coordinate 466,558 of NZ_JAGXJL010000002.1, read as the reverse complement.
AGCCGTTCGGCGATTTCCGCGACGGACAGCAGTCTCACGTGCGCGGCGGCGAGTTCGACGGCGAGCGGAAGTCCGTCCAGCCGACGGCACAGTTCGACGACCCCGTGGTCCCTCGCCGTGTCCTGGTCGAACGACGGGTCGATCATCGAGGCTCGGAGGGCGAAGAGCCGGGCGGCTTCCTCCGCGGCCATCGGGTCCACCGGGAAGAGCACTTCGCCGGAGGTGCTCAGCGGTTCTCTGCTGGTGGCCACGATCGTGACCGACGGACAGGTGTCGAGCAGCTTCTGCACGAGAAGCGCCGTTTCGTCCAGGACGTGTTCGCAATTGTCGAAGGCCAGGATCGCCGTGTGTTCCTGCAGATAGGAGACGATCCGCTCGAGAGGGCCGAGTGGATACTGGTCCGCCGTGACCGAGCTCTCGGACAGACCGAGTGCGGAGGCAAGGGCCGACAGCACACCGTCCTTTCCGGCGGCCACGAGGTCGATCCACCAGACGGCCGCGCCGGCGTCGCCCCGTCGCGACAGCGCCTCCAGCATGAGCCGGGTCTTGCCCACACCTCCTGGGCCGACGGCCGTGACGAGGCGCTGACGGCCGATCTCCGCCCGCAGACTCCGCAGCATGCCGACGCGTCCCACGAACGCGCCAGGAGGAAACATCAGGTTCCCTTCCGCCGTCGCGTGATGCGGACGATCCCTGGAAGCCTCCGGGGTGCCTGATGCACCGCCGGGTCCCCGGAGGGCAGGGTCGTGCGAAAGGATCGCCCTGTGCAGCGCCTCCAGATCGGGAGACGGGGCGAGTCCGAGCTCGGAGTCCAGCAGACGCCGTCCGTCGCGGAAGAGCGCGAGCGCCTCGGCCTGCCGTCCGCAGCGGTAGAGCGCCAGCATCAACTGAGCGCGAGGCTTTTCCCGCAGGGGATGCGCGGCCACCAGATGCGCCAGTTCCACGACGAGTTCGCGGGACTTTCCCAGTGCCATGCCGGCGGTGACGGCATCCTCGTTGGCCGTGAGCCGGAGCTCCTCCAGCCGGGCGCGCTCCGCGTCGAAGAAGAAGCCGGTCAGGTCCTTGAGGGCGGGAGCCCGCCACAGTGCCAGCGCCTCCCGCAGCAGTGCTTCCGCCTCCGTGTGATTCCCTTCGCGGAGATCCTTCCGGCCGCGGAGAATCCGGTCCTCGAATTCGGTGACATCGACACGGTCGTGCTCCGAAAGGATCAACCGGTAGCCGCCGGACCGCATGACGATCCGCCCCTCTTCGCCTCGGGCGGCAAAGGAAGTACGCAGTTTTGTCATCTGCACCTGCAGAGCGTTGACGGGATTCTTCGCCGTCCGCTCACCCCACAGTTCGTCGACGAGGGTCTCGCTCTGCACCGGACGCCCCTCGGCCAGGATCAGCCTCGCGATGACGGCACGCCCCAGGGAACCCGGGAAATCAATCAAGGACCCGTCGGAGGCGACCGCTTCAAGGTGTCCGAGCAATCGAAAACGCATGTGCTTTTCTAGCACGGGTGAGTGGCCGGCCCTGGTCCCGTCATGTGCCGTCGGACGCGGGGCCACGAACCGACCTGCCTCCCGAGGTGGGTGAACCGGCTCCCGATGCGGCTCGTACCCCGCAATGAGACGAGTCCGGCGAACGGCTCGTCCGGGGGCGGTCCGCCCCCGTCTGCCCTGGGCCCGTCCGCCCGTCCGCCCGTCGGCGGTGCGCCGGTGCGGCCGGTGACGCGGAGAGCACCCGCAGGACGTGGGTCCCCCCAGGCCAAGGCTTCTTACCTGTTTCGTTTTCGGAGGATTGACATGTCGAGCAGTTCCACTGATCACACCCTGGCCGTCGAGGTGGTCGACAGCATGGAGCGCATGAGCGGGAGGTACCCGGGACAGCGCCGGTCGAGCGCCCGGGGAGCCGCCTTCCGGGCCACCTTCGCACCCACCGGGGCCGCGGCGGCCCTGACCACGGCCGCACATCTGCAGACGCGGCCGGTTCCGGCCACCGTACGGTTCTCGAACTCCGAGGGGAATCCGCACACTCCCGACACCGCCCCGGTCACCCGCGGCATGGCCACCCGCTTCCATCTGCACGACGGAAGTGACACCGACCTGATCGCCCTCACCGTCCCCCGGTTCGTCGCCGCCACCCCTCGGGAGTTCCTCGAACTGACCGAGGCCCTGCGCCCCGACCTCGTCACCCACCAGCCCGATCTGGCCCGGGTGCACGCGTTCGTCGGGGCCCACCCCCATCTGGCCGAAGCCGTCGCGCAGCAGCCGCCCGTCCCCGTCAGCTATGCCTCCGCCGCCTACTGGGCCATCCATGCCTTCGTCTGGGTCGACGCGGCCGGTACCAGGCAGCCGGTGCGGTACCGCTGGGAACCGGAGGCCGGACGCCTCGGCCTGACCGCGGACGAGGCGGCCTCCCGTACCGCCCACTACCTGACCGACGAACTCCACCAGCGCCTGGAGCAGGGGCCGGTGGCGTTCGTGCTGCGGGTCCAGCTCGCCGATCCCGACGACCCGACCCACGATCCCAGCACCGTCTGGCCCGACCACCGCAGGGAGATCATCGCCGGGCGCCTGGAGATCACCGCACCCGCAGACGACCAGGACCACTGGGACAAGCAGGCTTTCAACCCCACCCGGGTCACCACCAGCATCCAGCTCTCCGACGACCCCGTCCTCGCCTTCCGCGCACACGCCTACGCCGAGTCCCACCTCCGGCGCAGTCACAACCGGTAGAGCCTCCCCTGTTCGCCCGAACCGCTCGCGCGGGCCGACGCGCGGATCCCCTTCCGCGCCGCGCCGCATCCGTGGGTGCACCACCTCGGCGCGCCGTCGAGTGAACCTCCCTGGTACGGGCGTCGTTTGATGTCACGTCAGCACATCGCCCCACGGCTGACGACTGTTGTCGGAGCGGCTCGACGAGCGCTCCAGGGGCCTGACGAATGGATGGACTTGAACAACCAGACCAAGAGATTCCCCGGGCGGCGGGGCCTGCTGCGAGGCGCCGTGGTGGCGTGCTGCGCGATGGCCCTGTCCACCGCGGGCGCGATATCGGCGAGCGCCGCGACACCCACCGCGCGCACCGTGGACTACGTCGCGCTCGGCGACTCGTACGCCTCCGGCCCCGGCATCCCGGCCCAGGTCGACACCGCGTGCGCGCGCTCCGACCAGAACTATCCGTCCCTCCTCGCGGCAGCGACGCACGCGCAGCTGACCGACGTCAGCTGCGCGGGCGCGACGACGACCGCCCTGGCCGGACCCCAGGGTGCGCAGCAGCCTCAGCTGGACGCGCTGGGCGCGGACACGGACGTGGTCACCCTGACCATCGGCGGCAACGACATCGGCTTCTCCAGCGACCTGGCCACCTGTGCCGGGCTCGCGGCCAAGGACCCGACGGGCAACCCGTGCCAGACCTTCTTCACGAGCGACGGCACCGACCGGCTGGAGCAGCGCGTCGACGACACCGCCCCCAAGATCGCCGCGGCGCTGGACGCCGTACGGCAGCGGGCGCCCCGCGCCAAGGTCCTGGTGGTCGGGTACCCCGACCTGTTCCCGGACGACGGGGTCGGCTGCACCAGCTCCGTGATGCCGCTGGCCGCCGGTGACTTCGGCTATCTGCGGGACACCGAGAAGAAGCTCAACGCGATGCTCGCCGGCCAGGCGTCCGCGCACGGCGCGCGCTACGTCGACACCTACACCCCGACCGTAGGACACGACATGTGCCGGCCGGCCGGAGAGCGCTGGATCGAACCCCTGGTCGCGGTGGCTCCGGCCGCGCCCGCCCACCCCAACGCCCAGGGTCAGCAGGCCATGGCGGCAGCGGTGGAGCAAGTCCTCCGCTGCGGCGCGCACCGCCGCTGACCCCGGTGGAAAGACGGGGCGCCGGCTGTCCTGACGGATCGCCGGCGCCCCGGCCCGTGAGCAAAGGCAGACGGACGGCGATCATGTCGATCTCGAAGTTCACGTCGGACCAGAAAATCCACCATCTGGTCACCTGGGCCACGGAATGGAAAGGAGAACGGACAGGGCGGAGCATGTGGGCCTATTCCCTGAGCCTGGGCGGATCCCATGCCCTCATGAACGACTGGTTCAAGAACGAGAAGTTGCTCCGGCTGCTCACCCAGGAAGAGAAGGACCTGATCCGGGAGGCGCGTGAACGGGCGGCACGCGCCTGGTCGGGGAGGGCCTGACTGATGGGAACCGGCTTGTGCCCTCCGCGGTGACGGACGCCCCGCAGAGTGGTTTACGGTTCAATCAGAGTCGTTTATGGTTCAACCAAGTTGGTCGCGGTCTCCGAGCCTGAGGCGGCGTGGCGCACATGCCGCGCCATGCCCTCGCCGTGCTTCAACTCCCTTTTCCCAAGGAGGACCTATGACGTCCGAGCCCACCGCTTCCGGTTCCACCGCCGCGAACCGGCGTACCTTCCTGAGGCGTGCCTCTGCCGTTGCGGCAGTCCCGGTCGGCGCCGGCGTGTTCGGTTTGCCGGCCGGTACCGCGCACGCGGCCGACACGGCCGGGCTGCCCGGTTTCGAGCCGGTGCCCGCGGGGTCCATGGGGCCGGCGCTCAACGCGGACGGCTACTACGTCGGCCGGATCGAGGGGAACCTGTACTGGGTGACCGACGCCTACTACCAGGCCATGTTCCTCAGTACCCGGCACGGCGTGGTGCTCGTCGACGCCCCGCCGACCATCGGGACCAACCTCCTGCGTGCCATCGAGGACGTCACCAGGGCCAACGGGAGGCCGGGCAAGGTGACACACCTCGTCCACTCGCACGCGCACGCCGACCACATAGGCGCGTCGGTCCTGTTCGGGAACGACGTCGTACGCATCGGGCACAAGGTGAACCGCGAGCTGCTGCTGCGTGCCGACGACCCCAACAGGCCGGCGCCGAAGGTGACTTTCGACAGCCGGTACACCCTCTCCGTCGGCGGAGAGCACCTGGAGCTGGCGTACCACGGGCCGAATCACGCGCCGGACAACATCTACGTCTACGCCCCCGCCTACCGGACCCTGATGCTCGTCGACGTGCTCTTCCCCGGATGGGTCCCGTTCAAGAGCCTCGCCGTCTCCCAGGACATTCCCGCCTGGATCAAGGCGCACGACGTGGCGCTGTCCTATCCCTGGACCACCTTGGTCGCAGGCCACCTCGGACGCCTCGGGGTCCGGGCCGACGGCGAGCTGCAGAAGGAGTACATGGCCGACCTGGAGGCCGGCGTCCGAGCCGCCATCAAGTCGGTGGATCCCACGCCGTACTTCCAGGAGTACGGGCCGGGCGGGAACGCCTGGGCCATATTCAGGACGTACCTCGACGCGGTGGCGCGGACGGCGGCCGACCCGGTCGCCGGCAAGTACCTCGGCAAGCTGGCGGCCGCCGACGTCTTCACCTTCGACAACGCGGCCACCCTGCTGGAGTCGCTGCGCATCGACTCCGGCGTACTGGGGCCCTTCGGTATCCGGCCGTGACGCACCGGGAGCCCGGATCCTCGTCAGCTGAGCAGGGGTGAGGCGAAGACGACGGTGACGTCGGCACCTTCGTCTCCGGTCCGGTAGACGTGGGGCGCGTCGCCGGCGAACGCGAGCATGTCGCCGGGGCCGAGGGACTGGGGGTTGTCGGTCGACCCGGCGGTGAGCCGGCCGGAGGACATGAGGAGGTGTTCCACGGTTCCGGTGGCATGGGGCAGGCCGTTGATCTCGCTGTTCGGCGGGATCCGCATGCGCCAGATCTCCAGGCTGTGGCCTCCGCTGATGCGGCGCAGCAGTTCACGGGTCACTTCGCCGGGCTTGGCCTCCGTGGCCTGGATGTAGATGGGGCCGGGGTCGGTGTCGCGGGCCATGAGGTCGGTGATCGGGATGCGCAGGGCGATGGCGAGCGCGTCGATGGTGCCGATGGTGGGGTTGCCGGTGCCGGCCTCCAGATTGGAGAGGGTGGCCTTGCTGATGCCGGCCCGTCGGGCGAGTTCGGCGCTGGTCATACCGCGCTGGGTACGGCGCAGGCGGATCTGCGCGCCGATCGCGGCCGACATGCTGCTGGCCGGGGTCCGTTCCGCGGCGGGCCCGGTCATGAGGCCGCCCGGTGCTCGGCGGAGTACGAGACCTTGATGCGGCCCTTCTTCACACGCAAGGCCGGAAGGGCGACGTCGGCGAGTTCGCCCAGACTCCGTACGTGGGTGCCGCCGCAGGGCGCCGTGTGGATGTCGCCGAGGCGGATCAGGCGGCGGCCGTCGCCGTCGTGGCCGGCGCCGACGGGCAGGTCGGCCTCGATGGCGCGGGCGATGGCCTCGCGCAGTTCGCCGGTGACGGCCTCCCGGCCCTTCGGGTCGGTGAGCCGCGGGTCGGGCGACTCGGTCTGGAACTCGACCCGGGCCTGGCCGGGAAAGTGGTTGTTGCCGACGGTCGTCCAGCCGCGCGGCCGGACGACCGCCTCCACCAGATGGCCGGCGGTGTGCAGGGCGGCGTGCCGCAGACGGAGGCCGAGGTCGATGCGGGCCACGACCGTGTCGCCGTCCGCCAGGGCGGGCAGCGCCGTGCCGTCCGCGGAGCTCAGGGTGATCAGGCCGAGGTCGTGATCGCGTACGGGGAGGACCTCGTGCTCGTCGAGCCAGCCGCGGTCGGCCGGCTGGCCGCCGCCCTGCGGATGAAAGAGTGAACGCTCGACGGCCACCCAACCGGTACCGTCTCGCTCGCCTGAGGCGATGATCTTCGTCTTCACCGTCTCAGCGTAGGTGTCGGTGAGGTACTCGCTCACCTGGATACCAGAATAATGAACCATTCGTTCAGTATAGCGAATCAGGTATGCCAAATCCGGTGTGCCAAATCCGGTGTGGCGAATGCGGTGTGGCGATTGCGGTGTGCCGAATTCGGTGTCGCCCAGGAGCGATGCCTGTGGAGCGCGACCGCGGGCCGGGCGGCGGATCAGCGCCCCAGGGTCTCCAGCGGGGTGTTGGCACCGCACACGATCACCGCGATGTTCTGGCCTTCGGGCCGGTAGGCGCCCGAGGTCAGGGCGGCGTAGGCGGTTGCCGCGCCGTGCTCGGCGGCGATGCGGTAATCGCTCCACAGTGCTTCGCGGGCGGCGATGATGTCGTGGTCGTCGACCAGCAAGTTCTCCAGGTGCGGTGCGTCCTGGGCGATCTCGAAAGCGGTCTCGGCGATGACGCGTGCGCCCAGGGAGTCGGCGGCGACGCCGGAGACGGGAACGTCCACCCGGGCGCCGGCGCGCAGGGCGGCGTCGAGGGTGGGGATGTTCCTCGGCTCGACGGCGACGACGCGGGCCCGCCCGGCGGCCGAGGCGAGGGTGCCGGCCAGCATGCCACCGCCGCCGACGGCGAGGAGGATCGTGTCGATGGCGGGTTCGTCGCTCAGGATCTCCTCGGCGATCGTCCCGGCACCCGCGGAGATCTCCAGCCCGTCGTGGGCGTGGCAGAACAGGGCTCCGGACTGCTCGGCGAACGCGACGGCGGCCTCGTACGCCTCGGCGTACTCGCGGCCCACGAGGTGGACCTTCGCTCCGTAGGACTCGATCCGGGAGACCTTGACCGCCGGCGCGGTCTCGGGCACGAAGACGGAGGCCGGCACGCCCACGGCGGCTGCGGCATACGCGGTTGACAGGCCCGCGTTGCCGCCCGAGGCGGCGACGACGCCGATCGCGGGGTCGAGGTCGCCGCGATCCCGTGCGGCCAGTACCCGGTTGAAGGACCCGCGAGGCTTGAAGCAGCCGGTGTGCTGCAGGAACTCGCACTTCAGCCACAGCGGGCGGTCCGGTGTGCCGACCTGGACCAGCGGGGTGCGGCGCACGCGCCCGCGGATCCGGTTCCCGGCGGTCAGGACGTCGTCCCTGGTGATCATCTTTCGCTCCTCGCGTCGATGCGTTCAATTTACTGTACGATACGTTCGACAGAATATGTTACGTTGCGTTGCCGAACCACCGCCCACGCAAGGAGCGTCATGCCGAAGCAGGCCATCGCCGTCCCGGTCCTCTCGGAAGCCCTCAAGTTCGCCCCGCTGGAACTCGTCACCCGCGCCGGCGACTACGTCTACATCTCCGGACTCCCGCCCTACTCGCCCGAAACGGGCGAACTGGTCTCCGGTGATGTGCCCACCCAGGTGAAGACCTCCCTGGCCGCCCTGGACGCCTGCCTGGCAGCGGCGGGGGCCACGAAGGACGACATCGTCAACGTGCGCATCTACAGCACCAACTCGGGCTGGTTCGCCGCGATCAACGAGGTGTACCGCGAGTACTTCGGCGCGGACGGCCCGTTCCCGTCGCGGACGTTCGTACCGGTGGCCTCGTGGTTCACCAACTTCGACATCGAGATCGACTGCGTCGTCTACCTCGGCGACTAGGCTCCCCGCCGCCCAGGGGGCATCGGCGGGCCGCGGGGCCGGGAGGAGTGCCGGCCCCGCGACCGCCCGCTTCACTGAGGAGATCACGGTTCTCACCTCTGCGCCTCGGCGCGGGCGACGGTGCCCGCCCGGACGTAATCTGCCGAGCCACTCGGTGAGAACTCAACGGAACAGTCCCGGAGAACGGAACAGTCCCGAGGAACGGAACAGACCCATGTCCCTTGAGCCGGCCACCTCCGTGGTGCGCCGGGTGTCGGACCTGCTGGCGGCGTTCGGACCGGGCGACACCTACCTGGGCGTCAACGAGCTGACCCGCCGCACCGGGCTTCCCAAGGCCACGGTGTCCCGGCTGGTCAAAGAGATGGCCGACGCCGGACTGCTGGAGCGGTACAAGGCCAAGGTGGGCCTGGGACTCAGGCTGTTCGAACTGGGCGAACGCGTCTCCCGGCGCCGCTCGGTGCGCACGGTCGCCCTGCCCTACCTCGCCGATCTGCAGGAGGCGACCCGGCAGACCGTGCACCTCGCCGTTCTGGACGGCACCGAGGTCGTCTACCTGGAGATCCTGCCCGGCCCCGGTGCCCCATGGCTGCCGTCCGAGGTCGGCCGCCGACTGCCGGCACACGCCACCGGCGTCGGCAAGGCGCTCCTGGCCGCGTCCGAGCCCGCCGTCATCGACGCCCTCATCACATCCGGACTGCCCCGGGTGGGACCGCGCACCATCACCCTCCCCGGGCCGCTGGTACGTCAGCTCCGACGCATCGCCTCCAGCGGCATCGCCTACGAACACGAGGAGTCGGCCCCCGGCGTGGCCTGTGTCGCCGCCGTCATCCGGGCCGGAGACGGCCCGCCCGTCGCCGCCGTCTCGGCATCCGGCTGGATCGGCAAGGTCGACATCCGCCGCGTCGGGCCCGCCGTCCGCACCACCGCGCTGCGCATCTCCCGCGGCCTGCCCACCCGCTGATCCGCCCGGACAGCCTTTGGCAGGTCACGGAAAAGGGCGCCCGGCCGGGAGAAAACCCGCCGGGCGCCCTTCCGTGATCACTGTTCCGGTGTTCCGGACCACCGGGCGAGGTGCCTACCGCCTCATCGCGACGTCAGCCCGGCGATCCGCCACAAACCGTCGCCGCCGCTACCGGTGGTGTACGCGTCCCCGGACGCCGCCAGTGAGAAGCTGAAGGCGTTGATCCCGACGATATTGGTGACGTGGGACTGCACCCCGGTGGCGGCGTTCACACGCTTCACCTCGTCGCCGACCTGGAAGTAGACCAGGCCGTCGCCGCCGACCGAGATCGACGTGGGTTCGTAGGCCTCGCTTGCCAGGACTCGGGTCGCGCCGGTGGTCACGTTCGTCTGGAGGATGCGGCCCTGGCCCATGTCCGCGGTGTAGGCGAGGCCCGCCTTGTCGAAGGCGAGGCCGTAGGAGAAGCCGAGCCCTGTGGCCACCACGCGGGCGGTCCCGCCGTCCGGGACGGCGACGATCTCCCCGTTGCCGTCGGTGACATAGGTGGTGGTGCCGAATCGCGCCACGCCGAAGAGCGAGGGCAGGCCGGCGGCCAGGGTGCGGTGGCTGCCGGTGGCGAGGGAGACCTGTTGAAGCGCGCCGTCGAAGTTGGTGATGTACGCGTTGCCGCCGTCGACGGCCACTCCGCGGAGGTTGCCCAGACCGGTCGTGACCGTGCTGAGCGCTCCACTGGCCAGGTCGAGCTTGAGCAGGTCGCCGCCCGAGTACGCCAGGTACGCCGAGCCGGCGTTGTCGGGGGCGATGGCGACCGGGGAGCCGGCCGCCGGCGCGATCCGCACGCAATCCGCGGACGGGCACTTGACGTCACCCGTCGCGGCAACTGCCGGAGAAGCGAGGGCCGTTGTCGCACCCGACGCCAGCAACGCGCCGAGGGCCAGCGCCACGCCCAGGGCGCGCCCGCGTGTGGTGAACGAGCGGGCGGGACGGTCGAGCGGGAGTCGCGTCGCGGTCCTAGATCTCATCATTGAGTCCATCCGTTCCTGTCCGTCGACGATGGGTTGGCCCACGGGATCGCCGCGGGCACTGCACTGGCTACGTACGGGGGTACGGAGAGGTTCACGGGAATGGCCGTCGCACCGGAGCTTGATCGGCCGGCTCGTCCGACTCGGCGGCCTCGCCGGGGTCAACCAGGCGGCATCAGGAAAGACGCTGGCGCTGATGTTTCCCGACAGCCGGCCAACCACGAACACGACTTCACCCACAGGATGCGCGTCGTAGTGCCGGCCCCGCGGATTCCAGCAGACGACCGTCCAATCGTCCGGCTTTCTGTCAGTGAGCCAACACGCGCGGCTGTCCCGGAAGTTGCGTTCCTGGTCCAGCAGCCGCTTCGCCGGGCCGACCAGGAGGACTCGCCCGCCAAAGGGCGTGAGTCGCGGGCAACTGAGAGGTGGACCTGTCCCTGAGAGCGAAACGGGCAGGGCCCGGGGCTCGATCCCCAGCGGGAGGAGCGACGACGTGTCCGGCGTCGGGAAAGCTACGGCTGAAGACCGCCCTGATCATGGAGCGTGGTACTGGAAGCTCTACGGCGACGGGCTGCACATCACCATCGGCTCCTACAATCACGACGAGTGGGGCGACTACAACTTCCACGGCTCGTGGTACAGCAACAACGCCAAGGACCACGGCCGCGGATGGTTCAAGTGCTACGGCGGAACATGCTGGGTGGACCCTGGGGGCACTCCGGGGACACCCTCACCTTGATCGCCGGCGGAGAGGCCGTCCTCGGCGACGAGCTGGTGCTGCGGGAGGCCGGAGGGGTCTTCGGCGGAGGCGGCCACCGCAGCTGAGCCGACCGTACCCACCGTGCCGGCCGGGGCTTCGCGCCCTGGTCGGCGCTCTCGAAAGACGCTGGGAGAGCCGACATGCCGGACCACTACGACCTCGCGTTCGCACGCTGGCTGACCCGCCTGCGCGACGACATCGACGTGGACTTCGACCCCTTCGACCGGGATCCCGCGATCGGCGAGTGGCTGTACTCCCTCTTCCGGGACAACGGAGAGATGACCACCGACCACCTCGCCCCCCACGTGACGGCGCGCCGTACCTTCCTGGCGGAGTCCTCCGTCGCCGTGCTGATCCGCGACATCCGCGCCGCCGGGCATCCGGCACCCGACATCGTCATCGACGTCATGGACCCCGACTCCCAGTTCCGTCTGGGCAAGGTCGCGGTGGAGGGCACCCACATCCAGTCGGTCGACGCGCAGGGCGTCCTCGCCGAGGCCGCCGACGGCGTCCAGACCTACGTGGCCTACCCGGGCTGGACGGTATGGCCCACCTGCCCGGCCCACGGACTGGGCGTCCATCCCTCCAACACGGCTGGGGTGGCGGAATGGGTCTGCTCGGCCGGGCACGTTGTGCGGCCTATTTGCCCGGACCTGAGGTGACCCTGCGGCTTCGGGCCAGCCGACGGCCTGCCGCTGACCGCCTGTGCTGTGCGGAGGCCTGACTGAGTGGCGTGCGTCGTGAAGTCGCCGGTCGCGTGACGGGTGTGCGTGGGCTTCGTGGTGCTCGTGCTGGTTGCGGCGGATGATTCCCGTCGAGATCTTCGGTCTGCGCCGCTCAGTGGGCCGCCGCCGACCACCAGAACAGCGACGCCGAGGGATGCCGGTTGGTTCGGAAGTCTGGCAGGTCGTTACGGAAGAAGCGGATCGGGAAATGAATTTACCCGCCTGGTGCATCCATTTTTGAACCCGGAATCCGACTGATGGCCGTTGAGGCTTGTCCTGGCTGACTTCAACAAGAATCCTGCCTCTTTGAAGAAGAGATGGAGCCGTGGTTGGGCTGCCGAGTTTCTGATGGCTGAGGACGGAGCGGGATTGAGGCTTACGGCGTTCCCCGCCTGCGAGAAATAGCTGCGGGGAGAGCACATCGGCGTGTGCATGGCCCGCAAAGAGGTTGAGTCCAGCGAACGTTTCGGCCGTCGCGGATAAGAGGGTGTCTCACGTGGCAAGTTTCCCGAGCTTCTTGTAGCAGGTCAGGGCGATCGGCGCCGCCGTGGTCCCCGGCGGGACCGGACGGCGGGTATGCCGCGGATGAGCGGCTTGAGGGCGAGGCTGTCGTGCATGTTCGCGCCGGACACGGCGACGGCGAGCGGGATGCCCTGGGCATCGGACAGCACGTGCAGCTTGCTGCCCTAGATCAGCACCCACGACCGGCAGCATGCCGCACGAACGTCAAGTCACGTGAGACAACCTCTAAGCCTTGATCGGTGCGGCTGACCTGGCGGCCTGCTCGATCTTCGCGCAGTAGGCTGCACGGGCTTCCTCGTCGATCTGCATCTCGTTTTCGGCGCGCACCCCGGTCCGGCCGTCGAGGCCCTCGCGCAGGATATCGGCGTGCCCGGCATGCCGGATGGACTCGCCGAGGACATGGACCAAGATGGCGAACAGGTTCGTGTTGGGATAAGGCTCCGGCCACCACGGCACGTGGCCGGGGGCGTCGAGGGGAAGCTCGTTGATCGTAGCGTCCGAGTGTTCCCACGTGCGCCGGTAGAACCCGATGATCTGATCGCGGGTCTCGTCCTCGGCCGCCCACAGATCGCTGCCGTTGTAGTCCTGCCACCGGGGCAGCGGTTCCGGGGAAGGGCGGTCGAAGACCTCGCCGAAGTACCTGGCCTCGACGGTGGCCACGTGTTTGACCAGGCCGAGGAGGTTGGTCCCGGTCGCTGTCAAAGGTCGGCGGGCGTCGTATTCGGACAAGCCGTCGAGTTTCCAGAGCAGCGCCTTGCGGTCCCGCCGCAGTCTCCCGTGCAGGTTGTCTTTCGCGAATTCATCGATCATGCGACATGAGCCTGCCATGGGCTGCTCGCGGTCTCAAGATCCCGTACGTGGTCCGCAACGACTGGCAGCGCAAAGGCCCGGCCAGGGCCGCCGCCTCACCATGTAGGGCACGGTCTATCTGCTGGACGTCCTCTTCTCGGGGTGGCTGCTGCGCGAGTGGCGGACGGAATTCATGGGCTCTATTTCGGAATCCCCTGCCGAGCATGCCCCGAATATGGCCTGAAATATGTCATACGAGAAATTGGGTCGCATTTTCGCAAGATTTGGGCGCACGCTCCTGGCACGCTTGGGGCGGCGCAGACGGCCTGTGTGAGCGGCTGCGCCAAAGCCTTCACAGTCGATCGGAAAGAGGAAGCAATGCGATCTTCTCTGGCCAGGGTCCTCGTTGCGACGAGTGCCATCGTCGGCATTGCCGCTGGAGGTCTTGCGGGTGCGAGTGCAAGCGAGGCGGCCCCCCAGCAGGCCACCAAACCTGCGGTCAGCAGCCGGCAGGTTTCCCCTCACGCAGTGAACAACCTCGGCCTGGACACATCCCGGGCCAAGAATTGGCAGAGTTGCCTGAATGCTTGGGGCTTCAGCGCCGGGACCGAGGACGGACAGCTGGGCACCAACAGTTGGATGGCGGCACAGAGGATGCTCAACGCCTGGGGCTACAATGCCGGTACCGTCGACGGGATTGTCGGGACCAACACGATCACGGCGCTACAGAAGTTTTTGAACGCCGTCGGCGAAAACGCCGGCACTCCCGACGGGATCGCCGGACCGCAGACCAGGGCCGCGTTCTGGAATTACAACGCCACGGGCTGCTGAGCCGACCCTCCATGCCGCGCCGGGCTGGTCGAGCGGCGAGTTGGCTGCTCGACCAGCCTGAACGCCATAGCAAGATCGTGTTGCGAGCTCTTTAGACGCCATTTCAGTTGGCGTGATCTTGCGGCAGTCTGAGGTGATGACTGCTGCGCTTGTCGGACGGATGGCGCCGGAAGATCTGTGGGAGCTGTTCCAGCGGGTGGTTCCGCCGGCGCCGGAACGCCCGTAGGGCGGAGGAGCCCGTCGGAGAGGGAACCGTGAGGTGCTGGCCGCGATCATCTTCGTGGCTACCTCGGGATGCACCTGGAACCAGCTGCCACCGGGCTTCGGGCTGTCGGGAGTGACTGCCTTCCGCCGGTTCACCGAATGGACCGAGGCCAGGGTGTGGGCCAAGCTTCACTGCCTGGTTTTGGACGAACTCGGTTCCCGGGGCGAGCTGGACTGGTCACGATGTGCGATCGACTCCGTCAGCGTCCGGGCCCTAAAAGGGGGCAGCTGACGGGACCGAATCCGACCGACCGTGGCAAAGCCGGATCGAAAATCCACCTCATCGTTGACCGCTGCGGCATACCCCTCTCGATCGGCATCTCCGCCGCGAACCTCCACGACAGCCAGGCCCTCGTCCCGCTGGTCCGCGGCATCCCACCCATCCGCTCACATCGCGGCCCCCGACGCCGACGGCCCGGAAAGCTGCATGGAGACAAGGGCTACGACTATCAGCACCTACGGCGGTGGCTGTCCTCCCGCGGCATTCGGCACCGCATCGCCCGCAAGGGCATCGAATCCTCCCAACGGCTGGGCCGGCACCGCTGGGTCGTGGAACGAACCGTGTCCTGGTTATCCAGCTGCCGACGCCTCCACCGCCGCTACGAGCGCAAGCCGGAACACTTCCTCGCCTTCACTGCCATCGCCGCGACACTCATATGTCACCGCAAACTCACCGACTGAAATGAGGTCAAGGTCCATCCCAGCACTGATCCAAGCGGACACCGCTGTGTGATGCAAGTCACAATGTGCTTGGTCGGCGTCGATTGCCGACCGCGCTGTCTTGGTGCTGGGATGCAGATGCGAAAGGGCGGGGTCGTGACCAAGGGAAACGCTTGCCCTGTGCACGCTTAGCATTTGTAACCGTGTTTCTGTAGGCGAGTCCCAAACGGCAGGCGAGTTTTCGAGTCCACCTTGACATCAAAGAGGGCCACGCCGTCGAGGCTGGCCGAATCCAAATTTGCGCCCCGTAGGTCCGCCCCGAGCATCCGTGACCCACTGAGGTCGGATGATGTCAAGTCTGCACCCTGCAGGTTCACGCAAGCAAGATCGGCATTTTTGATGGAGGATCCAGTAATTTGATCCTCCGAGAGGTTCGCCTCCGACAAATTGGCCCCATCCAGGGAGGAGAGATTAATGACAGATCCATGCATGTCAGCGCCAAGCAGCCAGGCGTCAGTCATGCACGAACGACTTAAGTCCACTCCGATAAGCTTTGCATCACGCAGGTCGGCATTCACGAGGCTGACCCGCCCGATATCGATCTTTCCCTCAGATGCGTTGTAACGGCGGCCCAGGACCGATAGGGCGGCCTGCACGTCAAAGGCTAGGGGAGTCTTTTCGGTGAATTGAGAGCGAGGTGTTGGGCACGTCGCTGGTGCTGGAGCGGCGTGATCTCGCACGTAAGCCGACAAGACTTGGATGATTGTCGACTGGTCGGGTGGAGAGTCACGCATGAGGCGTTCTAGTGCGTATATTGCGCCTAGGCGAGCATCCGCATCAGAGGAGCCGAGTTGACTGGTAGCGGCAGCGTACCGATCGGTTATCTGTTTTTGCTCGGAAAGGGAAGTTTGTCTAATTGCTTGCCGCACTGATATGCCGGTGAAAATCACGGCAAAAATCGCAGTCATTGCAGTGACTGCGGCTGGCCAATCGCGCCTGGATGGCTTTTCTTTATCGCCTCCCGTGCTGTGTTTTATGCGTTTTCGGTGTCGATCGGTTAGGGTACCCATGTAATCCAGTACACCTGAAACCAGAAACAATTGCTCAGGTTCTACGGCTGAACGGGTGAATCGATCTTCGTAGCCGCTTGGCCTCGGTCCATTCGGTGAACCGGCGGAAGGCAGTCACTCCCGACAGCCCGAAGCCCGGTGGCAGCTGGTT
Source organism: Streptomyces sp. GbtcB6 (assembly GCF_019091475.1). Lineage (NCBI taxonomy): Bacteria > Bacillati > Actinomycetota > Actinomycetes > Kitasatosporales > Streptomycetaceae > Streptomyces > Streptomyces sp. GbtcB6. The sequence continues at coordinate 450,473 of NZ_JAGXJL010000002.1, read as the reverse complement.
CCAGGTACATCCCGAGGTAGCCACGAAGATGATCGCGGCCAGCACCTCACGGTTCCCTCTCCGACGGGCTCCTCCGCCCTGCGGGCGTTCCGACGCCGGCGGAACCACCCGCTGGAAGAGCTCCCACAGATCTTCCGGCGCCATCCGTCCGACAAACGCAGCAGTCATCACCTCAGACTGTCGCAAGATCACGTCAACTGAAATGGCGTCTTTTAGTAGACGACAGCCGACTACCTCGTGCTTCCGCGACGGGACAGCCTTACCAAAACACTGATTCTCAGAATTCTGGTTCTGCTCCCAGATCTGCAAGCGGACGAGGTTGACCAGGGGCTTCAGCGCGCACACCACCATGCCCGAACACCGAAATCACCTAAAGACTTGTCCCGTAACCGCTGTGCAGGGTGAGGCAACGTATCCGAGGGCGGGATCGCTCAGTTGGCGGTCACGGCGATGTCCAGGAGTTGTTGGTGGAGTCCGGGGCGGGCGAACAGCGCGGCTCCGGTGTCGGTCCGGTACTGACCGGTGAGGTCGCTGAAGGTGCCGCCGGCTTCTTGGACGATGGGAATCAGAGGGGCGATGTCCCAGGGGCCGGCTCCCAGGAGGAGGAAAGCGTCCAGCTGACCGGTCGCGACCAGGAGCGCGCCGTGGCAGGTACTGGATCCGGCGGACGGTTTGCGAGGCGCTGACACGGTGGGATCCGCTGCAGTCCAGTCGAGCAGCGGTCGGACCTGCGAGACGCCCCGGGCCAGTCTCGCGGCCACGACGCGTTCCTGGTGGTTCAGTCTGGGCGGAGGCGGCCAGATGCCGATGGCTGCGTTCTGGGCACTACCGCCTTCGGTGAGGGCCAACCGGTAGGCCGGTGCGGCTGAGTTGGAGGGACATGGCCCTGTCCAGGAGCCCGAGTCCGGCCTGGCCCACCACCGGCGGCCCAGGGCTGGGGCGGAGGCCATGCCCAGGGTGATGCGGCCGTCCTCCTCGACAGCGATCAGTGTGCTCCACTCCGGTTCGCCGGCGAGAAAGCTCGCGGTGCCGTCGATGGCGTCGATGATCCAGCGCCGTCTGCCGTGCCCATGGGCGCCGAACTCCTCACCGATGAAGGCGTCGTCGGGATACTTCTGGCGGATCAAGGAGCGGAGAACGATTTCGATCTCCCGGTCGGCGTCGGTGACCGGGCTCCCGTCGCTCTTGATGCGGGATTCGATGGTGCCGGTCGAGAAGTAGCGTCGGGCGATGGCATCCGCCTGGTCGGCGAGGCGGTGCGCCAGTTCCAGGTCTGCCGGGTCCGTCACGAGGCTGCCCTTCCCACGGTGGTCCGCTGCTGAGGCTCCGGAGGGAGCGTGCAGGCGCGGTGAGATTATCAAGGCGTGGCTGCTGTGATCACGGCGTCGGAGCCGTCTTGGATTTCCCCGTACACCGGACTGATCCCACGCTGCTTTGCCAAGTTGGTGACCGCACTACGTCGCGCGGGCGCGGACGGGGGCCGGACGGGCCGACCGTGGAGCCTGCCGCTGGACGACCGCGTCCTGCTGGTCACGGCCTACTGGCGTACGAACTTGACATTGCGCCGGCGCGCCCCGCTGTTCGGTATCTCAAAGTCCGCTGCGGACCGCATAGTCGACCACCTTGGTCCGCTGCTGGCGCTTCAGCCCCGCAAGCGGTTCCGCAAGGACACCGTGCTCATCGTGGACGGAACTCTGGTGCCCACCCGCGACCACACGGTGGCCGAGCAGTCCAAGAACTATCGGTACTCCACCAACCATCAAGTCGTCGTCGACGCCGACACCCGCATGGTCGTGATGGTCGGCCGGCCGCTGCCGGGCAACCGCAACGACTGCAAGGCATGGGCGGAATCCGGCGCGAAGGCCGCCGTCGGCCAGACGACCACGATCGCCGACGGCGGCTATCCCGGCACCGGGCTGGTGATGCCACACCGCCGACGCAAAAACGAGGAACTCCCCGCTTGGAAAGAGGAGCACAACCGCTCTCACAAACAAGTCCGGGCCCGTGTCGAGCACGTCTTCGCCCGGATGAAGACCTGGAAGATCCTCCGCGACTGCCGCCTCAAGGGCGACGGGGTACACCACGCCATGCTCGGCATCGCACGCCTGCACAACCTCGCCCTCATGGGATAGAGGTGGAGCTCATCGCCGCTGTCCGCCCGCATCGACCTCAAGATCAGTCACGGGACAATGCTTAGGCCGGTCGGCAGTTGCCCCTCAGCGATGCCTCATCACTCCGACCGGAACGGTGAGGCCAGAGCAGGCTGCGGTACGGGGGCATCGACGGCACCTGGGGGCGTGTGTTCACGGCGCTGCTCGCCCAGGCGGGGGAAGGCGGCAATGCGCCATGTGGCCCCGGCCTGTCGGCCCTGTCGGTCCTGTCGATCCGGTGCTTCCGCTCCGCGCCGGTCACTGCGACTCCTAGGATGAAGCGTTGCTGGCTGCCCGTGCGGCGGGTGCCGACCATGGGGGCCATGACCTCGTCCCCCCGTCCTGCAGCCGTCGTCCGGACCGTGGGCGATTCCGCCCAGTCGGCCGCCGGCCTGACCAGGGCCGGCCTCGCCGTGCTGATCACCGCGGTCTTCCTGCCCCAGGTCGACTTCTTCATCGTCAATGTCGCGCTTCCCACGATCCGGTCGTCGCTGGGTGCGAGTGCCGGCGCGCTCGAACTCGTCGTCGCCGGCTACGGGGCGGCCTATGCCGCGACACTGGTCCTCGGCGGGCGGCTCGGCGACATGATCGGCCGTCGGCGGATGCTGCTGACAGGGATGTCCGGCTTCGTGCTCACCTCGCTGGTCTGCGGAACGGCTCCCGGGATCGGCGTCCTGGTCGCGGCGCGGATCCTGCAGGGTGCCGCGGCGGGCCTGGTCGTCCCCCAGGTGATCGCGACGCTCCACGCGACGCTGAGCGGGGAACGGCGGCACCGGGCCCTCGGGCTGTACAGCTCGGCCGCGGGCGCGGCGATCGTGGTCGGCCAGCTCGTCGGTGGCCTGCTGGTGACCGCCGACGTCGCGGGCACCGGATGGCGGCCGATCTTCCTGGTCAACGTGCCGATCGGTGCGGTGGCCCTGATCGCGGCCCGGCGCCTCGTCCCGGCATCCCGCTCACCGCACCCGCTCGGGCTCGACCTGGTGGGGACGCTGCTGTTCGCCGGGACCCTGGTGGCCCTGCTGGTGCCGCTCGCGGAGGGACCGACGATCGGCTGGCCCCCGTGGAGCTGGGGCGCTTTGGCGCTGGCGCCGGTGCTCGCGGCGGCGACGGTCGTCGTCGAACGCCGCGCCGAGGCGGCCGGGCGGGTGCCGCTGCTGCCTCCCTCGCTGCTGCGGCTGCGGTCGATGAGGCGCGGCTTCGCGATGCACCTCCCCTTCATGCTCAGCTACGGCGCCTTCATGTTCGTGTTCGCCCTCACCGTCCAGACGGGCCTGCACAGCGGGGTGCTCGGCGGGGGTCTGGCGGTCCTCCCGCTGGCGGTCGCCTACTTCGCGGGGTCACTCGCCGCGCCGCGCGCCATCGCCCGGTTCGACGCCCGTCGCGTCGTCGCCGTCGCCGCGGTGGCCGTCGCTCTCGGCCTCCTGGTGCTCGTCCTGGTCACCGTGACCACGTGGCCGCACACCGACTACTGGGCGTTCGCACCGGGACTCGTGCTGGCGGGGGCCGGCCAGGCGCTCGTCTTCGCCTGCCTCTTCCGGCTGATCCTGCTCGACGTCCCCGAGCACCTGGTGGGGGTGGGGGGCGGTGTGGTCACCACGGTGCAACAGTCCGGTCTGGCACTCGGGGTGGCGACGCTGGGCACGTTGTTCGTCGGGCTCGAGAAGACCGGCGTCGGCACTGCCTTCGTGGTGTCGCTCGCGGTCCAGGCCGCGATCATGCTCGCGATCGCGGCCGGTTCGCTCACCCTGCCCCACCTGCATGCGCGACCGGGGGAGACCGGGGTCGCGGTCGACGTGTGACCGCCCGCGGACCGCAGGAGCGGCGTGGCCCAGAAGGGGTTGATCCGCCGCCGCGGTTACTCGTCGGGCACGCGCCGCTGACCAGGGGCGAACGGTGAGACGGTGGCCGATGCCGCACTGGCCGGTCTGTTGCGCAGCCGGGGGACTGACCCGACGACCGGGCCGGCTGAGCGCGGGGCTGGCTCAGCCGGCGTCGGCGACCAGCCTGGTCAGCCGCTCGACGGTGTCGGGGTCCGCGGGGAGCAGCACCTGCAGCCGGGTCGTCGAGCCGGGCGCGACCCAGGTGTTGGAGACAGTAAAGGTCATCCGACCGGTCGCCGGGTTGTCGATCTGGCGCGGCACACCGGCGTCGACACCGCGGACGGAGTGCCGGTCCCACAGTTCGGCGAACTCCGACGACTCCGCGCGCAGCCGCGAAACCAGCGCCTTCCATCGGCCGTCGTCGACGTGCTCGGCCATTGCGACGCGCAGGTTCGCGACCTGGCGAGCCGCGGCCTGCTCCCAGTCGACGAGGCGCTCGCGCCAGCGCGGCTCGGTGAAGGTGAGCCAGACGCAGTTGCGCTCTGCGATCGGCACCTCGTCGAGGTCGGTGATCAGCAGGCGCATCGCGCTGTTGTAGGCGAGCAGGTCGAACTTGCCGTTCTGGACGCATGCGGGGTAGGGGTCGAGCTTGTCCAGCACGGCGTGCAACTCGGCGCTCACGGCGTTGCACTCCGTGACCACGGCGTCGTCCGCGGCACCGGCGAGCCGGTAGAGGTGGTGGCGCTCGTCGTGGTCCAGGCGCAGCGTGCGGGCGAGCGCGTTGAGTACCTGCGGCGAGGGGCGTACGTCGCGGGCCTGCTCCAGGGCCGTGTACCAGGTGACGCTCATCCCGGCGTGCTGAGCGACCTCCTCCCTGCGCAGACCGGGGGTGCGCCGCCGAGTGATCGCCACGATACCGAGCTCGCTCGGCGACATGCGCTCGCGCCGGCTGCGCAGGAAGACGGCGAGCTCCCGGCGCCGGGCAGACGCGCCGTCGGAGTCGCCGCGGCGCTCGAGACCGATGGCATGACCGGAACCGGGCGACGGGTCGACCGGCTCCTCGGGCCGCGGCACGGTGTACACAACCATCAGGATCCTCCGGGGACCGGCCAGCCCCCCACTCGTCCGGAAGCTAGCATCAGGAGTGACTTGATACCACTCTTGGGACCCGAAACGATACGGCCATCGGCCTTGTGCACCCTGCCCTGAAGGAGCCTGCCTACCGTGTCCGCCGTCACGTCCCCCTCGCCGCATCCCGCCGACGCACGCCACCTGCTCGTGATCGGTGCCGGCCCCGGCATCGGCGCCGCCACCGCCCGTCGCTTCGCCCGCGACGGCTTCCGGGTGACCCTCGCCGCCCGGCATCGGGACAAGCTCGAGGAGCTCGCCGCCGACCTGCGCCCGACCGGGGCCGAGGTGGCCGTCGTGCGCGTCGACGCGGCCGACCCCGGGCAGCTGCGCGAGGCGTTGAGCTCGCTCTACGCGGCCCCGAACCCGCCCGGCGTAGTGCTGTACAACGTTGCCCAGCTGACGCCCGACGACCTTCTGTCGGCCGCGCCCGAGGACCTGCTGGGCGCCTACACCGTCGACGTCGTCGGCGGGGTGGTGGCCGCCCAGATCGCGGTGCCGGCCATGCGAGCCGCCGGCGGCGGCACGTTGCTGTTCACCGGTGGCGGTCTGGCCGACCGGCCGCACCCGAGCCTCGCCACGTTGTCCCTGGGCAAGCTGGCGCTGCGCGGGGTCGCGAACCTGCTGGGCACCCAGCTGGCCGACGACGGCATTCGGGTCCTCACCCTCACGGTCAACGGGATGGTCGAGCCGGGCACCCCGTTCGACCCCGAGCACATCGCCGAGCGGTACCGGCGGGCGATCGACGACGCCAAGCCGGGTTTCGCCGACGAGCACTTCAACGGGGCCTGAGCCGGCGCCATCCGGACGAGAGCAGCAGCACGCGTTGGACAGCTCGACGGCAAGGGCGCCTTCATCGCCGTGGTCTCCACATCACCTGCCGGTGCCGCCCGGGTTCCCGGCACGGCGAAGGCACGTGCGCTGAGTTGGTGGTGTCGAGGAAGCCGGCCGAGGCGCGTACCCCGCGGGCCGGGTGAAGGCTCTCTGAGCCTGCCCCGGCCGCCGTCGGCGGCGGATCACTCCTGGTCAGGGATGCCTTTGCTCGATTTACCGGCATCTCCTGCCGGGATCGATCGGCAAGGCGGCGCAGGTCCTGGACATGGCACTCGCGGCCTGACGAGACGGGTGGTTCCTGGCTGCGCAGGCGGCCGGGAATCCAACCTGGAGCAACTCAACCGAGCTTCTGCTGGTGAGCCCAGGCGTGTACGTCTGCGGTCTTGAACTGCAGCTTCGCGCTACGGCCGTTCCCGAACTTGTATGGGACAAGTCCCAGTTGAGGTGCGTCTCGGTACACCCAGGTGAGTGACATGTTCGGATACTCGGCGGTCTGCTTGGCGTTCATGAACCGGGTGGCCATGCAGGATACGCGTCCAGCGCCGGCGAAAACTGAGGCTGAAGACCGCCCTGCTGGGACGCTCCAGAGGTGGGCAGACCAGCAAGGTGCGCCTGGCCGCCGACCGCAAGTGCCGCCCGCCGGCATTCGTGCTGACCGCGGGGCAGGTCGCGGACAGTCCGCAGTTCATCCCCGTGCTGGGGAAGATACGGGTCCGCGGACCCGTCGGTCGCCCTCGAAGCCAGCCGGACGCGGTCGCTGGCGACAAGGCCTACTTATCCCACAGAAACCGGGCCCACCTGCGTAGACGCGGCATCAAGGCCGTGATCCCGGAGAAGAGACACCAGGCCGCCAACCGGGAGAAGAAGGGCTCCGCGGGCGGTCGGCCCGTCAGCCACGCCGCTGACCTCTACAAGGAACGGAACGCTGTCGAGCGCCTCATCAACAAGCTGAAGGCCTGGCGAGGCATCGCCCCCAGATACGACAAGACCCCGGGACAGCTACCTCGCCGGCCTCCGACCACGACCGGGTATGCGCCCCGATGACGGGCCTCATGCCTCAGCCGTCGAATCGAAACCAGCGGAACCCATGGTCAAGTAGCGGTGTCAAGGTGGCGCGGTGGAGCGCGGCGAAGGCCACGACGGCCTCGTTCTCATCGCCGCTGACCGTGGTGAGCAGTCCGGGAGCGACAAAGAACTTCTCGGCGGTGTAGGTCGGCAGGAACGGGCTCAGGGGTACGGGGCGCAGCATGCTCCGCAACGGGGCGAGACGCGCCGTCGGCATGCAGTACGTCCATGCGTGGTAGGAGGCGGCATTCATGGCCTCGTAGAGGGTGTACTGCAGGAGGAAGCGGCTCAGCGGCTCCTCTTCAAGGACCGTCCCCGGGTCCTCGAAGAAGGGGTCTTCGGTGAGCCGTACACGGGGATCGGCTTCGCCCGGTTCTTGCGGTGGCCAAGGGATGGACCAGTCCCGAACGCCCTCGCCGTCCACGGCGAAGACCATCCGGCCGCCGCGCGGCCCGGAAGTTCGCCGGGGCTGTTTCAGCACCGGGTTGCGGAACCTGTGGACAGCAGGACGGAGGCGGGCCAGGCGGTGGAAGGCGGCCAACGCCTCCGGCAGGTCCTCCGGTTCGCCCGCCGTACTCTCTTCCTCTGCCGGCTCGGTCGCCTCGGCGGGAAACCAGCCGAGGATGAACGACTCCAGGGCCCGGATCGGATCCGTCTCCACATGGTCGACCCAGTCCGTCCCCGGCACTGGCCCGGGTGCCGGGACCGGCCGGACCGCGTCCAGCAGTCGGCGGGTCAAAGGCTTGTCGAGCTCCAGGTCGGCGTGGTCGAAACCGGCGGGTGCGGACGGCCTTCCTCTGCAGAGCGCGGTGCCGAGGGGAAGGCAGCCCTGGTCGAGGCGGACGAAGACGTGGATCGGTAGCGGCCCTCGGAATTCGAACCGTGGGTGGAGCTCCGGAATCCGGTCTCCGCGCAGGAGCACCTTGGTGGAGTCCTGGACGCCGCTGACCCCATGGTCGTCCCCCGGGGCGACGATGACGACGGTTGCGTTCGCCCCTGCCCCGATGAGAGCCGGTCCCATCTCGTACCGGCGGATCCGCTCTCCGGCGACCGACAATGCTGCCGCCTCGGTGATCAGGGGCGGAAGCGTCTGCGACATGTGGTCACCCTATCCAGGCCATACAGACAGGGGGTTTGATCGTGTCTCGATACGCACCCTGGACCCCACGATCCGCGATCTCGTCCACTAACTCCAGGCCGTCAGCGACCAAGTCGCCCTCACGCCGGCATCGGCCTGACCGGCCCGTCGCACGTCATCCGGTCCGCACGCCGATCGGATGCTGCCGCCCGCCCTCCCGGACATCGGTCTTCCGATCAGCTTCAGAGCCAAGACTCAAGGGGCCAGGGTGAGGTCGCCATGGTTGGACTTGGCGAGCGACCGCCCGATGACCATGCGCTGAATCTGGTTCGTGCCTTCGAAGATCTGAGTCAACTTGGCCTCACGCATGTACCGTTCGACCGGGAACTCGCGCGTGTAGCCGACCCCGCCGAGGACCTGCACCGCATCAGTGGTGACACGCATCGCGTTGTCGGTCGCGACGAGCTTCGCGACCGACGCCTCACGGCTGAACGGCAGTCCCGCGTCCTTCAACCGGGCGGCATGGAGGGTCGCAGCACGCGCTGAAAAGACCGCGGCCTCCATGTCGGCGAGCAGAAACGCGACTCCCTGGTGGTCGATGATGCGTGATCCGAACGTCTCCCGATCGCGTGCGTAGGCGATCGCGTGGTCGAGAGCGCCCTGGGCGAGACCGACCGCGACGGCCGCGATACCGAGACGGCCGGAATCCAGGCTCGCGAGAGCGATACGCAGGCCGCCGCCCTCAGCACCGATACGCCGCTCGACCGGGACACGGACGTCCCGGAGGACCATGGTCGCCGTCGTGGACCCAGTCAGGCCCATCTTCCGTTCGGGCACATCAGCGGTGAGGCCCTCGGTGTCAGCGGGGATCATGAAGCACGAGATACCCGTGCGGTCTTCCGAGGTGCGGGCCATGACCTTGTAGTAGTCCGCGTGGCCGCCGTGGGTCGTCCAGGCTTTCGCACCGTTCAGGACGTAGTGATCGCCGTCCAGACGGGCCCGGGTCCGCAGCGCGGCCGGGTCCGAGCCGGCGTGCGGCTCCGAGAGGCAGTAGGCACCCAGCAGCTCGCCACCGAGCATCGCGGGCAGCAACTCCTGCTTCTGCTCCTCGGTGCCAATCGTCGCCAGGCCGAAGCACGACAGCACGTGCACGGAGACACCTACGCCGACTGAAGCCCACACGGACGCGATCTCTTCGACAACCTGCAGGTACACCTCGTAGGACAGGCCGCTGCCGCCGTACGCCTCGGAGTACGGCAGACCGAGCAGGCCGACGCGTCCGAGGAGCCTGAAGACGTCACGAGGGAATGCCTCGTTCGCCTCATCGGCATCCACTCGCGACGCGAGTTCATCAGCCGCCAATTTCCGGACCAGCCTGATGAGGTCAAGGGACTCATCGTTCGGTAACAGGCGACGCGCGCTCATGGCACCTTCCAGCTGTCGGGGCGAAACATCGTTCGGAGACATCTGTCGGCCAAGGCACCGCAAGGCGCTCTTCATGGACAGACATCGAAACGCTTGGGGAAGGCCGGCCGCCGCGTGGGTCTCGGTGGTGGCGCGGGTGGTGACCCTCAACCCGGACGGGATCATGTTCACACCGGTGGCGTCACAGGTGAGTACCAGCAGCTCGGCGGCGTCGATACGAGTTGCCGGGTACGTGCAGGTTCGGCGCCGACGAGCCCTACGCGACCCGAGAGATGTCCACGCGCCCGACGGTGGTGGCCGGCTGCCGCACGTGCCCGCGCTCCGAGCGCGTGCGCACCCGCCCGTCCGCGCCGGTCACATCCCGGCGGCGCGGTGGCGGCGCGGATATCGAGCTGGTCCTGCAGCACCATCACCAGCACCGCGACTGCGACGTAGTCCTCTCATACGTCCTGGGTACAGGGCATCAACACTAGGTCGGACAGACGCGCGAGTATCTCCTCCATCCGGATACGGCTCGCGGTGAAGGTATCGGCGGGGCTCGGACACATAAAATGCCACCAGGTCTTCTTTCTTGCGCGTCGGGCAGATCAACCGGCCATCGAGGAGAAGACCATCCTCTTGCCGCACGTTCACCCTCTCGCCGCGACCGTGCCACGCGTCACGGTGAACAACCCGCCCGGAGTCTGCACCGTCGGCTTCGCCGCAACGTCCTTCTCCAAACGATGCCGGATCGCTTCCATCCGGCGGGGCGCCACCTCCGGACCAAGCCCCTCCACCACCTGCCGGCAACACACTGGACCGGCATACCGGGCTGGTACCGCAAGCAGATGTTCCAGAGCCTCGGTGTCCGGCGGATGTCCACCCCGGTGCGGGGTCGGGGACCATGGCAGTGGAGCCGGTAGGGGATACCGGCACCGGCTCGATTCGCGGCAGTTCACCGACGACTTCGCACACCGTTGAGATACGGGCCGGTTCCTGCTCACACATCACCGGCCGGACCATGATCCGTTCAGCCTCGGCCCCGAGCCGTTCCGCTTCGCTGTGACAGGCGGCCTCCCGCTCCCGAAGCAGCCGCAGCACCTCATCACAGCTCATCCGACCCACCTCTCGCGCCAGCTGATCAACCTGCTTACCGCAACGAGACGGGCATCACGCCGGACACGGGCGACCCCGCTAACCTCACCCAACGGGGAAACGCACCCTAGGTGAAGAACGCCCCGGGTTGGCCCGAGACTGACGAGCTGGATGCGGTCTGGCTGGCCAAGGTGCCCAAGGTACGGAGTGGTGTCGTGGCGTGTGCACGGCCGGTGCGCGCGGCGGCTCGCTGACGCGCACGTCGAAGGAGTGCCGGCCGGGGGGCGGACTCGTGGTGCGCGGTTGAAGTGGCTCAATCCGCCGTGTCCGGCGACGGCGTTCGCCGAGCGGGTCGAGGGACCGACCAACCCGCAGCATCCGGTGGAACATGATCGTCAAGGTCGTGGATGCTCACACCGACGCCGTTCGGGTGGTTCTGTATGCCGAGCGGTGGCTCAAGGCGCGCTGCAACTGCCCGGGCGGCACCTTGCAGGAGTGTGATCGGGGGACTCCTCAAGGGTCCGCTGTCTCGCCCGTGCCAGCAAACATGTTCGTGCACTGCGCGTTCGATAGCTGGTCGGATCGGGGGCGTTCCCCACCGCTCAGTTCGAGCGCTGTACCGATGACGCGGTGGTGCACCGCGTCAGTGAGCGGCAGGCCGGACAAGGGCCGGCCGCGCTGGGAGACAGGGGGGATGAGGTCCGGCTGCGGCAGTGTCCCGACAGGGCCGAGATCGTGTGCTGCCAGGACGACGGGGACGACGGGGACGACGGGGACGACGGGGACGACGGGGACGACGGGGACGACGGGCGGCGCGGCCCATTGCCCCAGACCGGCAAGGACGCCCAGACGAAAGATCGGTGAGTCTGTTCGCAGGCGGAGGCTGCATCGCCAGATCGGCCTCTCCTTCGCGGGATTCGCACGCCGGATGAAACCCGTTCGTGGCGGGCTGGCAAGATCTCACGATCGTCGGCTTTTGCGCCGGTCGGTGCGAAGGTGGCGGGCGGCCCGCGCAGGGTGCGCAGCAGGTGCAGGTGCAGGCCCCGGAAGTGCATAGAGTGCGGCGTGGAGGGAGTCCAGGTCAGGCGTCACAGCCGACCTTTGGACTCCCTCGCTTCATCTCATGCGGGCCAGCAAGCCCTTGGCATCATTCATCCAGTCGGACCGGGAGTTCACACGTGAGGCCTCAGACCACCGACGTGCGCCAGATCGCCGAACCGCGTCGGACGGCCGACCATGGCAGAATCGGCCACCGCGCCCCGACCGCGCCGGCCACCGTGCAGGCATCCATCGCGCCCATCCCCGACCAGCACGACCGCCCCGCCCTGCGCGCCGCGCTCGCCGCTGCCATCGAGGACACCATCATCTACGACCTCGACGGCATCGGCCGCCAGTACGCCGCCCTGTGCGCCGAACTGCCCGGCGTCGCCGTCCGGTTCGCGATGAAGGCCTGCCCGGTGGACGAGGTGCTCGGCCACCTCGCCCGGCTCGGCGCCGGCTTCGACGCGGCGAGCCCGCAGGAGATCGCCCAGGCGCTGCGCACCGGGGTGGCCCCCGGGCTGATCCACTACGGCAACACCGTCAAGTCCGACCGCAACATCGCCGAGGCCTACCGGCTGGGTGTGCGTGACTTCGCCACCGACTGCCTGGAGGACGTCGGCGCGATCGCCGAACACGCCCCCGGCTCCCAGGTGTTCTGCCGGCTCGCGACCACCGGCGAGGGCGCGCTGTGGGGTCTCAGCCGCAAGTTCGGCTGCTCGCCCGAGGACGCCCCGCGGGTGCTCGGCGCCGCCCGGAGCGCCGGGCTGGTGCCCTCCGGCCTGTCGGTGCACGTCGGCTCCCAGCAGATGACCGCCGAGGCCTGGGTCGCGGCGATCGACTCGCTGGCGGCGGTCCTGGAGGCGCTCAGCCGGCGCGGCATCACCCCGGACCGGATCAACCTCGGCGGCGGACTGCCCGCCCTCGGCGTCCTCGACCGGCGCGGCCGGCCGCTGGAACCGCCGCTGGACAAGATGTTCGTGGTGATCCGCGAGGGCATGGAACGGCTGCGTGCCGTCAGCGCCGCCCCGTTGGACTTCCTGCTGGAGCCCGGTCGCCACCTGGTCGCCGACCACGGCGCGATCCGCGCCCACGTCGCCCGGCTCTCTTCCCGCCATCGGCTCGACGGCACCCGCGAGGACTGGCTCTACCTGAGCTGCGGCAAGTTCAACGGCCTCTACGAGATGGACCAGTTGCAGTACCGCCTGGAGTTCCCCACCCATTCCGGCGGGCAGTTCGTCGACGCCATGGTGGCCGGCCCGACCTGCGACAGCGACGACGCGTACGCCCAGGAGGACGGCCTGGTGCGGGTCCCGCGCGCGATCACCTCCGGCGACCCGGTGTGGGTCCACTCCTGCGGCGCTTACGCCGCCGCCTACGCCACCCGGGGGTTCAACGGCTTCGCGCCGCTGCCGTACACCTGCGTCGGAGGCCCGGCTCTGGACGGAGGAGGAGCATGACCGACACCCGGATCCGGCGGTTTCGGGAGGAGGACTGGGATGAGGTGGTCGAGTTGGAGGAACGCGCCTACGCCGCGAGCGGTCTGTCCGAGGGGCGGGAGGCGCTGCGCTCCCGGCACCGCGCCTCGCCCTCGACCTGCTTCGTGCTGGAGCACGCGGGCGGCTTCGGAGGCTACCTGCTCGCATTGCCGTACCCGCTGTTCCGCTGCCCGGACCTGAGCCTGGCCGAGGACGGCGCGGTACGGGAGAGCAACCGGGGGAGCAACCTGCACACCCACGACCTGGTGATCGCCGAGCGGGCGCGGGGCCGGGGCCTGGCCCGCCGGATGCAGCGGCATCTGGAGGAGACCGGGCGGGCGGCCCGCTACCGGACCCTCTCGCTGGTCGCCGTGCGCGGCTCCGAGGTGCTGTGGTCCCGGCTGGGCTACCGCGCCCGGCCCGAGATCGGGCTGCCCGCGAGCTACGGTTCCGAGGCGGTCTACATGGCGAAGCCGCTGGAACCCGCTGCCACCGGTTTGGCTCTCGGATCCTCTCCCAGAGCCGAAGTGGGCTGATGCAGATGTCCTCCGTACCCGACGAGCTCCACCGCTCTCAACTGGCCATCAAGGCACCGCTCTTCGTCCTCGGATTCCAGTACGCCACCTGGGACTCCGGACACTCGCTGCAAAGTCGCGAACGCGTTCGTCCTGCCCGGACAGGCCAGCCGCAGCAGCACAGCTGATCAAAATGCCGGGGTGATCGCCAGTCTCGGCAGCAGTACCGCCGACGCCACCGCGACCATCCCCGGCGCCCTCGCCACCATCGGCACCCCCCGAGGCCACGGCCGCCCTCGCCGAGGACCTGCTCGACCACCGCTGCTGGGACGGTGAGACTTCGTACCTCGAAGGAGCTGTCTCCCCTCGCGGTGGGGCCGGCACCGCTACCCACGCCGACAGTCCCGCCGAGCGCACGAGTTGTCGAGCACTGACAAGTGGGCCTCGCCTTTCGCCACGGGCGACACCGTGCCTGCGACCGCTTCGGCCACAGGCACGGGCGCGGCCAAGGATCTGCTCCGCACCTTCTGGGGCCGCATCCTGCTGAGCTCCGTGAGCCGGAGGAGCAGAGCCGATGCTCGTCAGTAGCGCCAGCGGACGGCCTCGATGACGTCCGCATCCGTGTGCATCCCGAACAGCTCCGCCTCCGCCCGCCGGACGGCCAGCACGGCCTCGTACAACTCGGGACCGAGCGCCTGCCGCAGCAGTGCGGACTTCTCGTACGCGTCGATCGCCTCCGGCAGGCTCGCCGGGAGGCGCTCGGCGGCGCCGAGGGCGGCGGGATCGCTCGGGGTCTCGGGCGGGAGGGGCAGGCCGGCGTCCAGGCCGGCGAGTCCGGCGGCCAGCACGCCGCCGATCTCCAGGTACGGGTTGGCGGCGGCGTCGAAGCACTTGAGCTCGGCGTTGGCCTGCCCGGCGGCGGGGCCGGTGATCAGGCGCAGCGCCGCCTCACGGTTCTCCAGACCCCAGCAGCGGTAGGCCCCTGCAAAGCGGGAGGGGACCAGCCGCAGGTAGGAGGCGACGCTGGGCGCGCCGAGGGCGAGCAGGGCGGGCAGCTCGGCCAGTACACCCGCGAAGAACTGCTCGGCGTCGGGGTGCAGCCCGTGGCGGCCGAGGCCGCCGTGCCCGAGGTTCTGGCCCTGTCGCCAGAGGCTGAGGTGCAGGTGGGCGCCGTTGCCGACCGAGCCTTCGGTGAAGACGGGTGCGTACGAGACCCGCAGGCCGTGCCGGGCGGAGACGGCCCGGATGGTGTGGCGCACCAGCATCGTGGTGTCGGCCGCCTCGACCGGCCCCTCGGCGGCGACCGAGACCTCGAACTGCCCGGCGGCGTACTCGGGGTGGAGCTGGAGCACGGCCAACCCCTGGGCGGTGAGGGCGCGCAGCACCTCCCGCAGGTAGTCGGAGTGCTCGACGAAGCGGGTCATCCCGTACCCGGGCCCGACCGTCGCGGGGGCCCCGGCGGCGTCGGCCACCACCCACTCGACCTCGATCCCGGCTCGCACCGAAAGCCCGCGCCGCTCGACGGCCTCGGTGACCTGGCTGGCGAATCGGCGCTGGCAGCCGGGGTGCGGGGTGCCGTCCTGGGTGTAGCGGTCGGCCGGGGCCCAGGCCCAGCCGGGCTGGGCGGCGAGCGGGGTGAGCCGGTCGAGGTCGGGGACGAGCCGCAGGTCGCCCACCGGGCCGGTACTCGAAGGCGCAACGGTGAAGGAGTCGTCCACCAGGGAGACGTCGAAGCAGGGTACGGCGCCGACGCCGTACTCGGCGGCGTGTTCGAGCTGGGCGAGCGGGACGGACTTCACCCGGGTGAGTCCGGCGTTGTCGACCCAGCCGAACACCACCCCGTCGATTCCGTCGGCGGCGAGCTGGGCTTCGGCCGCCCGGGCCTGGGCGGCCCGCTCAGCTCGGGGGTGCGTGGTGGCCATGCCGGCCATGCTGGTGTTCGCAGCAGCCGGTTCGCCAGTGGTCGGCGGGGAGTTCACTCGTCCGTGAACGGTCGGAACTGAGCGGTGGCGGTGAGGCAGCCGCCGATCAGGTGAGGCCGGAGCTGGATCTTGCGTAGCTCGCGGCGGAGTGTGCGGTCGAGGTGGTCGGGTGCGGCGGAGGCAGTGTGAGTCTTTGCTCCGCACACGAGTGACCGGACGGCGGCCTCCTCCCACCGCGATGGCAGTCACCATGCAGCCGGTCACCAGTAATAGGTAAATTAGAAAAGCACTTTGCTTGGTGGGTGCACCTACTGCAATCCGTAGCGGTCCGAACATGGATAGCACTCGCATGAGTGAAACCCGCCGAGACCGTTTGGCCTGGACGGTCATGACTGGGCTACCGTGATCGATGAGCGGACGGTTTACCCCATCGAGAAGGAATTCAACCGGGCGGGGAGTCCGGCACTGGATATCGAGAATTCCGGAAATGGGTGCTTCCGCCTTCCCCGCCGTGCGTGCTCCGGGGTGCGCAATGCCCTGGGTCCCCCGTCATACATCTGCGTAGAGAAGTTGGAGCATCATGCCGCCCGTCGTTCCGCCGTTTCTGATCGGTCTCATCGTCGCGCCACTGGCCAAGCGTGTCCTCAAGCCGCTGGTGCGCGGTGTCGTCACGACGTCCGTCGGCCTTGTCATGGAGGTGAAGAAAGCGGCCCAGGAGGCCGGAGAGAACATCCACGACCTCGCGGTCGAGGTGGCTGCCGAGATGGTGGCGGCGCAGATCGCCTCCGGTGACGACCACCGGCCCGCCGCGGGTACAGCCTCGAACGGCGAGAAGGACGAGGCCAGGAGTCCGAAGATCCGGGCGACCGCCAGCGCCGCGAAGGCGCAGTGACGCCCTGATGCCCGGCCCGCTCCGCCGCCTGGGCGCGTCTTCCTGCCGACCTCGGAAGACGGGCCCCGCGGCGGTCGGCCGTGGGCCTTTCGGCCGCGCTTCTGCCCCCTTTCGGAATTTCCACCCCGTCGCAGTGATCCGCCGTGCGCCGAAATTCGCCGCGCCCGTTGACGGATTACCCGTGACCTCCGCAAACAGGTGATCGTACGCATGTCATCGCTACTGGGTGCCGCGGCCGGATTCCGCTCCGCGGAATTGGACGTGAGCCCGCGCTCGGTCACTCCGGGCCGCCAGCGCTGGGACGTCAAGCTGGTGCTCGGACGGCCACGGACGGCCGAGATCCTCGCCGCCGCGCTGCGCCGCATTCCCGGGATCACCGAGGCCCGGGCCAACCCGGTCACCGGCGGGGTGCTCGTCCGGCACGATGCACGGCTGCGCGCCACGGACATCGGCCGGATCGTCCGCAGAGCCGTCGCCCTGGTCGCGGAGGATCCGACCGGAGCGGGACGCCCGGCACCGGCCCGCCCCGTCGCCGCAGCGGCCCCGAGGGCGGACCGCGGCCTGGTCGTGCGACCGGTGCTCGCCGTCGGCGGCGGGGTCGCGGCCGGGATCGCGCTGATCAAGGGGTCGGCGCTGAGCAGGCAACTGGTGGCAGTGGGCGGGGTGGCCGCGGTGACCGCGGCCGTTCTCCAGAAGGCCTGGCGCGGAACGGTCGACGCATCCCAGGAAACGGCCGGGCCCGGCGTCGAACGCCACCCCCTGGTGGAGATCGTCGGACCGCACCGACGCCGTCTCTACGGGGCCGTCGCCCTGTCCGTCGCCTGCCAGGCCTCGGAGATGGCGCTCGGTACCTTCCTCGGCTGGACCGGACTGGTCCTCATCAAGGGGCAGGCAGCTCCGCTGCTCCGCCTCGGCCTGACCACCGCGTCCGCCCAACTCCTCGGCCTGGCGGGGCTGATGACCGCCGCCTGTGCCGCCGTGGCGGGTCTCTCGTACGCCTCGAACGTCCAGTGGCGCCGGCTCGGCCAGGACATCGAGCACGACTGGCGCAACCGGACGTACGCCCATGTGCAGCACCTCGAACTACGGCACCTGGAAGGCGAGCGGACCACCCGGATCGCCGGCGCGCTCACCGACGACGTCCGTCAGCTGGGCACCTTCTTCGCCACCTCGGCCAACGACCTGCTGCAACTCGGCACCAGTCTGGCCCTCCTGGTGCCGCTGTTCCTGTTGCTGGCGCCACAGATCGCCTGGATCGCGTTCCTGCCCATCCCGGTCATCGCCTGGCTGTCGTTCCACTACCAGGACAAAGTCGCGGCCGACTACGCAGTCTCCGGTGAGCACCGGGCCAGGCTGCACAGCCAGTTGGTGAACACGCTGGAGGCCGGTGCCACCGTCAAGAGCTTCTGCACCGAGGACTACGAGGCCGAGCGCATCGACCGGCTGAGCGGGGAGGTCCAGGACAGCAGCCGGCGGACCGACCGGAGCACGATCCGCCACGCCGAGATCGTCCGGGTCTGCACGACCAGCTCGATGGCCGGAACCCTGCTGATCGGCGGCCGGGCGGTGCTCGACGGCAGCCTGCCGTTCGAGGTGTTCAGCCCGCTGATCGGGCTGCCCCAGATGGTCATGCTGCGGATGAACCGGCTCGGCGGCATCGTCGACCAGTACCAGCGCACGATCACCGCCTACGACCGGGTCCAGCGGCTGCGCGCCCTCCCCGTCGAGACCGACGGCACCGGCGGACCGCTCGACGCCGAGAAGACGCGCGGGGAGATCGTCCTCGACAAGGTGACCTTCGCCTACCCCGATCGGCCACCGGCGCTGGAGGACCTCTCGCTGACCATCCCCGCCGGGCAGGTCACCGCCCTCGTCGGCGCCACCGGCTCCGGCAAGACCACGATCGCCAAGCTGCTGATGCGATTCCGGAACGCGGACATCGGCAGCGTGCTGCTCGACGGGCGGGACGTGCGCGAGCTGTCGCGGCACGACCTGCGCCACGCGATCGGGTTCGTCGCCCAGGACCCCTTCCTCTTCGACGGCACCGTCGCCGACAACATCCGCTACGGCAGCTTCGGAGCCTCGGACGAGGCCGTGACCGAGGCGGCCATGAAGGCCGAGGCACACACCTTCGTCGCGACGCTGCCGGACGGCTACGACACGGTGATCGGCGAACGCGGTGCCGCGCTCTCCGGCGGCCAGCGACAGCGGATCGCGCTGGCACGCGCGATCCTCAAGGACGCGCCGGTCGTGATCCTCGACGAAGCCACGTCCGCCGTGGACAACGAGACCGAGGCCGCCATCCAGCGCGCGCTCCGCGTCTTCGCGGCCGACCGGACGGTGCTGGTCATCGCCCACCGGCTCTCCACGGTCCGCCACGCCGACCGGATCTACGTCATGGACAAGGGCGGCGTCGTCGCCGAGCAGGGCACCCACGACGAACTCCTCGCCCAGCACGGACTCTACGCATCCCTATGGCAACTCCAGGCCGGCGAACCCGCCGCCTGACCGCAGCAGCCGCCCCCCCCGGCCGACCGACCGTGTGACGACACCACGGTCGGCGCGGTCCTGCGTGCCCCGCCACCACGCCTGCCCACACCTTCGGAGGTCCCCCCATGTCCCGTCGCGATGGTGACGCCCTTCCCCTGACAGCGGCCCAGCGCGAGATCTGGCTCGCCGAGCAGCGCTCCCGGACGCCGATTCCCGGCTACCGCGTCGGCGAGTGCCTGGAGATCCACGGGCCGGTGGACCGAGAGCTGTTCGAGACCGCGCTGCGCCGGGTGGTCGACGAGGTCGACGCCCTGCACGTGACCTTCGTCGACGACGGCGAGGGCCCGCGCCAGGTCCTGCGGGAGAGCTGGGACTGGGCTCCGGCCCACCTCGACCTCAGCGGTGAGACCGACCCCCGGGCGGCGGCCGTGGCATGGATGGAGCGGGATCTGCTGCGTCCGCTGGACCTCGCCCGTGACCCGCTGTTCGGCCACGCGCTGATCAAGGCCTCGCCGACGGAGTACCTCTGGTACCTGAACTACCACCACGTGGTGCTGGACGCGATCAGCAGCTCCATGCTCCGGCAGCGGGTCGGCGATGTGTACTCGGCACTGGCCGAGGGCGGCGCTGTGCCGCCCTGCCCGTTCGGCTCGCTGCGGGACCTGGTCGACAGCGACGCCGCCTACCGCGCCTCCACGGACTTCGCCGCCGACCGCGCCTACTGGACCGAGCGCTTCGCCGACCTGCCCGCCCCGACCCGGCTCACCGACACCTCCGCGACCGACCCGCACCGCGCCCTGCGGCTGGCCGAGGAGCGGGAACTGCGCCGCCCGGACGCCCTGCGGGCAGCGGCGGGACGGTCCGGCGTCCGGTGGTCCCGGCTGGTGGTCGCGGCGACGGCGCTCTATGCCCACCGGCTGACCGGAAACCAGGACGTGGTGCTCGCCCTGCCCGTCACCGCCCGTCGGGGCGCCGACCGCGACCTGACGGCGGTGCCGGGCACGACGTCCAACGTGGTGCCGCTGCGGCTGACGGTCCGGCCGGACACGCCGTGGCGCGAACTCGTCGCCCAGGCGGCGCGGGAGGTCGAGACGGCCGTCGCGCACGAGCGCTACCGCAGCGAGGACCTGCTGCGGGACCTCGGCGCCCCCGGCAGCATCGGGACGGCGTTCCCGCTGATCGTCAACATCATGGCCTTCAACTCCAGGCCGAGCTTCGCCGGACACCCGGCCTCCGTGCACCACTTCGTGTCCGGGTCGACCACAGACCTCGCCGTCTGGGTCTTCGACTACCGGGACGGCAACCCGCCGCTGCTCCGGCTGCACGGCTCGCCGGAGGCGTACGGTCCCGACGACCTCGCCGGCCACCAGCAGCGGCTGCTCGCGCTGCTGGACACCCTCGCGGACTGCGACCAGGACGAGCCGGTGGGCCGGATCGAACTGCTCACCGCCGAGGAGCGCCGCGAGCTGGCGGAGCTCGGCTCCGGACCGGTGGCGCAGGCCCCGGCCACGAGCCTGCCGGAGCTGTTCCGGGAGCACGTCCGGGCGACTCCGGACCTGGTCGCGCTGGTGTGCGGCGACGTCTCGCTGACGTACGCGGAACTGAACGCGCGGGCCAACCGGCTGGCGCACGCCCTGATCGCGCGGGGAGCGGGCCCGGAGCGGCTGGTGGCGGTGGCCCTGCCGCGATCGGCGGAGCTGGTGGTGGCGATCCTCGCGGTGCTGAAGACCGGGGCGGCGTACGTACCGGTCGACCCCGAGTACCCGGCCGCCCGGATCGCGTACCTGCTCGACGACGCCCGGCCGGCCCTGCTGGTCACGGACTCCCGCAGCGAGGGGCGGCTGCCCGAGGCCGGGCCCGTCGACCGGCTGGTGCTCGACAACCCGGAGACGGCCGCCCTGGTGACCGACTGCCCGGCGGCCGACCCGATGGTGGCCGTCGACCCGGGCCTCCCGGCGTACGTCATCTACACCTCCGGTTCCACCGGCAGGCCCAAGGGCGTGCTGCCGACCCACGGCGGCCTGCTCGACCTGCTCACCGACCTCCGGCAGGTGCACTTCGCGCCGCTACTGAAGGAGCGGCAGCGGCTGCGGGTGGCGCTGACCACCTCGGTGTCCTTCGACGCCTCCTGGAACCAGCTGTCCGCCCTGTTCGGAGGCCACGAGCTGCACGTCCTGGAGCACGCGACCTTCACCGACCCCGACGCCCTCGTCGACTACGCGGCGCGCTGCGGACTGGACTACCTCGAAGCCACCCCATCCTACCTCCAAGTGCTCGTCTCCCACGGGTTGTTGAGCGACCCGCAGCGCCGCCCGGCACTGGTCGGGGCAGGCGGCGAGGCCGTCCCGGAGCGGCTGTGGGAGCAGCTGCGGGCGGCGGAGGACGTGTCCTGCCTCAACCTCTACGGACCGTCCGAATGCACCGTCAACTCGGTGGTCGCGCCGCTGGAGTCGAGCCCGCGCCCGGTGATCGGCCGGCCGGTCACCAACACCCGGCTGTACGTGCTCGACGGTGCCCTGCGGCCGTTGCCGACCGGTGCGGCGGGTGAGCTGTACATCGCGGGCGCGGGACTGGCCCGGGGCTACCTGAACCGGCCGGGGCTGACCGCCGGGCGGTTCGTCGCGGACCCGTTCGGTCCGAACGGGTCGCGGATGTACCGCACCGGGGACCTGGTGCGCTGGGACGCGGCCGGGAACCTGGAGTTCCTCGGCCGCACCGACGACCAGGTCAAGATCCGCGGCTTCCGGGTCGAGCTCGGCGAGATCGAGGCCGTTCTCGCCGAGCACCCACAGGTCGCCCGGGCCGCCGTGACGGTGCGCACCGAGGAGGAATCCCGGCTGGTCGCCTACGCGGTGCCCGAGCCCGGCGCCACCGTGACCGGCACCGCCCTGCGCGACCACCTGCGGGACCGGCTGCCCCGGCAGCTCGTGCCGGCCGCGTACGTGCTGCTGGACGCGCTGCCGACGACCCCGAACGGCAAGCTCGACCGGCGGGCCCTCCCGGCGCCCGAGCGACAGTCCGCCGCGCCCGGCCGCGCACCGCGCACCGCGACCGAGCACCTGCTCGTCGGGTTGTTCGCCGAGGTGCTCGGGGTGGCCGAGCCCGGCCTCGACGACAGCTTCTTCGACCTCGGCGGACACTCCCTGCTGGCCACCCGGCTGGTCGCCAAGGCCCGCTCGATCCTCGGCGTGGAGCTGCGGCTCGGCGACCTCTTCGACGCGCCGACGCCGGCGGAACTGGCGGCGGCCGTGGACGTCGCGGGCCGGGCGCGTCCGGCGCTGGGGCGGCGCGAGCGGCCGGAGACCGTCCCGCTGTCCTTCGCGCAGCGCCGGTTGTGGTTCCTGCACCGCATGGAGGGCCCGAGCGCCACCTACAACATCCCGCTGACCCTACGGCTGTCCGGGGGCCTGGACCGGCGGGCCCTGGAAGCCGCCCTGGCGGACGTCGCCGAGCGGCACGAGAGCCTGCGCACCGTCTTCCCGACGGTCGACGACGAGCCCTGCCAGCGGGTGCTGGACCCGGAGGAGGCCCGGCCGCGGCTGCGGGTGACCGAGCTCGGCGAACGAGAACTGCCGGAGCAGCTGGCGCAGGCGGCCCGGTACGGCTTCGACCTCGCCGAGGAACCGCCGCTGCACGCCGAACTCTTCCAGCTGGCGGACGAGGAGCACGTACTGCTGCTGGTGGTGCACCACATCGCCGGCGACGGCTGGTCGATGGGGCCGCTCTCGCGAGACCTCACGGCCGCCTACGCGGCCCGCGCCGAGGGCGCGAAGCCGGAGTGGTCACCGCTGCCGGTCCAGTACGCCGACTACGCCCTCTGGCAGCGGGAGCTGCTCGGCGACGGCTCGGACCAGGACAGCCTGCTGAACAGCCAACTTGCCTACTGGCGCGCACAGTTGGCTGACCTTCCGGAGCAGGTGGAGCTGCCGTTCGACCGGCCCCGGCCGGCCGCGATGTCCTACCGGGGCGCCCACCTGTCGGTGCGGATCGACGCCGAGCTGCACCAGGGCCTGCGGACGCTCGCCCGGGACGGCGCGGCGAGCCTCTTCATGGTGCTCCAGGCCGGGCTGGCCGCCCTGCTGGGCAAGCTCGGCGCGGGCACCGACGTACCCGTAGGCACGCCGATCGCCGGACGTACCGACGAGGCCGCGGACGACCTGGTCGGCTTCTTCGTCAACACCCTGGTGCTGCGCACCGACCTCTCCGGCGACCCGTCCTTCACCGAACTGCTGGGCAGGGTACGGGCCGACGCGCTGTCCGCGTACGCGCACCAGGACGTGCCTTTCGAGCACCTGGTGGAGGCGCTGAACCCGGCCCGGTCGCTGGCGCACCACCCGCTGTTCCAGACCATGCTCGCGTTGCAGAACGCGCCCCTCGGCACGTTCGACCTGCCCCGGCTGCGGGTGGCGACCGGCCTGGTCCACACCGGGACGGCCAAGTGCGACCTGACCTTCATCCTGGCCGAACAGCCAGGTGAGGACGGCCTGTCGGGCGTGGTGGAGTACAGCACCGACCTGTTCGACGAGGCCACCGTGACCGGGATCGTCGAGCGGTGGCTGCGGCTGCTGCGCGCCGTCGTCGCCGACCCCGGCCGGCGGATCGGCCAGGTGGACGTGCTGTCCGCCGACGAGCTCCGCGCGCTGCTCCCGGCGCGTACCGACCGGAGCGAGGGGCCGTCGGAGAGCAGCCTGACCGCGCTGTTCGAGCGGCAGGCACGGGCGACCCCGGCCGCCGTCGCCCTCACGGACGGCGAAGTAACCCTGACATACGGCGAGTTGAATGCCTGCGCGAACCGGCTCGCGCACGCCCTGATCGAGCGTGGGGTGGGCCCGGAGCAGCGCGTGGCGCTGGCGCTGCCGCGTTCGGCGGAGCAGGTCGTGGCGGTGCTCGCCGTGCTGAAGGCGGGCGGCGCCTACCTGCCGGTGGACCCGCAGTACCCGGCCGCCCGGATCGCCTACCTGCTCCAGGACGCCCGGCCCGCGCTCCTCGTGACCACGAGCCGGACCGGCGACCTGCCGGGCGCCGACCCGGTGGACCGGCTGCTGCTGGACACCGCCGACCTGGACGGGCTGCCGGACACGGACCCGGAGGCCCCCCTCGACCCCGGCCACGCCGCCTACGTCATCTACACCTCCGGCTCCACCGGCAACCCCAAGGGTGTGGTGGTCACGCACCGGAACGTGGTGCGGCTGTTCGGCACCACCGAGAAGCTGTTCGGCTTCTCCGCCGACGACGTCTGGACGCTCTTCCACTCCTACGCCTTCGACTTCTCGGTGTGGGAGCTGTGGGGGCCGCTGCTGCACGGCGGCCGTCTGGTGGTCGTGGACCACGAGACCAGCCGCTCGCCCGGCCGCTTCCTGGAGCTCCTCGCCCGCGAACGGGTGACCGTGCTCAACCAGACGCCGTCCGCGTTCTTCCAGCTGATGCAGGCGGACGCCGAGCACCCGCGCGAACTCGCCCTGCGGACCGTCGTGTTCGGCGGCGAGGCGCTGGAGCACGCCCGGCTGGCGAACTGGTACGAGCGGCACCCGGCCGACGCGCCGCGGCTGGTCAACATGTACGGCATCACCGAGACCACGGTGCACGTCACGTACGCGGCGCTCGACCGGGCCGGAACCGCCGCCGGCGACATCGGTGCGGCCATCCCGGACCTGCGGACGTATGTGCTGGACGCCCACCTGCGGCCGGTGGCCCCGGGCGTACCCGGTGAGCTGTACGTCGCGGGCGCCGGCCTGGCGCGCGGCTACCTGAACCGGCCCGGCCTGACCGCCGGGCGCTTCGTGGCCGACCCGTTCGGACCGCCGGGATCGCGGATGTACCGCAGCGGCGACGTGGTGCGCCGCGCGGCGGACGGAGGCCTGCGCTACGTCGGCCGGGCCGACCAGCAGGTGAAGGTGCGCGGCTTCCGGATCGAACTCGGCGAGATCGAGGCGGCGCTGGCCGCGCACCCCGGCGTCGCCCAGGTCGCCGTCCTGGCCCGGCAGGAGCGGGCCGACGACACCCGGCTGGTCGCATACCTGGTGCCGGCCGCGGATACCGCGGCGAGTTCGGCCGAACTGCGCGCGCACCTGCGGGAGCGGCTGCCGGAGTACATGGTGCCGTCGGCGTTCGTCGTGCTGGACGCGCTGCCGCTGACCGCCAACGGCAAGCTGGACCACCGGGCCCTGCCCGCCCCCGACCTCGCCCCGGCGGCCACCGCCCGCGCGCCGCGCACCCCGCAGGAGCAGGTCCTCTGCGAGCTGTTCGCCGAGGTCCTGGGCGTGGCGTCGGCCGGTGTAGAGGACGGCTTCTTCGACCTGGGCGGGCACTCGCTGCTGGCCACCCGCCTGGCCGCCCGGATCCGCGCGACGCTCGGCGTGGAAATGCCGCTGCGCACCCTGTTCGAGGCGCCGACCCCGGCCGGCCTGGCCGCCGCCCTGGTGGCGGCCGGACCGGCGCAGACGGCCCTGGCACGGCGCGAACGCACCGAGGCGATCCCGCTGTCGTTCGCGCAACGGCGGCTGTGGTTCCTGCACCAGCTGGAGGGCGCCGGCGCGAACTACCACATCTCGCTGGCCTGGCGGCTGTCCGGGGATCTGGACCGGCGGGCCCTGGAGGCCGCCGTGGCGGACGTGGTGGCCCGGCACGAGAGCCTGCGCACGGTCTTCCCGGCGGTCGACGGCGTGCCGTACCAGCAGGTGCTGGATGTCGAGGCAGCCCGCCCGCGGCTGCTCGTCAGCCGGACCACCGAGTCCGAGCTGCCGAACGCCATGGCGGAAGCGAAGGCCCGTCGGTTCGACCTGGCGGTCGATGTGCCACTGCGTGCCGGGCTGTTCGAGCTGGCGGCGGACGAGCACGTGTTCCAGGTGGTGCTCCACCACATCGCGGGCGACGGCTGGTCGTTGAGCCCGCTCGCACAGGGCCTGACCACCGCCTACGCGGCGCGCTGCCGCGGCGCGGAGCCGCAGTGGGAGGAACTGCCGGTCCAGTACGCCGACTACACCCTGTGGCAGCACGAGCTGCTCGGCGACGCGGCCGACGGGGACAGCCTGTTCGCCCGCCAGGCGGCCTACTGGACCCGGCAGCTGGCCGATCTGCCCGAGCAGCTCCAGCTGCCCGGTGACCGGCCCCGCCCGGCGGTCGCCTCGCACCGGGGCGGTTCCGTGCGTGCCGGGCTGGACGCCGAGCTGCACCGCGGGCTGCGCGAGCTCGCCCGCGTCCACGGCACCAGTCTGTTCATGGTGCTTCAGGCCGGTCTTGCGGTGCTGCTGAGCAAGCTCGGCGCGGGCGACGACATCCCGGTCGGCAGCCCGGTCGCGGGCCGGACCGACCAGGCGCAGGACGAGCTGGTCGGCTACTTCGTCAACACCCTGGTGTTCCGTACCGACACCTCGGGCGATCCGACGTTCGCCGAACTGCTGGGCCGGGTCCGGGAGACCGCGCTGGCCGGGTACGCGCACCAGGACCTGCCGTTCGAGTACCTGGTCGAGGCCCTCAACCCGGTCCGGTCGCTGGCGCACCACCCGCTGTTCCAGGTCATGCTGGTCCTGCAGAACGCACCCCGCGCCGACTTCGCGCCGCCCGGGCTGCGCGTCGGCGACATGCCGTCGACGTCGACCACCGCCAAGCTCGACCTGATCTTCACCATGTCCGAGCGGCACGCGCAGGACGGCTCCCCGGAGGGGATCGAAGGGTCCGTCGAGTACACCGGCGACCTGTACGACCCGGCCACCGTCGAGACGATGATCGAGCGGTGGGAGCGGCTGCTCCGCGCCGTGGTCGCCGACCCGCAGCGGAGGCTCAGCCGGTTCGGCCTGCTCACCGCCGAGGAGCACGGTGGGTTGACGGCGCTGGGTACCGGCCCGGCGGCCCAGGCCTGCACCGAGAGCCTGCCGGAGCTCTTCCGGGCTCAGGTGCGCGCGACTCCGGACGCCGTCGCGCTGGTGGGGCCGGAAGCATCGCTGACCTACGCGGAGTTGGACGCGCGGGCGAGCCGGCTGGCGCATGCGCTGATCGCGCGGGGCGCGGGGCCGGAGCGGCTGGTGGCAGTGGCGCTGCCGAGGTCGGCCGAGCTGGTGGTGGCCATCCTCGCGGTGCTGAAGACCGGCGCCGCGTACGTTCCGGTCGATCCGGAGTACCCGGCCGCACGGATCGAATACATGCTCGACGATGCTCGGCCGGTCCTGGCGGTGACCGACTCCCGAACCCGGGGTCGGCTGCCGGACGGTCCGGCCGGGTGGCTGGTGGTCGACGACTCGGAGACGGCCGTGCTGGTGGCGGGCTGCCCGGCGACGGACCCCGCGGTGGCCATCGATCCGGGCCACCCCGTCTACGTCATCTACACCTCCGGTTCCACCGGCAAGCCCAAGGGCGTGGTGGCGACGCACGGCGGCCTGTCCAACCTGTTCGCCAACCAGCGTCCGCTGATCTTCCGGACGGGGGAGCGGGTGCGGGTGGGGCTGACCACGTCCGTGTCGTTCGACGCCTCCTGCGACCAGATGTTCGCCCTGTACGCCGGCCACGAGCTGCACGTCCTGGACGAGGCGACCTGGACCGACCCGGACGCCTACCTCGAGTATGCGGCGCGGGCCGGGCTGGACACGCTCGGCGGCACCCCGTCCTACCTGCAAGTCCTTGTCGATCACGGGCTGTTGGACAACCCGCGGTGGCGTCCGTCGTGGGTCGGGCTGGGCGGGGAGACCGTTCCGGAGCGACTGTGGGAACGGTTGCGGGCGGCCGACGGGGTGTTCGCCCTGAACTACTACGGGCCGGCCGAGTGCACGGTGGACTCGACCTTCGCACCGCTGGAGTCGAGCCCGCGCCAAGTGATCGGCCGGCCGCTCGGGGGTGTCCGGTTGCACGTGCTCGACGCCGCGTTGCAGCCGGTGCCCGAGGGTGTGCCGGGTGAGCTGTACATCGCCGGTGCCGGGCTGGCGCGCGGTTACCTGAACCGGCCGGGCCTGACCGCGGGACGGTTCGTTGCGGACCCGTTCGGTCCCAGCGGTTCGCGGATGTACCGCACCGGTGACCTGGTGCGGTGGGGATCGGCCGAGAACCTGGAGTTCCTCGGCCGCACCGACGACCAGGTCAAGATCCGGGGCTTCCGGATCGAACTCGGCGAGATCGAGGCGGCGTTGGCGGAACACCCGCAGGTCGCGCAGGCCGCCGTGATCGTCCGGCAGGACCAGGCAGGGGACACCCGCCTGGTCGCCTACCCGGTGCCCGCCACCGGGGCGGAACTCCGACCGGAGGACCTGCGGGCGCACCTGCGCGGGCGGCTGCCCGACTACATGGTGCCGGCCGCGTTCGTCTCCCTCGACGTCCTGCCGCTGAACGCCAGCGGCAAGCTGGACCGGCGCGCCCTGCCCGAGCCCGAGTACGCGGCGTCGCGGGTCGGCCGGGCCCCGCACACTCCTCAGGAACAGGTCCTGGCCGAGCTGTTCGCCGAGGTATTGGGTCTGCCTCAGGTCGGTGTCGACGACGACTTCTTCGACCTCGGCGGGCACTCCCTGCTGGCCACCCGGTTGGTGGCCCGGGTCCGTGCGGCCCTGGGCGTGGAACTGGCGCTGCGCACCCTGTTCCAGACCCCGACGGTGGCCGGGCTGGCCTCCGGGCTCGGCGGCGCGGACCGGGCCCGGCTCGCCCTGGGGCGGGCGGAGCGGCCCGAGCTGGTGCCGCTGTCGTCCGCGCAGCGGAGGCTGTGGTTCCTGCGCCAGCTGGAGGGTGCCGACTCGGTCTACAACATGCCGCTCGCGTGGCGGCTCTCTGGACCACTGGACCTGGCGGCCCTGGAGGCGGCGCTGGGCGACGTCGTCGACCGGCACGAAACCCTGCGCACGGTCTTCCCGGCCGCGGACGGCGTGCCCTACCAGCAGGTGCTGGCCACCGGAGAGGCGCGTCCGAGGCTGTCGGTCACCAGGGCCGACGAGACGGACCTGCCGGAACTGCTGGCGGGGGCCGCAGCGCGCGGATTCGACCTCGCGGCCGAACCGCCGCTGCGCGCCGAGGTGTTCGAGGTCTCGGCGGACGAGCACGTGCTGCTCCTGGTGATGCACCACATCGCCGGTGACGGCTGGTCGCTGGGCCCGCTGGCCGCCGACCTGGCCACCGCGTACGGGGCACGCCGCCAGGGTGAGGAGCCGCAGTGGGCGCCACCGCCCGTGCAGTACGCCGACTACACCCTGTGGCAGCAGGAGCTGCTCGGTGACCCGGCCGACCAGGACAGCCTGTTCGCCCGCCAGCAGGCCTACTGGACCGAGCAGTTGGCAGACCTGCCGGAGCAGATCCGGCTTCCCGCCGACCGCCCTCGCCCCGCGACCCCCTCCTACTCCGGCGGCCACCTCGCGATCGAACTGGACGCCGAACTGCACGCCGGGCTGGTCCGGCTGGGCCGGGAGCACGGCGCCAGCGTGTACATGGTGTTGCAGGCCGCCCTGGCATCGCTGCTGGACAAGCTCGGCGCGGGAACGGACATCCCGGTCGGCAGCCTGATCGCGGGCCGGACCGACGAGGCCCTGGACGACCTCGTCGGATTCTTCGTCAACACCCTGGTGCTGCGGACCGACACCTCGGGCGACCCGACCTTCGCCGATCTCCTTGGCCGGGTCCGCGAGGGCGCGCTGGCCGCGTACGCACACCAGGACCTGCCGTTCGAGCACGTCGTCGAGGCCCTCAACCCGTCCCGGTCGCTCGCCCGTCAGCCGCTGTTCCAGGTGCTGCTCGCGCTGCAGAACGTGCCCCGCACCGAGTTCGCGCTGGACGGTCTGGCCGCCGGGATCGTCCTGGTGCGGACGCCGACGGCGATGTTCGACCTCGGCTTCCACCTGCTGGAGCGCGGCGGCACCGGCGGGCCGGCCGAGGGCATCATCGGGCGGGTCGAGTACAGCACCGACCTCTTCGACCCCGCCACGGTGGAGGCACTGGTCGCCCGGTGGCTGCGCCTGCTGGCGTCGGTGGTCGCCGAGCCGGACCGGCCGTTGAGCCGGATCGACGTCCTCACCGCCGAGGAACGGCACGAGCTGCTGGTCGCGCGCAACGACACCGCCTGCCCGGCTCCCGATGCCGGCCTGCCCGCTCTGTTCGAGGCGCAGGTCCGGGCGACCCCAGAGGCTCCGGCGGTGGTGTTCGAGGACACCGTGCTGACCTACCGGGAGCTGAACCGCAGCGCCAACCGCCTGGCGCACGCGCTGATCGCGCGCGGGGTGGGGCCGGAACAGGTCGTCGCCCTCCGACTGCCGCGCTCGGCCGAGCTGGTGGTCGCCATCCTCGCGGTGCTCAAGACGGGCGCGGCGTACCTGCCGGTCGACCCGGACTACCCGGCGGCCCGTATCGCGTACATGCTGGAGGACGCGCGGCCGGCCGTGGTGCTCGACGACCTCGCGGCCGTCACACCGGACGGGGACCTGCCGGAGCACGATCCGGCCGTCGCCGTGGACGCCCGGCATCCGGCCTACGTCATCTACACCTCTGGCTCCACCGGTCGGCCCAAGGCCGTGGTGATGCCCGCCGCCGGGCTGCTGAACCTGCTGGCGTGGCATCACCGGTCCGTCGGCGGCGAACCCGGCACGCGTACCGCGCAGTTCACCGCGATCAGCTTCGACGTCTCGGTGCAGGAGACGCTCTCCGCGCTGCTGTACGGCAAGACCCTCGTGGTGCCGACCGAGGAGCAGCGCCGCAGCGCCGAGCTGTTCGCCCGCTGGCTGGACCGGCACGGGGTCGAGGAGCTGTTCGCGCCCAACCTGGTGGTCGAGGCGCTGGCCGAGGCCGCCGAAGAGGCCGGGTTGGAACTGCCGAGCCTGCGGCTGGTCGCCCAGGCCGGTGAGGCGATGCGCCTCGGCGGTGCCGTGCGCCGATTCCAGGCCCGGCGGCCGGGCCGGGAGCTGCACAACCACTACGGCCCCGCCGAGACCCACGTGATCACCGCCTACCAACTGCCGGCCGACCCCGCCGACTGCCCGCTGCCGGTACCGATCGGCCGGCCGATCGCCAACTGCCAGGCATACGTGCTGGATTCGGCGCTGCGACCGGTCGCCCCCGGCGTGTTGGGCGAGCTGTACCTCGCCGGGGCGGGACTCGCCCGCGGCTACCTGAACCGGCCCGGGCTCACCGCCACGCGGTTCGTCGCCAACCCGTACGGTCCGGCCGGCGCGCTGATGTACCGCACCGGTGACCTGGTCCGCTGGCGCGCCTGGGGGCACCCCCGGCCGGAGGCTGGGGGAGGCGAGCTGGAGTTCGCGGGCCGGGTGGACCACCAGGTGAAGATCCGCGGGTTCCGGGTCGAGCCGGGCGAGATCGAGGCCGAGCTGGCCGCGTACCCGGGTGTCGCCCAGGTCGCGGTGCTCGCCCGGGAGGACCGACTCGTCGCGTACGTCGTCCCCGTGGCCCAGGCCGGGGCGACCGCGGCGGCGCTGGCGGCGTACCTGCGCGACCGGGTGCCGGACCACCTGGTGCCGTCGGCGTTCGTGCTGCTGGACGTGCTGCCGTTGACGCCGAACGGGAAGCTGGACCGGGCGGCGCTGCCCGCGCCCGAGCCGGTGGTCACGGCGACGGGCCGGGCGCCGCGTACGCCGCA
This sequence comes from Streptomyces sp. GbtcB6, assembly GCF_019091475.1. Lineage (NCBI taxonomy): Bacteria > Bacillati > Actinomycetota > Actinomycetes > Kitasatosporales > Streptomycetaceae > Streptomyces > Streptomyces sp. GbtcB6. The sequence goes on along the minus strand of NZ_JAGXJL010000002.1, from coordinate 419,014 downwards.
GGAGCAGATCCTGTGCGAGTTGTTCGCCGAGGTGCTGGGCGTGCCGCGGGTCGGGGTCGACGACGGCTTCTTCGACCTGGGCGGGCACTCCCTGCTCGCCACCCGGCTGGTCTCGCGGGTCCGCGCGACCCTCGGGGTCGAGCTGGAACTGCGCAGCCTGTTCCGGGCGCCGACACCCGCCGGGCTCGCGGCCGGGCTGCACGACGCCGGCACCGCGCGGCAGGCCCTGGTTCCCCGGCCCCGCCGCGAACCGATGCCGCTGTCGTTCGCCCAGCGCCGGCTCTGGTTCCTCCAGCAGTTCGGGGCGCCGAGCGCCACCTACCACATGCCGCTCGCCCTGCGGCTGTCCGGCGACCTCGACCGGGCCGCGCTGAGCGCCGCGCTCGCGGACGTGGTGGCCCGGCACGAGACCCTGCGCACGGTCTTCCCGCACACCGCCGGAGTCCCGTACCAGCGGGTGCTGGACACCACCGAGGTCGCCGTCCCGCTGACCGTACGCGCGGCCGCCGGTGAGGCGGAGCTGCCCGCCCTGCTGCGCGAGGCGGCGGTACGGGCATTCGACCTGACCTCGGAAGTACCGCTGCGGGCTGAGCTGTTCGCGCTCGCGCCGGACGAGCACGTGCTGCTGCTGGTCATGCACCACATCGTCGGGGACGGCTGGTCCATGGGCCCGCTGGCCCGTGACCTGGCCACTGCCTACACCGCCCGGCAGGGTGGCGGGGCCCCGGCATGGCCGCCGCTGCCGGTGACGTACGGCGACTACACCCTGTGGCAGCACGAGATCCTCGGCGACGAGCGCGACGCGGACAGCGTGTTCGCCCGCCAGGTCACCTACTGGACCGAGGCCCTGACCGGGCTGCCGGAGCAGCTGCAGCTGCCTGCCGACCGGCCGCGCCCGGCCACCATGTCGTACGGCGGCGACCTGCTGGAACTCCGGATCGACGCCGAACTGCACGCGGCACTGGTGGAGTTGGCCCGAAGGTCGGGTGCCACCCTGTTCATGGTGCTGCAGGCCGCGCTCGCCGCGCTGTACACGCGGCTGGGCGCGGGCACGGACATCGCGATCGGGAGTCCGATCGCGGGGCGTACCGACGAGGCGCTGGACGATCTGGTCGGGTTCTTCATCAACACGCTGGTGCTGCGCACCGACACCAGCGGTGACCCGAGTTTCGCCGGGCTGCTGGAGCGGGTGCGGGAGACGGCGCTGTCGGCGTACGCGCACCAGGACGTGCCGTTCGAGCACCTGGTGGAGGCGCTGAACCCGTCCCGCTCGCTGTCCCACCACCCGCTCTACCAGACCGGGCTGGTCGTGCAGAACGCGCCGGGCGGTGACTTCGAACTGCCGGGCCTCCGGGTCTCCGGGGTGACCGTGCTCACCGGGACCGCGCGGCTCGACCTCACCTTCGGGTTCGCCGAGGAGCACGGGCCCGACGGCGCGCCGGCCGGGCTCAGCGGCGCGGTCGAGTACAGCACCGACCTGTTCGACCGCTCGACGGTCGAGGCCCTGGTCGCCCGGTGGGCCAGGCTGCTGGCCGCGGTCGCCGCCACGCCCGACCAGCCGATCGGCGGGATCGACCTGCTCTCCGCCGAGGAGCGCCGCGAGCTGCTGCCCGCCGTCGAGGGCGGGGCGGCCGGGGTGAGCCTGCCGGAGCTGTTCGCGGCGCAGGTGACGGCGACGCCGGACGCGGTCGCGCTCGTCTGCGGTGGTGCAGAGCTGACATACCGTCAACTCAATGCGGGGGCGAACCAGTTCGCGCACGCGCTGATCGCCCGGGGCGTCGGTCCGGAGCAGGCCGTGGCAGTGGCTTTGCCGCGGTCGGCGGAGTCGGTGGTGGCAGTCCTGGGTGTGCTGAAGGCCGGGGCCGCGTACCTGCCGGTGGATCCGGCGTACCCGGCGGCACGGATCGCGTTCATGCTGGACGACGCCCGGCCCACGGTGGTGATCGACGACCCGGCGACAGTGACCGAAGGAGACTGGCCGGACACCGACCCGCAGACCGCGCTCGACCCCCGGCACCCGGCCTACGTGATCTACACGTCGGGTTCGACCGGCCGGCCCAAGGGCGTCATGGTGAGCCACACCGGCGTGTCGGGCCTGGTGGCGGCGCAGGTCGACCGGCTCGGCGTGGCGCCGGGCAGCCGCGTTCTCCAGTTCGCCTCGCCCAGCTTCGACGCGTCCTTCTGGGACCTGTGCGGTGCCGTGCTCACCGGCGCCGCCCTCGTCCTGGCCCCGTCCGAGGCCCCGCTGGAGGCCCTGACGGACCGCCGGCTCGACGTCACCCACGTGACGCTTCCGCCCTCGGCGCTGGCCGCGCTGGAGAGCGCCGACCTCACGGCCACCACCCTGGTGGTGGCGGGTGAGGCCTGCACGCCGGAGCTGGTGGCCCGGTGGGCGCCGGGCCGGCGGATGATCAACGCGTACGGTCCGACGGAGACGACGGTGTGCGCGACCATGAGCGCCCCGCTGTCCCCTGGGCCCGGTGTACCGCCGATCGGCCGATCGGTCGCGGGCTTCCGGGTGTACGTCCTCGACGAGCGGTTGCGCATCGTGCCGCCGGGGGTGGCGGGGGAGTTGTACGTCGCCGGCTCCGGTCTGGCGCGCGGGTACCTGAACCGGCCCGCGCTGACGGCCGGGCGGTTCGTCGCCTGCCCGTTCGGCCCGGCGGGTGCGCGGATGTACCGCACCGGGGACGTGGTGCGCCGCCGGATCGACGGTGAGCTGGAGTACGTCGGCCGCGCCGACGACCAGGTGAAGGTGCGCGGCTTCCGCATCGAACTCGGCGAGGTCGAGGCGGCGCTGGCCGAGCACCCCGCGGTCGCCCGGGCCGCCGTCCTCGCCCAGGACGACCGGCTCGTCGGCTACGTGGCGGCGCGTCCCGACACGGTCGTACGTCCGGCTGAGCTGACGGCGTATCTGCGCGACCGTCTGCCCGACTATCTGGTGCCGTCGGCGTTCGTGCTGCTGGACGTGCTGCCGTTGACGCCGAACGGGAAGCTGGACCGGGCGGCGTTGCCCGCGCCGGAGCAGGTGGTCACGGCGACGGGCCGGGCGCCGCGTACGCCGCAGGAGCAGATCCTGTGCGAGTTGTTCGCCGAGGTGCTGGGCGTGCCGCGGGTCGGGGTCGACGACGGCTTCTTCGACCTGGGCGGGCACTCCCTGCTCGCGACCCGGCTGGCCGCGCGGGTGCGCTCGGTGCTCGGTGTGGAGCTGGGGCTGCGCGCGCTGTTCCTGGCGCCCACCGTGGCGGGCCTGGCCGAGGCGCTGGCCGGGGCCGGTCACGCCCGCCCGGCGCTGACCACGCGCGAGCGGCCGGAGGCGGTGCCGCTGTCCTTCGCCCAGCGCCGACTCTGGTTCCTGCACCGCATGGACGGCACCGCCGCGACCTACCACATCCCGCTGGCGCTTCGGCTGACCGGGACGCTCGACCATGCGGCGCTGGACGAGGCGCTCGCCGACGTGGTGGCCCGGCACGAGAGCCTGCGGACGGTCTTCCCGGAGGTCGACGGCGTACCCTGCCAGCTTGTCCTGGACCCGGCCGAGGCCCGGCCCCGGGCGCGGCTGACCGAGGTGTCGGAGGCCGAACTGTCCGAGCGGCTCGCCGAGTTCGCCCGACAGCCCTTCGACCTTGAGGCCGAAGCCCCCCTGCGGGCGGAGCTGTTCGCGCTCGCGCCGGACGAGCACGTGCTACTGCTGGTGATGCACCACATCGCCGGCGACGGCTGGTCCACCGGCCCGCTGGCACGTGACTTGGCCGAGGCGTACGCCGCCCGGTGCGAGGGCCGTGCGCCGCACTGGTCGGCCCTGTCGGTGCAGTACGCGGACTACACGCTGTGGCAGCGCGACCTGCTCGGCGACGCCGCCGACCCGGAGAGCCGGTTCGCCGAACAACTCGACTACTGGAAGGGTCAGTTGTCCGATCTGCCGGAGCTGCTCCAGCTGCCCGTCGACCGGCCGAGGCCGGCCGTCGCCGGCTGGCGCGGGGACCACGTCGGCCTGGAGCTGAGCCCCGAACTGCACGCGGCACTGGTGGAGTTGGCCCGAAGGTCGGGCGCGAGCCTGTTCATGGTGCTGCAGGCGGCGTTGGCGGCGCTGTACACGCGGCTCGGTGCGGGCACGGACATCGCGATCGGGAGTCCGATCGCGGGGCGTACCGACGAGGCGCTGGACGATCTGGTCGGGTTCTTCGTGAACACGCTGGTGCTGCGCACCGACACGAGCGGTGATCCGACGTTCGCCGAACTGCTGGAGCGGGTGCGGGAGACGGCGCTGTCGGCGTACGCGCACCAGGACGTGCCGTTCGAGCACCTGGTGGAGGCGCTGAACCCGTCCCGCTCGCTGTCCCACCACCCGCTGTTCCAGACCATCCTGGCCGTGCAGAACGCTCCGATGGGCCGGTTCTCCCTGCCCGGCCTGGACGTCGACACCTACGCGGTGGCCACCGGAACCGCCAAGTTCGACCTCGGTGTGAGCCTCGTCGAACAGTTGGGTCCGGACGGCAGCCCGGCGGGGATCGTCGGCGCGGTGGAGTACGCCACCGACCTGTTCGACCGCTCGACGGTCGCAGCGCTCGCCAGGCGCTGGACGCGCCTGTTGGAGGCGGTCACCGCCGACCCGGACCGGTCGATCGGACGGATCGAGCTCCTTGACCCCGACGAGCTACACCGTTTGCTGGAGCAGGGCAACGCGACCGCCCGGGAAGTGGCGGCCGTACCGGTGCCGCAGGCGTTCGCGGCGCAGGTGGCGGCGACACCGGACGCGGTCGCGCTGGTGTGTGGCGAGGCCGAGTTGACGTATCGGCAGCTGAACGCCCGGGCGAACCGGTTCGCGCATGCACTGATCGCCCGGGGCGTCGGCCCGGAGCAGACCGTGGCCGTGGCCCTGCCGCGCTCGGTGGAGTCCGTGGTGGCCGTCCTGGGCGTGCTGAAGGCCGGGGCCGCCTACCTGCCGGTGGATCCGGCGTACCCGCAGGCGCGGATCGCGTACATGCTGGCGGACGCCCGGCCGGCCCTGATGGTCGACGACCCGGCGCTGGTGACCGAGGTGTCCGCATGGCCGGAGACCGACCCCGTGGTCGCGCTCGACGTCCGGCATCCGGCCTACGTGATCTACACCTCGGGCTCGACCGGCCGCCCCAAGGGCGTCGTGGTCGGCCACGGCGGCGTCGCGAGCCTGGTCGCCGGACAGATCGAGCGCTTCGCGATCGAACCCGACAGCCGGGTGCTCCAGTTCGCCTCGCCCAGCTTCGACGCCTCGGTGTCGGAGATCTACACCGCCCTGCTGCGCGGCGCGGCCCTGGTGCTGCCCCCGACGGCGGACCCGGTCGCCGCGCTGACCGACCGGGACCTCGCGGTCACCCACGTGACCGTGCCCCCGTCCGTCCTCGCCGCCGTGCCGGAGGGCTCGGTGCAGGTGTCGACACTGGTGGTGGCGGGTGAGGCGTGCCCGCCGGAACTGGTGGACCGCTGGGCGCCGGGCCGGCGGATGATCAACGCGTACGGTCCGACGGAGACGACGGTGTGCGCGACCATGAGCGACCCGCTGTCCCCGGGAGCGGGCGTGCCGCCGATCGGCCGTCCGATCACGGGCGCCCGGGTGTACGTGCTGGACGAGCGGCTGCGGCCGGTGCCGACGGGCGTGGCGGGGGAGCTGTACGTCGCGGGCGCGGGACTGGCGCGCGGCTACCTGAACCGGCCGGGTCTGACGGCCGGACGGTTCGTCGCCTGCCCGTTCGGGGCCGGTGAGCGCATGTACCGCACCGGAGACCTGGTGCGCTGGCGCCACGACGGCGAGCTGGAGTACGTCGGCCGTGCCGACGACCAGGTGAAGGTGCGCGGCTTCCGGGTCGAGCCGGGCGAGGTCGAGGCGGCGCTGGCCGAGCACCCCGCCGTCGCCCGGGCCGCCGTCCTCGCCCAGGACGACCGGCTCGTCGGCTACGTCGTCCCGCACCAGGACGAGGCCCGGGACAGTGGCCTGGAAGCGGACCACGTGGGCGAGTGGCAGGACGTCTACGACGCCCTGCCCATCACCCCCGAGGAAACCGGCTTCGGCCAGAACTTCGTCGGCTGGAACAGCAGTTACGACGCCAGCCCGATCCCTGTCGAGCAGATGCGGGAGTGGCGGGACGCCACCGTGGCCCGCGTCCTGGCCCTGCGCCCCCGCCGGGCGCTGGAGGTCGGCGTCGGCACCGGACTGCTGCTCTCGCAGATCGCACCGCACTGCGAGACCTACTGGGCGACGGACTTCTCCGCCACGGCGGTCGACGCGCTGACCGCGCAGGTCGCCCGGCAGGACGACCTGGCCGAGCGCGTCGTGCTGCAGACCCGCCCGGCGCACGACACCGACGGTCTGCCGGCCGGGTGGTTCGACACCATCGTGATCAACTCGGTTGTGCAGTACTTCCCGTCCGCCGACTACCTCGCCGACGTGATCGGGAAGCTGATGGGGCTGCTCGCCCCCGGCGGCACGCTCTTCGTCGGCGACGTCCGCAACCTGCGGCTGCTGCGCCCGCTGGCCACCGCGGTCCAGCTGCACCGCACCGGTGCCGACGGCGACCTCGCGGCGGTGCGCCGCGCGGTGGAGCAGGCCGTCAGGGTGGAGAAGGAACTCCTGATCGACCCGGACTTCTTCACCGTCCTGCGGGAGAACGGCACGGACATCGGCGCGGTGGCCGTGGAGGTCAAACGCGGCCGCCACCACAACGAACTGACCCGCTACCGCTACGACGTGACCTTGCACAAGGCCCCGGTTGTTCCGGCGGCCCCGGGCCGGACGGTCGACCTGGAGTGGGGACGCCGGCTCGCGGGACCGGCCGAGCTGCGCGAACTCCTCGCCCAGCCGCCCGCTGACGTGCTGCGGATCACCGGAGTGCCGAACCGCCGGGTGCTGCGCGAGGCCGCCCTTTCCCGGGCGGTGCAGAACGGCGACGGCTCGCTCGCCGAGCTGCTGGAGCGGCTGCACGCACCGGAGGCGAGCGAACTCCTTGACCCGGACGCGAGCGGACTCCCCGACCCGGAGGACTTCCGGGCCATCGGGCTGGAGTTCGATCGCTGGGTGGGCGTCACCTGGTCGGCCACCGTGGCCGACGCCTTGGACGTCGTCTTCGCCGACCCGCGGGCGCATCACGCCTCCCCGGTCGAGCCGTACCGGTCGGCCCGGACCGCCGGCACGCCGCTGTCGTCACTGACCAACCGCCCGACCGGCAGCCGGGGCACCGGCGCCCTCATCGGCGAACTCCGCGAATGGCTGCGCGGGCGACTGCCCGACTACCTGATCCCGTCAGCTTTCGTGGCGCTGGAGACGTTGCCGCTGACGGCCAGCGGCAAGCTCGACCGCCGCGCGCTGCCCGCGCCCGACCTCGGCCCGGCCGGAGCCGGGCGGGCGCCGCGCACCCCGCAGGAACAGCTCCTCGCCGAGCTGTTCGCCGAGGTGCTCGGCCTGGCCCAGGTCGGCGTCGAGGACAGCTTCTTCGACCTGGGCGGACACTCACTGCTGGCGACCCGCCTGGCCTCCCGCGTCCGGGCGACCCTCGGCGCGGAGCTCGAAGTCCGGACGCTGTTCGAGACGCCGACCGTGGCCGGACTGGCGGCCCGCCTCGACGGCTCCGGCACGGCGCGGCCCACGCTGACCGCCCAGCCGCGACCCGACCGCGTGGAGCTGTCCTTCGCCCAGCGCCGCCTGTGGTTCCTGCACCGGATGGACGGGCCGAGCGCCACCTACAACATGCCGCTCGCGCTGAGCCTGACCGGCGAACTCGACCGCCCGGCCCTGCACGCCGCGCTCGCGGACGTGATCGCCCGGCACGAGAGCCTGCGGACGGTCTTCCGCGAGACGGACGGCGTGCCGTACCAGGTCGTGTTGAGCGCTGCACAGGCGCACCCGGAGCTGCCGGTGGTCGAGCTCGACGAGAGCCGGCTGGCCGAGCGGCTGGCGCGGACGGCACGGCGAGGCTTCGACCTGGCGGCGGAGCCGCCGGTCCGGGCGGAGCTGTACGCGCTCGCGCCCGACCGGCACGTGCTGCTGGTCGTGGTCCACCACATCGCCGCCGACGGCTGGTCGATGGGGCCGCTCTCCGGCGACCTCGCGGCCGCCTACACGGCGCGCTGCCGTGGCGAGGAGCCGCAGTGGGCCCCGCTGCCGGTGCAGTACGCCGACTACACCTGCTGGCAACGCGACCTGCTCGGCGACACCGCCGACCCGGACAGCCTGTTCGCCCGGCAACTGGCCTACTGGAAGGATGAGTTGGCTGGCATTCCGCAGCAGGTGCAGCTGCCCGCCGACCGGCCCCGGCCGCCGGTGGCCTCCCAGCGGGGCAGCCGGGTCGTGGTCCGGCTGGACCCCGAACTGCACCAGGCACTGCGAGACCTGGCCGCCGCACGCGGCGCCAGCATGTTCATGGTGCTCCAGGCAGGCCTCGCCGCGCTGCTCACCCGGCTCGGTGCCGGTACGGACATCCCCGTAGGCAGCCCGATCGCCGGCCGTACCGACCAGGCGCTGGACGACCTCGTCGGCTTCTTCGTCAACACGCTGGTGCTGCGCACCGACACGAGCGGCGACCCCGGCTTCGCCGAACTGCTCGACCGGGTGCGGCAGAAGGCGCTCGCCGCCTACGACCACCAGGACGTGCCGTTCGAGTACCTGGTGGAGGTGGTCAACCCGGCCCGGTCGCTGTCGCACCACCCGCTGTTCCAGATCATGCTGGCCCTGCAGAACGCGCCGGTGGGCGAGTTCACGCTGCCGGGCCTGTCGACCGGCCACCTGGAGGCGTCGACCGGGACCTCGCGGGTCGACCTGACGTTCAGCCTGGCCGAGCAGTTCAACCCGGACGGCGGCCCCGGCGGCCTGGTCGGCGCGGTGGAGTACGCCACCGACCTGTTCGAACCGGCCACCGTGGAGCTGCTGTTCGAGCGCTGGGCGCGGCTGCTGCGCGCGGCGGTCACCGACCCCGGCCGGCCGATCAGCCGGATCGACATCATGTCGGGCGAGGAACGCCGCCGACTGCTGTCCGAGTCCACCGGCGCCGTGGTCGAGCTGCCCGAGGCCGCGCTGCCGGAGCTGTTCGCGCGCCAGGTGCGCGCCACCCCGGACGCGGTGGCCGTCGTGGCGGGCGCCACCGAGCTGACCTACCGGGAACTCGACCAGCGGTCCAACCGCCTCGCGCGGGCACTGATCCGCCAGGGCGTACGACCGGAGACACCGGTCGCGGTGCTGCTGGACCGCTCGGCGGACCTCGTCGTGGCGCTTCTGGCGATCATCAAGGCGGGCGGCGCCTATGCGCCCCTCGACTCGCGCTTCCCGCAGTCCCGGATCGACCTGATCCTCCAGGAGGCCGGGGCCGCGCTGGTGCTCAACGAGGCCGTGCTGACCGCGTTGATCGATGGCGAGCCCGACTCGTCCGGCATCGAAGTACGCTGCGACCAGCGGCAGTTGGCGTACGTGATGTACACCTCCGGATCGACCGGCCGGCCGAAGGGCGTGGCCGTCACCCACCGCGATGTGGTGGGCCTCGCGCTCACCCCCGAGTACCACGGCGGCGGACACGAGCGGGTGCTGATGCACTCCCCGACCGCCTTCGACCTCTCGACCTACGAGCTGTGGGTGCCGCTCCTCAACGGTGGCCGGGTGGTGGTCGCACCGCCCGAGCGGCTCGACCTCGACCTGCTGCAGCACACGATCAGCACGCAAGGGGTGACCGGACTGTGGCTGACGGCCGGCCTGTTCCGCCTGGTCGCCGAGGAGCGGCCGGCCCTGCTCGCGGGGGTGCGCGAGGTGTGGACCGGCGGTGACGTGGTCTCCCCGGCCGCCGTCGCCCGAGTGCTGGAAGTCTGCCCCGGCATCGAGGTGGTCAACGGCTACGGGCCCACCGAGGCCACGACCCTGGCCACCTGCCACCCGGTGCACAGCCTCCCCGAGAACGCCGCGACCGTGCCGATCGGCGGGCCGATGGCGAACATGCGTGCCTACGTTCTCGACGAACGTCTGCGGCCGGTGCCCACGGGCCTGGTCGGCGAGCTGTACCTCGCGGGGACGGGCGTGGCCCGCGGCTACCTCGGCCGACCCGGCCTGACGGCGGAGCGCTTCACCGCCGACCCGTACGGGCCGCCCGGTAGCCGGATGTACCGCACCGGCGACCTGGCGTGGTGGCCGGCCGAGGGCACCCTGGAGTTCGCCGGACGGACCGACCACCAGGTCAAGCTCCGCGGCCTCAGGATCGAGCCCGGCGAGATCGAGGCGATCCTCGCGAACTGCCCGGGCGTCGCCCAGGCGGCCGTCGTCGCCCGCGAGGACCGGCCCGGCGACAAGCGCCTTGTGGCCTACCTGGTGCCCGCCCCCGAGGGCGTGCCCGAGGCGGGCGAGCTCTCCGGGCGACTCCGCCGTGAACTGCCCGACTACATGGTGCCGTCGGCGTTCGTCACCCTGGACACGCTGCCGTTGACCGCCAACGGCAAGCTGGACCGGGCCGCCCTGCCCGCCCCCGAGTACGGGGCGCAGGGCACCGGACGCGGCCCCCGGACACCGCGGGAGCAGCTGCTGTGCGGCCTCTTCGCCGAGGTCCTCGGCCGGGAACAGGTGCACATCGACGACAACTTCTTCGACCTGGGCGGGCACTCGCTGCTGGCCGCCCGCCTGGCCTCCCGCGTCCGCGAGACCCTCGGCCTGGAGCTGGGCCTGCGCATGCTGTTCGAGGCACCGACCGTGGCCGGCCTCACCGAGCGCCTGGTCATGGACAACCCCGACGACGCCTTGGACGTGGTGCTGCCGCTGCGTTCGACCGGGACCAGTACGCCGCTGTTCTGCATCCACCCCGGCGGCGGCATCAGCTGGTCGTACAGCGGACTCCTGAACCACATCGGTCCCCAGCACCCGGTCTACGCGATCCAGGCACGCGGACTCGGCCGCCCCGAACCCCTGCCGACGTCCTTCGAGGAGATGGCGGCCGACTACGCCGACCAGATCCGCAAGATCCAGCCCGAGGGCCCGTACCTGCTGCTCGGCTGGTCCGCCGGCGGGCTGATCGCCCACGCGATCGCCTGCGAGCTGCAGGCGCGCGGCGAGCGGACCGCGCTCCTTGCCATCCTCGACGCCTACCCGGTGAAGGACGTGCAGTTCGAGGAGATGCCCGTGCCCACCGAGCGGGACGTGCTCGTCGGTGTGCTCGACGTCGACCCGGACGAGCTGGGCGACCGGGAGCTGACCTACAGCGAGGTCGCCGAGGTCCTGAACCGGCGGGGCAGCGCGCTGCAGGGCCTGACGGAGCAGCAGATCGAGGTCATCGTCCACATCATGATCAACAACGCGCAGCTGGCGGTCGACTTCGTCCCCGCCGGGTTCGACGGCGACCTGCTGCTGTTCAACTCGACGATCGACCGCGACGGGGACGACGCCGGGCCCGCGACCTGGCGCCCCTACATCGCGGGCCGGATCGAATCACACGAGATCACCACCCGGCACAACCGGATGACCGAAGCCGGCTCGCTGGCCCAGATCGGACCGATCCTGGCCGCCCGCCTGGCCGAGGCCACCCGTGACACCACCCTTTCCCACCAGGAGGACTGACCCATGACCAATCCGTTCGAGGACGAGAACGGCACCTTCCTCGTGCTCACCAACGACGAGAACCAGCACTCGCTGTGGCCGCAGTTCGCGGACGTCCCCGACGGCTGGAGCGTCGCCCACGGACCCGACACCCACGCCGCCTGCCTGGAGTACGTCGAGCGGACCTGGACCGACATGCGGCCCAAGAGCCTTGCCGACGCCATGAACGCCCAGCTGTAGCGCGGCTCGCGGTGAACCTGACCGAAACCACCGACGAGGCCCGCGACAGCGCGGGCCTCGCCCGGTCCGACGACCTCGCCGCGGCCCTGCTCACGCCCGAGGCCCGCCGGGACCCGTACCCGTTCTACGCCCGCATGCGCCGCGAGGACCCGGTCCACCGCAGCGCCCAGGGCATCTGGTACCTCACCCGGTACGCCGACGTCGAGGCGGCCCTGAGCGACCTGCGGCTGTCCAACGACCGGGACCGGATGACCCGCGCCTACAGTGCGCTCGGCGGCGACCTCAAGGCCTTCAGCCGGCTCACCGACCGGCTCGGCCGGGTGATGAGCAACACCGACCCGCCGGACCACGCCCGGCTGCGCAAGCTGGCCAACCGGGCTTTCACCGCCCGGCGCGTCGAAGCCCTGCGCGACGGCATCCAGCGGATCGTCGACCGGCTCATCGACGAGGCGGTCGCGGCCGGGCCGACCATGGACCTGATCGAGGCGGTCGCCTCCCCGCTGCCGATGTCCGTCGTCTGCGAGCTCTTCGGCATCCCGCCCGAGGACCTCCCGCAGGTCAAGACCTGGTTCCAGCGCTTCGGCCGGCTGACCGAGGACATCGACAAGTCCGAGGCGGCGATCGAGCAGTACGAGGAGTACCTCGCCCGGCTCGTCCGCCGCCGCCGGGCCGACCCCGGCGACGACCTCATCAGCGCCCTGGTCGCCACCCAGGCGCAGGACGACCGGCTCACCGACTCCGAGCTGCTGTCCACCTGCTTCGTGCTGATCACCGCCGGCGACGAGACCACCACCCACCTGGTCGGCAACGGCATGCTCGCCCTGCTGCGCCACCCCGGCCAACTGGCCCGGCTGCGCGCCGACCCGGCGCTCGTCCGCACCGCCGTCGAGGAACTCGCCCGCTACGACACCCCGACCCAGGCGATCGTCCGGGTCGCCGCCGAGGACGTCGAGATCGGCGGGCGGACGCTGCGCGAGGGCGAGCTGGCCTACCTGTTCCTCGCCGCGACCAACCGTGACCCCGAGCGCTTCGAGGACCCCGACCGGCTCGACCTGACCCGCCCCGGCAACCGGCACCTCAGCTTCGGCAACGGCCCGCACTTCTGCCTCGGCGGCCCGCTGGCCAAGCTCCAGGCGGAGGTGGCCGTCGGCACGCTGGTCCGCCGGCTCCCGCACCTGCGGCCTGCCGACGACGCGGTCCTCGACTGGCGGCCCAACCCGCTGCAACGGCGGCTTACCGCGCTTCCGCTCACCTACTGACCCATGAACGACGACGAAGGAGAAGTGACCATGGCCCGAGAGCTCGAGGTCCGCCGGGAACAGGACCTGCCCGCCACGCCCGAACAGGTCTGGGACGCGGTCGCCACCGGCGCCGGCAACCTCGGCTGGCTGTACCCGATGGAGGTCGAGCCGCGCGTCGGCGGAAAGGCCACGCGCGGCGACAGCACCGTCGTGGCGTGGGAGCCGCCGCACCACTTCGCGGTTCGGGCTACCCAGGACGGCGGGTTCTCCAACACGCTCACCTACCGCATCGAGCCGGCCGACGGCGGCGCGAGCCACCTGCGGATGGGAATCCACTGGGTGCACACGGGCGTCGTGGACGACTCCTGGAACTGGGACACCAAGGCGGACGCGGCCGAGAAGCACGTCGACTTCTACCAGCACTCCCTCCCCGAGTACCTGAGGCACTTCGCCGGCCACCCCGCCGTCTACGTCAAGGCCGCCCGTACCGAGGGCACCGAAGATCCCGCCGACTTCGCCGCCCTGCGCCGGCGCCTCGGCCTCGACGACGACGCGGCCGTCGGCGACCGGTTGTCGCTCGACCTCCCGGGTACGGACGGCGGTCCGACGGAGGTGGTCGTGGACTGGTTGAGCCCCGACTTCGTCGGCCTGCGTGGCCCGGACGCGCTGTACCGGTTCTTCAACGGCAGTTCCTGGAACTGGCCGATCTGGCTGGGCCACCACCTGTTCGCCGAGGACACGGACGAAGAGCAGGCCACCAAGGCCTGGAACGCCTGGCTCAACGGCGCCTGACCCATCGCACGACACAACCGAAGGACCTCTGGTGGAAACACTGCTCTACGCCGCCGAACTCGTCCGGGAAGACGGCACCTACAAACTCGTTGTGCAGGACGTGGTGCGGGACACGGTCCAGGTCACCCCGGTTCCCGAATCCGCGGTGGCCAGGCTCCCGGCCTTCCTGTCGGTGCTGAGTTCCAAGCTCGGCTCGGCGACGGCACGCGGCCGCTGGTAGACCGCTTCTGGATTGATGAGGCCGGTGTCGTCCCGCACATCAACTGCCGGACGGCACCGGCTTCTTGCACGGGCGCTGACGGCCGGACGTCAGCCCATGACGGTTCGAGAGGCGGCACCCTCGGCCAGGGGCCGTCTGCGGGAGAAGGCACCCAGGTCGACGACGACGCCGGTGTGTTCCCCCGTGTACCGCAGCGGATCGCGGTCATGGTCGTGACCGGCCTCGACACGGTCGACCAGGGTGGCGAGGAACCGGCCCGCCAGGGGAGCGTTCTTGAACTGGTTGCCGCTCGTGCCCATGGCGACGTAGAAGCCGGCCAGATCGGTGCGGTCGTAGATGGGGGACCAGTCGTCGGCGGCGTCGTAGACACCGGCGACGCCGGTCGGCCGGTTCGGGACGCCGAGGAGCGGGAATCGGCGTGCGGCCCTGGTCACCTGGGTCTCGAACCGGGCGGGCGTCGGGTGCGGGTTGCACTCGTCGGGATCGTCCAGCCACTCCCTGGGGTCGCAGGCGGGCAGCGTACTGCCGATGAGGAGGCGTCCGCCGGAGGGGCGCAGATAGGTCCCGAGGTCGACATCGGCCACGATCGGGCCGAGCGTGGTCCCGGCGCCGCCCGGGCCCGACGAGTCGGCGTCGCCCTGGCCGACCGGTGCGGCCACCTGGTGGACTTCCTGGCGCAGTGGGCGCACTCCGACGGTGAACTCGGCCCCGACCCCGGCCAGCCGGTTGAACGCTCCCGACCAGGGCCCGGCGGCGTTGACCACCACCGGTGCGGTGATCGCGGTGCCGTCGGCGAGCCGGATGCCGGCCACCCGGTCCTCGCGACGCAGGACACCGACGACCGGGCGGTGGAAGAGGAAGCGCGCTCCGAGGCGAGCCGCCGCATCCGCGAGGTTCTGTGCCGCGAGCTGTGGATCGTCGACGAAGCCCGCGTCGGGTGTGAACAGCGCGCCGAGTTCACCTTCGGGGCCGGAGAAGAAGGCATCGTCGAGCAGGGACCTGGGAGGCCCGTAGCGTCCCGCGTCGATACCGGGGATCCGGCTGCGCAGCGTCGCGGCGTCCCAGCGCTCGTACGGCACACCGGCACGCTCGAACAGCGCGACGACCTTCGACGTCCCGGAGCCCGGTGCGTCGAGGAGTACCGCTCCGGTCCGCCGGAACGCCGCCAGACCAGGGCCGCGCACGGTGCCCAGGTGCTCCGCCCATCGTGTCCAGCAGTGCCGGGATTCCCAGGCGGTGGCGACACCGTCCCAGGTCGAGTAGTTGAAACGGATGATCGCGCTCGACGCACTGGTGGATCCGTGGCCGACGCCGCCGGACTTGTCGACGACCACGACACGCCGACCGGTGCGCGCCAGTTCCAGTGCCACCGCGGCACCGATCACACCGGCCCCCACGACGACCGCGTCCGCGCCGGACGGAGGCGTGTCAGCTTCCCAGGCCGTCATGACGGCCGGTCCTCGGGGGTGGTCCGCGGAGTCCGGTCGCCGTTGTCGTCGAGGGGAACGCGACGGGCCTGCGGCGGGCGCTCGTCGGCGCGGTACGGGAAGTGGCAGGCGGCGCGATGAGGCTGACCGGCCGCGTCCCGTTGCGGGTCCCGTGTGGCGCAGACGTCCCGTCCGGGATGCCGGTCCGGCCCGACGGGGCAGCGCGGATGGAAGCGGCATCCGGTCGGCGGCGACGCGGGGTCGGGCACCTCACCGGCAAGAAGGGCTTCCCCGGCCGGGCGTCTCCCGGCGTGCAGACTCGGCACGGCGGACAGCAGCGTTCGGGTGTAGGGATGCCGTGGGCCGCTCAGCAGGCTCTCGGCGGAGGCGATCTCCACGATCCGACCGAGGTACATCACGGCGACGACGTCCGACACATGGCGGACGGCGGCCAGGTCGTGGCTGATGAACAGCATGGCGAAGCCCATGCGCCGCTGCAGATCCCGGAGCATGGTGAGCAGCGCCGCCCGGACCGACACGTCGAGAGCCGAGGTGACCTCGTCGGCGATGAGCACCGCCGGGTCGACGGCGAGCGCGCGGGCGACGGCGACGCGTTGGCGCTGGCCGCCCGAGAGCTGCTGCGGCAGCCGGTCGGCGCAGCCGGTGTCGAGACCGACGAGTTCCAGCAGCCCGCCGACGCGCTGTTCGCGGCTGCGGCGGTCCAGCCGGACGAAGGCCCCGGCCGCTTCGGCGAGCGACTGACGGACCGTCATACGGGGGTCCAGTGACGTGTCCGGGTCCTGGAACACCAGTTGGACCTGTTGGCCCCGCCGACGCCGCTCCGCCGCCCGGCGGCCCCGGTACTCCCGTCCGCCGACCGTGATCCGCCCGGCGCACGGACTGTCCAGCCCGACGACCGCACGTGCCAGAGTGGACTTTCCCGAACCGGACTCGCCGACCAGGCCGACCGTCGTGCCCCGGGGAACCTCCAGTGACACCCCGTCCACCGCCGTGACCGGCCCGAACGGCCCGTGGTGGCGGACGGTGACGTCGCACAGCGCCAGCCCTGCCTCTTCCCTCACTGCTCCGCCTCTTCGGTCTCACGCTGTCCGCGGAACTGTGCCGGGGGCAGCGGCTGCCAGCAGGCGACCTCGTGCTCCGGGTCGAGCGGGGACAGCACGGGGCTCTCCACGGCACACCGGTCCACTCGATGCGGGCAGCGGTCGTGGAACGGGCAGCCCGGAGCCGTACCGCACGGATCGGGCGGCCCTCCCTCGATGGTGTGCAGGGGGTGGTCGCGATCCGCGGCCAGGTCCGGGACCGAGGCGACGAGCATCCGCGTGTACGGATGCCGTGCGCCGGTCGCCAGCTCACGGGCGGGAAGGTTCTCCACGATCGTTCCCCCGTACATGACCAGAACCCGGTCGCAGGCGTCGGCCACCAGGGCGATGTCGTGGCTGATGAAGAGAATCGCGGTGGCGTCGTCGCGCCGGACACGGCGGAGCAGGTCCATGATCTGCCGCTGCACGGTGACGTCCAGGGCTGTCGTCGGCTCGTCCGCGACGATGAGGTCGGGCCGCATCATCGAAGCGGCGGCGATCGCCACGCGCTGGCGCTGACCGCCGGACAGCTGGAAGGGCCGGGAGCGCAGCAACCGGCGCCCGCCGGGCAGCGCGACCCGCTGAAGCTGGACCAGGGCCTGCTCGACGGCCTCGGCACGAGAGGTGCGGTGGTGTGCGCGCACGGCCTCCGTCATCTGCGTTCCGATGCGGAGCGACGGGTTGAAGGCCGAGGCCGGGTTCTGGAAGATCATCGCCATTCCCGTCGCCAACTGCCTGCGTCGTGCTGTCCGTGACAACAACTCGGCGTCCGCGCCGAGGAACCGGTGGGTGCCCCAGGTCGCGCAGGCGCCGTCCGGCAACAGGTCGGCGATGGCGAGCGCCGTCAGCGACTTGCCGGAGCCGGACTCGCCGACCAGGCCGACCATCTCACCGCGCCGCAGGGCGAGGGTGACACCGCGGACGGGCCGGACCAGCCCCTCCGCCGTGGGAAGGACGACCCGCAGATCCTTCAGCTCCAGCACGTGGTCCGCGACTGCAGGAAGGCCGGTGCGTGCCGGGTGTGGCGCGGGTTCTGCCGGCTGCCGTGGGCGGGTGCGGCGCGCGGCGGCTCCGGCCAGCATCTCGCCGAGCAGCTGGAAGGCCACGGCGGCGTACACGATGGCGATGCCGGGGGCCACGGCGGGCAGCGGTTCGGTGTAGATGCGGTCCAGGCCCTGGCTGAGCAGGAGCCCCCAGTCGTACGAGGGGAGCTGCACCCCCAGTCCGAGGAAGCTCAGTCCCGACAGGGCCACGAGTGCCGAGCCCGCGGCGACCGTGGTGTTCAGCATCAGCGGTTCGGCGATGTGGGGCAGGACATGCCGCAGCAGGAGCCGGTGGCGGCGCAGGCCCAGCACGCGCGCCGCCGCCATGAAGTCGGTTCCGGCCACTTTGGCGGCGAGGGTCTGGGTGATTCGCGCGAAGCCCGGCGCACAGGCGACGGCGAGTGCGCACACCGCCCCGCCCGCGCCCGCGCCGAAGAGGGCTGCGAAGAACATCGCGACGAGGAGCGCGGGGAAGGCCAGCAGGAGGTTGATCAGGGCTCCCAGCAGGCGGCGGGCGCGTCCGCCGACGACGGCGGTGAGCGCCCCCAGTGTGATCCCGGCCGTGGCGCCGAGGAGCGTGGCCGCGACGGCCAGCAGCAGGGAGAGCCAGGTCGCCGAGAGCAGCCGGGCGAACAGGTCGCGCCCGAGGTGGTCCGTGCCGAGCAAATGGCTTGCAGTGGGCGCCCGCAGCACCGCCGACGGGTCCGGACGTTCGGCGGCCTGCCCCCACAGCACCGCCCCCGCGACGGCCAGCACGACGAGCGACCCGAGCATCACCAAGGTGATCACGCCCATCGGTGTGGACCAGCCCGAGCGGGTCGCACGAGACCTGCCGGCGGTGGCACGCGGCGTGAGCGGGGAAGGGGAGGACAACGCCATCGGATCACGTCTCCCGGATGACGGATCGGGGGTCGAGCAGCGCGAGGGCCAGATCGACCAGGAAGTTCACCACGAGGACGGCCGAGCCCAGCACCAGGACCGACGCCTCGACGACCGCGTAGTCCTGTGCGACCACGGACTGTGCCATCGCCGAACCGATGCCCGGCCAGGCGAACACCTTCTCGACCAGTACCGTTCCCGCGATCAGGGCCGGCAGCAGGTTCCCGGCGACCGTCAGCGACGCGGTCAGCGTGTTCGGGGCCACGTGGCGCAGGTAGAGCGGGACGGCGGACAGCCGTTTCGCCCGGGCGGCACGAACATAGTCCGTGGCGAGGACCTTGAGCGTCTCCACCCGCACGATCCGCAGCAGGACCGCGGTCGGAGCGAGCGCCAGCGCGAGGACGGGCAGCACATAGGACCGGGGACCGAGGTCGCCGGCGGCGGGAAGAATGCGCAGGGCGACCGCCAGCCCCGCGGTGAGACCCGCCGCGAGGACGAAGTCCGGCACGCCTGCCAGGACCGAGGTGGTGGCGGTGAACGCCAGTTCCGTCCGTGGGCGTCGCCCTCCGCGTGTCCACACCGCGGCGAGCAGCCCGCCTGGGAGGGCGACGACGAGTACGCAGGCGAAGGCCAGGACGGCGAGCAGCAGGGTGGCCGGCAGTCGTGCCCTGACCAGGTCGGCCACCGGCTCGCCGGTCACCAGGGAGACCCCTAGGTCGCCGTGGGCCAGCCGTGGGAGATGCTGCCAGTACTGTTCCGGCAGGCTCCGGTCCAGACCGAGTTCGTGCCGCTTCGCCGCCACCAGGTCCGGCGGGGCGTCCACACCCAGCGCGGCCCGGACCGGGTCCCCGGGGACCAGCCGGATCATCGCGAAGGAAGCGGTGACGACAATGAAGAGCGAGACGACCAGCCGTGCCGCGCGCCGGCAGCAGAACACCGCCCACGGGTGGTGGCGGGCCGGGGCACCGAGCCGCGCGGACACGGTCGTCATGGGAGACCTCCTGGACTGGCGGGCGGCCGCGCGGCGCGTCCGCCACGGCTATCTGTGCAGGCGGATGCTGGTCGGTACGATCCGGCCGCCGGGTGCGACGGCGAAGGTCGTCCGGTAGCCGTACACCGTGCTCGTGCCGTCGGCGATGGGCAGTGCGTCGGCCGAGCGGAGAAGCGCCGCGGCGGCCCTGTTCCAGTCCGCGCAGCTGGCCGAGCCCGGCGAATGCAGGGCCCGGGCGACGAATCGGTCGTAGGCGGGGTTGGTGACGTGCGCGAAGTTCAGTCCTCCTGACGACGGCGGGCCGGAGAAGTACGGGACGAGCTGCGCGGGCAGCGGCGGCCCCGGGGAGCTGCCGACCACGACGTCGAAGTCGCCGCTTCCGTACATGGCCTGGACCACCGCGTTGCGGCTCTCGCCGACGAGGTCGACGTCCACGCCCAGCGCCTGCCACGTCACGGCCATCAGTTCGGCGACCGACGGAAGGGTGGAGCCGAAGTCGGCGCTGCTGAGCAGCCGCAGACGCAGCGGCCGACCCTGCTTGACCAGCCTGCCCCGCACGTTCTTCGTCCAGCCCGCGGCGCGCAGGGCCCGCACGACGCTGCTGTGCGAGGGCAGGTTCCCCGCGGCCACGTCGGAGTAGCAGAGGGAGTTCGGGGCGGTGAGAGCGCGCGCGGGCGTACCGGCTCCACCGATCGCCACATTGGCGAGGCCCTTGCGGTCCAGGGCCCCCACCAGCGCCCGGCGCAGCACCGGATCGCTCAAGGGCCGGTCGGATCGCTCGTTGAAGAAGGTCAGCCCCACCACGGTCGGCACCTGGGCGGTCGCCAGACCGTGGCCGGTCAGCCGCGCGCGGTCCGGGCCGGTCACCATGGCGATGTTCACTCCGCCCGTGAGCAGCAAGTTCGCCACGGTGGACTCCTGCGGAACCACCGTCACCACAATCCGCTCCGGCTGCCCCGGAGTTGCGTTGCCCGCTCCGCGCGGCCCCCACGCGTAACCCCTGCGCCGTGTGAAGAGGTAGGGACCCCCCGAGGCGTAGCCGCTCAGCACGTACGGTCCGGTGCCCTCCGACCTCCTGTCCAGCGCGCCGGGATCCGCCAGCCCGGCGGGGCAGACGACGGGCAGCAGACCGATCGTCCGCACGATGAAGCTGTACGGCGATGCCGTCCGCACCGACACCGTCCGCTCCGCGTCGTCGGCCGACACCGTGAACGGCACACCCGGCAGGGCGGTTTGGGCACCGATGAGCCGGTTGCGGGGATCGCCGGCATACCGCAGCGACCGGGCCACCCCGGACGCCGTCAGGGCCGTGCCGTCGGAGCAGGTCACCCCCTTGCGCAGGGTGAAACTCGCCGCAGTGGCCCCCGCCTGCCATCTCTCGGCCAGACCGGACACCACACGCCCGTCCCGCGCCACATCGACGAGTGAGTCGTAGGCATAGGGAGCCAGTGAAAGGCCGAACTGGGAGTACGGGTTGAAGCTCGGGGTCTCGGAGGCGGTGGCGATGGTGACGGTGCCGCCCACGACCACAGGAGTGCGCGTCGACGACACGTCGCCGCCGCAACCGGCCAGCGCGGCTGACAGGACGGCGCCGACCGCCGCCACCACCGACCGAGCCCTGGGAGACGACACGGTTCGGCGGTGCATGGCGCTCATCGTGCCATCGCGATCGACGGCGTCGGCCGGGCTTTCCCTGGCCGGACGCGAACATGCCGGACTATTTCCCCCGTCCGAGTGAGGCCGCCCGACGCGCGGTCCACGGTCCTGTAGCTGACGCTGCGTCACCTCAAGGCGCACACTGACGCCATGGTCATCAATCCAGGAGGCTCCCCGGACGACTCGACGGCGCACGAGATCGACCGACTCGCGACCTCGTACTGGGACTTCCTGCTCGCACGCGAGCCGTCGCTGCGCACGCGCCGCGGGCTGCCGGTCGAGTCGCTGCCGGGGGTGTCCGCCGCGGAGGCCGACGAGCGCGCCGGGTTCGCGGCAGGGGTGCTGAGCCGGCTGAGTGCGCTGCGACCGGCGGAGCTGTCCGGTCCCGCCGCCGATACGGCGGGCTTCCTCCGGGCACTGGCCGAACAGGAAGCGGAGGCGGGGCGTTTCCACTGGCTCACCCCCACCGCCACGCCGTACCAGCTCTTCCGTCTCCAGCAGTACGGTGACACCGTCTTCCGCCCGTTCCGCTTCGAGCACCGAGCCGACGCGGACCGGTACGTGACCCTCGTACGGGACCTGGCCCGCTGCGTCGCGACGATCGGCGACAAGGTCGCCGGGCAGGCGGAGCGGGGCTTTCACATCCCCGCTCCGGCCCTGACCGGCGTCCACACCACACTCACCCGTCTGCGCGAGTCGTCGGCACGGTACGTCCGGGCGGGCGCCGAGCGGCTCACCCGACTCGACGCGGCGAGCCGGGGGCACCTGAGCGACACGGTCGAGCGGCTCGTGGCCACCGAACTGGAGCCGGCGTTCGACCGCCTCGTCGCCCTCGTGGGCGACCCGGACTACCTCCGGCGGGCACCGCAGGCCGTCGGCTGGGCCCGCTGCCCGGAAGGCGAGGCGGCATACCGGTCCTTCGTCAGGACGTACACATCCGGCGACACACCACCCGAACGCCTCCACGAACTCGGCCGTGAGCACTGCCGCGAACTCGGCGAGCGGATGCGGGAGATGCGCGACACGCTCGGTTTCGCGGGGACGGAGGCGGAGTTCCACGAACGGCTCGCGACCGAGCCGCGCCTGTACGCCGCCACCCCGGAGGAGGTCGAAGCCCGCTACCGCGGACACCTCGACCGCCTCACGCCGCTGCTGCCGCGCTGGTTCGCGGTCCTGCCCCGCGCCCCCTACGACGTGGCCCGCCTCGACCCGGCGCTGGAGGGGTCGATGACGTTCGGCTACTACGAACCGCCGACCGCCACGCAACCGGCGGGACGCTACCGCTACAACGCCTCGGACCTGGCACATCGGTCACTGCTCGGCGCAGCCGCGCTCATCTACCACGAGCTGTCGCCCGGACATCACTTCCACCTCGCCCGCCAGGCCGAGAACACCGCGCTGCCCGACCTGCGACGCGAACTGGCGGCCTTCAGCGGGTTCGAGGAAGGCTGGGCGGAGTACGCGGCAGGGCTCGCCTGGGAGATGGGGCTGTACGACGACCCATGGGACGCGTACGGACGACTGGCCCATGAACGGTTCACCGCGCAGCGCCTCGTCGTCGACACCGGCCTCAACCTCGGGACGATGACACTGGAGGAGGCGCGCACCTTCATGCGGGCCCACGCGGCAGCCGAGTCCGAACGACAGATCACAACCGAGTTGTTGCGCTACGCGACCGATCTGCCGGGGCAGGCGCTGACGTACCGGGCGGGTCATGCGGAGTTCACGGCATTGCGGGCAGCGTGCGAACGCGGCGCCGGCGCCACGTTCGACGTGCGCGCCTTTCACGAGACCGTGCTGGCCGGCGGCACACTGCCGTTTCCCGCCCTGCGCCGACGGGTGGAGAGAGAACTGCACGGGGCAGACGGCCGACCAGGCTTCCAGGGAAGGCCGCTCTACTCGAACGAGTGAAGGCCATGGGGAATTCGTAGCCGTTTGCCCGGCCTCGGATACTCTCTGTGATGGAGGGTGCGGGTCCGCTGAAGCGGAGTGCGTCCATCTAATCATCATCTCCTCGACAGAAGAGAAGGATGTTGTGCCATGCCGCCTGTAGTACCTCCTTTCCTGATCGGTCTGATCGCCGCATCCCTGGTGAAGAGGCTGGGCAAGCCCTTGGTGCGAGGGGTCGTCAAAGCGTCGGTGGGCCTGGGACTTGAGGTCAAGAGGGCCGTCCACGAGGCCGGCGAGGGAATCCATGATCTCGCTGCCGAGGCGACCGCTGGGGTGCTCGCAGCCCAGACGACACCGGCAGCCGCACACGGCGTCGGCGCCCCGGAGGACGGCACCGCGGGCCGGGCCGCTGAGGCCGCCAAGCCGGCGCCCGCAGCGGCAGAGGCCCACGAGGGACGGACCGGCGATCAGGACAAGCCCGTCGGCAAGGCCCGTAGCGCAGGTACGGCCGCCGCCAAGGCGCGCTGAGTCCGCCCGCCGACTCTCCGTGTGACCGGTCGAGAATTTCGTGGGCCGGCCTCCAGCATGTGACCGCCGCGCCACCGGCGACATGGTGGGCTGTGCCCTATCGGCCATCACGACACCCTGATGGAGGCAGGTCAGATGTCTGCGACCGCAACCCACCTGCGCGGGATTCGTCGGCGATGACGGCGACCGACGCGAAGAAGTGGTTCCGTGTTCATCGTCGGGCGGCGGACCCGAGGCTCCGACTTGTGTGTTTCCCGCACGCCGGCGGCACGGCACAGTTGTTCCACGGCTGGCCCGCGCTGCTGCCGGCGGACGTCGAGGTGCTCGCCGTGCGGTACCCCGGCCGCCAGGACCGGCTCGCGGAAGCCTGCATCGAGGACATGGCCACCCTGGCCGACACGATCGAGGACGCACTGCGGCCCTGGCTCGACCGGCCGCTGGCGCTCTTCGGGCACAGCATGGGCGCCTGCGTCGCCTACGAGGTGGCCCTGCGGCTGGAGGCCCGCGGCATCATCCCCGAGCACCTGCTGGTCTCCGCACACGAAGCCCCCCGGTGGGCCGAACGCGTCGCGCTGCACGACGCCGACGACGAAACCCTGATCACCCACGTCCGGCATCTCGGAGACCTGCACTCGGAGGCCTACGACATCCCGGAGCTGCGTGACCTGCTGCTGCCCGCCCTCCGTTCGGACTACCGGCTGATCGAGGGCTACCACCCGCCGAATCCGGCTCCGGTCAAGGCGCCGATCACCGCGTACGTCGGCCAGGACGATCCGAGTTGCGTCCTCGACGGGGTCCTCGCCTGGTCCGGCCTCGCCGCCCCGGGCTCCTTCGAGCTGTGCCCGTTCCCCGGGGATCACTTCTACCTCGCAGCCCGGGAGGCCGAAGTGGTCGCGGACGTGGCAGCACGCCTTGCGCGCGTGTGAGGCGCCGGTCAGGCCTGACGCGGATGCCGGCACCGCGCATGGCGCCCGCGGGGTTCCCAGGGGACGATGGTCGTACCGGTCGCTGAGACGTGCGGTGTCCCCGGCAGCGGCCGCGAAGGCCGGGACGGAGAAGGGACCATGCGACCGGGAACACGTGCCGCCGACGCGATACTCCGGCTGCTCAGCCGGGACTGGGCCGGGCTGGGCATCGCTCTGCTGCCGGCGGCCGCGGGTGCGCGGTGCGTCACCAAGGGGACCGGCCGGCGGATTCTCGGCGGTGCGCTGTGGGCCGTGGCCCTCGCACTCGGTCTCGGGTCGTTCCGCCATCTGGTGCATGTGGGCCGGATACGGGTGAGGTATCCGCCGCCCGGACGAATGGTCGACGTGGGCAGCTACCGCATGCATGTCCTGGCCGAGGGAGACGCCGGACACAGGCCCACTGTGGTCTGGATGCCGGGCGGCCATGCCGGCGGGTACGCCATGTACCGGTTGCACGCGCTGGCGCGGGAACAGATGCGTTCGGTCCTGGTGGACCGTCCGGGGTCCGGCTGGAGCGACCCGGGCCCGTTCCCGCGGACGACGGCGGAAGAAGCCGTCGAACTGCTCACGGCGCTGGAGCGGGCCGGTGAAAAGGGGCCCTACGTCTTCGTGGGGCATTCGTTCGGGGGGCTGCTCATGGCCAACGCCGCCAGGCGCCGCCCCGACCTGGTGGCCGGTCTTGTGCTGCTCGATCCCACCCCGCCCGATGCCGTCGCCTTCGGCCCGGCGCTTCCGGCCCTGCGACGTGCCCCGAGGGACCAGACCGCCCTCGCGCTGCGTCACCTCTTCGGTCTCCACCCTCTCGCGGGCAAGAAGGAGACACACACCTCCGATGACCCGACGCAGGTTCTCACCATGATCGAGCTCAGGACCAAGTCGAGCTGTGCCGCGGCATCGATCCTGCGAGAGCTGTCGCCGGACGGCATCACCAGAGACGGCTGGCAGACGGCCGTACACGACGGCGAGCTCGGCTCGCTGCCCCTTCTCCTCGTGGCGCCACGCGATCTGACGGGCGGTGGCGAGATCTTCGACGCGGTCGACGATCCGGAGGAGAGCGCCCGGGTACGGCACTTCTTCCTCACCGTGAGAGAGCGGTTCCTCGCGGCCTCCAGCAGGGGGCGGAGGGTTTACACCCCAGAGGGCACCGGCCACGATTTCCCGGATCGCGTACCCGACTTCGTTGTGCAGGTGGTGGGCTCGCTGCTGGATCGGTGCGGTCCGGGGGCGCCGAAGCCGTTCTGATCCCGGCGCGCAGCCACGGTCCATGCCGGCGAGCTTCCGCCCGACCGAATGAACAGCGTCGGCGTCTACGGGCGCATCGGCCGAGGTCCGACTATCGTGCTTTTGGTGGGGGCGAAATTCCTGCCCAGCCTTGTCGGCCAACCGGTGTTGGCTCGTGTGGCGTCGGCAGTCGTGCTGTGTACACGAGAAGAGGGTTCACACATGCTCCCTGCAGTTGCTCCCTTCGCCGTCGGCGTGATTACGGCCCCTCTGGCCAAAAGAGTGGCGAAACCGCTGGTGCGAGGCGTCATCAAGACATCGGTCGGCCTGGCCCTTGAAGTCAAGCGTGCAGTCATCGAGGCCGGGGAGGAGATCCAGGGCCTCACCGCCCAAGCGGCTGCCGAGAAACTGGCGAGTTCGGCTCGCACAGGTGGTGTGGAGTCGGCGTGAGGTGACGGCGCACGGTGTTGTTTCGGCCGAGGGGCACAGCTTCGTAGCGGACCGCGAGCTATGCCGGTTCTTTGGCCGGCTCCGTGGTTCCTGCAGTGTCAAGTGTTGTTCCACGGAGAGACTGTCGCGGCTGTCCCCGAGAGAACCAGCCCGCGGCGGGACTACCGGGTGAAATCCTGCTCTGGCTCGCCGACAGCGGATACGCCTGCGCCCGCCTCCTTCGAGGATCTCGCCGACCTGCCCCGCCTGGTCTCGGTCACCAGCGAGGTCGACCAGGCGGGCTTCCCTGGCATTCGGTGTTGGCCCGCGGCCAGTTCTGGACGGGGCCCTCCCCGCGGATGCGGGGAGCATGTCCTGGACACCCCGGGGGTTCTCTCGGCAGGCACGCGGACTCTTTTCGCGGACGCCTACCCCCCGCCGCGGGGATGGCCCCTTGTACTTTGCGTACGCCGACGCCAGGGCTTGCCAAGCCCTGCGTTTGCAGAGACCCCATAACCGGGCCTGCGGTCAGAAGGCGCAAGTGGAGTCGTCCCGAAGAACTGACTACCCGTCGGTAAAGTCGGCATCGGGTCAGCATCAGTCCGAGCAAAGCCGACCAGGGTGATTTGCTCTCGCGGTCTGAGTGAACCGGGCGGGGTGTTTTTCACCGCGCCCGGCGACACGGGTACCGCTTTGGAAAGTGCTTTGAAAGTCTCAGCTCAGCGCACTCGGCCCCGTGGTTTCAGCGGCACTGGCGGTAGTTCAGGGGCAGGGAGAGGCGCCCCGTCGTAACCCTTCACTTCCCCAAATCGCGACCCGCTCATCCAGTCCTCGCGAGCCTGCTTGATGTCGTCCTGGGTACGCCCGACGAAGTTCCACCACATGATCAGCTCCTCCTCGAACGGCTCGCCGCCAAGGAGCATGATCGACGCGTCCGACTCCGCGCGCAGGGGGAGCTCGGTGCGGCCGCAGCCCAGGTAGAGCATCGAGCCCGGGAGTACCGGAACGCCGTCGACGTGCACCTCGCCGGACATCGCCAGGACGCCGTACTCGAAGTCGGGCTCCAGGGGCAGACGCAGGTCGGAGCCGTGGGCGAGGGCCAGGTCAGCGCCGACGATGGGGGTGAACGTCGTACCGGGGGACGTCGCTCCGTCGACGGAGCCGAGGATGATCGTGGCGGTCAGCCCGGGGGCCGTGACCGTCGGCAGATCGGCGTGGTGTTCGAACCTCGGGTCCGTGTGGCGGTGGGAGTCCGGGAGGGCCACCCACAGCTGCGCGCCGTGCAGGTACCGGGCGTGCGACTTGGGGCTCTCCTCGGAGTGGCTGATCGCCCGGCCCGAGGTCATCAGCCCCAGCTCGCGCGGGCGGATCGTCTGGAGGCTGCCGGTCGAGTCGCGGTGCAGCACCTCGCCCTGGTGCAGCCAGCTGACTGTCTGCAGCCCCATGTGCGGATGCGGCGGGACCTGCATCCCGGGCTCGTCGGCGATGTCGTCGGGCCCGTAGTGGTCGACGAACGCCCAGGCACCGATCATGCGACGGCCGAGGTTCGGCAGCAGCCGCCGCACCTCGGTCGACTCGCCGAGTTGCACGTGGCGGGGGCTCAACAGCTCGCGGACGGGTTCGGCGACGACGAATCCGCGGCCGCCGCACACGCTCGGAACGGGCGCGCGGTCAAGGTTGCTCATGCCGGACAACTTAGCGGCCGAAGGTCCCCATTGCCGAGCGGTCAGCCGGTCGTACGGAATCCGTCCCTCAGGTTGTCGAAGACCGGCCGGTAGGTGTCCCACTTCGCGTCCGGCGCGGAGAGGTAGATGTCGTACTCGCGGCCGCCCTCCGTGCCGTAGCCCAGGTCGATGGCGCGGAAGACGCGGGCCCGGCCCCGGAAGGTGAACTCCCAGATCGCGGCCGGCTGCCCGCGGAAGGCGGTCCGCTGCATCCGCAGCCTGCGGTAGGTCGGGTAGTTGACCTTGGTGTTCGCCTCGATGTCGGCCAAATGGGTGACGGGGTTCGCGCCGGCCGGTTCCACCATGCCGATGGTGACGCCGGCCAGGCCGGTCGGGTCCTTGTAGGTGACCTCGTCGGTGGCGCGGGTGCCGGCGGTCCAACCGTCGGGGACGGGGAAGGAGACGCCGAGGGCCTTGTCGGTGACGAGGTGGTAGCCCTGGGGGAGGGGAGAGGGAGAGGGGGGCGAGCTCGCCGTCGTCGTCCTTGGCGTCGTCGCCGGGTGCTTGTCGGCGGGTGTGCGCGGGAGCACGAGGGCCGCCGTGACCGCGGCGGCCGCCGCGAGGGTGACCGCCACGGCCACCAGGACGAGCCGGCCACGCCGGGCGCGCCGCCGCCGGCTACCTGCACCGGCGGCCCCGCGCACCGGCCCGGCGTGTACCGGTTCGGCGTAAACCGGCTCGGCACGGACCGGGCCGGTCGGCTGCGGCTCGGTGGTCACCGGTCCGGTCGTCCGCGCCCCGGCCGGCACCTGCTCCGTCGGCTGTCGCCGCGTCGCCTCCGCGCTCGCTCCCGACCAGGTCGCCAGCAGCGCGCGTTCCGTCTGCTCGGCCGAGGGACGGTCCGCCGGGTCCTTGGCGAGCAGCAGCTGGACGAGCGGCTCCAGCGGGCCAGCCTGCTTCATCGGCTCGACGGGGTCGGTGACGATGGCGTACGCCGTCTCCATCGCGGTGCCGCGCCGGAACGGCGGCCGGCCCTCCACCGTCTGGTACAGCGTGGCCCCCAGCGACCACAGGTCCGAGGCCGGTCCCGGGGTCAGGCCGCGCAGCCGCTCCGGGGCCATGTAGGCGATCGAGCCGACCATCTGGCCGGTCTGGGTGAGCGTCGACGAGCCGGCGGTCAGCGCGATGCCGAAGTCGGTGAGCACGATCCGGTCGCCCGGGCCGAGCAGCACGTTGCCGGGCTTGACGTCCCGGTGCAGGACGCCGGCGGCGTGCGCGGCGCGCAGCGCGCCGATCATGCCGAGGCCGATCCGGGCGGCCTCCTCGGGCGGGAGCGTCCGGCCGCCGTCGAGGAGGTCGGCGAGGGTGGGTGCGGCGACGTACTCCATGACGACGCAGGGGCGGCCGTCGTCGTCCACCACGTCGTGCACGACGACCACGTTGGGGTGGACGACCCGGGCGGCGCTGCGGGCCTCGCGGCGGGTGCGTTCGTAGAGGGTGGCCAGTTCGTCGTCGGACAGGTGCGGGCGGGGATGCAGCTGCTTGAGCGCGACCTGTCGCCCCAGCACCTCGTCCTCGGCCCGCCATACGGTGCCCATGCCGCCGCGTCCGATCCGTTCGGTCAGCCGGTACCGCCCGGCGACCAGCCGCCCCTCGTCCGACACCGCCCGTCCTCCGCCAGCTCTGTCCGCGTTCGATGAGTCCCGTCACGATAACCGCGCGTTGCTGGTCACCTGTTCGGATCTGTCGACTGCCGGAGCTGTACTCCTGGGAAGGTGGGGTCGACCGGGTCTTTTCGGCTGTGAATCAATCGGAGAGGGCTGTGCGGGGCAACGATTGCCGATCGTCGCCGCGCACGGGTGTGCTCGGGCTCACTACGGCATACGTCAGCGTGCCGTCAGTCTCCACAGGTGGTCGGCGGTGCCGTTGTCGTCCCACTGGAGGACCTGGGCGCCGGAGGAGGTGCTCATGTTGGTCACCCCGAGCAGCAGCCCGCTGTTGTAGTTGGCGATCTTGTAGTAGCCGTCGCCGGACGGGATCAGCTGCCAGAGGTGGTCGGCGGTGCCGTTGTCACCCCAGATCAGGGCGGTGCCGCCGTCGCCGGTGCCCGCGTTGGTGATGCCGAGGAGCAGTCCGCTCGCCTGCTGCTGGATCTTGTAGAGGCCGTTGCCCGCGGCCACCAGCGTCCAGTTCTGGTCGGTGCCCGTGGTGGAGGCAGCCTGGACGACGGCGGTGCCCTGGGTGGTGCCCGCGCCGCTGGTGTCCAGGGCGAGGCCGCTGTTCTTGTTGGTGATCTGGTAGCGACCGGCCAGCGAGGTGGCGGTGCCGCTCGGGGTGATGGTCAGGTGGTAGCCGTCGGAGGCGTTCATCGTCACCGGTATGGTGATCGAGCCGCCGCTGACCGGGTAGTCGGTGTCCGAGATGGTGACCGGCCCGGAGACGGCGGTCGTACGGCCCTTGGACGGCGTGTACTCCAGCTTGACGTGCACGGTGCTGCCGAAGGCGGACAGTGACGACAGTCCGTTGACGGTGACGGCACACGAGCCGGTGCAGCCGCCGGTGACCACGCTGATCTGGTTGCCCGCGCCGTTGCGGGAGGCGAAGCCGTCGATGCCGGTCTGCGCCGGAGGCGTGGTGACCAGCATGTTCCCCGACATGTCGCCGTACCACTTGTAGAGCCAGTACGCCCCGTTGGGCGAGCCGTCGGTGTCGGTGAGGGTGTCGCCGAGGGTGCCGTAGTGGTTCCAGAAGGCCAGTTCGGCGTCGTGGACCCCGGCTCGCTCGAACTTGGCGACATAGCTCGCGAGCGGTCCGGGGACGCCGACCTCGCTTGTGGTGCCGTACTCCTCGATGGCGATCGGCCGGGCGCTGATGCCGAGGCTGGTCTCCAGGGCGCGGTAGGCGGCGACATGGGCGGCGATGTTCTGCGAGCCCTGCAGCTCGTGCCAGGAGACGATGTCGGGCACGGTGCCGCTCGCTTTGGCGTCGGTGAGGAACGTGCTCATCCAGCTCTGGTTCCACGCCGAGTAACTCGGGCCCTGGATCGGGGTGCCGGCGTCCTTCGCGCGGACCTCCTGGTACGTCGTCGCCCACCCGGAGTCGAAGCTGCCGGCCGCCGAGGTGTCCCAGGTCCAGTCGGGTTCGTTCCACAACTCGTACGCGGAGATGCTGGTGGTGCCGGAGGACTTCACCGAGGCGACCTGCTTGTCCACGGCGGACCGCCAGTCGCTCCAGCTCACCCATTTATAGGGAAAGTCGGGATACCAGTCCGGCATGCGTACGACGACCTTGGCGCCGGCCCTGGCGGCCTCGGGTGCGACGACGAGGGCGTCACCGCCGGGGCTGGGCTCGCCGTTGGGCAGCTGGCTGCCGCCGGGAGCCATCTGTACGAAGGTGTTCGGCTTCAGCGGCTCGACGAGGCTGTCCGCCGGGACGCTCGCCGTGTCCAGGCCGTACAGGCTGCCCGATGCCGCATGGGTGACCGGGCGCAAGGTCTGGTTCGCGCTCACCACGAGGGTGGTCGAGGAGGTGGGCGTTGCCTGGGCGGGGGCGGCGGTGCCGAGGGCGGCGGCGACCGCCACGGCACCGAGGGTGAGTCTGAGGGTGATGCGGCTCATGGCATGGATCTCCTCAGCGAGTAGGGGAGTTCGTGGTTCAGTCCTTCACCGCGCCCGCGGTCACGCCCGCGGCCACGTAGCGCTGGGCGAGGACCAGGAGGACGGCCGCGGGGACCGACGCGACGACGGCGGTGGCCATGATCGCGTTCCACTCCTGGTTGTTGTTGCCGATGTACTTGTAGATGCCGAGCGTGATCGGCTTCCAACTGCCGCCGCCGTCCAGGGTGTTGGCGAAGACGAAGTCGGACCAGGCCCACAGGAAGCCGAACAGCGAGACGGTGACGATCGCGTTGCGGCTCAGCGGGAGGACGACCGAGCGGAAGGTGCGCCAGGTTCCGGCGCCGTCGATCCGGGCGGCCGAGAGGAGTTCACCGGGGATGCCCGACATGAACGCGGTGAAGATCATGACGCCGAAGGGCACGGCGATGGTGGAGTCCGCGACGATCAGTCCCCACCAGGAGTTGAGCAGACCCAGGTCCAGGAAGATGCCGTAGAAGCCCATCGCCATGACGATCCCGGGGATCATCTGTGCGATGAGGAGGGCCAGTTCGAGTGCACCGCCGCCGCGTGGCCGCAACCTCGCCAGTGCGTAGCCGGCCGGGGCGGCGATCAGCAGAGTGAGGGCGACCGTGCCGATCCCGATCAGCAAGCTGGTGCCCAGGTAGGGGAGTTGGTCGTCGAGAACCGCTCGGTAGCCCTCGAAGGTCGGGTGCAGCGGGAGCAGGTCCGGCGGGTCCTTGCGCATGTCCTGCTGCGGGGTGAGGGACACGTTGAGCATCCAGTACACCGGGAACAGCATCAGCGCGGTGAGGCAGAGGCCGATCAAGGTGTAGCCGCGCGACTTCATGCTTCCTGCCTCCTCTGGACGCGGATGTAGAGGAGGCCGAAGACCAGGGCGATGAGGATCAGGATGTTGCCGACGGCGGCACCGGGACCGAACCTGGGCAGCAGCGTGCCGAAGCCCAGCTGGTACGACCAGGTGGCCAGGGTGGAGGAGGCGTCGCCCGGCCCGCCCTTGGTCATGATCCAGATCAGGTCGAACACCTTGAGCGTGTAGACGAGCCCCAGCAGCAGGGTGATCGCCGACACCGGGCGCAGCAGCGGGAAGGTGATCCGGCGGAACTGCTGCCAGCCGCCCGCCCCGTCCAGGGCCGCCGCCTCGTACAGCTCACCCGGGATGTTCTGCAGGCCGCTGTACAGGATGACCAGGTTGAAGGGGATGCCGATCCAGATGTTGGCGATGATCACCGACGCGAGCGCCCAGTCCGGTGCGGTCAGCCAGCCGACGGGTGCCACGCCGAAGAAGTGCAGGAAGTAGTTCACCACTCCCGACTCGCTGTTGAACATCCACGACCAGGTCGACGCCGACACGATCAGCGGCAGCAGCCAGGGGATCAGGAACAGCGCCCGCAGCACGCTCGACAGCCGGAAGTGCCGGTTGAAGAAGACCGCGAGAGCGAGCCCGATCACGTACTGGAAGGCGATCGACACGAAGGTGAAGACCATGGTGTGCCGCATCGCCGGTCCGAACGTCGGATCGTCCAGCACCGTGCGGAAGTTGTCCCAGCCGGAGAACGGCGCGTCGCCCGCCACGAAGGAGCGCACGGTGTAGTCGCGCAGGCTCAGATCGAGGTTGCGGTAGAGCGGATAGACGTAGAAGGCGGCGAGGTAGGCGATCAGAGGGGTCAGGAAGGCGAGCGCGGTCAGCTGCCGCCTGCGGCGCAGGGAGCGGGCGCCGGTGCCGCTCGCCCGCGCCGCGGCGGCCGGTGCTCGCCGCGGTCGGTCGACCCGGGCGACGGTCATGCCGGACCTAGCCCTTCTGCGCGCTGGACTGGGCGGCCGCCAGGGCGTCCTGCGGGCTCTTGCCACCGGAGAGCGCCGACTGGACGGCCGTCCACAGGGGCTGCGAGATGGTCGGGTACTTGGTGCCGAGACCGCCGCTGGTCCGGCCCCGCGCCGCCGCGACCGCCGCCACCCACGGCTTCAACTCCGCGTTCTTCGCGACCTGTTCGGTCTGCACCGCGGCGGTCGGCGCCACGTACATCAGCGTGGTGTCGGTGGCCAGCAGGTTGGACTGGCTGGTCAGACAGCCGACGATCTTCTTGCTGACGTCGTAGCGCGAGGTGTCCTGCTGCACGGGCACGGTGACGAACTCGCCGCCCGTCGGCACCGGCGCCGAACCGCCGTTCTGTGCGGGGATGTTGATGACGCCGTAGCCGAATCCGGCCTTGTCGGCGTTGCCGAGCTGCCAGGTGCCGTTCTCCCCGAACGCGTAGTCCCCGGTCGCGAACTCCTGCCAGCTGGTGGTCTGGGTGTTCTGCAGCACGTCCTTCGGCGCGTACCCCGCGTCCACCCACTGCTTCCACAGCGACAGCGCGGCAACTCCCTTGGCCGAGTCGAGCTTTGTCAGGTCGCCGCCCGCGCCCCAGAACCACGGCAGGAACTGGAAGCTGCCCTCCTCGGTGTTGATCGCCGAGAAGGTGATCCCCTTCTTCCCGGCCGCCTTGACCTTCTTCAGCGCGGCCGTGAGCGACGCCCAGTCCTTGACGGAGACCGGGTCGACGCCGGCCGCGGAGAGGACCTTCTTGTTGTAGTAGAGCGCGAGGGTGTTGGCGCCGATCGGGACACCGTAGGAGGCGCCGTCGATCGTGCCGGCTCCGATGATGTTCTGCTGGATCGACGAGGTGTCGAGGCCGAGGTCGCCGGTCTTGTTGAGGATCCCCGCCGCCACCAGCGTGGAGACCACCGGGTTGTCGACCAGCATCACGTCCGGTGCGTTTCCCTGCTGCGCGGCCAGCAGCGCCTTGTTGCCCAGGTCGGTGGTGTCGTACGAGGTCCGCTTGAGCTTCACCCCGGCCGCGCTGCCGCACGCGGTGACCTGCCTGCCCCAGTCCGAGGAGGCGTCGAACTGCGGGTACGGGTCCCAGAAGGTGTACGTCCCGCCGGCCGAGGACGACGATCCCGAGGAGCCGGAACCGCCACCGCAGGCGGTGAGCGGGAGAAGAGCGGCCGTGGCGACGGCCATGAGGGTACGGCGGGTGGGTATCACGGGGTGACCTCGTTGTCGTAGGACGGGGTGTCTCAGGAGGTGGGGAGCCAGACGCGCATGCTGCCGTCCTCGCGGTTGGCCCAGACGTGGTACGGGATCGCGGTCAACTCGACGGGCTCGCCGTCGGGTTCCGGAGAAACGCCGTGGGCGGGGGCGTACGGCCACCAGCCCCGGTCGGGGAGGCGGCGCCGCCGGCCCGCGGCCACCACGGTGGTGACACCGTCGAGCAGGTCCGGGCGGTGCTTCACGGCGAGCGGACGGGACGGGTCGAGGACGATGTCGTCAAGGCCGCCGCCCGGATGGTCGACCTGCTCCAGGCAGTGCACGAGCGGCCCGCGCTCGATCGCCACACAGCCGCGTACGGCGTCCACGCGTGGGTCGGCGGCGGTGAGCCGGGGTTCCATGGAGAGTTCCAGGACCACCCGGTCGCCCGGCGTCCAGGTACGCGACAGCCGCAGCCAGCCGTCGTCCACCGCGGGGTCGTACGTCTCCTCCCCGCACCGCACCCGGAACTCCCGGCACCACTGCGGGATGCGCAGCGACAGCGTCCAGGGGTCGTCGGACGGGGTCTCCTCGACGGTGAACGCGATCGTGCCGTGCCAGGGATAGTCCGTCTCGGCGCGCACCCGGACCCGCTCGGTCGTGTACGTCCCGGTGACGAACTGGTGGATCTGCAGGCCCTGTTCGTCGCTCGACGCCAGGTAGTGCTCCAGACTCGCCAGCAGCCGCATCACGTTGGGCGGGCAGCAGGCGCAGCGGAACCAGCGGGTGCGACGGGCCGACTGGTCGCCACCGGTGTCGGTGTGGCCGTCGCGGACCTGCAGCGGGTTGACGTACAGCCAGCGCTCGCCGTCCAGCGAGACCCCGGCCAGGAAGCCGTTGTAGAGGGTGCGTTCGATCAGGTCGGAGTAGCGCGCCTCGCCGGTGAGCAGGGCCATGCGCCAGCTCCACTGGACGGAGGCGATCGCGGCGCAGGTCTCGCAGTAGGCACGCTCGTTGGGGAGTTCGTAGGGGTCGCCGAAGTCCTCCTGGTCGTGGTGCGCGCCGAGACCGCCGGTGAGATGGGTCTTGGTGGTCGTCATGGCGTGCCACAACCGCTCGCAGGCTGCCCGGAGTTCGGCATCCCCGGATTCCGCCGCCAGGTCCGCGGCGGCCGCCAGCAGGTACAACTGTCGTACGGCGTGCCCCTCGACGTCCGTCGCCTCGCGCACCGGGACCCGGTCCTGGCAGTAGGCCGCGCCGCCGAGCAGGCCGTGGCCGTGCCGGTCGACGAAGTAGCCCGCCAGGTCGAGAAACCGGCGCTCGCCGGTCTCCCGGTACAGCTCCACCAGGGCCGTCTCCACCTCCGGGTGGCCGTCGATGCCGTCGACGGGCCTGCCGCTGCCGGGGAGACCGAACACCGAGTCGATGTGGTCGGCGAACTTTCTTGCCACGTCGAGGAGTTCGGTGCGACCGGTGGCCCGGTGATGGGCCACGGCGGCCTGGATCAGATGGCCGGCGCAGTACAGCTCGTGCCCCCAGCGCAGGTCCTGGTACCGCTCACCGCCCTTGACCAGCTGGAACCAGGTGTTGAGATAGCCGTCGGGCTGCTGGGCCGCGGCCACCAGGTCGATGATCCGTGCCACGTCCGCGGCCAGTGCTTCGTCGGTGCCCTGGGCGAGATGCCAGGACGCCGCCTCCAGCCACTTGTAGACGTCCGTGTCGACGAACGGGTACGCGCCCTGGAACGCGCCGTCGGCCGCTGGGTCCGACAGCGCCTCCGGCGCGGAGGCCGCCAGCCGCAGGTTGTGCAGGTTCCCGGCGGACTCCAGCAGGTCCGGGCCCTGCGGCAGGGAGACACGGGCGTTGGTCGCGCGCCGGTCGTACCAGAAGCCGCCGTCGACGGTGCCGGCCGCCGGGCGCAGCGCGGTACGGGCGTCGGGGGTGAGACGGACCGGGCCGGCGGGGGAGGGCAGGGCGGAGCGGGTGCGGGGCATGGCTCTCCGAGGTGGGGGAGGGACGGGGTGCCTGGACGCTCGCTTCGAAATATCGAACGTCGTTTGGAATGTCGAGCACGGGGCGGTGGGGAACTGTTTTGAGCAACCGTTTTCTCGCCGAGAAGTACAGGGCAGCCAAGGAAAGGGGTCAAGACGCCCGGCGCAGTTTTTTCAAGTTGCCCGGAGGGACTGGCACTCCGGGTGGGCGGCTGCGACGATGTGGGGCGGCTCTGCCGTCGGGAGGCCCGCGGCGGCACCGAGGACCCGTACAGGAAAAGGTTTGCCCGTGACCTCTGCTCCAGGCTCTCCGCCCGCCAGCCGGGCCAGGCTCGCCGATGTCGCCGCGCTCGCCGGCGTCAGCGTCGGTACGGCGTCCAAGGCGCTGAACGGCGCAGGCCGGATGCGCCCGGAGACCCGGCAGCGGGTGCTGGACGCGGTGGAGGCGCTCGGCTTCCGGCCCAACCAGCATGCGCAGAGCCTGCACAGCGGCCGCAGCTGGACGGTCGGCCTGATGACGACGGACGGCATCGGCCGCTTCAGCACCCCGGTCCTGCTCGGTGCCGAGGACGCGCTGGGCGCCGGGAAGATCTCCGTCCTGCTCTGCGACACCCGCGGCGACGCCATCCGCGAGCAGCACCATCTGCGCACCCTCACCGACCGCCGGGTCGACGGCATCATCGTCGCCGGCCGCCGCACCGACCCCCGCCCGCCGCTGACCGGCATCGACCCGGCGATCCCGGTCGTCTACGCCCTCTCCCCGTCGACCGACCCCGCCGACACCTCCGTCGTCACCGACGACCGCGGCGGCGCCCGCCTCGCCGTCGAGCACCTGCTCGCCACCGGTCGTACCCGCATCGCCCATGTCACCGGACCCGAGCACCACCAGGCCGCCCGCGACCGCGCCCGGCACGCCGTCGAGCACCTGGCCGAGGCGGACCTCCGACTCGCCGCCGGACGCGTGCACTTCGGGGAGTGGAGCGAGGCCTGGGGGCGGCGCGCCGCCGACGCGGTGCTGCGGACGGCACCCGACACGGACGCCGTCTTCTGCGGCAACGACCAGATCGCCCGAGGGGTCGCGGACGCGCTGCGCGAGCGCGGCAAGGACGTGCCGGGGG
Organism: Streptomyces sp. GbtcB6; assembly: GCF_019091475.1. Classification (NCBI taxonomy): domain Bacteria; kingdom Bacillati; phylum Actinomycetota; class Actinomycetes; order Kitasatosporales; family Streptomycetaceae; genus Streptomyces; species Streptomyces sp. GbtcB6. The sequence goes on along the minus strand of NZ_JAGXJL010000002.1, from coordinate 381,438 downwards.
ACATCGCCGTGGTCGGCTACGACAACTGGGACACGATGGCCCTCGCCTGCCGGCCGCCGCTCACCACCGTCGACATGAACCTGGCCGAGATCGGGCGGATCGCCGCGCTCCGGCTCCTCCAGGCCATCGACGCGGAGCCGGAGCCCGGGGTGCACACGGTGCCGTGCCGCCTGGTGGTGCGCGAGTCGACCTGACGGCGGACGTACGCCGATTCCTCACCCGCGACGCCGAAGTGGCCGTCTCCGGCACCGACATCCACGATCACGGCGCCGAACTCGCCCACCCCGGGACGTGGTCGGCAGGAACTCTCAGCCGTGCTCGGGCCGCCGGGCCGCCCACAGGCCGCGGACATGGCCCAGGTGGCGGGTCATGATCTCGCGCACGGCCCGCTCGTCGCGGGCCAGCAGAGCGTCGAGGAGCTCCAGGTGCTCCTCGGCGGAGGCCTTCAGACGTCCCGCCGCCACCAGCGCCGTCAGCCCGTACAACCGCGAACGGCGCCGCAAGTCCCGTACCACCTCGACGAGATGGTCGTTGCCCGCCAGCGCCAGCAGCCCCAGATGGAAGGCCAGGTCGGCCTCGACGTACGCGATGAGGTCGCCCTTCACGGCCGAGGTGACGATCTCCAGGGCCACCGGGCGCAGCGCCTCCAGGTCATCCGGGTCGGCGGTCGCCGCGAGGGCGACGGTCGTCGGAATCTCGATCAGGGACCGGACCTGCGTGTACTCGTCGAGCTGCTTCTCGGAGACGGCGGTGACCCGGAACCCCTTGTTCGGAACGATCTCGACCATGCCCTCCTTCACCAGTTCCAGCATGGCCTCGCGCACCGGGGTCGCGGAGACGCCCAGGCGAGGGGCGAGCCCCGGCGCCGAGTACACCTCGCCAGGGCGCAGCTCACCGGCGATCAGCGCGGCACGCAGGACGTCCACGACCCGCTCCCGGAAGTTCGGTTTCCGGCCGCCGAGCGACGGAATGGCGGGCTTGGCGGCGGTGGGCGTGCTGCTGGGCCGGTCGGCCATGGTGGAACTCCTGGAGGGTCGTCGAGGGAATCAGAGTACGAATCCGGCCGGGAACGGGTCGGTCGGGTCCAGCAGATACTGGCCGGTGCCGGTGATCCAGGCACGGCCGGTGAAGCTGGGCAGGACGGCGGGGAGACCCGCCACCTCGGTGGTGCCGAGGAGCCGGCCGGTGAACCGGGTGCCGATGAACGACTCGTTCACGAACTCGGTGTCCAGGGGGAGTTCGCCGCGGGCGTGCAGTTGGGCCATCCGCGCGCTGGTACCGGTACCGCAGGGGGAGCGGTCGAACCAGCCGGGGTGGATGGCCATCGCGTGCCGGGAACGGCGGGCCGTGGCGCCGGGTGCGACCAGGTGGACGTGGTGACAGCCGCGGATGGACGGATCCTCGGGGTGGACCGGCTCCGCCTCCGCGTTGATCGCCTCCATGAGGGACAGGCCCGCCCGGAGGATGTCGTCCTTTCGGGTGCGGTCGAAGGGGAGGTCGAACTCGTCCAGGGGGAGGATGGCGTAGAAGTTGCCGCCGTATGCCATGTCATATGTCACTGACCGTCCGTCAGCGAGCTCGATCTTCCGGTCCAGCGCGACGGAGAACGACGGCACGTTCCGCAGCGTGACGTTCCTCGCCGCGCCGTCCTCCACCGCCACCTCGGCGACGACCAGGCCGGCCGGGGTGTCGAGCCGGATCGTGGTGACCGGCTCGACGACCTCCACCATCCCGGTCTCCACGAGCACGGTCGCCACGCCGATCGTGCCGTGCCCGCACATCGGCAGATAGCCGGAGACCTCGATGTAGACCACGCCCCAGTCGCAGTCGGGCCGGGTCGGCGGCTGCAGGATCGCCCCGCTCATCGCGGAGTGCCCGCGCGGCTCGTTCATCAGCAACTGCTTGATGTGATCGCGGTGTTCACGGAAGTACAGCCGCCGCTCGTTCATGGTCGCGCCGGGGATGGTCCCGATCCCGCCGGTGATCACCCGGGTGGGCATGCCCTCGGTGTGCGAGTCGACGGCGTGCAGGACGAGTTTGCTGCGCATGACGCTCCTGGGGGTCGGGGGTCGGGGGTCGGGGGTCGGGGGTCGGAGGTCCGGGGCCGGTCGACGGTCGACGGTCACGCCAGTCCGGCCGCGACGGCCTTCTCGGTGGCCGCGCGGACCACGGCCTCCTGCTCGGGCAGCAGCGGCACGCGCGGCGGGCGGCAGGCGCCGCCGTGGCGGCCGACGATGTCCATGGACAGCTTGATGGCCTGGACGAACTCGACCCTGGAGTCCCAGCGCAGCAACGGATGCAACTGCTCGTACAGCCGCTTGGCGGTGTCCAGGTCCCCGCCCACCGCAGCGCGGTACAACTCGACCGTCGCGGCCGGCAGCGCGTTGGGGTATCCGGCCACCCAGCCCTTGGCGCCCGCCACCGCCAGCTCCAGCAGCACGTCGTCGGCACCGATCAACAGGTCCAGTTCCGGCGCCAGTTCGGCCAGCTGGTAGGCGCGCCGGACATCGCCCGAGAACTCCTTGACGGCCTGGACGTACCCCTCGCCGTGCAGCTTGGCGAGGAGTTCCGGGACCAGGTCGACCTTGGTGTCGATGGGGTTGTTGTACGCCACGACGGGCACCCCCGCCCTGGCGACCTCCGCGTAGTGCGCCAGGACCGAACGCTCGTCGGCGCGGTAGGCGTTGGGCGGCAGCAGCATCACGGCCGCGCAGCCGGCGTCCCGGGCCTGCTCGGCCCAGCGGCGGGCCTCGGCCGAGCCGTAGGCGGCGACCCCGGGCATGACCCGCGCCCCGCCGACCGCGGCCACGGCGGTCTCGACGACCTTGGCGCGCTCCTCGGGCGTGAGCACCTGGTACTCACCGAGCGAGCCGTTCGGTACGACGCCGTCGCAGCCGTTCCCGACCAGCCAGGCGCAGTGCTCGGCGTACTTGTCGTAGTCGACGGAGAGGTCGTCGCCGAGCGGGAGGGCGGTGGCTACGAGGACGCCTCGCCAGGGGTGGGGGTGGGGGTGGGGGTGAGGGGTGGACATCAGGGCTCCTCCGGGTGGTCGGGGTGGGCGGCGTGGTCCGGGTGGTATGTGACATATCACTGTTCGTCGTCGGCGGCGCTGCCCGCCTGCGCGAGCACCCCCAGCGGCACCGGCCGGGCGAACGGCCTGCGATCCGCCGTCTGCGGGCAACCGGCGAGCCCCGCGACCGCGGGCCCGCACATCCGCCCCTGGCACCAGCCCATCCCGGCCCGCGTGAGCAGTTTGACGGTCCGTACATCTGCGGCGCCCAGTTCGGTCACGGCCCGCCGGACGGCCCCGCCGGTGACCTCCTCGCAGCGGCAGACGACCGTGTCGTCCGTGACCTGCTCGGCCCAGTGCGCGGGCGGCGCGTAGGCGTCGTCCATCGCCGCGGCGAACCGCCGCAGACCCGCACGGGCCCGGTCGGCCCCTGCCCAGCCGCGCGGGTCCGGCTCCCGGCCCGACAGCCGCGCGGCAGCCGACCAGCCCGCGATGCGGCCCTCGGCGAGGGCGAGGACCGCGCCGCCGACGCCGGTCGCCTCGCCTGCGGCCCACACCCCCGGCACGTCGGTGCGCTGCTCGTCGTCCACGTGCACCGCGACCCCGTCGATCCGGCAGCCCAGGCCGTCGGCGAGGTCGGTGTGCGGGAGCATGCCGTGTCCGACGGCCAGGGTGTCGCAGCCGATGCGCCGCCGGGTGTCCGGCCGTACCCGGCCCGCGGTGTCGAGCGCGGCGACGGTGACGGCTTCGAGCCGCTGGTCGCCGTGCGCCTCGACCACGGTGTGGTGGACCTGGGTGCGCACCCCGTGTCGCAGCAACCGGGCCGCGTAGCCGGCGCCTTCGGCGAGCTTGGCCGGCTGGGCGGCCAGCGCCGGTGAGCGCCGTACGAAGGCCCGCGGGTCGGCGGAGTCCACCAGGGCCGCCACCCGGGCGCCCGCCGCCGCGAGCCCGGTCGCGACCGGCAGCAGCAGCGGTCCGGTGCCGGCGACGACCGCCGTTCGGCCCGGCAGCACCAGTCCGCCCTTCAGCATGGCCTGCGCGCCGCCCGCCGTGACGACACCGGGGAGCGTCCAGCCGGGGAACGGCAGCACCTTCTCGTAGCCGCCGGTCGCGAGCAGTACCGCGTCCGCGCGCACCTCGACGGGCCGCTCCTGCTCGGGGCCGAGCAGCGCGTGCACGGTGAAACCGGACCGGCGCCGCGTCACGCACCACACGTGATGGTCCCGCAGATGCACGACCAGGCCTGCCGTGATGTGCCGGTCGAGGCCGTCGCGCAGCCGCTCCCAGTCGCGCCACCGGTGGTGCAGTGCCTGCGGGCGGCGGGCGCCGAGCCCGGCGGCGGGCTGCCGGTAGAACTGACCGCCGGCCTCCGGCGCCGCGTCGACCAGGGTGACGCGCAGCCCGTGCCGGGCGGCGGCCAGGGTGGCGGCGAGACCGGCCGGGCCCGCGCCGATCACGGCGAGTCGGGGTGACGACTCCGGCCGGGTCGCGTCAGTCATCGTGCCCCGTGCCCCGCTGCGTACGGATCGCATCGCCCGGATGCACGGGCACCACACAAGCCCGTTGGTTGGGGCGGCCGTTGACGGTGACCAGGCAGTCGAAGCAGATGCCGATCCCACAGAAGACCCCGCGCGGACGGCCCTCGCCGCGGGTGGTCCGCCAGGACGTGACACCGGACGCCCAGAGCGTGGCCGCGACCGTCTGGCCGGGCAGCGCCACGAGCTCGCGGCCGTCGAAGGTGACGGTGAAGGCGGGGCCCGGCCGGGCCCGCGCCAGCTTCAGGGGGTTCACACGGCCTCCTCGCCGAAACGCTCGGGACGGAACGGGGTCAGGTCCAGCTCGGGGTTCTTGCCGCTCAGCACCTGGGCGATCAACTGCCCGGTACCGGTGGCGAGTCCGATGCCCGCGCCCTCGTGCCCGCAGGCGTGGAGGAGGCCCGGCGCACGGGGGTCGGGGCCGATCGCGGGGAGGTGGTCGGGCAGATACGGTCGGAAACCCAGGTAGGTGCGCATCGCCCGGACCCCGGACAGGAACGGGAACAGCCGGGTCGCGCCCGCCGCCAGCGCCCGTACGGCCGGCAGGGAGAACGACCGGTCGAAGCCGACGCGTTCCCGGCTCGCGCCGATCAGGACCGGCCCGGCCGCCGTGCCCTCGACGACCGGCGAGGTCTGCAGGGCCGCCGAGTCGCTGGCCACGTCGGCCACATAGTCGGCGGCGTACACCTTGTGCCGTACCCGGCGCGGCAACGGCTCGGTGACCAGGACGAAGCCGCGCCGGGGGAGGACGGGCAGGTGCACACCGGCGAGGGCGGCCACCTCGCCGCCCCAGGTCCCGGCCGCGTTCACCACGGCCGGGGCGTGGATGTCGCCCTGGTCGGTACGGACACCGCGGACGGCACCGCCGGCGCCGTACAGCACCTCCGTCACCGTACGGCCGGTCGACAGACGGGCGCCCGAGGTCCGTAGGAGATGCGCGGCGGCCAGCGTCGGCATCACCTGGGCGTCCTGGGGATAGCGGACTCCGCCCGCCAGGCCGGGTGCCAAGTGCGGTTCCAGCTCGTGGAGTTGATCAGCGGCGACGTTCTCCGCCGTCACCCCGGCGGCCCGTTGCCCGGCCGCGAACCTCTCCAGGGCGGCCAGCCCTTCGGGATCGGCGGCGACGACCACCCCGCCCTTGGGCTCGTACTCGATCCGGTCACCCAGCTCCCCGGCCAGGCGGGTCCACAACCGGCCGGACAGCAGGGCGAGTTCCAGCTCGGGTCCCGGCTCCTTGTCGGATACGAGCAGGTTGCCCTCGCCCGCCCCGGTCGTGCCGCCGGCCACCGGGCCGCGATCCACCACGACGACGTCCAGACCCGCCCGGGACGCGTACAGGGCGCAGGCGGCGCCTGCCATGCCCGCCCCGATCACTACGACGTCGCAGGTCAGTCGCATGCTCACGGCAGTAATATGTCACATTGCACAAAGCAGGGGAAGACCGCCGGCGCCGGCTGCCCGCCGGTCCGCCACGGCGGTACGAATTCCCCCGCCTGTCACGGGCGTTGTATCCGCCCTCGCCGGCGGCCTGCTCGTCCTCGCCTGCGCCTGCGCGGTGTTCGCCGTGCGCCGCCGCGCCGAACAGGCGTCCGCGGCCGGCGGTGAGCCGGTGCCCGTCACCGCCCCCGCGGAGCTGATCGACGTCCCGAATGGCGCTCCCGAGTTGACAGGAAGACGATGGAGTGGTGGACGGGAGTTCGAAGGGAGGAACCGTCATGCTGGAGATCAAGACGGTCGACAAGCCGGACGAGCGGCGCGACTTCCCCCGCGGTCACCTGGAGGCCGTGCACATGACCGGCCTCGACTTCGCCATCGCCACCTTCGAGCCGGGCTGGCGCTGGTCGGAGTCGGTGGCGCCGATCGCGGGCACCGAGAGCTGCATGGTCCATCACAACGGCTATGTGGTGCAGGGCAGGATGCACCTCGTCATGGACGACGGCGGCGAGGGCGAGATCGGCCCCGGCGACGTCTTCGTCCTTCCGGCGGGGCACGATGCCTGGGTCGTGGGGGACGAGCAGTGCATCGTGTACGACTTCGCCGGCGGCATGGCGACGGGCTACGCGAAGGCCAAAGAGGGCTGAGGAAGGGCTGGGGTGCCCAGCGGATGCCATCACCTTCTGTAGGTGACGGCATCCGGTGTGTCACACCGTCACACCGGCAGCAGCCGCGCGATCAGCCCGCCGAGCTGGCGGGCGGTGCGGCACTCGTGCATCTCCACCAGTTCCGCGTAGTCCGGCGCGGCCGAGTCGCCGGTGCCCCACAGGGAGAGCGGCTCGGGGTTCAGCCAGTACACGCGCCGCGCCTGTCCGGCGATCCGGCGGACGGCGGCGAGGTTCGGGTCGAGGTTGTTGGTGCGGGCGTCGCCGAGCACGAACACCGTGGTGCGCGGGCCCACCGCGGCGCCGTACCGCTCCGCGAACTCGCCGAGCGCGACGCCGTAGTCGCTGCTGCCGTGCCAGCCGGTGAGCGTCGCCTCGGCGCGGATCCGGGCGCCGAGCCCCTCCGGATCGGCCCGGCCGTGCTCCAGGAGGCCGGTCACCTCGTCGATCCGGTTGACGAACGCGAACACCCGGATCTTGCTGAACTGGTCGTGGAGCGCCTGTACCAGCAGCATCGTGAAATCGGAGAACCCCGACACCGAGCCGGAGACATCGCACAGCAGCACCAGCTCGGGGCGGACCGGCCGGCGCCTGCGCAGTACCGGCCGCATCGGCACCCCGCCCGTCGAGAGCGAGCCGCGCAGGGTGCGCCGCAGGTCGATGGTGCCCCGCGCGGCCCGGCGGCGGCGCGCGGCCAGCCGGGTGGCCAGCTTCCGCGCCAGCGGCTGTACGGTCCTGCGCAACTCGGTCAGCTGTTCCCGCCCGGCGGACAGGAAGTCCACCCGGTCGGCGCTCGGCGCCACCGCCCGCCGGGCGATCTGGTCCCGTCCGCGCCGCTCGGCCACCCGCCGCCGGGCCTCCGCCGCGACCATGCCCCGGAAGGCCTCGATCCGCCGCCGGATCTCGTCGTCGAGCAGCCGGTCCGCGAACCCCGTGCCGCCGCCCCGCGCCCGGACGTCCGCCCGCACCCGCGCGAGCAGCGTCTGCGGCCGCAGCCGGTCCAGGGTCTGGTACGACGACCAGCCGTCCGAGCCCGGCGAACTCCCGTATCCGCCCAGGCCGTCCACGGCCTCGGCCGCCAACTGCCGCAGCAGCGCGGTGTCGTCGTCCGCCAGCGCGGCCGCGAGCCGCTCCCGCAGCTCCTCCCGGTCGCCGGGCCCGCCGCCGGACGCACCGCCGGGCCCGCCCACCCCGCGCGGGAAGTAGAGGTCGAAGACCTGGTCGAACACGGTCCGTTGGCCGGCGACGTGCAGCAGGGTCGCGGCCAGCCCCTCGCGCAGCAGCTCCCGGTCCGCCAGACCCAGCGCCGCCACCGCCCGGCCCGCGTCCACGGTCTCCCCGGTGCCGACCCGCACCCCGTGCGCCCGCAGCGCGCCGACCAGACCCGTCAGCCGGTCGGCGAGGTCGGCCGGGGCATCGGCAGGAGCGTCGGTCGGTACGTGGGCCGGTGTGCTCACAGCGCGTCCAGGTCCAGCTTGGCGGCCGCCTTCTGGATGTCGTCCTGGTGCTTGAGGATCACGCCCAGGGAATCCCCTACGACCTGCTCGTCCAGCGTGTCGGCGCCCAGGGCCAGCAGGGTGCGCGCCCAGTCGATGGTCTCCGCCACCGAGGGGACCTTGCGCAGGTCCATCGCCCGCAGCGCCCCGACCACCCGGACGACGGACTCGGTGAGCGCCTGGGTGAGCTCCGGCACCTTCAGCCGTACGATCCGGCGCTCCAGCTCCTCGTCCGGGAAGCCGATGTGCAGGAACAGGCAGCGGCGGCGCAGCGCCTCGGAGAGCTCACGGCTGGCATTCGAGGTGAGGACGACGAAGGGGCGGCGGGTCGCGGTGACCGTGCCCAGCTCGGGGACCGTCACCTGGAAGTCGCTGAGCACCTCCAGGAGCAGGCCCTCCACCTCGACGTCGGCCTTGTCGGTCTCGTCGATCAGCAGCACCTTGGGGTCGTCGCCCCGGATCGCGGTGAGCAGCGGGCGGGGGAGCAGGAACTCCTCGCTGAAGATGTCGGTGCGGGCCTCGTCCCAGGTCTCGTCCCGGCCGGCGCTGATCCGCAGCAGCTGCTTGGCGTGGTTCCACTCGTACAGCGCCCGGGACTCGTCCACGCCCTCGTAGCACTGCAGCCGCACCAGCCGGGCCCCGGCCACCGCGGCCACGGCCTTGGCCAGCTCGGTCTTGCCGACTCCGGCGGGGCCCTCGACGAGGAGCGGTTTGCCGAGCCGGTCGGCCAGGAAGACGGTGGTGGCGACGGCGGGGGAGGCGAGGTAGCCGGTCTCCGCGAGGCGGGCGGAGACGTCGTCGACGGAAGTGAACAACGGGGCCTCCGGCTGATCAGGGTCGTGGAACGCGCGCAGGCAGAACGCACGCGGGAACAGGTCCGGGTTCCTATCTAAGCGCTTGTTCACCTCCCCTGCCACCCTGTATACCGATCGGTTTCCTCACATCACCGTGCGCGGTAACCTCGGCCCTATGGCCACCACAGACAAGGCGTCCCCCCGTGACCGCCTGCTCGACGCCGCCGCCGAGCTCTTCTACCGCGACGGCGTCTCCATCGGCGTCGAGGCGCTGTGCAGGTCGGCCGGGGTCTCGAAGCGCTCGATGTACCAGCTCTTCGACAGCAAGGACGAGGTGCTGGCCGCCAGCCTGGAGCGGCGCAGGCCCTGGTACGAGGCCCAGCTCAGGTCCCCGGACACCGAGACGGCCACCCCTCGCGAACGGATCGGGTACGTGTTCCGGCGGGTGGAGGAGAACGCGGCCGCTCCCGGCTACTGCGGCTGCCCGTACCTCGCCGTCCTGGTCGAACTGAAGGACAGCGAGCATCCCGCGAGCGCGGTGGCCCGAGCCGCCAAGGAACTGCTGCAGGGCTACTTCGAGGAGCAGGCCGAACAGGGCGGTGCGGCGGATCCGGCCCTGCTCGCCCGGCAGCTCATGCTGATCTTCGACGGGGCGAGCGCCCGGGCCGGCGCTCGCATCGAGCACCTCGACGACGGACTGGTCACCCGGACGGTGACCACACTGCTGGACGCGGCCGGCGTGAAGTAGCCGCCCGGACGGATCACCACAACGCGCCGGGCCGGTCGCCCGCCCGATGCAATGGAGGCGTGACCGCGCCCCCGGACGACTGCCTCGCGCGCAACGAGTGGATCTGCGGCGCCTATCTGACCAGCCGCCGCCAGATCCTCCTCGACGCCGTCGGCCAGCACCTCCGGCTCACCGCGGTCTCGGTGCTCATCGGACTCGTCATCGCCGTTCCGCTGGCCGTACTCGCCCGCCGCTGGCGCTGGTCGGCCGCTCCCGTCCTCGGTGTCACGACCATCCTCTACACCATCCCGTCCCTGGCGATGTTCTCCCTGCTGCTGCCCCTGTACGGGCTCTCGGCCACCCTCGTCGTCGCCGGCCTGGTGCTCTACTCACTGACCCTGCTCGTCCGCAACATCCTCGCGGGCCTGCGCGCCGTCCCCGAGGAGACCCGGCAGGCCGCCCGCGGCCTGGGCTACGGCCCGATCCGCCTCCTGCTCACCGTCGAACTGCCCCTCGCCCTGCCCGCCGCGATGGCCGGCCTGCGCATCGCCACCGTCTCCGCGGTCTCCCTGGTCACCGTCGGCGCGATCGTCGGCTTCGGCGGACTCGGCAACCTGATCTACGCCGGCATGAACACCTACTTCAAGGCCCAGGTGCTCACCGCCTCCGTGCTCTGCGTACTGATCGCCGTCGTCGCCGACCTGCTGCTGCTAGCGGTGCAGCGGCTGCTCACCCCGTGGACGCGGGCGGCCCGCGCGTGAAGACGCTCACCGACGCCTGGGCCTGGCTCACCGACTCCGCGCACTGGGCCGGCGACGACGGCATCGGGCACCGGCTCCTCCAGCACCTCGTCCTCACCGTCGTCTGCCTGGTCATCAGCTGCCTGATCGCGCTCCCGGTCGCGCTGGTCCTCGGCCACCTCGGCAAGGGCGGTGCGCTCGCCGTGAACATCTCCAACGTCGGCCGGGCCGTCCCCACCTTCGCCGTCCTGGTGCTGCTCCTCCTCACCCCGATCGGCAGATGGGGCGAGGGCCCCACCGTGGTCGCCCTGGTGCTGTTCGCCGTACCGCCCCTGCTCACCAACGCCTACGTCGGCATGCGCGAGGTCGACCGCAGCATCGTGCAGGCCGCGCGGGGGATGGGGATGACCGGGCGACAGCTGCTGTTTCACGTTGAACTGCCCCTTTCGCTCCCCATGATCCTCACCGGGGTACGGATCGCCGCCGTCCAGCTCGTCGCCACCGCCACCATCGCCGCGCTCGCCGGCGGCGGCGGACTCGGCCGGATCATCACCGCGGGATTCAACCTGGCGAGTACGCCCATGGTGGTCGCCGGAGCGATGCTGGTCGCCGGGTTCGCCCTGATCGTCGAGGGCGTCTTCGAACTCGCCGAACGGCTCGCCCCGGTCTGGCTGCGGGGCTCACGATGAGACTTCGCACGGCGGCCGGCGCCGTACTCCTCACCCTCACCGCCTGCACCACCGGTCCCTCCCTGGAGAACCGCGGCGCGGTCACCGCACCCCCGGGCGACAGCAAGCACCTGACCATCGGCTCCGCCGGCTTCACCGAGAGCGACCTGCTCGCCCAGATGTACGCCCAGCTCCTCGACCAGGCCGGGTACAAGACCTCCCTGATCACCGTCGCCAACCGCGAACTCTACGAACCCGCCCTGGAGTCCGGGCAGATCGACATCGTCCCCGAATACGCGGCCACCTTCGCCGACTGGCTCAACGCCAAGACCAACGGCCCCGACGCGCCACCCGTGGGCTCGCCCGACCTCGCCACCACGATGAAGGCACTGCGCCGCCTCGCCACACCCCGTGGCCTCACCGTCCTCGACCCGGGGCGGGCGGTGGATCAGAACGCCTTCGCGGTCACCGCCGCCTACGCCCGGCAGCACCACCTCAGGACGCTCGGCGACCTCGGTGCCTCGGGGCTGAAGGTGCGGCTCGCGGCGGGCGACGAATGCGTCCAACGGCCGTACTGCGAACCCGGGCTGAAGAAGGTCTACGGCATCGACATCACCGGCGTCGACCCCAAGGGCGTCGGCACCACCCAGGCCAAACGGGCCGTGCAGAACGGGCAGGACCAGATGGTGCTCACCACGACCACCGACGCGACGCTCGACCAGTTCGGGCTGGTCCTCCTCGCCGACGACAGGCATCTGCAGAACGCCGACTACGTCGTCCCGGTCGTCAACCGCGCCCGGGCCGGCAGCGAGCGGGTCACCAAGGCACTCGGCAAGCTCAACGAGGTCCTGACGACCGCCGACCTGGCCTCGATGAACCAGCAGGTCGACAGCTGGCGGCGGCTGGCCCAGGACGTGGCCCGGACCTGTCTGCGGGACAAGGGCCTGCTGAAGTGACGGCCGGTGACGTCACGGCCGGGCCCGTTGTCAGTGGCGGGCGATACGTTCGGGGCATGGGGATCTATCTGGTGAGTGTCGGTGCACAGGAGTGGCTCGAAGGGGACGAGGGCGACGAGGACGAGGGCGGCAAGGGCACCCTCGCCGCGGCCCTCGACGAGGAGCTGCGACGGCGCGGGCTGGCGCCGTACGAGTCGGTGCCCGAGGCGGCCGCCTTCGTCCGCGGCTCGGGGCTGTCGTTCGAGGAGAAACTGGTGCCGCCCATGGACGGGTTCGGCGCCCTGTGCCGGGAACACCTGTCGCCGCAGGAAGGGGATTTCCTGCTCGGCTGGTCGGTGCTGGTGCCCTTCTCGCTCGACGAGGAGATCCGGCTGCCCCTCCCATCCGCCTACACCGACGAGACGGTGGTAGCCGGCGCACCCGAGGTGCTCGCCCTCGCACAGCGGCTGGCGGCGGCGATCGGGCTTCCTGTCCACCGGATACCGGAGGCCTGCGACAACCTCGACCTGACGATGTGGTTCCTGGACGGCCCGGCCAAGGACGTGGCTGCTGCCCACCCGGGCCCTTGGGGCGAGGACCTGGACGCCGCCTTCTACGTCGCCCTGTACCTGCGGGCCGCCCAGCACTCGCTGCGCCGCGGCTGCCCGATGACGTACTGCTGACGAGCACCGGACCCCGTCGGTCAGGCGTCGGAGACCGAGTCGAACGGCACCTGCCCTCGCGAGACGCCACGCGCGTCCGCGTCCACCGAGCGGCGCAGCGCCTCGTGCAGCTTGGCCGGGGTCAGCACGCCCAGGAAACGCGAACCGTCCAGCACCGCGACCCACCCGGCGTCGTACTGGAGCATCACCCCGAACGCCTGCTTCAGCGGGGCGCCCACCGGTACCCACGCGGTCATCCGGTGAGCGAGTTCGCCGATCGTGCCGCCCGCCGCCAGCTCGTCCCGGCCCACCCAGCCGTGCAGGTCGCCGTGCGTGTCGAGGACCACCGCCCAGCGGGCGCCCTCCGCCCGCAGCCGCTCCCCGGCGCTCTCGGCGGACTCGTCCAGGCGGGCGACCGGCGGCTGCTCCAGGTCGTCCGGTTCGACATCGGTCACCGACAGCCGCTTCAGCCCGCGGTCCGCGCCCACGAACCCGGCCACGTACGGTGTGGCCGGCCTGCCCAGCACTGCCCCCGGCGTGTCGAACTGCTCGATCCGCCCCTGCCCGTACACCGCGATCCGGTCGCCGAGCCGCACCGCCTCCTCGATGTCATGGGTGACCAGCAGCACGGTCTTGCGCACGGCGGCCTGCATCCGGAGGAACTCGTCCTGCAACTGCTCCCGCACCACCGGGTCGACCGCGCCGAACGGCTCGTCCATCAGCAGCACCGGGGGATCGGCGGCGAGCGCCCGGGCCACGCCGACGCGCTGCCGCTGGCCGCCGGAGAGCTGGTCCGGGTAGCGCGGCCCGTACGTCTTCGGATCCAGGCCGACGAGGTCAAGGAGTTCGGCGGCCCGAGCCCGGGCCGCGGCCCGTCTCCAGCCGAGCAGGGCCGGGACGGTCGCGGTGTTGTCGAGGATCGTGCGGTGCGGGAACAGGCCAACCTGCTGGATGACATAGCCGATCCGGCGCCGCAGCCGCACCGGGTCGACGCCCGCGACGTCCTCGCCGTCGACGAGGATCCGGCCCGAGGTCGGTTCGATGAGCCGGTTCACCATCATCATCGTCGTGGTCTTGCCACAGCCGGAAGGGCCGACGAGCGTGACGAGTTCGCCCTCGGCCACCTCGAAGGAGAGGCCGTCCACCGCGGTCGTCCCGTCCGCGTACCGCTTGGTGACCTGCTCGAACCGGATCATTCCCTCACGTTAACCGCGAGTGTTACGGACCGCCTGCCCGTCGACCTCGGCGCCCAACCGGTCGCCGCTGACGAGCACCACCTCCAGAGTGCGCGGACCGTGCACCCCCTCGACCCGGTCCAGCTCGATGTCGCTGGTGGCCGACGGACCGGAGATCCAGGTCAACGGCCGGGCCGGGTCGAGTCGTTCGAGGGCCTGGGGCACGGAGGACACGACCTGCTCCGGGACCCGTACGACACAGATGTGGTGATCTGGGATCAGGGTGATCCGGCGGCGGCCCTGGTCCGGGCCGCCGTCCAGCACGATCGTCCCGGTCTCGGCGATCGCCACCGCACAGGCGGTGACCACGCTGCCGACCCGGTCGAGTTCGTACGGGGTGGTCTCGGCGCTGTCCGTGACCTGCTCGGCCTCGGTCGCCGTGAGCCACTCCGGGGGGAGCCCGGTGGGCACGGCCACTGTCCGCGAACCGTGCTCGGCGACCAACCGCCCGATCGTGGCGGCCAGTTCGTCCTTCGTGCACCGGTGCACGAGCGCCCGGTAGTCCGCCAGGTTCTCGGCGAGCAGATCCACCGTCTCCGCGACGCTCCGCGCGCCGTGCTCGCGCAGATACGCCCGCTCGACGGGCGCGTCCTCGTCCCGCACCTCGGCCAGCGCCCGCCGCACCCGGCCGAGGATCCGCTCCCTGCTGCTCACTTCGCTCCGTCCGTTCCGCCGCCGGTCCGCTGCCACCAGTCCCGGAACGGCTCCGCCGGTACGGCGGGCAGGTCCCGGGTCCCGCTCCACGCCCTGCCGGGGCCCGGCAGCGTACGGGGATGCAGCCGGCGGCTGCGGGAGGCGAGCCGCTGGCCGGTGCGCAGGGCCACAGGGTGGGAGAACGCCCAGCGGGCCGCCCGCATCGCAGCCCGCTCGGCCGCGTGCCCCTTGGCCGGCTTGAGCAGCACCTTGTTGCCGTTCCGGACCGCCTCGCCGCCCTCCACGACCCGCTCGCGCAGGTGCACCAGTACCTCGGGGATGTCGATGGCGACCGGGCAGACCTCGTAGCAGGCCCCGCACAGCGACGAGGCGTACGGCAGGGAGGCGTCGATCTCGCTCGCGATGCCCCTCAGCTGGGGGCTGAGGATGGCGCCGATCGGGCCCGGGTAGACCGAGCCGTAGGCGTGGCCGCCCGCCCGCTCGTAGACCGGGCAGACGTTGAGGCAGGCCGAGCAGCGGATGCAGCGCAGGGCCTGGCGGCCGACCTCGTCGGCGAGGGTGTCGGTGCGGCCGTTGTCCAGGAGCACCAGGTGGAAGGTCTGCGGGCCGTCGCCGTCGGTGGTGCCGGTCCATGTCGAGGTGTACGGGTTCATGCGCTCGGCGGTGGAGGAGCGGGGGAGGGTCTGCAGGAAGACCTCCAGGTCCTGCCAGGTGGGCACGATCTTCTCGATGCCGACGACCGAGATCAGCGTCTCGGGGAGGGTGAGGCACATCCGCCCGTTGCCCTCGGATTCGACGACGACCAGGGTGCCGGTCTCGGCGACCATGAAGTTGGCGCCGGAGATGCCGACCTTCGCGCGCAGGAACTTCTCGCGGAGGTGGAGCCGGGCCGCCTCGGCGAGCTCGGCCGGGGTGTCGGTGAGGCCCTCGGGTGCGGGGCGCCCCCACTCACCCATCTCCTTGCGGAAGATGTCCCTGATCTCGCCCCGGTTTCGGTGGATGGCGGGGACGAGGATGTGCGAGGGCCGGTCGTGGCCCAACTGCACGATCAGCTCGGCGAGATCGGTCTCGTAGGCGCGGATGCCCTCGGCCTCCAGCGCCTCGTTGAGCCCGATCTCCTGCGTGGCCATCGACTTGACCTTCACGACCTCCGACTCACCGGTCTCCTTGACCAGTCCGGTGACGATCCGGTTCGCCTCGTCGGCGTCGGCGGCCCAGTGGACCGTACCGCCCGCCGCCGTCACGGCCTCCTCCAACTGGACCAGATAACGGTCGAGATGACGGAGCGTGTGGTCCTTGATCTGCTTGCCCGCCTCGCGCAGCGCGGCCCAGTCGGACACCTCGGCGACCGCCTTGGCCCGCTTGGCGCGGATGGTGTGTGTGGCGTGGCGCAGATTCCCGCGCAGGGTGGGGTTGTTGACGGCCTCGTGCGCGGCCTTCGGGAAGGCCGGCATCCCCAGATAGGTCCCGCTCATACGGTCGGCTCCTCCTCCGTGCTCGCCAGGATCTCCGCGATGTGCACCGGCCGCATCCCGCTGCCGAGCCGGGTCATGGTGCCGCCGATGTGCATCAGGCAGGAGTTGTCGGCCGCGCACAGTACTTCCGCGCCGGTCGACTCGGCGTTGCGCACCTTGTCGGTGCCCATCGCAGCCGAGACGTCGGCATTCTTCAGCGCGAACGTGCCGCCGAACCCGCAGCACTCCTCGGCGCCCGGCAGCTCCACCAGCTCCAGGCCCTTGACGGCCTGGAGGAGGCGGCGGGGGCGATCGGCGAGGCCCAGGCTCCGCAGCCCGTGGCAGGTCGGGTGGTATGTGACATAGTGCGGATAATATGCCCCGACGTCTGTCACCCCCAGGACGTCCACCAGGAACTCCGTCAGCTCGTACGTCTTCGGCACCACCGGCGCCAGCGCCGCGGCCAGCCCGCTCCCGCGCCCTTCGGCCCGCGCCCGTTCACCCATCCGCGGATACAGCTCCCGCACCATCGCCCCACAGGACCCGGACGGGGTCACGATCGCCTCGTACTCGCCGAAGACATCGGAGAAATGCCGGGCCAGTGGTTCCGCCTCATGGCGGTAGCCGGTGTTGTAGTGGGCCTGCCCGCAGCAGGTCTGCGCCATCGGGAAATCGACCTCGACGCCCAGCCTGGTCAGGAGTTTCACCACGGCGCGGCCGGTGTCCGGATAGAGCGTGTCGTTGACGCAGGTCAGGAAGAGGGCGACACGCATCGCGGCTCCTAGAGGTCGATCATCGGATGAGTGCAGCGTAATAGGCCGGTGCGATCAGCGGGAGACCCGGTCACGGTGTGGCGAGTCCGGAGCCGGAACCCGGTGACCGGTGAGGCCCGGTCACCGGGCGGTCAGCCGCGCCTCGGCCGCCGCCCAGCGGGCGGTGCCGCCGCGCGGCGCGTACCGGGTCAGTGGCTGGGTGCCGACGAGCAACCGCCGCATGCCGGCGAGATCGCCGACGAGACCGTGCGTACGGGCCTGGACCAGCACGTTCCCGAGGGCCGCCGCCTCCGTGGGCCCCGCCACCACCGGCAGCCCGCAGGCGTCGGCGGTGAGCTGGCAGAGCAGCGCGTTGCGGGTGCCGCCGCCCACCACGTACACCGTGTCCACCGGATGGTCCGCGAGCCGCTGCGCCTCCGTGACCGCCCGCCGGTGGGCGAGCGCAAGGGAGTCGAGAATGCACCGGGTGATCTCACCGGGCGTCCGCGGCACCGGCTGCCCCGAGGCCCGGCAGGCCTCGGCGATCCGTTCCGGCATCCGGCCGGGGGCCAGGAACGCCGCGTCCCCCGCGTCCACCACCGACCGCAGCGCCGGCACGCCGGCCGCCTCCCGCAGCAGCCCGCCCAACTCCGGCTCACCCCAGGCCCGTACGCACTCCTGGAGCAGCCACAGCCCCATGATGTTGCGCAGATAGCGGACCGTGCCGTCGAGCCCCAGTTCGTTGGTGAAGTTGGCGGCCCGGCTCTCCTCGGTCAGCACCGGGGCGGTGAGTTCGAGCCCGGCCAGCGACCAGGTGCCGGTGCAGATGTAGGCGAACCGTTCACCGTCGGCCGGTACGGCGGCCACCGCGGACGCGGTGTCGTGCGAGCCGACGGCGGTCACCGGCACCGGCCCGGTCAGCCCCGTCTCCTCCAGCACCTCGGACCGCAGCACCCCGGCGGGATCCCCGGGCCGCCGCAGCGGCGCGAACAGCCCGAGGTCGATCCCCAGCCGGTCCGCGACCTCGTACGACCAGTCGCGCGTCCGGGGATCGATCAGCTGGGTGGTGGAGGCGTTGGTCAGCTCGGTGCCCTGCTCGCCGGTCAGCCAGTACGAGAGCAGGTCGGGAATGAGCAACAGGCGCTCGGCGTGCGCGAATTGAGCGCTCGACCGGGCGGCCGCCAACTGGTACAGGGTGTTGAAGGGCGCGTACTGGAGGCCGGTGCGGGCGTACAGCTCCGCCGCGGGCAGGGCCGCCCACACCTTCTCGGCGATCCCCTCGGTCCGGGCGTCCCGGTAGTGCACCGGGTTGCCGAGCAGCGCCCCGTCGGCATCGAGCAGCCCGTAGTCCACGGCCCAGCTGTCGATGCCGACGGAAGCCACCTGCCCGGCGGCCCGCAGCCCCTCCAACACCCCCGCGTACAGGGCGAGTACGTCCCACCGCAGCCCTTCCGGCACCCGCACCGGCCGGTTCGCGAACCGGTGTGCCTCGGTCAGCTCCAGCGAGTCCGGGCCCACCCGGCCGACCATGACCCGCCCGCTGGACGCGCCCAGGTCGACCGCCGCATACGACCTCGGCGAGCTCATCGCAGGAACGCGGCCGCCACACCCGCGTCGACAGGCACGTGCAGCCCGGTGGTGTGGGAGAGTTCGCCACCCGTCAGCGCGAACACGGCGTTCGCCACATGCTCGGGCAGCACCTCGCGTTTGAGGATGGTCCGCTGCGCGTAGAACTCGCCCAGCTTCGCCTCCTCCACCCCGTACACGGCGGCCCGCTGCGCCCCCCACCCGCCGGCGAAGATCCCGGATCCGCGTACCACACCATCCGGGTTCACCCCGTTGACCCGGATCCCGTGCTCGCCCAACTCAGCGGCAAGCAGCCGCACTTGGTGGGCCTGGTCCGCCTTGGTGGCCGAGTAGGCGATGTTGTTGGGCCCGGCGAACACGGCGTTCTTGGAGGCGATGTAGACGATGTCACCGCCGATCCCCTGCGCGATCATCACCCGGGCCGCCTCCCGCGACACCAGGAAGGAGCCGCGGGCCATGATGTCGTGCTGGAGGTCCCAGTCCCTCGCCGAAGTCTCCAGCAGGGGCTTGGAGATGGAGATCCCGGCGTTGTTGACGACGAGGTCGACCCCGCCGAAGGCCAGTGCGGCGGCCCGGAAGGCGGCGGCGATCTGCTCCTCGTCCGTCACGTCGACGGTGACCGCGACGGCCCTGTCGGCCCCGCCCAGCTCCTCCGCGACCCCGGCCGCGCTCTCCGCGTTGAGGTCGGCGACCACGACACAGGCCCCTTCGGCCACCAGCCGGTGCGCGATCGCCTTCCCGATCCCGCTCCCGGCCCCGGTCACCAGCGCGACCCGGGTGGCCAGGGCCTTCGGCCTCGGCATCCGCCGGAGCTTGGCCTCCTCCAGCGCCCAGTACTCGATCCGGAACTTCTCCGACTCCTCGATCGGCGCGTACGTCGACACGGCTTCGGCCCCGTGCATCACATTGACGGCGTTCACATAGAACTCACTCGCGACGCGGGCGGTCTGCTTGTCCTTGCCGAAGCTGAACATGCCGACGCCGGGCACGAGCACGACCGCCGGGTCGGCGCCGCGCATGGCGGGGGAGTCGGGCAGGGCGTGCCGCTGGTAGTAGGCGGCGTACTCCTCCCGGTATGCGGCGTGCAGCTCGCGCAGCCGCGCGACCGCCTCGTCCAGCGGGGCAGTGGGCGGAAGGTCGAGCACGAGGGGCCGTACCTTCGTCCGCAGGAAGTGATCCGGGCAGGAGGTGCCCAGCGCGGCGAGCCGCGGATGCTCGGCCCGCGCCAGGAAGTCGAGGACGACCTCGGAGTCGGTGAAGTGGCCGACCTGCGCCCTGTCCTGGGAGGCGATCGCCCGGACGTACGGCGCGAGGGCGGCGGCCCGCTCCCGGCGCTCGGCCTCGGGCAGCGCGCCGTACCCCTCGACGACGGGCCCGAAGGGCTCCGCACTGCCGTGCTCGGCGAGGAACGCCTCGGCGGTGCGGATGATGTGCAGCGAGTTCCGCTCGCACTCCTCGGAGCTGTCGCCCCACGCGGTGATCCCGTGCCCGCCGAGAATGCACCCGATCGCCCGCGGGTTGGCGGCCTTGACGGCGGCGATGTCCAGGCCGAGCTGGAACCCGGGCCGGCGCCACGGCACCCACACCACGGTGTCCCCGAAACACTCGGCGGTGAGCTTCTCCCCGTCGGCGGCACAGGCGAGCGCGATACCGGAGTCCGGGTGCAGATGGTCCACGTGCGGGGCGTCGACGAGCCCGTGCATGGCGGTGTCGATGGAGGGCGCGGCGCCGCCCTTGCCGTGCAGGCAGTAGTCGAAGGCGCCGACCATCTCGTCCTCGCGGTCGACGCCCGGATAGACACCGGCGAGCGCCCGGAGCCGGTCGAGCCGCAGCACGGCGAGGCCGCCCGCGGTGAGCGTCCCGAGGTCCCCGCCGGACCCCTTCACCCACATCAGCTCGACATCACCACCGGTGACGGGGTCGGTGGCGGTGCCTTTGGCGGAGGTGTTGCCGCCGGCGTAGTTCGTGTTGCGGGGATCGGCACCGAGTCGATGGGAGCGGTCGAGGAGGGCGGCGGCTTCGGAGTGGACGGTCATGGGACTTCCTAGCGGTTTCGATGAACGGTATGACAACACGCCGCGAAACGGACGCGGAGCAGTATCGACATGCGGCTCGGCCCGTCGCGTCCATGATGTCGACGCCCTTCAGCCAGGTCCGGCATGACCACCTCTGAACACTGCTTGAATCGTTTCAGGGAAGCTATCCACAGCGCTCCGGCGGCGTCAAGACGTCTGCGTGCCCGCCTTCGGGTCAGTTCGTGAAAGGTGGATCTCCCGCCTCGGAAACCTTGCCGTGAGGTGCGGTCGGCCTTGCGATGTCATGAAACGTTTCATCGGCGTTTTCGAGGCTTCGGAGCGGTCGGATGCCCGACCGTGTGCGCCGCCGAGGTCCGGCCGGCCTCCATGCCGTCTTCCGGCGCGTCGGCCCCCGTTCGCCGGGATGGGATGGTGTCCCGCCCGCCCTCGCCGATGGACTTTCGTCCGTGTCCGGCAAGTTCACGATGAACGCTGCCCGTCGGCGAGGGGTGACATCTGCCCACCGGGCAGGCCGCCAACCCGACTGCCCCCGCCGCCGTCCCGCCGACTACCGCCCGGGGGGTGCACCCGTTGCCGGGAAGCGGTTCGTCCGCTTCGGTTTCTGCCCGGCAGTCACGGAAGGCTCGGCATCGAGGAGTTCGGTCATCACGTGCAGCGCGTGCGCGAGGGTTTCGCCGAGCGGGCGACCGTCCGGCTGGTCGGGCTGCAGGGCCCAGTCCTCGACCGCGATACGCAGCGCGGCATTCAGCATGCCCGCCTCCAGGCGGACCGCGAGGTCGTGCTCGGAGCGGTCGCTGCCGTCGGCGATGGCGCGAGCGAACACGGTTTCGGCGTCGAAGTGCGTCTCCAGCCAGACGGCGCGCAGCCCTGGCTCGTCGCGGCTCAACCGTACGAGGTCGCGCAGGGCTTCCAGATGCCGGGTGCCGATCACGCCGGGGTCCTGGGCGCTGGGCATCGCCTGGGTGAGGGAGCTGCCGCCCCTCCAGTAGTCCCGCAGGCGTTCGGTCACGAGGTCCAAACCCGCCGTGAGCAGGGGGCGTGCGCACTCCTCCTTCGAGCGGAAGTACCGCCACAGGGTGCGTGTGGAGATTCCGGCAGCCGCGGCGATGTCCTCCGCGGTGGTCACCGCCACGCCCTGGGTGACGAAAAGCCGGACCGCCTCGTCGGCGATCTCCATGCGCGTTGCCTCACGGCGCCTTTCCGTCAACGGCGGTCGCCCCGTGCGGCCGTCGGCTTGCCCGTCCACGCACCCCTCCTCGCCATGGATGGGCTGATCCTAATTCATGGCGCGCCGCGACTTTATGGCACGGTGCGACAGGTGGTGCTACGGTGGCGTCATCTCACTCGACATGAGCATGTCAATCTGACTCGCGGTCGGCTCCGCGGAACAGGCCGTCATCGCCTGGTTTCCGGGTCCGGGTCGGCTGAGTGCGCGCACCTCGGTCAGCAATGAGCCATTCCCGCCACAGTTCGGCCCCCGCGAGCCCGCGGCCACCAGGGGCCCCTCCCGACGGGAGTCTCATGTCCGACAACTCTTTCCCCCGCCCCGCTTCCGGCCTGAGCCGCCGTCAGGTGCTCGGTGCGGCCGCCCTCGGCGCAGCCGCGCTCGGTGGGACCGTGGCCGGCGCCGGCAAGGCCTCGGCCACGGCCGACGCGGCCTCGGCGGCGCCCGCCTCCGCCTCCGCCTCCGTGACGGAACGGCGGGAGCGGGCCGTGGTCGTCGGTACCGGTTTCGGTGGTGGCGTGACCGCACTGCGGCTGGCCCAGGCCGGGGTGTCCACCCTGGTCCTGGAGCGCGGCCGACGCTGGGTCACCGGCCCGAACGCCACCACCTTCTGTCGCTTCGCCACCATGGACAACCGCTCCGCCTGGCTGACCGACCACGCCATCGTCGGCGGCGTCGACAAGACGTGGACGCCCTACACCGGCGTCCTCGAAGCCGTCACCGGCAACGGCATGACGGCCATGTGCGGAGCCGCGGTAGGCGGCGGCTCGATCGTGTACCACGGCATGACCCTGCAGCCGGCCAAGGCCGACTTCGCCACCTCGATCCCGGTGGCCGCCGACCTCTACGACGATCTGAACCTGTGGGCGTATCCCACCGTCGCCCGGATGCTGGGCATCTCCACCATCCCCTACGACATCCTGGCCTCCGACCCGTACACGTCCTCCCGCCTCTTCGAGGACGTCGCCCCCGCCGCGGGTCTGACGCCGTTCAAGGTGCCGCTGCCGATCGACTGGAGCTATGTCCGGGGCGAGCTGACCGGCCAGTACGAGGCGACGTACACCACCAGTGACATCGCCTTCGGCGTCAACAACGGCGGCAAGCACTCCATCGACGTCACCTACCTCGCCCAGGCGGAGTCCACCGGTCTGGTCGAGGTCGCGCCTCTGCACGTCGTACGCGATCTCGCGATGGACGCGAACAAGCGCTGGGTGCTGTCCGTGGACCGCATCGACACCGGCGGCGCCGTCCAGGAGCAGATCCGCATCACCGCAGACGCCGTCTTCCTCAACGCCGGTTCGCCCGGCACCACCCGTCTCCTGGTCAAGTCCCGCGCCAAGGGCCTGGTCCCGGACCTGCCCGACGCGATAGGCACCCGGTGGGGCAACAACGGCGACCGGATCTGGGCCTGGATCAACCCCACCGGTGACGCCGGGACCCGGCAGGGCGGCCCGGCCTGTGTCGGCGGCAGCGACCCCACGAGTTCCATTCCGCTCACCGTCGTCCACGCCGGCTCCCCGATCCAGCAGGCCGGCGTCACGGCGTTGACCGTGGTCGGCTTCGGGATCGTCGACGGCGCGGGCACCTGGGCCTACGACGCCGACACCGACGACGCCCTGCTCACCTGGCCCACCGACGCGGACGCGGCGCTCCAGGAGCTGATCGCGGCCCGTATGCAGGCCATCGCCGCGGCGGGCGGCGGCATGATGATCGACACCAACGCGGGCGCCCCCTCCACCTGGCACTCCCTCGGCGGCGTCCCGATAGGCGAGGCCGTCGACCTGACCGGCCGTGTCCTCGGACACAAGGGCCTCTACGTCCTGGACGGCGCCCGCATCCCCGGCTCCACCGGGGCCTGCAACCCGTCCATGACCATCGCCGCCCTCGCCGAACACAGCATGCGGACCGTCGTCCGCCAGGACGTCGGGCGCGTCTTCTGAGAGGACGGCGGCCTCGCCGGTGCGGCGGCGGGCCATCAGGTCGGTCATGGCTTCGGAGCGGGCCGGGAGGGGCTCGTAGCCGCAGGCCGGGCGCCCCGCGTCCGTGGCGGGATCTGCCGGACGGGCCCTGGATCCGCTCACCGCCCGACGCCGCTCCCCTCCCCGCTCGCGGCCGCGCCCCGGCTCATGGCGAGCACGGCGTCGCGGCGGCTCAGGGCGCCGAACGGCGAACCGCCGGTCGGGTCCGGGCTGCCGTGGATCCAGGTGGGGCCGTCGGCGAGGTGGGCGAGCGCCTCCTCCGCCACGTCGTAGGGGTCGGCGAGCTCACCGCCGTACGACTCGCCGTCCGCTTCGCGCATCCGGCGGTGGGACGGGGTGTCGGTCCTGCCGAGCACGAGCCCCAGGACGTCCACACCGCTGCCCCGCCACTCCGCCCACAGGCTCTCCGCGAGGACGAGGTCGAACGCCTTGGAGGCACCGTAGGCGGCGAGCCTGGCGCCGCCCGCCCAGGCCGCACCCGAGGTCACCAGCACCATGCCTCCTCGGCCCCGCGCCACCATCGGGGCGCCGAAGCGGTGGGCCGCCTCCAGCACGGCGGTGCAGTTTCGGTGGACCAGTTCCAGGTGGGTGTCGAGGTCCTTGTCGAGGAAGGCGGCGCTGCTGGTGTCGGCACCGGCGTTGTAGACGAGGAGTCCGACCTCCAGGTCCGCGGTGGCACGTTCGAGTTCCGCCAGGGCGCCCGCGGCACTGAGGTCGAGCGCGACCGTGCGGACCTCGACACCGTGCCGGGCCCGGAGGGCGTCCGCCGCCTCCTCCAGTACGGGGACCCGCCGGGCCACCAGTACGACGTTGATGCCCCGGGCGGCCATTCCGTGCGCGAACGCGACACCGACCCCGTCGGAGCCGCCGGCGACGATGCCCCAGGGGCCGTATGCGCCGGCTGCGTCGGTCACATTGGTCAACGTCGTCTCCCTCAAGGTTTCTCCGGCACGGCGGCCGGCTTCAGTACCTGCTTCTCGACCGCGTCCGACGCCAGGACCGTCCCGATGATCCCGAGGTCCGCCCCCGCGCCCCGCGCGACCTCCCGCACCACGGCGACGTCCTTCGACATCAGGCCCGCCAGCCGCTCCGCCACCGCCGCCACCGAACCACCCCGGGCGACGACGTCCAGGGCGCGGCTCGCCCCGCTGCCGTGCCGCACCGCGTCGAGGACCAAGCGCTCCTCGATCCCCAGCGAGCCGGCCAGGCGCACCGCGTCGATCACGAGGCCCACCTGCGCGACGAACAGCGCGTTGTTCACCAGCTTGACCCGCTGGCCGTTGCCGGCCGGCCCGACCCACAGGACCGGCGAGGCGTACGTCGCCAGCAGCGGACGTACGTCGTCCAGGACGCTCTCGTCACCGCCGATCCACAGGGTGAGCCGGCCCGCGGCGATGTCGTGCGGGCCGCCCGAGAGCGCGGCGTCGAGCACCCTGATCCCGCGCTCCGCTCCCGTCTCGACGAGCAGTCGGGCGGTCGCCGGATCGGAGGTGGTGTGCTGGACGAGCGTCGCCCCCGGCCTCATGGCCGCGAGGGCACCCTCCGGTCCGAGGCACACCGACCGCACCTGCTCGTCCGTCAGCACGACGACGAACACCACGTCCGCGTCCCGGACGGTCTCCGCCACCGTCCCGGCCCAGGTCAGCCCGTCGGCCGTGGTGGCCTCCCGGGCCTGCGGGCGTCGTGCCAGGACGGTCACGTCGTGCCCCGCGGCCGTCAGCCGGCCGGCCATCGGTCGGCCCATGCGGCCCGCGCCGACGAATCCGATCCTCATCGCGTGCGGCCGGACTCGGGCGGCGGTGCCAGCATCTCGCGGGGTCCGGGGGAGCCGTCGAGGTTGGCGTTGATCCGCTCGGCGATGCGCCAGCCGCGCGCGGTGCGCACCCAGCGCCAGGTGTTCGCGGAGACCTGGAAGACCCAGAAGCGGCCGGCGTCGGCGTCCCAGCGCAGATGCAGCGCATGGCTGCGGCCGGTGGCCTCGTCGCCGTCGACGACGATGTGCGGCACGGTCAGGACGTGACCGCAGCCGTTGCCGATCACGCTCTGGTGGCCGGCGCCGTGGACCATGCCGACGATGTCGTCCCGGCCTTCCATCCGCAGGTGCGGAACGGCGTGGAAGACCCCGTCGTCGGTCCAGAGCCCGGCGGCGGCCTCCCCCGAGCCGCTGTCGACGTCGGGCCCGTACTGGGCGACGAGCTGCATGATGTCGACCTGGTCCTGAAGGTCGCGCACCTGTGCCGCCAGCCGCTCGACGGTGGCGCGTAATGCGTCGATCTCACTCATGTGGGCCCTCTCTGAAGTCGGGTCAGGGCACGACGACGATGCGGGCCGGGCCGTTCGCGTCGCGTGCGGCGTCGAGTGCGGCGGGCACCTCGTCGAGCCCGACGGTCCCGCCGAGCAGCGGACCGACGTCGAGGACGCCCGAGCAGACCGCCTCGAACGCCCCGTCCCAGTCAGCCATCGACGGGCCGCCGCCGAACTGGACGTTGAGGCCCTTCCGCTTGGCGGTCAGGGTGTGCAGGCGCTCGCCCTCCGGCGGGCCGCCCACGGAGAAGATCCGGGTGCCCCGCTCGCACCCCTTGATGATCGAGTCGAGGACGCCGGGGACACCGACGCACTCGAAGACGACGCAGCCCGGCAGCCCGTTCACCGCCGTCATCAGGTCCCGCGCCGACCCGGCCGTCCCCTGGGCCACGTCACGCCAGGCCCGGTACGGCGAGATCCCGGCGGGATCGACGACCACGTCGGCTCCCATGGCCCGGGCGGTCTCGCGGCGCGCGGCCACGAAGTCGACCGCCACGACCGGCCCCACCCCCAGGTGCCGGAGCCGTGCGATCACCGACAGGCCGATCGCGCCGCAGCCGACGACCAGCGGTACCTCCCCGGACGTGACCCGGGCGCGTGACGCGGTCGACCAGCCCACGGAGATCGCGTCGGCGACGCACACCACCTCGCTGGGCAGGTCGGAGACCACGACCCGGGTGATGGCCTCGGTCAGCAGCAGGTACTCGCCGAACCCGCCGGGGGAGTCCGGGTTCTGCCCGATGATCCGGCGCCCCGCCGCGGTGGACAGCACCGGCAGCGAGCTCACCCGGGTGCCGACGGGGATACGGCGTTCGGTGCCGGGGCCGTAGCCGACCACCTCGGCGCAGTACTCGTGGCCCATGACGATGTCGACGTCCTGGTCGTACGTCGACATCCCGCTGTCGTCGTCGGCGCCCGCCTCCGGATGGTCCATGAAGTGCAGGTCCGACGCACAGATCCCGCA
This sequence comes from Streptomyces sp. GbtcB6, assembly GCF_019091475.1. Lineage (NCBI taxonomy): Bacteria > Bacillati > Actinomycetota > Actinomycetes > Kitasatosporales > Streptomycetaceae > Streptomyces > Streptomyces sp. GbtcB6. The sequence continues at coordinate 354,582 of NZ_JAGXJL010000002.1, read as the reverse complement.
GGCGAGCGACCGGACCAGGAGCTGTCCCGGTCCGGGAACCGGGTCGTCGACGATCCGCGTCTGGACCGTCCCGCCTCGCAGTACAGCAGCCCGCATCGGCTTCTCCACTTCGCGAACCGAACCCAGGGCACGTCCCCGTCCGGGGCCCGTCTGCCAGGGGACTCTAGCGAGGAGAGGGGAGTTATAGAAGACCGTCTCCTGAAATTACGGGAGGGGGCCGAGAGCGCACCAGGTCACTACGATGGCCCGCATGACCGAGTCTCGCCGTCGTCCGGGCCGTCCACGGGACACCAGCATCGACGAAAGGGCTCTCGCGGCGACGCGCGAACTGCTCGTCGGGCGGGGCTTCGAGGCGACGACGATCCAGGCCGTCGCGGAACACTCGGGTGTGCACGCGTCAGCCATCTACCGCCGCTGGCCGTCCCGGATCGAGCTGATCGAGGAAGCCACGTTCCCCGGGCTCAGTCCGCTGGGCGTCCAGCCGACGGGAGACCTCCGCGCTGACGTCCGCCGGTTCATCCGCGCCTATCTGGCCGCCTTCAACGCGCCGGCGGCACGTGCGGCCGCGGCCGGCCTCCTCGCGTACCACCAGGCGTCGCGGCGCCCCCGGCCGCCGGAGCTGGATCTGCGGGTGTCGGCCCGGCCGCAGTTCGAGGACATCCTGCGCGCCGCACCGCCCGGAAGCATCGACCCCGCCGTGGACCCGGACGACGTCTTCGACATGCTTCTCGGTGCCGTGCTGGCCCGCACGCTCCTGCTCAACGTCACCACGCGGCAGCGTCCCGTGGAGCGCACCGTCGAGATGGTGCTCCGGCTGCTGCGCCCCCTCGGCACCGGAGAGGCCACCGTGCCGGACGCGTGACGGGCTGCCCGACGGGGGCATCGACCCGGTCGGGACTGCCTCCTTCGCCCCGGTGGCGACCAACTCCCTTTCGGCGGCAAGCCGTTCGAGGCCGGCCCGGGCCGCCGCAGCTTCCGGCGGCCGTACTCCGCACCGGTCTGGCCGCCGGCCGTGATGCGGCGTCCTTTGCCGCCCCGGAGTGACCGAGCGCCCGGCAGGAGGTGCTCAGGCCGGGACGTCTGCCCGGAGCCCTTCTTACTGGTGGCCGTCGGCGACCAGGGCGCCCCCGAAAGGGGCCCGGGGCGGTATCGATATGGCGTGGGCGCGTCCGGCAGCGCCCGGCCCGCAATCCGCGACGAGGCGAGTCGCGACGAGCCGAATAGCGGCGGTTGCCTACGCGCCCCATCCGGCCTGCTGTCCGCCGACGCGCTCGGCGACGATCTTCTCGGCCCAGCCGGACCGGGCGTAGGCGGCGACGGGGTCGGGGTCCAGCCCCATTTCGTCCCGCACTTCGCGCAGCAACGGTCGTACGTCCGTGTTGTAGGCGTCCATGACCACCGCGTTGGCCCCCAGCACATCCCCGGCAACCTGGGCCTGCGCCAACGCCCCCCGGTCCACCAGCAACGCCTTCGCCGTGGCCTCCTGCACGTTCATCACCGACCGGATGATCGCCGGGATCTTCGCCTCGATGTTGTGGCACTGGTCGAGCATGAAGGCCACCTCGGCGGTGAGCCCGCCCCCGCGCACCACCTCGTACATGATCCGGAACAGCTGGAACGGGTCCGCGGCCCCCACCATGAGGTCGTCGTCCGCGTAGAACCGCGAGTTGAAGTCGAAGCCGCCGAGCTTCCCCTCCCGCAGCAGCGTGGCGACGATGAACTCGATGTTGGTGCCCGGCGCATGGTGGCCGGTGTCGACCACGACCTGCGCCTTCGGTCCCAGCTTCAGACAGTGGGCGTAGGCCGTCCCCCAGTCCGGCACGTCGGTCGTGTAGAAGGACGGCTCGAAGAGCTTGTACTCCAGCAGCATCCGCTGCCCCTCGCCCAGCCGTGCGTACACCTCGGCCAGCCCCTCGGCGAGTCGGTCCTGCCGCGCCCGGATGTCGTCCTGACCGGGGTAGTTGGTGCCGTCGGCGAACCACAGCTTGAGGTCCGCGGACCCGGTCGCGTCCATGATGTCGACGCACTCCAGCAGATGATCGACGGCCTTCCGGCGCACCGTCGCGTCCGGGTGGCAGATGCTGCCCAGCCGGTAGTCGTCGTCCTGGAAGGTGTTGGAGTTGATCGCCCCCAGCCGCAGCCCCCGTTCCTCGGCGTGCTTGGCCAGGTCTGTGTATCCGTCGGAGCCGTCCACCTTGTCCCAGGGGATGTGCAGCGCGACCGTCGGCGCGACCCCGGTCACGGCGTGCACCTGCGCGGCGTCGTCCAGCTTCTCCTTCGGCGAGCGCGGCACGCCCTGTTGGGCGAACACCTTGAAACGGGTCCCCGAGTTTCCGTACGCCCACGACGGCGTTTCGACGGCCTGGGTCTTCAGCGCGGCCTTCACCGCGGCGAGGTCGGTCACTTCGGGGCTCCTGGGGGATCGGAACGGGATCCGAACGGGGATCGGAACGGGGATCGGAATGACTGCGTGATGAAACGATTCAGAACCGCAAAGTATGAGCCCCTCGCGGGGGTGTCAAGCATTCCGACCAACCCCGTTTTCCGTGACTCCGCCGTGACCTTAGGCTATCGAAATTTTTTCGATACGGACCCATTGACGTGACATGCCAGTGGTGCCTACGGTCCCGGCAATCCAGTTGAAACCTTTCACGACGCGGTGAGTTCGGCCAGTGCGGTCTCGCCGGTGTCGTCGAGGAGCCCCCATGACCCACCCGTCCGACTCGGGACCGGCCCCGGTGCTGGCGCTGAAGGACGTCTCCAAGTCCTTCGGTGCCGTACGCGCCCTGCGGGACGTCTCCCTGGAGCTGTTCCCCGGCGAGGTGCACGCCCTCGCCGGGGAGAACGGCGCGGGCAAGTCGACGCTGATCAAGACCCTTGCCGGAGTGCACCGGCCGGACGCCGGCCAGGTGCTGCTCGACGGCGAGCCCGTCGTCTTCCACGGCCCCGGCGACGCCCGCGACGCCGGAATCGCCGTGATCTACCAGGAACCCACGCTCTTCCCCGACCTGTCGATCGCCGAGAACATCTTCATGGGCCGGCAGCCCCGGCGCGCCCTCGGGCGGATCGACCACAAGGCCACCCGCGCGGCCACCACCGCCCTGATGAAGCGGCTCGGTGTCGCCCTCGACCCCGACCGCCCCGCCCGCGGCCTGTCCATCGCCGACCAGCAGATCGTCGAGATCGCCAAGGCGCTCTCCTTCGACGCCCGGGTCCTGATCATGGACGAGCCGACGGCGGCCCTGACCGGCAGCGAGGTCGCCCGCCTCTTCGGCGTCGTCCGCACCCTGCGCGACCAGGGCGCGGCGGTGCTTTTCATCTCGCACCGCCTGGAGGAGATCTTCCAGATCTGCCGGCGGGTCACCACCCTCCGGGACGGCGCCTGGATCGCCAGCGAGCTCATCGACGGCATGACCGAGGACGATCTCGTACGCCGGATGGTCGGCCGCGACCTGGACGAGCTGTACCCGAAGCAGGATGTACAGGCCGGTGAAGTCGCCCTCGCCGTACGGCGGTTGACCCGCGAGGGGGTCTTCACGGACGTCTCCTTCGAGGTGCGGTCCGGCGAGATCGTCGGCCTCGCCGGACTGGTCGGCGCCGGCCGGACCGAGGTCGCCCGCGCCGTGTTCGGCGTCGACCGCTGGGACGCCGGCGAAGTCGAGGTCAGGGGACGGAAACTGACCAGCGGCGCACCCTCCGTCGCGATGTCCGCGGGCCTCGCCCTCGTCCCCGAGGACCGGCGCGCCCAGGGCCTCGTGATGGGCATGTCCATCGAGCGGAACATCGGGCTGACCGGACTGCGTACGACCGTCAGGGCGGGCCTCGTCGACCGGGGCGCCGAACGCAGCCGGTCCCTCGACTGGGCGGTCCGGCTCCAGGTGAAGTACGCCCGGATCGCCGACGCCGTCTCCACCCTCTCCGGCGGCAACCAGCAGAAGGTCGTCCTCGCCAAATGGCTCGCGACCGGACCGAAGGTGCTGATCGTCGACGAGCCGACCCGTGGCATCGACGTCGGTACGAAGGCCGAAGTCCACCGACTCCTCGGTGAGTTGGCCGCCGACGGGGTCGCCGTCCTGATGATCTCCTCCGACCTGCCCGAGATCCTCGGCATGGCCGACCGCGTGCTGGTGATGCACGAGGGCCGGATCACCGCCGAGATCCCGCGCTCCGAAGCCAGCGAGGAAACCGTGATGGCCGCAGCCACGGGGAGGGCCGCCGCATGACGGTGACCACCTCCGAACAGACCCCCGTCGCCGAGACGCCCGGGTCCGCCGGGACCCGGCTCGTCGACCGCGTCTTCAAGATGCGCGAACTCGCCATCCTGGTCGTCTTCCTGGTGATGATCGCCGTCACCCAGGCCGGCAACAGCGAGTTCCTGTCCGAGCAGGGCATCAAGGACCTGCTGCTCAACGCCACCATCCTGGTGCTGGTCGCCACCGGCCAGTCCCTGGTGGTGATCACCCGCAACGTCGACCTGTCCGTCGGCTCCACCCTCGGCATCACCGCCTTCGCCGCCGGCGACTACCTGCACGGCGGCGGCGACCCGGTCGTCGCGATCCTGCTCGCCGTGCTGCTCGGCATCGGCTGCGGGCTGCTCAACGGGCTGCTCGTCAGCCTCGGTCAGGTCCCGGCGCTGGTCGTCACCCTCGGCACGCTGTACATCATCCGGGGCGTCGACTCCATCTGGGTCGGCTCCCGGCAGATCACGGCCGGCGACCTGCCCGGATCCTTCGTCGACTTCGGCTCCGGCGGTCTGTCGGCCGTCCCCTGGCTGGCCCTGATCGCCCTCGCGGTCCTGGTCGCCACCGCCTACTACCTCAAGCACTTCGGCAGCGGGCGGGAGTTGTACGCACTCGGCTCCAACCCCGAGGCCGCGCGGCTGGCCGGCATCCCGGTCCGCAAGCGGATCCTCACCGCCTACACCTTCTGCGGCGCCCTCGCCGGGCTCGCCGGAGCCATGTACCTGGCCCGGTTCGGGAACGTCGACTCCAGCACCGGCAACGGCTACGAACTCACCGTCGTGAGCGCCGTGGTGGTCGGTGGGGTGGTCTTCACCGGCGGCTCCGGGAGCGTGTACGGCGCCGCGCTGGGCGCGCTGCTGCTCACCTCCGTCAACAGTGTGCTGCCGGCCCTCGGGGTCAGCTCCGTGTGGGTCCTCGCCATCAACGGCTGCCTGCTGCTGCTCGCCATCGCCGTCGACCGGATCGTCGCGTCGCGGGTGGCCTCCGCCCTGAAGAAGAGGAGCGCCCGCCATGCCTGACTCCCTGACCCGCGCGGTCCGCTGGGACACGGTCGTCGGTGTCCTGCTGATCGTCCTCCTGCTGCTGTCGTTCGGCTTCGTCGACGGCTTCGGGAACTCCCTCAACCTGTCCTTCCTGATCGGCAACACGCTTCCCATCGCGCTGATCGCCCTGCCGATGACACTGCTGGTCGTCGCCGGCGAGATCGACCTCTCGGTCGCGTCGACCGCCGGGCTTTCGGGCGCGGTCATGGGCAAGCTCTGGAACGAGGGCATGGCCATCGAGACGATCATCCCGTTGTGCCTGCTGCTGGGGGTGGTCTGCGGGCTGGTCAACGGACTGCTGGTGACCCGGCTGGGACTGCCCTCGCTCGCCGTCACCATCGGCACGCTCGCGGCCTACCGGGGCATCGCGCAGATCGTTCTCGGCTCCGACGCGGTGACCGACTTCCCCACGCAGTACCAGGACTTCGCGGCGGGGCGGCTCGGCGACACGTTCCTGCCGCGGGCCTTCCTGCCGTTCCTGGTGCTGCTGGTGATCGCCGTGGTGGTGCTGCACGCCACGCCGTTCGGGCGGTCGCTGTTCGCCGTGGGGGCGAGCGAGGAGGCGGCGCGGTTCGCCGGGATCCGGGTGAAGCGGAACAAGCTGGTGCTGTTCGTGGCGACCGGGTTCATGGCTTCTCTGACGGGGGTCTTCTGGGCGCTGCACTACGCGAGTGCGCGGTACGACAACGCGACCGGGCTTGAACTGAGCGTGGTGGCCGCGGTGTTGCTCGGCGGCATCGACTTCGACGGTGGCCGGGGCACGCTGGGCGGTGCGATCGCCGGGGTGTTTCTCCTCGGGGCGCTGCAGAACGTGATGAGCCTGCTGAACGTGTCCGCGCAGTCCCAGATCGTCGTGACCGGTGTGTTGCTCGTCGTCTCGGTGCTTGGGCCGCGGGTTGCCCGGCAGATCTCGTTGGCTCGGCACAGGGGTGCGAAGGCCGTCTGATTGCTGCGGGCCGTATGTGGCTGGTCGCGCAGTTCCCCGCGCCCCCAAGAAAGGGCGCTTCCACAGCCGTTACTGAAAAAGGAACCCGTCATGCGTAAGTCGTCTCTCCGGCGTGCCTGTGTGGCCCTCGCCGCCGTGTCCTCCCTCGCCCTTGCCGCCACCGCCTGTGGCGGTACCACCAAGAACAACTCCGGCAGCGACGAGTCGTCGGCGGCCACCTCGACCGCGAAGGCCGACCCGAACGCGGCCCTCAAGAAGGGCCTCACCGTCGGGTTCCTGCCCAAGCAGGTCAACAACCCCTACTTCACCTCCGCCGACAAGGGCGGCGAGCAGGCGCTCACCGAGCTGGGCAGCAAGTACAAGGAGGTCGGACCCTCCAGCGCGACCGACACCTCCGGGCAGGTCTCCTACGTCAACACGCTCACCCAGCAGCAGGTCAACGCCATGGCCGTGTCCGCCCAGGACCCCGGCGCCCTGTGCACCGCGCTCAAGCAGGCCATGAGCAACGGCATCAAGGTCGTCACCTACGACTCCGACACCAACGCCGGCTGCCGCAACGCCTTCGTCTCGCAGGCCAGCGCCGAGGACCTCGGCCGGACCGAAGTGCAGCTGCTCGCCGAGCAGATCGGGTACAAGGGCGAGATCGCCGTCCTGAGCGCCGCGCAGACCGCGACCAACCAGAACACCTGGATCGGGTACATGAAGGAGGAGCTGAAGGACCCGAAGTACAAGAACGTCAAGCTGGTCAAGATCGCCTACGGCAACGACGACGCCCAGCAGTCCTTCCAGCAGACGCAGGGCCTGCTCCAGCAGTACCCGGACCTCAAGGGGATCATCTCCCCGACCACCGTCGGCATCAAGGCGGCCGCCCAGTACCTGTCCGGCTCCAAGTACAAGGGCAAGGTCAAGCTGACCGGCCTCGGCACGCCCAACGACATGCGCCAGTACGTCAAGAACGGCACCGTCGACGCCTTCGAGCTGTGGGACCCGGCCAAGCTCGGCGACCTCGCCGCCCGCACCGCCGTCGCCCTCGTCTCCGGGCAGATCACCGGCAAGGAGGGCGAGACCTTCAAGGCCGGCGACACCACGTACACCATCGGCAAGGACGGCGTGATCAACCTCGGCAAGCCGACCGTGTTCGACGCGAAGAACATCGGCCAGTTCAACTTCTAGAGCAGGAGCGGTACTTCATGCAGCGCGTCTGTTTCCTCCTCAAGGTCCGGCAGGACCGCCTCGCCGAGTACCGCGAACGCCACGCCGCCGTGTGGCCGGAGATGCGCGAGGCGCTCTCCGCCACCGGCTGGCACAACTACTCGCTCTTCCTGCGCGACGACGGCCTGCTGGTCGGCTACCTGGAGACCGAGGACTTCGAGGCCGCCCGCGCCGGCATGGAGGCCACCGAGGTCAACGCCCGCTGGCAGGCCGAGATGGGCCCCTTCTTCGAAGCCCTCGACGGCACCCGCCCCGACGAGGCGATGAAACCGCTCACCGAAGTGTTCCACCTCGCCTGACCCGTCCCCCCCCGGGAGCCGCTCGTGAAAAGACGTACCGTGCTGGGCGCCGCCCTCGTCGGAGCCGTGGCCACCCCCGCCCTCGCCGCCGGCACCGCCCGCGCGGCCGACCCAGGACCGTCGGTGAACAAGCAGCAGAGCACTCAACTCGACGCCCAGGCGATCTACTTCGTCTCCTACGACGGCCTGGTCAACAACAACTCCTTCCAGAAGAACGGCCTGTTCACCTACCAGGGCTACCAGTACGCCGGCTGGTACACCTCGACCGGCTCCGCGGTGCTCGGTCGCCGGGTGCTCGGCGGGTCGTCGTGGTCGACCGTCACCCTCGCCCACCAGCTCAAGTCCAGCGACTCGCACAACGTCATCTCCATGGGCGTGTCGAAGACCGACGGCCGGCTCCACATCAACATGGACTCGCACAGCGACGGCTTCTTCTACGTCAGGTCGGTCGCCGGGCTGCTGGACAACCCCGGTTCCACCGCCTGGACTTCGGCCGTCTTCGGTGCCGTACAGACCTCTCTCGACGGGGTGTCGCTCACCTCGCAGTTCACGTACCCGCAGTTCATCTCCACCCCCGAGGGGAAGCTCCAGCTCAGCTACCGGGTGGGGATCTCCGGGAACGGCCGTAACGCCCTTGCGGAGTACGACGGTTCGAGCTGGACCGCGCTGGGGGAGTGGAGCAGCTCCACCGGGACGTACACCAGCGCGCACGGTTCGTCGACCGCCCGCAACATGTACCTGCACGGCGTCGACTACGACGTCAACGGACGGCTGCACTCCTTCTTCACCTGGCGCGAGCAGAGCGCCGCCGTGATGTGCAACAGCGGCGGCATCACCAACCACGACACCGGCTACGTCTACTCCACGGACCGCGGCCGGACCTGGCGTAACGACGCCGGCGCCCTGGTCGCCACCACCGGCAGCCCGGACACCGTCGCCGTCACCGACTCCGGGCTGGTCGTCGACTCCCTCAACCCCGACCACTCCCTGATGAACCAGGAGAGCCAGTGGACCGACTCCACCGGCCTCCCGCACGCGATCATCAGCTATGTCCCCGGCCGCTTCGGCCAGTGCACCACCGACTACGTCGCCGACCGCACCGCGAACGGCCGCGCCTTCCACGTCCGCAAGAACTCCGCCGGCAGCTGGCAGAAGACCGAGATCCCGGTCGCCCTGAACTCCAGCCAGCGCACCAAGCTGGTCCTGGACAGGTACGACAACGCCTACGCCGTGTTCCCCTACGGCCGGATCGCCGGCGCGTCCAAGGCATCCGGGTACTCCGACTGGGCACTGCTCTACGACGGCAGCGACCTGAACGCCTTCGGCGAGGTCGTGATCGACGAGATGCGCGTCAAGGCTGACAACGTGCTGTCGTTCATGTACCAGGAGACATCGAGCGGTACGACACCCTCCGCGCTCCATGTCGTCGACTTCGCCCTGCCCGCCTGACCCGGACCGGTGTGCGAGTCATGTCGTAATGTGAAGCCCTTCCCGATGTGCCCTTCCGTGCTGTGAAGGCGCCGTCCACGTTTCCTGGAGGTCTCGCCCGATGGCCCAGTCGGTGGGTATCAAGGACGTCGCCCGTGCCGCCGGAGTCTCGGTGGGCACGGTCTCGAACGTCATCAACCGCCCGGACACCGTCGCCGGCGAGACCCGGGCGCGGGTGCAGTCGGCGATCGACCGGCTCGGCTACGTCCGCAGCGAGTCCGCACGCCAGCTGCGCGCGGGCCGCAGCCGGATCATGGGCCTGCTCGTCCTCGACATGGGCAACCCCTTCTTCGTGGACGTGGCCCGGGGCGCCGAGCGGGCGGCCCGGGAGGCCGGGCTCGGCGTGATGGTCTGCAACAGCGCGCAGAACGCCGGCGAGGAGGCCGACTACCTCGCACTCTTCGCCGAGCAGCGGGTGCGTGGCGTCCTGCTCACCCCGGCCGACGCCACCGGCCGCAACATCGAGACCTTCCGCCGGCACGGCATCCCCTTCGTCCTGGTCGACCGGGTCGCCGAGGGCACCACCGAGTGCTCGGTGAGCGTCGACGACGTGGCCGGCGGCGCCCTCGCCGTCCGCCATCTCGTCGACGCCGGGCACCGGTCCATCGCGTACGTCAGCGGCCCGCCCGGCCTCAACCAGGTCCGCGACCGCCGCACCGGCGCCCTGAACGCCCTCGCCGAGGCCGGGTTCGGCCCCGACGCGCTGCGCGAACTGCCCACCGAGCGTCTCGACGTCGCCGCCGGCCGGGACGCGGGCGCCCGCCTCCTCGGCCTCGCCGACCGGCCCACCGCCGTCTTCTGCGCCAACGACCTCCTTGCTCTCGGCGTCCTCCAGGCCATGTACGCGGCCGGGGTGGTCGTCCCGGACGACCTCGCCATCGTCGGCTACGACGACATCGAGTTCGCCGCCGCGGCCGCCGTACCGCTGACCTCGGTCCGCCAGCCCGCCGTCACCATGGGCGCCATGGCCGCCGACCTCCTCCTGGAGGAGACCGAGGACCGGGAGGGCCGGGCGCCGCACGAGCACCGCCGGGTGGTACTCCAGCCGGAACTGGTGGTGCGCCGCTCCAGCCTGGCCGCCCGCTGATCGGTTGTTCAGTAACGTTTTCATGATCTCGGGGGTACCCGGGCCCCGGACATGTGCTGAACTGGGTCGCGACCGTCCGTCCGTCCCGGGAGAACCGTTGAGCCTCAGCTACCGCCAGCCCGGCGTCGTCCTCACCGACCGCCACTTCACCGTCCCTCTGGATCACGCAGAACCGGACGGCGAGACCATCGAGCTGTATGCCCGGGAGGCGGTCGCGAGTGACAAGGCGGACCAGGAGCTGCCCTGGCTGCTGTATCTGCAGGGTGGTCCCGGTTTCGGAGCGAATCGTTTCGTCGGGCGGCAGGCCTGGCTCGACCGGGCCCTGGACGAGTACCGCGTCCTGCTCCTCGACCAGCGCGGCACCGGCCGCTCCACCCCGGTCAACCGGCAGACCCTCCCGCTGCGCGGCGGCCCGGCCGCCCAGGCCGACCACCTGGCCCGCTTCCGCGCCGACTCCATCGTCCGGGACTGCGAGGCGATCCGCCCGCAGGTCACCGGCGGCGACCCGTGGACGACCCTGGGCCAGAGCTTCGGCGGCTTCTGCACGGTGACGTACCTGTCGTTCTTCCCCGAGGGCCTCAAGACCTCCGTGATCACCGGCGGCCTGCCGTCCCTCGACGCGCACGCCGACGACGTCTACCGCGCCGCCTACCCGCGCATCGAGCGCAAGGTCGCCGCGCACTACGCCCGCTACCCGCAGGACGTCGAGCGGGTCCGCCGCATCGCCGAGCACCTCCTGGACCGCGAGACCCTGCTGCCGAACGGCTACCGGCTCACCGTCGAGGCCTTCCAGTCCCTCGGCCTGATGCTGGGCACGAGCGACGGCAGCCACCGCCTGCACTTCCTCCTGGAGGACGCCTTCGTCCGCACCCCGTCCGGCCCCGACCTCTCCGACGCCTTCCAGGAGCAGGTACAGAGCCTCCTCTCGTATGCGAGCAACCCGCTGTACGCCCTCGTCCACGAGCCGATCTACGGCCAGGACGCCCGCCCCACCGCCTGGGCGGCCGAGCGGGTCCGCGCCGAGTTCCCGCAGTTCGACGCGGCCAAGGCGCTCGCGGGCGACGCCCCGGTCCTGTTCACGGGCGAGACCGTGCACCCCTGGATGTTCGAGACCGACCCGTCCCTGCGGCCGCTGAAGGCGGCGGCCGACCTGCTCGCCGCCCGCACCGACTGGCAGCCGCTGTACGACCCGGCCCGCCTCGCCGCCAACGAGGTCCCGGTCGCCGCCGCCGTCTACCACGACGACATGTACGTCGACGCCGGGCACTCGCTGCGCACCGCAGGGGCCGTCCGGGGCCTGCGCACCTGGGTCACCGACGAGTTCGAGCACGACGGACTGCGCGCCGGCGCGCCGAGGGTCCTGGACCGGCTGCTGAAGCTCGCCCGCGACGAGGCGTGACGTCCGGTAAACCAGGTTGCGGGCGTGGCGGGCCCGCATAGTCTGCGGCCATGGACGAACGGGGGGACATGAACATGGACGCGGAACTGCTGGCCGGCCGTTTCCAGGAGCACCGCGGGCACCTGCGCGCGGTGGCCTACCGGATGCTCGGCTCGCTCGCCGAGGCCGAGGACGCCGTCCAGGAGGCCTGGTTCAGGCTCGGGCGTACCGACGCGGACGAGATCAGGAACCTCGGCGGCTGGCTGACCACGGTGGTCGGCCGGGTCTGCCTCGACATGCTGCGCTCCCGTACGGCGCGCCGCGAGCAGCCCATCGACGAGACGTTCGTCCCCGACCCGGTGATCCGGCCGCTGTCGAGCGTCGACCCCGAACAGGAGGTGCTGGAGGCGGACTCCGTCGGGCTCGCCCTCCTCATCGTCCTGGAGACGCTGGAGCCCGCCGAGCGGCTGGCGTTCGTCCTGCACGACATGTTCGCGGTGCCCTTCGACGACATCGCGCCCATCGTGGAACGCAGTCCGGCGGCCACCCGGCAGCTGGCCAGCCGGGCCCGCCGCCGGGTCCAGGGGGCCACGCCCACCGGCGACCCCGACCTCGGGCGGCAACGCAAGGTGCTGGAGGCCTTCCTGGCCGCCTCCCGGGGCGGCGACTTCGAGGCGCTGGTCGCCCTGCTCCACCCGGATGTGGTGCTGCGCGTCGACTCGGGTGCGCTGGTGCGCGGCGCGGCCGCCTCCAAGGTCGTACGCGGGGCGCGGACGGTGGCCGAACAGGCGCTCACCTTCCGGCAGTTCGCGGACTCGGCGTGGCTCGCGCTGGTCAACGGCACCGTCGGCATGGTCACCACGCCCGAGGGACGCCCGCTGTCGGTCATGGCGGTCACCGTCGCCGAAGGCCGGATCACCGAGATGTACATCCTCGCCGACCCCGAGCGGCTCGCCCGCCTGGAACTCACCGCCGGGGACGACTGACAGCCGGTCAGACGGCGGCCGGGGGCCGATGGGGGCTCACGGTCCGTCCGTCGGGGAGGAGTTCACCGGTGTCGTCGAAGACGATCGTGCCGTCGCACAGCAGGCTCCAGCCCTGTTCGGGATGAGCCGAGACGATCACGGCCGGGTGGTGGTCGGGGTGGTCGGCGCCGGGGCACGGGGGCTGATGCCTGCACATGGTCCGTCTCCTGTCCTGCGGGCTGCTGCCTCTGTGGTAGCCGAGCTTGTTTTCCGTTGGATGAGAGGGCCCCTACAAGGCCGGAAACTCATCGGTGGGTTTCCGATGGAGATCACGCGCGCCGACGGCGTGACCTTCTGATCGTGTGGTCCGCGTCTCACCCGAGAGCGGGGTGTCACATTCGGCGCCCTCGGACCCCTCCCATGACCGAAGCAGCTTGGACGACGCCACCGTGTGCACGCCCGAGCCCAGCAGGAGAGGGGAAGTACGTGAAACTCGTGATATTCGGGGCGAACGGGCCGACCGGGCGGGAGACCACCGCGCAGGCGATCGCCGAAGGGCACACGGTCACCGCCGTCACCCGCCGCCCCGAGGCGTTCCCGCTGAGCGACCCGCGACTGCGGGTGGCCGGCGCGGATGTGCTCGACCCGGCCGCCGTGGAACGCGTCGTGGTCGGGCAGGACGCGGTGATCTCGACGCTCGGGGTGCCGTACGGCCGAAACCCCGTCACCGTGTACTCCGAGGGCATCACCCACATCACGCGGGCCATGACGGAGCACGGCGTGCGACGCCTGGTCTGCGTGTCCTCGACCGTGCTCTTCGGTGTGCCGGCACCCGGCGAGACCTTCTTCTTCCGGAAGGTGCTCGAACCCGTCATCGCGCGCACGATGGGGCGCACCGTGTACGAGGACATGCGCCGCATGGAGGAGATCGTGCGCGACGGCGACCACCGGTGGACCGTGGTCCGTCCCGCCGGCCTCTTCGACGCGGCTGCCGTCAGCGACTACCAGGTGGGCACCTCGCGCCTGCCCGGCCGGTTCACCTCGCGAGCGGATCTGGGAAACGTGCTGCTGCGCGAGGCGGTCGGCGACCGTCACGTACGCGCCTTCGTCGACGTGCGCACCACGGAAGGCGTTCCGAGCCTCCTCGACGTCATCCGCAAAGAGGCGTTCGGAGGCAAGAAGCCCATGCCGGCCGAGAAGGACCGCGCTCATGTCTGAAGACCGTTTCATCCTGCTGGAACCGGGTGCCGCCAGGCCGGGACGGATCCCGTTGCCGCCCGCGTTCGCCGTCAAGGCGACGACCGAGGACACCGAGGGGCGCTTCTCGCTGCTGGAGGTGATCCTGGCCCAGGACATCCCACGGCATGTCCACCATCGCGCGGACGAGGGCATCTACGTGCTGGACGGCATCCTGGAGATCGAGTTCGACGACCGGAGGCACCGCGCGCCCAAGGGGACGTTCGCGCTGCTCCCGCACGGCGTCCCGCACGCCCTTCGCCGGGCCTCCGACCCGCCGCCCCGGGTCCTTCAGATCTCCTCGCCCGGCGGCTGGGAGCGGTACGTCGAGGACCTGATCGAAGCGGGACCCGCCGTCCTCACCGAGGGGCGCCTGGATCCCGCCAAGATCAATCCCATCGCGGCCGAACACCACATCAGCTACCAGGAACAGGGATGAGTACGTCACCCGGCACCGGAGACCGGCAGGACAGTCCCGCGCACACCGCGACGCGGCTCTTCACCGACCACCGCGAGCTGCTGTTCTCCGTCGTCTACAACATGCTCGGCAGCGTCGCCGACACGGAGGACGTGCTCCAGGAGACCTGGCTGTCCTGGTCCGGGAAGAACAGCCGGTCGCCGCTGGCGGAGATCGGCAACCCGCGTGCCTATCTCGTCCGGATCGCGGTGAACCACGCGCTCGCCCGGCAGACGGCCATCGCCTCCCGCCGTGAGACGTACGTCGGGCCCTGGCTGCCCGAACCCCTGATCACCGACGCCCCCGACGCCGCCACCGGCCTCGCCCCGGACACCGCCGACCGCACGGTCCGCAACGACTCCGTCTCCCTGGCGATGCTGGTGGTCCTGGAGACCCTCACCCCGCTGGAACGGGCGGTGTTCGTCCTGCACGAGGTGTTCGGTTATCCCCACACCGAGATCGCCGACATGCTCGACCGCAGCCCGGCCGCCGTCCGGCAGGTCGCCCACCGGGCCCGCGCCCATGTGCACGCCCGCCGTCCCCGCTACCGGGCCCGGCCCCGGGTCCGGCGGGAGGCGACCGAACGGTTCGTCGCGGCCGCCCTCGGCGGCGACCTGCAGGCGCTCCTGGAGATCCTCGCCCCGGACGTGACGGTCTGGATCGACGGCGGAGGGGCCCGGCAGGGGGCCGGGCTGCGCCCGGTCCAGGGCCGGGAGAAGGCCGCCCGCATGCTGGCCGGCTACGCCTCCCGGCGGGCCGGGGACCTGGACGTCCACTACCGCAGCGTCAACGGTGACGACGCCGCGGTGCTGTTCTCGGGCGACTCCCCGTACGCGGTGATGGTCATGGACCTCACCCCGGACGGCGACCAGGTCTCCGGCGTCTACGTCGTCACCAACCCGGCCAAGCTCACCCACGTACGGCCGGACGACGAGGACCCCGGCCAGGCCCCCGATCAGTAGCGGGCCGTGCTCTCCAGCAGCGGCGGGCTGGGAAATGCGGACGAGGAGGTCCTCGCCTGTCAGTAGGCTGACCGGGTGCCAGAACAGATATCCGAACGGGCTCGGCTGAGCGGCGACTGCGCCCGCTGCTTCGGGCTGTGCTGTGTAGCCCTGCCGTTCACCGCCTCGGCGGACTTCGCGGTCGACAAGCCCGCGGGAAAGCCCTGCGGCAACCTCGGCGGCGACCACCGCTGCGGCATCCACACCGAGCTGCGGCAGAAGGGGTTCGGCGGCTGCACGGTCTACGACTGCTTCGGCGCAGGGCAGAAGGTCTCGCAGGTCACCTTCGGCGGACAGGACTGGCGTGGCGGGTCCCAGGAGGACGCCAGCCGGATGTTCGACGCGTTCCCGGTCGTACGGCAGCTGCACGAACTGCTCTGGTATCTGACGGAGGCCCTGGGTCTGGCGGCCGCCCGCCCTGTGCACGCCGCGCTGCGCGCCGCGCTGCGGGAGACAGAGCAGCTGAGTCTCGGTACGCCCGAAGAACTGGCCGCCCTGGACGTGGCCGCCCATCGGCAGGAGGTCAATGTGCTGCTGCTGCGGACCAGCGAGCTGGCCCGGGCGGGGGTGCGCGGCAGGAAGAAGGACCGGCGGGGCGCCGACCTGATGGGCGCCCGCCTCAGGGGCGCCGACCTGCGCGGGGCGAGTCTGCGCGGCGCCTACCTCATCGCCGCCGACCTCACCGGGGCCGATCTGCGGGACGCGGACCTGATCGGCGCCGACCTGCGGAACGCCGACCTCCGTGACGCGGACCTCACGGGCGCCTTCTTCCTGACCCAGCCCCAGCTCGACGCGGCCCGGGGCAACGCGGGGACGCGTCTGCCGGTGTCAGTCACCCGCCCCGTGCACTGGACAGCCGCCGCCGCTCTCTGACGTGGGCGCCTCCGGCACGGTCACCGGCGCCGGGGCGGGGGTGCGGCGCTCCAGCCGCAGCCGCAGCCCCTCCGGCATCAGGGTGAGCCGCTCGGTCACCCGCAGCTGGTAGTCCGGGTCGCCCCCGAGGCCGTAGCGGCGCAGCAGCAGGCCGAGGACCAGGGTGGCCTCGTGCAGGGCGAACTGGCGGCCGATACAGGCGCGCGCGCCGGTGCCGAACGGCTTGAAGGTGTGCGGGGCCCGGCCGCGGGCCGCCTTCGCGTCGAATCGGTCCGGGTCGAAGCTCCCGGCGTCCGGGCCCCACACCTCGGGGTCCCGGTGCAGCATCGGCGTCAGGACCAGCGCCCAGGCGCCCCGGCGCATCGGGTGCCGCCCGGCCAGCACGGTGTCCTGGCGCGCCTCGCGGGCGAAGGCGGGGGCCGTCGGCCACAGCCGTAGCGACTCGTCGAGGACCCGGCGGACATAACGGAGTTTGGCGACCTGGTCGTAGCCCGGCGCGGGCGTGTCGCCCCAGACGCGGTCCACCTCGGCGGCCGCCCTGGCCGCGATCTCGGGGTGCAGGGCGAGGTAGTACAGGGCGAAGGAGAGCGCGCCCGAGGTGGTCTCGTGGCCGGCCACCAGGAAGGTGATCACCTGCCGTCGTACGTTCTCGGCGGAAAGGCGCTCACCGGTCTCCGGGTGGGACGTCTCCAGCATCCGGTCGAGCAGGTCGCCCTCCCCGCGCCCGGTCCGGCGCCGCTCGGCGACCAGGTCGTCGACCGTGCGGTTGAGGTGGTCGATGTCGGCCGCGTTGCGCCGGGAGGCCTGCCGCAGCATCAGCGGGGCCAGCGGCGCGGGCACGCTGTTGAGGCGCTGCGCGTAGGTGAGCGTGCCGATCATCGAGGTCACGAAGGGGTGCGGCCGGTCCCGCTCGAACGAGCCGAAGTCGTGCCCGAACCCGGTACGGGCGATCGTCTCCAGGGTCAGCTTGGTCATGTCGCCGGGCACGTCCACCCAGCGGCCGGCCGCCAGCTCACGGTCCCAGTGGTCGGTCAGCCGTCCGGCCACCGCCAGCATCATCGCGTGGTAGCCCTCCATGGCCTCCCGGCTGAAGCCCGGGGCGAGGACGTCGTGTGCCAGCTGCCAGTTCGGCTCGTGGTTGTACGCCGTGAACAGGCCGTCCCCGGCGACCGGACGGAGATTGGCCACCCCGAGCCCCACGTGCTTGGCGAACCGCGACTCGTCGGCCATGTCGGCGGCCAGTTCGGCACCCCACACGAACACGAACTCGTTGCCGAACGCCCTGCGCCGGAAGATCGGGCCCAGCTGCTCCGCGATGCGCATCGAGTCCTGGAGCGGGGTGCGCCGGTCGACGCCCAGGACGTCGCCGAGAAGCGGCAGCCGGCGCGGCGGGTGCGGGATGCGGTGCAGTTCCGGCCAGCCGTGCTCGGCGCCCCGGAACCCCTTCGGCAGCGGGCCGTCCGGCCCCGTCCCCGGCTGCGTGACCGTCTCCGCCATGACGCGATCTCCCTCGATGCTGCGGCAGGTTGAGCTAGTTGTACGTGAGTTCAATAGGCGGTTTCAGTCTCGTCCCGTTGTTGAACCCACGTCAAGTAAAGTGCGGACATGGTCCCGAACCAGGGTGAGCGCAGCCGCCGCAGACTCAGCACCGCGGCCCGCCGTGAGCAGCTCCTCTCGGTCGGGGCCAGGCTCTTCTCGGACAGTCCCTACGACGACGTGTGGATCGAGCAGGTCGCCGAGATCGCGGGTGTCTCCCGAGGTCTGCTGTACCACTATTTTCCGACGAAACGTGATTTCTTCGCGGCGGTCGTGGAGCGGGAGAGCGAGCGGATGCTCCGGATGACGGCGGCCGAGCCGGGTGTGCCCGCCCGTGAGCAGCTCACCGCGAGCCTCGACATCTACCTCGACTACGTCCAGACCCACGCGCACGGCTTCCGCGCCTTCCATCGCGCGGAGGCCTCCGGTGACCAGGCCGTACGCCGCGTCTATCGGCAGGCCCAGGCCGCCCAGGAGCGCCAGATCCTCGCCGCCCTCGCGGGCGACCCCGAGTTCGGCCCCGCCCTCGAACGGCGCCCCGACACCCGGCTGGCGGTGCGCGGCTGGCTCGCCTTCACCACCCATGTCTGCCTGGAGTGGCTGCGCACCGAGGAACTGACGCGGGAACAGGTGCGGGACCTGTGCGCGCGGGCGCTGCTGGGCGTCATCTCCTGACCGCCCCTGTTCCGCCCTTGCCTTGTTCTTCACATGCCTGACGTGCTCCGCGCTTGGCGTACCCTCCGATCTTCGATAGCTTAGGTGAGGCTTACCTAAGGAGGTTTCGGGATGGGTGACGAACAGGCAGCCTGGGCGGCCGGACCCGGTGCGGCGGAGCAGGCCCGGTCCCTGCTGGCCGTCGCGTGGTCGTGCATGGTGACCGCGGACGGCGGACGCGAGGAGTACGTCGGCGCGCACGCCGTCGCCGACGACGGCCGGGTGCTGCTGCACGTGCCCGAGGACAGCGCACTGCTCACGGCCGCGATCTGCGCCCCGCGCGGCGAGCCGTCCGCGGTGCTGGAGTTCGCCGATGTCGCACCCGTCCCGGTGCGGGCCCGGATCCGGGCCCGGCTCTGGATGGCCGGCTGGTTCGCCGCCGACGACGACCACCTCGTCTTCCGACCCACCCGCGTGGTGCTGCGCCGGCCCTCCGGTGCGGTGGTCGTCGGCCTCGACGAGTTCGCCGCCGCCCGCCCGGACCCGCTGGCCGGTGCCGAGGCCACACTGCTGACCCACCTCGCCGACGCCCACCCGGACGCCGTCGAGCGGCTCACCCGGCTCGTCGAGCCCGAGAGCCTGCACGCCGCGACCCGTGTCCAGCCCCTCGCCGTGGACCGGCACGGACTGACCCTGCGCATCGAACGCACCCGCGCCCACGGGGACGTACGGCTCGCCTTCCACGCGCCCGCCGACGACGTCGCCCAGCTCACCGAGCGCATGCACGTGCTGCTGGCCCAGGCGAGCGCGGCCGCCTCCTGCCCGCGGACGCTACAGCGGCAGCGCGCAGACGGCGACCGGTGACGCGAACGGCTCGCCGGCGAGCCGGAGTTCACCGCTGTCCGGGTCGACGGTGAAGACGCTCACGGTGCCGGAGCGCTGGTTGGCCGCGAACAGCAGCCGGCCGTCGGGGGAGAAGGCGATCTGGCGGGGGAAGTCCCCGTGCACCGGCACCGTGTCCAGCAGCCGCAGCCGGGCCCCGTCGGCCTCGATCGCGTACCGCGCGAGCGTGTTGTCGCCCCGGTTGGCCAGATAGGCGTAGGCGCCGTCCGCGGTGACCAGGAGCTGGGCCGGGTAATTGGTGGTGCCGGCGGCGCTGCCGGTGGACTGCGGCTCGCCGATCGTCAGCCGGCCGGTGGCCGGGTCGTACGCGCAGACCGAGACCGTGTCGCCCACCTCGTCGGCCAGGTACGCGTACCGTCCGCCCGGATGGAAGGTCAGATGGCGGGGGCCCGCCCCCGGCTTCGTGTGCGCCTGGGCGACCTCGGTGAGTGTGCCCTGCGTGGGATCGAGGCGGTAGCTGTAGACCGTGTCGGTGCCCAGGTCCACGGCGAGGACGTGGCCGCCGTCCGGGCCGGTGATGAACTGGTGGGCGTGCGGGCCCTGCTGGCCGGGTCCGGGCGCCGGGCTGGAGTGCGTGACCAGGGCCGTGCGCTCGCCGAGGGCGCCGGTGGCGTCGATCGGGTGCACGGCCACGCTGCCCGAGGTGTAGTTGGCGCTCAGCAGCCAGCGGCCGGTGGGATGGACCGAGAGGTGACACGGGCCCGCCCCGCCCGTGCTCCGGCTGCCCAGGATCCTCCGGTCCGCCAGGCGTACGGCGGTCACGCTCCCGTCCGTGCGCTCGTTCACCGCGTACAGCGTGCGCCCGTCCGGATGGACGGCCAGGTACGACGGGTCGGCGACCCCTGTGAGCGTGCCGGCGCCGGTGATCAGGCCGGTCGCCGGGTCGTAGGTGGCGAGGCCGATGCCGGTGCCGCCGCCGTCCACGGAGGTGTAGGTGCCGAGGTAGAGCGGGCGGGGAGCCGAGGGCGTCTTCGCGGGGGTGGCAGCCGCAGGGCGCGCCGCCCGGTGCGGCCGCTCCGCGGGCGGTGCCGCCGGGGCCGGGACCGCGACCACCGCGGCCGCGCCGGCCAACGCACCGACGAACCGGCGCCTGCTCCAGCCGCCGCGCGTCCCATCCGTACCACTGCCCATGCCACGCACCTCAGGTCGTGAGTCACCCCGGACCTGACACACCTTGACTTGGACCGAGGGGGCGGCGCAAGTGAAGCAACATCCGTTGCATCCAGTGCAATGGGCGTCACCAGTCGCCATCCTCCACCGGTTCGCCCGCCGCGTCCTTCAGGGGGACCACCTGCCCCGGGGACGGCTGCTGCCAGGGCTCCAGGTCGTCGCCGAGCCAGTCGCCGACCGGCTTGACCGCCTCCAGGGTGTCCGTGGGGGCGAGATCCCGGGCGTCCTGGTCGTAGTAGTCGTACCAGGGCAGCCCCGCGCGGGTGTACGCCGCCCGGTCCACCGGCGACGGCGGGGGCGCCTCGCCCGTGACGCGGTGCCACTGCGGGGGCGTGACCAGGTGCACGAAGACGCGTCCGGCCGGGGTCTGCGTCCAGTCCCGCGACGGCCGGTCGTCCTCGTACACCTCCTGGCGCATCGAGCCGCCGACGCCGAGGCCCATCCCGGCCGACCTGGCGGCCGGGGCGGGAGCGGGGAGGGCGGACATCATCGGCAGGGCCGCACCGAGACCGCCGGCCGGTCCGGGCCCGCGGGTGCGCTCCCGCCGCAGCTGCTCCTGGCGCAGCCGCTCCAGGCGCCGCCACTCGGCGAGCGGCCCGTCCGCGAGCGTGAAGGACTGGAGCTGCACCCCGCCCCACACCTCCTCGCCGGTGACCTGCCCCTCCACGGTCGCGCCCAGCCCGAGCGGCACCGCCACGAACTGGCGGACCGTGCCCTTCCCGGAGTTGATGCCGTCCAGCCACGGCTGCCGGGGCAGGACCAGGTAGTTCTGCGGCTTCCGGGACAGCCGGTCGCGCCACGGCTCGCCGGACACCGCGCACACCTTGCCGACGCCGACCTGGAGGGCGGCCGGTTCCGTCGTGCCCGCGAAGCTCAGCCACATCGCCTCGCGCAGGTACACCGGCAGCATCACCCCGCCCCACGCCCGCCACTCGGCCGGAACCGTGTCCGGGTAGTCGCTCACCCGCCGGACCGGGAACTCGCCGAGCCCCGGCGGCAGCGGATGCGTGCCCGTCTCCGGCAGCCGCAGCGTGCGCACGAACCGCACCGCCACCCCGCCCGGCAGCCGCAGTGTGTTCCCGTCGATCCGTACCGCCGTGTCCGTCATCGGCGTGCCCCCTTCTGCGTCCCGGAGGGAGAACGCACCGCACCGCCGGCCCGGTTCCGCCGCAGCCGCTCCGGTACGCCCACCCGCTCCCGCAGCCAGGTCAGCCACGGCCGCTTGGCGCGCTGCTCGCCGGAGACCCGGTCCAGCTCCTCCAGCAGACGGCGGGTGCGGTGCTCGGTGTCCAGCTCGTCGAGGAGCCGGTTGACCTCGGTCAGGACGGCGCCGAGCAGCTGCCAGTTCCGGTCGTCGCGGTGGACCTCCTCCTGGAGCAGGCCGGCGAGCTTGTCGCGGGTGCCGGACGCGGTGTTCAGCTCGGCGGCGAGCCGGGCCTCGGCCGACTCGGCGTTCTCGCTGATGCTGGTGGTCACCAGCACCGCGAAGCTGACCACGGCGTCGGCGATCTGGGACAGCAGCTGCTCGACGGCGGCGCCCGCGTCCGGTGCGAACAGCGGTTCGGGTTCGCGGGCCTTGGCCAGGTCGGTGAAGGTCCGGGCCAGCACGCGCAGCACGACCGTGCAGATCTCCAGCGTGTCCAGGCCGGTGCGCAGCACCACCCGGTGCAGCAGGCCCTCCCTGACCCGTGGATTGAGCCGCAGGCTGTCCTCCGCCTGCCGCAGCGCCGCGTCCACCTCCACGATGGCGTGGTCCAGGCGGCGGGCCTCGTGCAGCCGCGCGGCCGCCTGCTGCCAGGGCATGATCTCCGCCGCCTCCTCGCCCATCCGCAGCATCAGCTGGCGCAGCCGGCGGGCGAGTCCCTCGATCGACTCGCCGGCCTCGTCCACCCACACCGGAGGCGGGAGCAGGAGGTTGCAGCCCATGCCGACGACCGCGCCGATCAGGGTCTCCACGATCCGCGCCCAGGCGGTGCTGCTGATGGTGGTGACCCCGAGCACCAGCATGGCGCTGATCGCCACCTCGGGGATGTACTCGTCGACGCGTACCAGATGCCCCACCGCCAGTGAGGCCACGATCAGCAGGGCCAGGCTCCACCAGGTCAACCCCACCAGCTGGCTGAAGGCGATGGCGACCAGCACACCGGCCACCACCGAGTTGACCCGGCGGAAACCGTTGGTCAAGGTGGCGTACAGGGTCACCTGGACGACCAGCAGCGCGGTCAGCGGTGCGGTCAGCGGAGCCGGTTCCGGGCTCAGGTGCAGCGCGACGACGTAGGCGATCGTGGCCGCGGCGGCCGACCGCAGCGTCTGGACGACCACCGGGTCCCGATGCCGCCGCAGCAGTCGCGACAGTCCCTCGGCCCACTTCCGTACGTCTGGCATCTTCTGGCCTGTTCCCGCTCGCGTGATACGTCGAACGTATTTTCCACAGATCACTCGCGCGCGCTAGTGGCTGGTCGACCAGAGTGGATCACGGAGCCTCTCCCGAAGTGCCGTGGAGACCGCGGCACGGCACCGGAAATCGAACGCCTGGCCGATGCGTCTGCGGCAACGGGGGACAACTGGACGGTCGGGTGGGACAGAAGGGCTGGGGCGTTGGACTTCGGTGCGGTGCTGTGCACGACGGCGGGCCTGGTACTGCTGGGGATCGCGGTGCGCGAGGGCACGGTGGTACAGCGGTTGCGGCAGCACGGGGTGCGGACCTGGGGCGTCGTCGTGGACAACGTCCGCACCCGCGACAACCAGGGACCGAAGTGGATCCCCGTCATCGCCTTCACGGACCGCTCGGGCCACCGGGTGGAGTTCTAGCCCCGCATGCAGGGGGCCGGCCTGGGGCTGGAGACGGGACGGCAGGTGGAGATCGTCTATCTGGCGCAGAGCCCCCGGGTCGCCCGGGTCCGCATGTGGCGCCATGTGGTGGGGCCGCTGGTGTTCCTCGTGTTCGGCGGGACGGCCTTCCTGGGCATGGGGGTCGTCATCGCCCTGACGAGCTGACCCGCGAGGAAATCGCGGTGACCGGGCCGACGGTGATCGGCTAGGGTCGGCCGGCATCGGACGGGCCACAGGGGGAACCCGATGGATCTCGCGGACGCCGGGACGGCACGGAGCGCGGCGGCGCTGCGCCATGTGGCCGCGCTGTCCTCGGGGCCGCCCCTCGACCCCCTCCTGCGGATCACCGTGAACTTCCACCCCGACCGGATCTCGGCCGGTCTGCCGATCCTGGAGGCGCTCGCCCGGGACGGCGCCTACCACTCCCAGTTCGTCACCGGGACCAGCAACGGCGGGCTCACCGCGCACCCCGGCGGCGACCGCTGGCGCTGGGAGAGCCGGATCTTCGGCGGAACCTACGACGACGCCGGCCCGGCCGAGCGGCCGGTCTACGGCGCGCTGGACTTCCGGCGCCAAGTGGTCGGCGCGGCCCCCCGGTTCGGTTCCTCGCACCTCCGGCTGACCGGACCGGCCCTCCACCGGGCCACCTTCTGCTACCCCGACAGCGCGGCCGAGCCGACGGACTTCGGCGTGGCCGCCGGCACCCACCTGCTCGCCCTGGCTGAGGCCGACGAGCGGGACGCCCTCAACGACTACATCGAGACCCAGGTGCACGGCGGGATACGGCTCGACCGGGACGTCGAGGCCCTGGTGCTGGACGCCTGCTACCGGGGTACGCCCGTGGCGGTGGCCGCCCGCCGGCTGCCCTTCCCGGTCGAATGGCACCCCGGCTACCGGCTCACCGTTCCCGACCTGCGCCGGCATGCCGACTACCGGGGCCCGCAGTACGCCGAACTCGGCGCTCTGATCGCCGAGAAGGGCGTCGTCGACCCCCGGATCATCGGCGCGGCGGCACGCACCGGCCGGTACGGGATCCAGGACCTCAAGATGGTCTGGCACACGCTGGCCCGCTTCGGTGCCCCGGAGGGCGCGGGCACGGCCTACTCGGCCGGGGCGGGCGGCCAGACGCCCGGCTTGAGCACGCCCAAGGCGTAGGCGCGGGCGACCAGTTCGGTGCGGTTGGCCGCTTCCCAGCGGGCCGACAGACGGCGCAGATGGTAGGTGACACCGTCCCGGGTCAGGCCCAGGTCACGGGCGGCCCGCGCGGTGGTGGCGCCCCCGGCCAGCAGCGCCAGCACCCGCCCCTCGACCGGGGTGACCCGTGCGGGCTCCGCCTCCGGTGCCGCACGCTCGCCGTCCACCCGCAACATCACCAGCAGCGACGGCGTCTCGCCCACCGCCTCGCTCACCGGGTCCGCCGTCAGCTCCCCGTACCGCTCGGCCCCGTCGGGCGCCCGCCACCGTACCGACACCTGGTAACGCGAGCGGTGCCGCAGCCGCAGCGCCTCGGCGATCCGCTCCACCTGGGCCTCCTCCTGCGGCCGGAACAGGTCCAGCACATCCCGGCCGCGCAGCCGGCCCGGCGTCGTACCGCACTCGGCGGCCATCGCCGGGTTGGCCAGCGCCACCAGCCCGTACACGTCGCACACCGCGACCGGCACCGCCACCCGGTCGAACAGCATCAGGGCGCGATTGCGCCACACCACGCCGTCGAGCCCGCCCGCCTCCATGCCCACCACCGCTCCTCGTCTCTCCCCCTCATCCAAGGCGACCGTCCAGGTCAGAGGCAACTTCACCGGCACCGCGCAAGAGCCGGCGGGCACTTTCCACTGCACGTTCATGTAGTGCGGCGGCGCCGGTCCGCGTCCCCCGAGGACCACGCTGGATCACAGGACTTCCGTACCGCGAAAGGCAGTTGTCGCGCCATGCCCCCCACCGCGCTGCACCCCGTCACCGCACCCACCCCGCACGGCGTCCCCGTCGTCGACATCACCGCCACCGGCCCCGGCCGCACCCCCATCCAGCAGGTCATGGACCTGATGCGGGAGCACGGGCCGGTCCTCGTACGACGGCTGCACGGGCGGGACACCCTGTTCGTCGCCGACGCCGACCTGGTCGCCGACCTCGCCGACGAGCAGCGGTTCGCCAAGCACGTCGGACCCGCCCTGGAGAACGTCCGCGCCTTCGCCGCCGACGGGCTGTTCACCGCCTACAACGACGAGCCCAACTGGGCCAAGGCGCACGACATCCTCATGCCCGCCTTCGCCCTCGGCTCGATGCGCACCTACCACCCGGTGATGGTCGAGGTCGCCCGCCGGCTCATCGAGTCCTGGGACCGGGCCGCCCGCGACGGCCGCCCGGTCGACGTGCCGGACGACATGACCCGGATGACCCTCGACACCATCGGCCTGGCCGGCTTCGGCTACGACTTCGGCTCCTTCGAGCGCGCCGAACCCCACCCCTTCGTCGAGTCCATGGTCCGCTGTCTGGAGTGGAGCATGACCCGCCTGGCCCGCCGGCCCGGCACCGACCACTCGGCGGCCGACGCGGCCTTCCGGGACGACGCCGACCACCTCGCCCGGGTCGTCGACGACGTCATCGCCTCCCGCACCGGCACCGACCAGAGCGCGGCCGAGGACCTGCTCGGCCTGATGCTCTCCGCCCGGCACCCCGAGGACGGCACCACCCTGGACCGCGCCAACATCCGCAACCAGGTCATCACCTTCCTCATCGCGGGCCACGAGACCACCTCCGGCGCGATGTCCTTCGCCCTGTACTACCTGGCCAAGCACCCGACCGCACTCCAACTGGTGCAGCGCGAGGCCGACGCCCTGTGGGGCGACACGCCCGACCCTGAGCCGACCTACGACGAGGTCGGCCGCCTGGCCTACACCCGGCAGGTGCTCAACGAGGCGCTGCGGCTGTGGCCGACCGCCGCCGCGTTCGGGCGGCACGCCCTGGACGACACCCTGCTCGGCGGCCGGATCCCGCTGAAGGCCGGACAGGCCGTCACCGTGCTCGCCCCGATGCTGCACCGCCAGCCCGTCTGGGGCGACAACCCCGAACTCTTCGACCCCTCCCGGTTCACCCCGGAGGCGGAGGCGGCCCGCCCGGTGCACGCCTTCAAGCCCTTCGGCACCGGCGAACGCGCCTGCATCGGGCGGCAGTTCGCCCTCCACGAGGCGACCATGCTGCTGGCCATGCTGGTGCACCGCTACCGGCCGCACGACCACGCGGACTACGCGCTCACCGTCAAGGAGACCCTCACCCTCAAGCCCGAGGGGTTCACCCTGACCCTCACCCCGCGCACCTCCGCCGACCGCGTCCACCAGCCCCTGCCGGGGGCGCCGGCGACGGTCGAGCACGCCCCGCACACCACGGCCGCGCTCCCGGCCCGGGTCCGCTCCGGCACCGGCGCCCTCCTCCTGCACGGCAGCAACTACGGCACCTGCCGGGGCTTCGCCGCCGGGCTCGCCGACGAGGCGGGCGAGATCGGCTGCGCCACGGAGGTCGCGGCCCTGGACGCCTACGCCGGCGGTCTGCCCACCGACCGGCCCGTCGTCATCACCGCCGCCTCCTACAACGGCCGCCCCACCGACGACGCCACCGCCTTCGCGGCCTGGCTCGACAGCGCCCCCGACCTCACCGGAGTCACCTACGCCGTCCTCGGCGTCGGCGACCGCAACTGGGCCGCCACCTACCAGCACTTCCCGACCCGCTGCGACGCCCGCCTCGCCGAACTCGGCGCCACCCGCCTCATCGACCGGGCCGCAGCCGACGCCTCCGGCGACCTCACCGGCACGGTCCGCGAGTTCACCGCACGGCTGCGCACCGCCCTGCTCGAGCACTACGGCGACCCCGACGCCGCCCCGGCCGGATCCGGGCCCACCGCCGGGTACGAGGTCCGCACCCTGACCGGCGGCCCCCTCGACGCCCTCGCCGAGCGCCATGGACTCGTCCCCATGACGGTCACCGAGGCATACGACCTCACCGCCCCCGGCCACCCCCGCACCAAGCGCTTCCTGCGCGTGGCCCTGCCGGACGGCGTCACCTACCGCACCGCCGACCACCTCGCCGTGCTCCCCGCCAACGACCCCGCACTCGTCACCCGGGTGATCACCGCCCTCGGTGTCGACCCCGACACCGTCCTCGACATCCGCGCCACCCGCCCGCGCCGGGACGGCCTCGCCGTCGACCGCCCGCTGACGGCACGGCAACTCCTCACCCACCACGTCGAGTTGCAGGAGCGCCCGAGCGCCCACCAGCTCTCCCTTCTCGCCGACGCCAACCCCTGCCCGCCGGAGAAGGCCGCCCTCGCGTCCCTGAGCGACGACCCGCGCACCCTCGTCGAGATCATCGAGGACCACCCCGCGCTGCGCGGCGCCCTCGACTGGCCGCGCCTCCTGGACCTGCTGACCCCGCTGAAGCCCCGGCACTACTCGATCTCCTCGTCCCCGGCCGCCGACCCCCGCCACGCCGACCTGATGATCTCCCTGCTGGAGGCCCCCGCCCGCTCCGGCAAGGGCACCTATCGGGGCACCGGCTCCGGCCACCTGGCCGTCGTGCGTCCCGGCGCCACGATCCACGCCCGCGTCCAGCCCTGCCGGGAGGCCTTCCGCATCGACGCCGGCGCACCGGCCGTCATGATCGCCGCGGGCACCGGCCTGGCCCCCTTCCGGGGCGCCGTCGCCGACCGCACCGCGGCCCTCGCGGCAGGTGCCGAACTCCCGCCCGCCCTCTGCTACTTCGGCTGCGACGCCGCCGACGCCGACTACCTGCACGCCGAGGAACTCCACGCCGCGCAGACCGTCGGCGCCGTCTCCCTGCGCCCGGCCTTCAGCACCGCGGGCACCTTCGTCCAGCACCGCATCGCCGCAGAGGCCGACGAGGTGTGGGCTCTGCTGGCGGCGGGCGCGAGGGTGTACGTCTGCGGCGACGGCAGCCGGATGGCACCGGGGGTGCGGGAGGCGTTCCGCACGATGTTCCGGGACCGCGTGCCCGAGGGAAATCCCGACGAATGGCTGAACTCCCTGGTGGCGGAGGGCCGTTTTGTGGAGGATGTATACGCGGCGTCCTGATCGACGCCCCGAGCCGGAGCGCCCCGCCAGGGGCGCGGGGAACTGCGCGAGCAACCACAACGAACCCTCCGCCCGCGTGCGATCTCCACTTCCATGGTGCGACCCGGCATTAACCCCTCCTTAGCTCACAGCGTGAACTAAGGGTTGGGAAAATATCGCTTCCGGCCCCCCGAAGGAGTATGTTGCAGGTCGGGCAGGGTTCGTGAAGGGAGCGGAGCCACATGGCGGGGCGGAACGGGCGCACGGTACGCGACCTCAGGAGGGCCAACCGCACGGCCGTACTGCAGCGACTCTACTTCGACGGCCCCCTCAGCCGCTTCGAGCTGGGCCCGGCGACGGGCCTGAGCTCGGGCTCGGTGAGCAACGTGGTCGCGGACCTGGTCGCCGACGGCCTGGTCGAGGAGGCCGGCAGCGTCGACTCCGACGGCGGCCGCCCCCGCACCCTGCTGCGCGTCGCCCCGCAGAGCGGACACATGATCGGTGTGGACGTCGGCGAGACCCGGGTCCGGGTCGAGCTGTTCGACCTGAACCTGACCGAACTGGCCCGCGTCGAGCGTCCGTTGGCGCAGCAGGGCTACGACGTCGAGGTGATCGTCGGCCACATCCGGGACGGTATCGACGAGGTCCTCGCCACCGAGGGAGCCTCGCCCGAACTGCTCCTCGGTGTCGGCGTCGGTGTCCCCGGCATCATCGAGCACACCGACGACCGGGGCGCCCTCGTGCACGGCCAGACCATCGGCTGGGACGCCGTCCCGCTGGAGGAACTGCTCCGCTCCGGCTGCCGGCTCCCGGATTCCGTGCGGTACTTCATCGACAACGGCGCCAAGACCCTGGGCCAGGCCGAGATGTGGTTCGGCGCCGGGCGCGGCGCGGACAACGCGGTCGTGGTGCTGTTCGGCTCCGGCGTCGGCGCCTGCCTGGTCACCGCCGAGGTGGAGCACGGCCGGGCCGTCGAATGGGGCCATCTGACCGTACGGGTGCGGGGCCGCCGCTGCCGCTGCGGCGCGCTCGGCTGCCTGGAGGCGTACGCCGGTGCCGAGTCGCTGCTCGCCCGCTGGCGCGAGGAGGGCGGCCGTCCGGCCGAGGGCCTCGACGAGGAGAGCGCGCTCACCGCGATGCTCGCCGCCGCCTACCCGCCGGAGGGCACCGAGCCCGACCCGGTCGCGCTCGCCGTTCTTGAGGAGACCGCCGAGTACCTGGGCGCCGGCCTCTCCGACCTGATCAACCTCTTCCAGCCCGAGCGGATCCTGATCGGCGGCTGGGCCGGGCTCCAGCTCGGCGCCCGCTTCCTGCCCGCTGTACGCCGGTACGCGACCACGTACGCGCTGCGCCACCCCGCCGAGCAGGTCACCATCGACCTCGGCCGGCTGGGCCCGGACGCGGTCACCGTCGGCGCCGCGATCCTGCCCCTCGCCGACTTCTTCAGCCGCGGCGGCCGTCGCGCGGAACCGGCGACCGAGGACCGGCTCCCCGCGTGGCGCACGGCCCTGGAGGAGCGCAGCCCGCGCTGACCCGCGCGTTTCGCCGCGTGCGGCCGAGGTACTCGCCTGACGCTCGGAACGACGCGAGGGGAGTATGCCGTGGGTGAGAAGCAGGGCGGCAAGCCGGTCCCCCGGGACCTGCCGGACCAGCAGGCGGGGTCCGGCCGGGACCCGTGGGAGGCGGCGGAGATCCGACGGCCGCAGGACCGCGACGACGACCTCCCCGACCCCGACGAGGCCGGCACGGGCCCCCGGGGTGCACCGCGCTCGGGGGCGGTGCACCCCGAGGATCCGGTGCCCGAGGAGCCGTCCGCCTGAGTGCGGAGAGCCGGCCCTGGCAGCCGCGGACCGCGGCTGCCAGGGCCGGTACGCGGCACACCGGGTGGCTCAGGCGAACGCGTTGACGCCCGTCAGCTCCGCCGAGAGGTCCCACAGCCGGGCGGCCTGCTCCGGGTCGACCGCCCAGGACTTCACACCGGTCGGCTCGCCCTCCACGGCGGGCTCGGCGATGTCGCAGTCCTCCAGGTACACCCCGCCCATGCCGTCCAGCTGCGCGGACGTGGCCGCCCAGGTCTGGGTGGCGGCACCCTGCTCGGGCGTCTTCAGGCCCGCGACCTCCAGCAGGTTCCCCTGCTCGTCCACCCAGCCGCGCTCGATCTTCTCCTCGAGGGGGATGTGCCGCTGGAGCGGGGTCATGATGCCGCCGGGGTGCAGTGCGAAGGCCCATACGCCGGAGTCCCGGCCGAGCCGGTCGAGGTGCACGGCGAACAGCACGTTCGCCGTCTTGGCCTGGCCGTACGCCTCCCACTTGTCGTAGCCGTGCCGCCACTGGACGTCGTCCCAGCGCATCCCGGAGAAGTGGTGGGCGCGCGAGGAGACCGACACGACCCGGGCGCCGCCGGGCTCGACGGCCGACCAGAGCCGGTTGACCAGGGCGAAGTGCCCGAGGTGGTTGGTGGCGAACTGGGCCTCCCAGCCGGGCCCGACCCGGGTCTCGGGGCAGGCCATGATCCCCGCGCTGTCGATCATGAAGTCGACGGTCCGGCCGGAGGCCAGGAACCGCTCGGCGAAGCCGCGCACGCTCTCCAGGTCGCCGAGGTCCAGCTCGTCCACCTCGACCCCGTCGAGGCCTGCCAGCGCCTCGCGGGCGGCCTCGACGCGCCGTGCGGGGGCCACGACGCGGGCGCCCGCCCGGGTGAGGGCCCTGGTGGTCTCCAGGCCCAGCCCGGAGTAGCCGCCGGTGACGATCGCGAGCCTGCCGTCGAGGTCGAGGCCCGCCAGGACCTCGTCGGCCGTGCTGTCCGCACCGAAACCGGAACCGATCTTGTGCTGAGGTGTCGTAGTGCTCATGACTCGAACGCTACGAATTGGAGTGCTCTCGAAGTCAAGCGGACGTCCCCGACCGTCCCGAACGGCCCCGAACAGCGGAAAGCCCCGGCCGCGACGGGGGATTCGCGGCCGGGGCGGCCAGGTGGTGGGCACGGATGGCGGTCGCCTCTCGGCGAAAGGCTCCACAGGGCTTCAGCCGAACGATCGTCCCTGTGGGCAAAAGGTGAGGCCCGGGGACACTGTCCCATCCGCACCCACGGCTGGTTCAACGGACAACCACCCCTGGGTGTTCCGGGCCCGTGGGTGATGCGGGTCACCCGGCGGACGGCGGGATGTGCCGGCCGTCCGCCGGGTGACCAAGAGCGGTCGCGGGTTTGCCCGCCGCTTCCTCAAGCATGTGCAAATGTCCGGGCAAATATCCGGTCGGCGGCTCCTGGGCCGCCCGGCAGGGTGACTCGGACCGGTCACTTCCGGCCGGGGAGATCTACCCTCGATTGCATGACCGAGATAGCGAGCCCGTTCATCTCCCAGCCACGGATCCTGGTGCTCGGGGTCTTGACCGGCAAGCCCGGCACCCCGCCCTTCCGCATCGTGGAGATCGACGGTGAGGTGGTCGGCCAGGCGCGCACCGTCACGGATGTGCTGGAGGTCGCCGCGGCCTACGGCATCAAGGTCCACGACCTGGACGACCCGGACGTGGTCTGCTGGGTGGGCGGGGACAAGTTCACCTGGACGCCCCGCCCACTGCGCCGCTAGCCGGCGGCACGCCTCGTGCTCAGCCGACCGTCCACTTCTGGTTGGCGCCGCCGCTGCAGGTCCAGATCTGCAGCCGGGTGCCGTTGGCAGAGTTGTTGCCGGTGACGTCCAGGCACTTGTTCGCCTGTGGGTTCACGATGTCGTTCGCCGACGAGACGGCCCACTTCTGGGCGGCGGTGCCGTTGCAGTCGTAGAGCTGGACCGTCGTGCCGTCCGCCGTGCCGCCGCTGGTGACGTCCAGGCACTTGCCCAGCGCGCGGATGGTGCCGTCGCTGCCGACGGTCCACTGCTGGGCGGCGGTGCCGTTGCAGTCGTAGAGGTCGACGGGCGTGCCGTTGGCGGTGTTCGCCCCGGCCACGTCCACGCACTTGCCGGCCAGGCCCTTGATCGCGACCCCGGCCGCGGTGTCGCTGGTCGTCACCGACACCGAGTCCACGACCAGCTGCGCCGGGAAGGCGGTCGAGCTGTCCGGGTCGCCCGGCCAGTAGCCGCCCACGGCCAGGTTCAGGATCAGGAAGAACGGCTTGTTGAAGGCCCAGGTGTTGCTGCCCACGTCGGCGGGGGTGCGCGTCTGGTAGACGACGCCGTCGACCGACCACTTGATCGAGTTGGGCGCCCAGTCGACGGCGAACGTGTGGAAGGCGTCCGCGAAGGCCTGCCCGTTCGACAGCGAGTAGGCGGCGCCTATCCCGTTGGAGCCGGAGTAGCCGGGGCCGTGGATGGTGCCGTGGATCGTGGAGGGCTCGTAGCCGACGTTCTCCATGACGTCGATCTCACCGGAGTTCGGCCAGCCGACCGACCCGATGTCGGTGCCGAGCATCCAGAACGCCGGCCACATGCCCTGCCCGCGCGGGATCTTCATCCGGGCCTCGACATGTCCGTACTGCGCGCTGAACTTCCCGGAGGTGTTCAGCCGGGCCGAGGTGTACTGGCAGGTGCCGTACCAGCACTGGTAGTTGGCGGGGTTCTCCTTCTTGGCCGTGATGACCAGGTGACCCTGGCCGTCGAGGGCCGCGTTGTTGGTGCCGGAGGTGTAGTACTCCCGCTCGTGGTTGTTGACGTTGTCGCCGGTCTCCAGCGTCCACTTCGAGGAGTTGACCGCCGAACCGGCGGCCCCGTCGAAGGTGTCGGAGAAGGTCACCGCGGCCGCGCCGGCGTCGGCGGCCTCGGCCCGGTGCGCGGGACCGACCGCGACGGAGCCGACCAGCGCGGCGGACAGGACGGCGAAGAGACATCTGCGGAGCAGTCGTGGGGAGGCCATGGCGCTCCCTTCCGTATGGCGGCCGGGCGCGGGGAGGCGTCCGGCCGGGGTGGGGGGTAAGGGCGATGCCTCTTGATTTAAGGAGTGAGATAAGAGACGCGTCAATACTTTGGTACGGACCAGTACTGGACGATCTGATGGCTGGTTCCGGATGATCGGCCGACCGTCACGCCTTGCGCTTGCGGGCGTGCACCGCCCGGCCCAGCCGCCGGCCCAGCAGCAGCCAACCGACCAGCGCCCCCGTGGTGTTGAGGATGACGTCGTCCACGTCGAACGCCCGGCCGGTGACCAGGGCGCCCTGCGCCATCTCCACCAGCAGCATCACGATCGCGGTGAGCAGCAGCACCCGCAGGACGCCCCGGGCGCCGGGCGCGAGGACCGGCACGAGGATCCCGAACGGGACGCCGAGCAGAACGTTCCCGCCGATCTGCTTGACGGCGTCACGGAACGCGGGCTGGTCCAGATAGATCCTGAGGGTGGCGCCGGGATGCAGATTGGTGTGGGCGATCGACACCGACGCGGGGGACGGATCGAGCGTCAGCCGGGCCAGTACGACGGCGAACGCCACCATGGCGACGAAGGCGCACGTCATGGCCAGCAGCCGCAGCGGGAGGGGCAGCGGACGGCGCTCGACACCGCCGGCCTTGGCGGAGGGCTTGGTGGAGGGTTTGGTGGAGGCTTTGGTCGCGGCCTTGCCGGTGGTGCCCTTCTTGGTGGTGCTCTTCTTGGCGGTGCCTGCGGGCTTGGCGGGGCTCGCGGGCTTCGTGGCGCCGTCCTTCTTCGCGGTGGCCCCGGGTGCGGTGGGGCGGACCTTTGCGGTGGGGCGGACCTTGATCATGCGTGCGGCCTTGGTGAACAGCCCGGCGCTCCGGCCGGTGCCCTCGTCCTTCTTCGTCCCCTCGGTCGGGTCGCCCTTGGCGGTGCGCGGGCGCGAGGCGGCGCTGGCCATGAGGTCCTCCACTCGTCAAATTAGCGGCGTGGTAACGCTGTTACCCGCCGAGCGCCGGGAGATGCCGACCTCCTCGCCGACGTTCGCGCTCGGCACGTCGGGCGCCGAGAAGGCAGCGGACCCCGGTCGCCGTCCACCGGGAGGCGACCGGGGTCCTGCCGGGCTGTCCCCCGGCGTCGATCAGACCGTCCCGTAGGACACGTGCACCTCCGTGAAGCCGAGGGAGTGCAGCAGACCCTCCAGCATGCCGGTGGTGTTGGTCTCGGCGCGGGTGGTCAGCCCGCTGTCCTTGGCCGCGTCCGAGATGTGCTTCACCGCCAGCTTCTGTACCGCCTGCTCGCTGTTCGGGTTGTCCGAGAACAGGTCGCCGAGCCGGTCGAGCAGACCGCGCTGCTTGGAGACGGCGTACGAGTGGTCGGCGTCCAGGGTGGCCTTGCCCAGTTGCGCGTGCGGCAGCCGGATGGTGGCCTCGGTCCGGTCGGCGTTGACCGTCACGTCCTTCTGGGCGATCTTGCCGAGGTCGACATAGGAGTCGACGGTGCCCGCGCCGACGTACAGGGTGCGGGTGCCGCGGATCGCGCTGGGCAGGTACTTGGCGTCCTTCTCCAGGTCCACGACGACCTGGAAGTTGCCGGAGGCCGCGTCGTAACGGCTCATGTCCTGGATGGACTTGAGCAGCGCCGGGCCGGTGTTGTCGCGGGTCTCCGTGCCGAACAGGTCCTTGATCCCCGGCAGCACCGCCAGTTTGATCCCGGCGAACAGCACCACGAGCACCAGCACCAACCCGGTGACCAGTTTCGCCCAGCCGGACATGCGCCGGGGCCGGGCCGTGACGGGAGCCTCCTGCGTGGAGCTCGCCTTGCTCTCCTTGGTGGAACTCGCCATGTGACGGTCCTCCTTTCCAACGACACGAATGCCCGCCAAAAGCCTTGTCAGACCGTGTTGTCGGCTGATTGAGACAGCTGAGGCAGGACTGATACATGCGATGCCCAAGCGCGATCTTCACGGCTTCCCGTCCCGGAGGACGGGTCAGGCCCGGGCGGCCAGCTCCGCGATCCGGCGCGCCGACACCGAACCCGGATCCGCGGTGACGAGAACGACCTCCTGGTCGTCCTCCGGCACCAGCAGAACGTCGCAGTTCAGCCGCAGGCGCCCCAGCTCCGGATGGTCCAGGACCTTGGTGCGATGTCCCGGGGCGTGCACCGGATGAGTGGCCCAGATCCGCCGGAACTCCGCGCTCTCCGCACGCAACTCATCCAGCAGGGCAGCGAGTTGCGCGTCGTGCGGATAGCGCGCGGCGGCCCGCCGGAGCCTGGCCGCCACGATGTGCGCGAACTCCTCGGCACTGGAGCTCTCGTACGTCCGCCCCTGGCCCAGGAAGCGCCGCCGCGCCAGGTTGGTCGTGCCGTGTCCCAGGTCGCCGCCGAGCAGCAGCTGGGCGAGGGGGTTCCAGGCCACCAGGCCGTAGGCCGCGTCGGTGACGATCGCCGCGGTGTCGGGCAGCCGCTCCAGCATCCGCGCGACATGCGGGCGCACCTGCCGGACCGCCGCGGTGCCGGGCGGCGGTGCGGCCGAGCCGGCCAGGCGGAAGAGGTGGCTGCGCTCGGCGGGGGTCAGCCGCAGCGCCCCGGCCAGGGCGTCCAGGACGCGCGGGGAGGGGCGGGGGCCGCGGGCCTGCTCAAGGCGGACGTAGTAGTCGACGGACATGTGGGCCAGCTCGGCGACCTCCTCGCGGCGCAGCCCGGGCGTGCGGCGGTCGGTGCCCGGCGGCAGCCCCACCGCCTGCGGGCGCAGCCCAGCCCGGCGCTCGCGCAGGAAGCGGGCCAGTTCCTGCCTCGCCATGCCGTCGTCGCCTCCTCGGTCAGCCTGGTACAGGTGGTCCCTGGCAGGGCGGACGCGGCCGGGGGGACCGTGGCTGTCATGAACGATCGCACAGCACTCGTCACCGGTGCCAACAAGGGCATCGGCTTCCATGTCGCCAGGCTGCTCGCCGAGCAGGGTTTCCAGGTCCACGTCGGTTCCCGGGCGGCCGAGCGCGGCGAGCAGGCCGTGGCGCAGATCGGCGGCAGCGCGCGGCTCCTGGTGCTGGACGTCACGGATGCCGGCAGCATCGAGCGGGCCGCCGCCCGCGTCGGCCGCCTCGACGTCCTGGTCAACAACGCGGGCGTCCAGCCGGTGACCGGTACCCCTTCCGAAACCGGCGTCGAGGGCTTCCGGCAGACGTACGAGACCAATGTCTTCGGCGTCGCCGCGGTCACCAACGCCTTCCTGCCCGCCCTGCGCCGCTCCGCCCACCCGCGCATCGTGAACGTCTCCAGCGGCACCGCGTCCCTCACCTGGAGTACCGGGCCCAATCCGCAGTTCACCGAGGGCGTCCCCAGGTCCGCCGCCTACCGCACCTCCAAGGCCGCGCTGAACGCGCTGACCGTCCTGTACGCCCAGGAGCTGGCCGAGGACGGGATCAAGGTGAACGCCCTGGCCCCCGGGCGGCGGGCCACCGACCTGGTGCCCGGTGCCGCCGTCGGGGGCGGCGATCCGGCCGAGGGCGCGCGGGGTGCCGTACGGCTGGCGCTGCTGCCCGACGACGGCCCCACCGGCGGGTTCTTCTCCTGGGACGGCACACCCGTGCCGTGGTGAGAGCGGCGCGGTCCGTAGCATGAGCCCGTAGCCCGTATTGATCATGCGAGGAGCGGATCGTGCGAGACATCGCCGTCTTCAGCGGCAGTGCCCACCCCGAGCTGGCCGAGGAGGTCTGCGCGCACCTCGGGGTGCCGCTCAGCCCGATCCGGGTCAGCCGGTTCGCCAACGACTGTCTGGAGGTGCAGCTGCAGGCCAACTGCCGGGAGCGGGACGTCTTCCTGGTCCAGCCCCTGGTCCGGCCGGTGCAGGAGCACCTGGTGGAGCTGCTGCTGATGTGCGACGCGGCCCGCGGCGCCTCCGCGGGCCGGATCACCGTCGTCATGCCCCACTACTCGTACGCCCGCTCCGACAAGAAGGACGCCCCGCGCATCTCGCTCGGCGGCCGCCTCGTCGCCGATCTGCTGGTGGCCGCCGGAGCGAGCCGGGTCCTCGCCATGACCCTGCACGCCCCGCAGGTGCACGGCTTCTTCTCGGTGCCGGTCGACCATCTGCACGCGCTGCGCGAGCTGGCGGCCCACTTCCGGCGGTACGACCTGTCGCGCACCACCGTCGTCTCTCCCGACCTCGGCAACGCCAAGGAGGCCGCCGCCTTCGCCCGGCTGATCGGCGCCCAGGTGGCGGCCGGCGCCAAGCAGCGGTATCCGGACGACCGGGTCACCATCAGCTCGGTGATCGGCGATGTGGCCGACCGGGACGTCATCGTGCTCGACGACGAGATCGCCAAGGGCAGCACGGTCATCGAACTGCTGGAGCGGCTGAGGGAGTTGGGGCCGCGTTCGATCCGGATCGCCTGCACGCACGGGCTGTTCGCGGCCGGGGCGCTCAAGCGGCTGAGCGAGCAGCCCGACGTGCTGGAGATCGTCTGCACCAACACGGTGCCGGTGCCCGCCGAGGAACACACCGACAAGCTGCGGATCCTGTCCATCGCCCCGGCGCTGGCGGAGGCCGTACGCCGTATTCACAACGGTGAGTCCGTGAGCGCCCTGTTCGACGAGCCGCGCAACCTCTAGACAGGAAGGAGCAGTTGTAGCGCTGAACCGCGCTCGGCGGCACCGACGCGATCAGGAGGCCCCCAGTGGCGAAGGCCAGGTTCGAGCGGACGAAACCCCATGTGAACATCGGCACCATCGGGCACATCGACCACGGCAAGACAACACTCACCGCGGCCATCACCAAGGTGCTGCACGACAAGTTCCCCCAGCTCAACCCCTTCACCCCGTTCGACCAGATCGACAAGGCGCCCGAGGAGCGGCAGCGCGGCATCACCATCTCCATCGCGCACGTCGAGTACCAGACCGAGCGCCGGCACTACGCGCACGTCGACTGTCCCGGCCATGCCGACTACATCAAGAACATGATCACCGGGGCCGCCCAGATGGACGGGGCGATCCTGGTGGTCGCCGCCACCGACGGGCCGATGCCGCAGACCAAGGAACACGTGCTGCTGGCCCGTCAGGTGGGCGTGCCGTACATCGTCGTCGCGCTCAACAAGACCGACATGGTCGACGACGAGGAGATCCTGGAACTGGTGGAGCTGGAGGTGCGCGAGCTGCTCACCGAGTACGAGTTCCCCGGCGACGACGTCCCGGTGGTCAAGGTCTCCGCGCTCAGGGCCCTGGAGGGTGACCCCCAGTGGACCGCGGCCCTGCTCGAACTCCTCGACGCCGTCGACGAGTTCGTGCCCGAGCCGGCACGGGACGTGGACCGGCCGTTCCTGATGCCGATCGAGGACGTCTTCACCATCACCGGCCGGGGGACCGTCGTCACCGGCCGGATCGAGCGCGGGGTGCTGCGGGTCAACAGCGAGGTCGAGATCATCGGCATCCACCCGCAGAAGACGAGGACCACGGTCACCGGCGTCGAGATGTTCCGCAAGCTGCTCGACGAGGGCCGGGCCGGGGAGAACGTGGGCCTGCTGCTGCGCGGGGTCAAACGGGACGACGTGGAGCGCGGCCAGGTCGTCATCAAACCCGGAACGGTCACCCCGCACACGGAGTTCGAGGCCCGCGCCTACATCCTCTCCAAGGACGAGGGCGGCCGGCACACCCCGTTCTTCGATAACTACCGCCCCCAGTTCTACTTCCGCACCACCGACGTGACCGGGGTCGTCACCCTGCCCCCGGGCACCGAGATGGTGATGCCGGGCGACAACACCACCGTGCACGTCCAGCTGATCCAGCCGATCGCGATGGAGGAGGGCCTGAAGTTCGCGATCCGCGAGGGCGGGCGGACCGTCGGCGCCGGTCAGGTGACGAGGATCATCACCTAGCGGATTCCCGGACAACCGCACCGGCAGGGCGTCACAGGGTGCCGGACGTGGCCTCGGGCTGGCCCAGGGCCGCGTCCAGCGTCGCCCTGGGCGGCAGCAGCCGCGACAGTCCGGTCACCTTCAGCACGCGCAGGGTCAGCGGGTGCGCACAGACCAGCTGGAGCTGTCCGCCGCGCTCCAGCACCCTGCTGCGCGCCCGGTAGAGCAGCCGCAGTCCCGAGCAGTCGAAGAACTCGACGTGCAACAGGTCGATCACCACCCGGACGTTCTCCTGGCCGGTCACCCGGTCCAGGTAGGGCGCGATCTCCGTTGCCGCCGCGATGTCGATCTCGCCCCGCAGCTCCAGCACCGTGTGGCCGCGGTCCTGGTGGATGCGCAGGTGCCGGGAGAGCGGCGGGGGATCCTGCCGGGGTTCCTGGCGCACGACGACATCACCTCCCACCCCTGCCGGTTCAATTCCGTTCCCCGCCTTGCAAGTTACCCTCGATGGAGGGAATTTGAGCATGTTCGATTGACATATGTCTGCTGCTTCGGCTCGCCATTTTCTGTGGCGTGCGCGACAGTCGGGGAACGGGCACGTGAGAGCCCTGGCGCTCGGCTAGGACAGCGCGTGCCACGCCTTGCTCAGCGCCTGGCGGAACTGCTCCTCCTGATGCGCGGTCAGCTCGCGGACCATCCGCTCCTCCAGCTCCCGCACCGGCCCGGCGACCCCGGCGAGCAGCTCGCGCGCGGTGTCGGTCAGCAGGATCAGCAGCTCCCGCCGGTTGCGCGGATTGCGCTCCCGCCGGATGAGCCCGCGTGTCTCCAGGGACCGTACGAGGTCGGCCATCGACTGGGCGGTGACGAACGAGTCCCGGGCCAGCTGGGCCGCCGACAGGCCGTCGTGGCGCTCCAGGACGGTCAGGGCCGTGTACTGCAGCGCGGTGATCCCGGCGGGCTTCACCAGCTCGTCGAGATGGGAGCGGACCACCAGCTCCACCTGCTTGACCATGTACAGCAGCGAGGGGCCTGTCTTTGTACCGACCATGCGTTCACCCTAGACCATTGACAGGATTCCTGTCTGTAATCAGACTGCGGACCAGATGCTCGACCAACAGGAATCCTGTTTGTTGAAAACTTGGCGACCAAGGCGCTCGGCGCCGACCGCGCCATCGACGCTGGGGAGTGGGCAATGACGACCACCTTCGAGAACGGACCGGGGCAGCTGTTCATCGGCGGCCAGTGGCGGGAGGCCGCCGACGGGGCCCGGACGGAGGTGACCGATCCGGCCACCGGCCAGGTGATCACCACCGTCGCGGAGGCCGGGGCCGCCGACGTCGACGCCGCCGTGCGCGCCGCCCGCGAGACCTTC
The DNA here is from genome assembly GCF_019091475.1 of Streptomyces sp. GbtcB6. Lineage (NCBI taxonomy): Bacteria > Bacillati > Actinomycetota > Actinomycetes > Kitasatosporales > Streptomycetaceae > Streptomyces > Streptomyces sp. GbtcB6. Next base: position 314,147 of record NZ_JAGXJL010000002.1, on the reverse strand, counting down.
GACGCGGGTGACTGGTCGGGACTCAGCGGCCGGGAGCGCGGCCGCGTGCTGCACCGCGTCGCCGAGCTGATCCGGGAGAACGCCGAGGAGATAGCCGCCCTGGAGAGCCTGGACGTCGGCAAGCCCATCACCCTCGCCGGAGCCGTCGACGTCACCAACGCGGCCAACGACTACGAGCACTTCGCGGCCCTCGCCCACTCCCTGGACGGCGCCGTCCGCGACATCCCGCTCAACGCCCTCGCCTACACCCGGCGCGAACCGATCGGCGTGGTCGCCGCCATCACGCCGTTCAACTTCCCGCTCATCCTGGCCGGTTCGAAGATCGGCCCGGCCCTCGCCGCCGGCAACACGGTCGTCCACAAGCCCGCCGACGAGACCCCGCTCAGCGCCCTCCGCATGGCCCGTCTGTTCCGGGAGGCGGGCGTCCCCGACGGCGTCGTCAACGTCGTCACCGGCGCCGGACCGGTCGCGGGCGAGGCCCTGCTGCGCCACCCCGGCGTCGACAAGGTCGCCTTCACCGGCTCCACGGCCATCGGCCGGCACGTCGCGAGCACGGCCGGGGAGGCGCTCAAGCCGGTCACCGTGGAGCTCGGCGGCAACGCGGCCCACCTCGTCTTCGAGGACGCCGACCTGGAGAAGGCCGTCGGCGCGGTCATCAAGGCCTTCGTCTTCAACACCGGCCAGTTCTGCATGGGCGGCCCCCGGCTCCTGGTCGCCCGCCCGGTCCATGCCACCCTGCTCGGCATCCTCGCCGAGGCCGTGCCCGGCGTCCCGGTCGGCGACCCGCGCGACCCGGCCACCGTGGTGGGCCCGATGGCGGGGGAGAAGCACCTGCGCAAGGTCGAGGAGTACGTCGAACTCGCCCGCAAGGAGGGCGGCCGCATCGTCTGCGGCGGCGAACGCCTCGACCTGAACGGCGGCTTCTACTACCAGCCGACCGTCGTCGCCGACCTGCCGAACGACTCCCGGGTGGTCCAGGACGAGATCTTCGGCCCGGTCCTCACCGTGCAGCCCTTCGACTCCGAGGACGAGGCCGTCGCCCTCGCCAACTCCACGCCGTACGGCCTCGCCGCCGGCATTCAGACCGGCAGCCTGGCCCGCGCCCACCGGGTCGCCGCCCGTCTCCAGGCCGGCATCGTCTGGGTCAACGACTGGGCGATGCTCGACCCCGCCGTCCCCTTCGGCGGCGTCAAGGCCTCCGGCTTCGGCCGCGAGTACGGCCCCGAGTCCCTCACCGCGTACACCAAGGTCAAGTCCGTCGTCGTCTCGCTCGACTGAGCCCCCCAGACCAGGAGTTCGTACGATGTCCCTCACCACCCGAGCCGCCGTGGTCGAGTCCGGCGGCGCGTCCTTCACCCTCAGCGACGTCGAACTGGACGCGCCGGGGCCCTACGAGGCGCTCGTCCGCATGGTCGCCACCGGTCTGTGCCACACCGACCTCAGCGTGGCCAGTGGCGGACTTCCCTTCCCGCTGCCCGGAGTCCTGGGCCACGAGGGCGCCGGCGTCGTCGAGGCCGTCGGCTCCGCCGTCACCGGCGTGGCCCCCGGCGACCACGTCGTGCTGTCCTTCACCTCCTGCGGCGCCTGCCGCAACTGCCACGGCGGCCACCCCGCCTACTGCACCACCTGGCTGCCGCTCAACCTGATCGGCGGCCGGCGCGCCGACGGCACCGCCACCCTCAGCCGGGACGGCGAACCGCTCGGCGGTCACTTCTTCGGCCAGTCCTCCTTCGCCGAGCGGGCGTTGGTGGACGAGCGCAGCCTGGTCAGGGTCGACCCGGACGTGCCGCTGGAGTCGATCGCCCCGCTCGGCTGCGGGGTGCAGACCGGGGTCGGCGCCGTGTGGAACGTCCTGGAGCCGGCCACCGGCAGCACCATCGTCGTCCTCGGCGCCGGAGCGGTCGGCCTGTCGGCCGTCATGGCCGCCGCGCTCACCCCCGCCACCACGATCGTCGCCGTCGACCGGGTGGCCGAACGCCTGGAACTGGCACGGGAGGTGGGTGCCACCCACACCGTCGACGCGACCCGGGAGGACGTGCCCGAGGCCCTCCGGCGCATCTCGGACGGAGCCGGCGCCGACGGCATCGTGGAGACGACGGGCAGCGTCGCCGTGCTCCGCCAGGGCGTCGACGCGCTCGCCGCCCGCGGCATCCTGGTCGTCGTCGGCGCCCCGCCCTTCGGTACCGAAGTCCCCCTGGACGTCAACGGGTTGCTGGCCGGGAAGCGGATCGTCGGCCTGACCCTCGGCGACAGCGAGACCCAGGCCTTCATACCGGCCCTGGTCCGGCTGGTCCGCGAGGGGCGGCTGCCGCTGCACCGGCTGATCAGCACCTACCCGTTCGCCGAGATCGACCGGGCCGTGCAGGACATGAGCACGGGCAAGGCGATCAAGCCCGTGCTCACCTTCTGAGTCCGTCCCGCGGACGTCAGTCCACCACCAGGACCAGCTTGCCCGTGGTCCGGCCGGTGCCGCCCAGCTCGTGCGCCTTGGCGGCATCGGCCAGCGGGAAGGTCCCCGCGACCGTGGCCCGAAGCTTCCCCTCCTCGACCAGTCCGGCGATCGCCCGCATCCCGGCTCGGTCGGCGTCCACCAGCATCCGCACCGCCCGCACGCCCAGCCGCTCGGCCTCCTCGTACAGCTCGGGCGAGCCCAGCGGCAGGATCGACACCTCGATCCCGCCCGGCCGCAGCACCCGCAGCGAGGCCACCGAGGTGTCGCCGCCGATCGTGTCGAGCACGACGTCGACGTCGCGCACCGCCTCCGTGACGTCCACGGACCGGTAGTCCACCGGCTCGTCCACGCCGATCTCCCGCAGGAAGTCGTGCTTGCCGGCGCTCGCCGTGCCGATCACGTACGCGCCACGCGCCTTGGCGATCTGCACCGCCACGTGTCCGACCCCGCCGGCCGCCGCGTGGATCAGCACCCGCTGCCCCGGCTGTACGTCGGCGTTCTCCACCAGTGCCTGCCAGGCCGTCAGCGACACCAGCGGCAGCGCGCCCGCCTGGACGTGGTCGATCCCGGCCGGCTTCGGCACCAGGGCACGGGCGGGAAGGGGCACGTACTCGGCGTGCGTGCCGTGCCCGAACGGGTAGGGCACCATGCCGAAGACCTCGTCCCCGGGCCGGAAGGCGGCGACGCCGATCCCGGTCTCCTCGACCGTTCCGGAGACGTCCCAGCCCAGGACGAAGGGCGGCTTGCCCAGAAATCCGCCGGTCTCCCGGTGCCTCCAGTCGGTCGGGTTGAGGCCGGCGGCCCGCACCCGGACCAGCACCTCGTTGGGGCGCGGCTTCGGCCGCTCCACCTCGATCACCTTCAGCACCTCGGGGCCGCCGAGGGCGTCCTGGCTGATCGCACGCATCGTGTTCACATCGTTCATGGTCACCCAGCCTGCCGGGACGCGCCCGACCGGAAAATGGCACGATGGCCAACCTTCGATGGAATCGTGCCAGCCCTTCCTCCTGGCGAGGGTGAACGTTCCGGCCCGCTCCGCCGTCCAAGGACGGCAACGGTGACGAGCGGCGGGGGCGGGCATGCGCAGAGGGCTGGCGGCGGCGACGGTACTGGTGGCGGCCGCGGCGGTGGCCTGCGACGGCGCGAGCGGGCCGGACCTGGTGGTCGAGGGGACGCCGCCCGCGACGCCGTACCGCGGATCGCTGGACATCCCCACCCGGGAGGTCGACGCGAGCACCCCGCAGGCCATGCGCACCGCCTCCGGCGCGGCCGGCCGCGCGCTGGAGTGCGACGGGGAGATCTACTGGGGGACCGGGCCCGACGGCTGGAGCGAGGGCGACGGCGGCGACTCGCCCGAGGCGGGCCTGCGGCTCTTCTTCGACATGTTCGAACCGGAGGTGCCGCGCAGCGGCTACCGCGTGGAGCGCCGGGAGGCGGACCGGGTGCTCTACTCCTACGACGTCGGCGGGCGCACGAAAGTGGCCGTCGTGGTCGCCAGGGACCAGAAGGGCAGGCCCGGCTGGGGGCCGGAGACCAACGCCACCTGCGATCCCTCCGAACTCCCGGCGAGTGTGACGACGGGAGCGGGATGGCCCGAGATCTGGACCGAGGCACACGGCCGCCGGGTACCGGTCTCGAAGATCACCAGCTCCTCCGGCCCCGAGCACTGCGGCTGGCAGTCGGCACACTTCCTGACGCTCGGCGGCACGACCTACGTCCGCGACCCGCACGGCGTTTTCGCCGAGGGCTCCGAACTCGCCGGACGCTACGACGGTGACACCACGATGCCCGCCGACGCGCACGACACCGGATACCGCTTCCGCGACTGGCGGCTGTGGCTGACGGACGACGGCGACACGGCGTACGTCCGCACCTCGCACGGCGTGGAGGCCTGGCCCAGGGAGCGGCGCGGCTTCGCCTGTGCCTGACCGCTCAGCGGCTCATGTGCAGGGCGACCAGCAACTGCCATACCTGGTCCGCCACTTCGTCCGGACCGGCGTCGAGCAGGCCGTGCAGCCAGTCGGCCAGCACCCCGGCGAAGGTGGCGGCCACCGCCGAGGCCACCAGCGGGGCGTCCGCCGCGCCCACCAGCTCCCGCTCGGCCAGGCTGCGCGCCCGCAGGTCCCGGTGCAGCACCCGGCCCAGCGGACCCCCGCCGCCCGGCGCGAGCAACTCCCGGTACAGGGCCGCGTGCGGAACCAGCCCGGCGAAGAACTCCCGCAGCGCGGGCGGCGCGTGCACCGGATCCGGCCGGCCGCGCCAGGCGTGCAGCGCGTCCACGGCGTCCCGGACGACGTCCGCGCAGGCGTCGACCGCCAGCGCCTCCAGGCCGTCGTAGTGGACGTAGAAGGTGGCCCGGCCCACCCCGGCCCGGCGCGCCACCGCGGCCACCCCGGCCTCGGCGAGCGGCCGTTCGGCGCACTCCTCCAGGAGGGCCGCCCGCAGCCGGGCCCGGGTGCGGGCGGCCCGCGGATCCTCGGCGGCCGGGCGGCCGGTCATCGGGCGGCGAGGGCGGCGGCCAGGGCGAGCGCGCCGGGCAGCGCCTGCGCGAACAGGATGCGCCGGTTGGCCGTGACCGCGCCGTACACCCCGGCCACCACCACGCACGACAGGAAGAACACCTGGGCCCGGAAGCCCGTCGGGTCGGCCGCGACCAGCCCCCACACCAGGCCGGCCGCCAGGAAGCCGTTGTAGAGGCCCTGGTTGGCGGCGAGCTGTGCGGTCCGCCGGGCCAGGTCCGCGTCGAAGCCGTGGAAGCGCATCCCGGGGCTCTTCTGCCACAGGAACATCTCCATCACCAGGATGTACGCGTGCAGCGCGGCCACCAGCCCGACCAGCACGTTCGCCAGTATTTCCATGATCGACAGACCCTCCCCATCTCATGAACAGGTGTCTACTATAGCTGGACAGGTGTCCAGGAGGTGACGGGGTCGCGCTGGGCCGAGTCATAGGGGTGTATGTCGGGAAGTCGCGGTCGAGAATGGGTATTTGTTGATTTGCCGCCAACTGGCGGAGCGTGACGGAACCCTCACTTCCTCTGCTCGTCGAGGTTGATCCTTTGGGGTTCAAACCCGATAAGCTCCCTTCCGTCACAGCGAGTTGACGCACCCCACGCTGGGTCCGTCCCGCCGTGTGCACTCATGAGTGCGGCCTACGCACACTGCCCCTGTTCACTGCTGTTCGATTGTGTTGCTTTTAAGGATGCAGATGGAACTCGCCACTCCGCCGCCGGCGGCGCGGGCCCCTGTCGCCTGGTACAGCTGGTGGCTGATGCCGCTGGCCTTAGGGGGAGGGACGGTCGCCGCCACGTTCATGAGCTCCGAGCGAATAACCGCGGCCGTCGCAGGCGCCGCGGCCACCGTCGCGAGCTCCGTGTGCGTACGGCTCCTGATCCGCTCGCAGCGTCAACTACGCGGCGCCGAAGGGTCGTTCCGCAGCTCGCAGGCCGAGCACTCCCAGCAGTGGCAGCAGCATGTCTCGGGCCTGGAGCGCAAGTTCTCCGCCGAGCGCGCCACGCTGGAGAGCCAGCTCAACGAGCAGTCGGCCACATTCGACGCTCAGCTCACTGAGCAGGCGTCCGCCTTCGAGGGCCGGCTCGCCGACCGGACCGCCCACTACGACACCCAACTGGCCGAGCGGGCACGGGCGTACGAGGAGCGGCTCGCCGACCAGCTGAAGTCCTCCGAGGCACAGCTCGCCGACCAGGCAGAGGTCTGGCAGGAGCAGCTCACGCACCAGCGGGCCGCGATCTCCCGGCTCGCCGACGAGCAGCTGCCCGACGCGCTGAAGCGGCTGCGCGACGGCGACGCCATCGACGACCTGCTGCCCGTCACCGAGCAGTGCGCCAAGGTCGACAAGGACGTCCGGGCCGACCTGCGCCGCATCCTGCGCACTTCGCTGATCAGTGTGGAGGAGGAGTTCAACCGCTCCACCTCCGCCGAGCAGGCCGTGATCAGCATCGGCAACCGCATCCACGTCCTGACCAGCAAGCTGCGCGGCCGGCTGCACGAGATGCAGGGCGAGCACGGCCGGCTGCCCGCCGTGGCCCGCGGTCTCATGGAGCTCGACCAGGAGCTCGGCCCCGCCGACTCGCTCGCCGGCAGCATCGGCGTGCTGGGCGGCTCGGACCGCCCCGGCCGTCAGTGGCAGGAGCCTCAGCGCCTGCTCAGCGTGGTACGCGGCGGTATCGGCCGGATCAAGGACTTCCACCGCGTCGAGGTCCGGCATCTGCCCGAACTCGGCGTCGACGGCGGTCTGGTGGACCACCTCACGCTGATCTTCGCCCACCTGCTGGACAACGCGGCCCGCTACTCGCCGCCCACCGAGCCGGTCGTCGTCTCCGGCAAGGAGGTACCCAACGGCGTCGGCATCGAGATCCAGGACTCCGGCAAGGGCCTGAGCGAGGAGAAGAAGCGCGAGGCCGAGCACTCGCTGACCGGCACCGCGGCCGGACCCGGCATCGGCGGCATCTCCGAGGACGCCAACATCGGCCTGCGGGTCGTCGGCATCCTCGCCCGCCGCTACGGCATCCGGGTCACCTTCGCGGACTCGCCCTGGCTCGGTACCTCGGTGGTCGTCGTGGTCCCGCACAAGTTCTTCAGCCCGCTGCCCGCGGCCCCCGCCGCTCCGGCTCCCGTGACGGCCGCCCCCGCCGTCGCGTCCCCGGTGCAGGCGCAGGGCTCGGTCGCCGTCGAAACCGTCACTCAGCCGGAGTCCGGCGAGGCCCCGGACACCACCCCGGGCGGACTGCCCCGGCGGCGCAGCCGGCGCCGCGAGGAGGAGCAGCCCGAGGAGCGCACCGCCCGCACGCAGGGCACCGCGTTCCCCGCGGCCCCGCCCGACGAGTCCTTCGCGGGCCTGGCCGCCTTCGCCACCGCGGGCCGCGTGCCCGTCGCGGACGAAGCGGCGGACAGCGAGGCCGAGTTGACCGGAGACGAAGACGACGCGGCACCCGCGACCCCGGCCGGCGCCGATGACGCCGCCGCCGGACGCGAGTCCGCCGAGCACCGCACTGAAGAGAGCGACTAGTCCACATGACGCAACAGGGAACCGACGTGAGCTGGGCGCTCCGTGATCTGGTGGAGAGCATCCCGGAGATCCGTTTCGCCCTCGTGGCCTCCAGCGACGGCAAGGCCATCACCTCCTTTGGCGCCGAAGACCCCGACGACGTGGACCGCTTCGCGGCCGTGGTGGCGGGGCTGCAGGCCCTGGCCCAGCCGGTCGCCGGGCAGTTCCCCAAGTACGCGGGGCAGCTGCGGCTGGCGATGATCGAGGTCGACGGCGGTCACCTCTTCGTCGTGCGGGCCGGTGTGGAGACGTATCTCGGGGTCCTCGCCCGCGAAGGACTCGACCAGGGGCTGCTCGGTCATCAGATGAGGGACCTGTCACGGCGGATGGGCGAGCTGCTCGGCACCTCTCCGCGCCTGGAGGAGCACTCTGGATGAGTGCTCCCCGCCGGCCATCGGATCCGTCCGGTCTCGAGCGTTATTACGTCCTCACCGGGGGACGCAGTGGACCGGGCGGGTCGGCGTCGAGCCTCGACGTTGCCACCCTCGTCGTCTCCCGCACCGCCCCCGTCCCGGGGATGCAGCACGAGTACGAGGAGATAGTCCGGCGCTGCCGTGATCCGCTGTCGGTGGCCGAACTCACCGCCCATCTCGGATTGCCCTTCAACATTCTCGCGGTGCTGTTGGCGGATCTGCTGGACGCAGGCCGTATTGAAGCCCGTGATCCCATTCCGGCGCACCACGCCGGACGCGGGCCTGACCTCGCGCTCCTCCAGGAGGTACTCAGTGGACTTGAAAGGCTTTGACCATCCCGGCGACCCCGGTGCCGGGGGGACCCGCTCGGTCAAGGTGATGATCGCCGGGGGGTTCGGCACCGGGAAGACCACCATGGTCCGTTCCGTCAGCGACATCAAGCCGCTCACCACCGAGGAGACCCTCACCCAGGCCACCGTCGGCGTCGACAACCTCATCGGCGTCGCGGACAAGGCCGAGACCACGGTCAGCCTCGACTTCGGCAAGATCAGCATCAACGAGGGCCTGATGCTGTACCTGTTCGGCACCCCCGGACAGGAGCGGTTCTGGTTCCTGTGGAACGGCCTGTTCAAGGGCGCGCTCGGTGCGATCGTCCTGGTGGACACGCGGCGGCTGGCCTCCAGCTTCCGGGCGATCGAGGAGATGGAGCGGCAGAACGTGCCCTTCGTCATCGCCCTGAACGTCTTCCCGGACTGCAAGGAACACCCCATCGAGGAGATCCGGGACGCCCTCGACATCTCCCCGCACACCCCGATCGTGGCCTGTGACGCCCGTGACCGGGCCTCCAGCCGTGACGTACTGATCGCCCTGATACGTCATTTGAAGGAACGCTCCGCCGTCGCACTGGAGCCCCGATGAACGACCAGAGCCTCGACAGTCCCGACGCCCCCCGCGGCTGCCCGGTCGCGCACGGTTCGCCCGACCTGGCCCGGCTGTACGGGCCCGAGGCGGCGACCGACCCGCACGGCATCTACGAGCGGCTGCGCAAGGAGCACGGCTCCGTCGCGCCGGTGCTGCTGGAGGGCGACATCAACGCCTGGCTGGTGCTGGGCTACCGGGACAGCCGGCGGGTGCTCGACAATCCCAGCCAGTTCCCCCGGGACGCGCGGACCTGGCGGGACTACCGGGAGGGGCGGATCGAGGAGACCTCCGCCCTGATCCCGATGCTCGCCTGGCGTCCCGACTGCGTGTCCCAGGACGGCGAGCCGCACCGCAGGCTGCGCGGCGCCGTCAACGACGTGCTGCAGGCCGCCGTCGGCCGTGGTATCCGGCGCCACGCCACGCACTTCGCCAACAAGCAGATCGACCGGTTCGCGGCCGTCGGCCGCGCCGATCTGGTGGCGGACTACGCCGACTTTGTGCCGATGCTCGTGATGAGCCGCGTTCTCGGGCTCGCCGAGGTGGAGGGGCGCCGGCTGGTCGAGTCCTGCGCCGAACTGCTCAAGGGCGGCGAGGACGCCGTGATGCACGACGGCAGGATCAGGGAGATCTTCGGCGAACTCGTCGAGCGCAGGCGGACCGAACCCGGCTCCGACCTCGCCAGCGACCTCCTGGACCATCACGCGGCTCTCGACCACGACGAGATCGTCGATCACCTGCGCATGGTGATGATCGCCGCGGCTGTCACGACCAACCTGCTGGCCCGGGTGCTGCGGCTGGTCCTGACCGACGCCTCCCGGCTCTCCGGGCTGACCAGCGGGCAGCTGAACATCTCGGCGGTGATGGAGGAGGCCATGTGGAACTCCCCGCCGCTGACCGTCCTGCCGGGACGCTTCGCCGCCAGCGACGTCGAACTGGGCGGGCATCTCATCGGGGCGGGCGACCTGCTCGTGCTCGGTCTCGCCCCGGGCAACCTCGACCCCGAGGTCCGGCCCGACCCGGGTGTCTCGGTGGAGGGCAACCAGGCGCACCTGGCGTTCGGCGCGGGCCCTCACGAGTGCCCCGGGCAGAGTATGGGTCAGTCCATGATCGAGATCGCGGTGGACGTCCTCCTGCACCGGCTGCCGGGCCTGCGGCTGGCCACGCCGGCGGACGAGCTCACCTCGACGGCCTCCACCTGGGAGTCCCGGCTGGACAGACTGCCGGTCGAGTTCCCGGTCTGAGCACGCTGCTGCCCGGCCGGAGGACCGGCCGGGCAGCAGCGTCGTCGGTGGTTCCGGAACAGGATCGAGGCGTCAGCCGTCGAGCCAGTCGCCGGTGACGGTCGTGGGCTGGTATCCCGTGGCGTTCCAGATGAAATGCGGGTGGGCGCAGCCGAACATGTAGGAGAGCAGTGCGGTGTCCTCCCTCCCGGTCTGAGGGTCGTACAGGGTGTAGAACTTCTCGGATCCGACTGCGCCGGCGTCCTGTTGGACCTGCCGAGCGCGGTCCGGGGACGGTGCGTCCATGGATGCCTCCACGGCGGCGACGTAGGTGCGTCGCAGGATCTCCCATGTGCTGTCGGTGTTGCCCTGCCAGGGGCCGTGCAGTGCTTCGAAGGCATGGAGCTCGGCGTCGAAGAGGGCCCATGTCCGGGGGAATTGGGCTCGGCAGAGTGCGGACAGCTCGGCGGTCCGGGAGCTCAGTGCCGGTGCGGTGGGGCGCGGGCCGATGGTGAGGGTGGTGCCGTGGGTGAGGATGCCGGTGCACGGGTTGGGCTGCAGGTCGCACAGCGGGCAGTCCTCGGCCGGGGGAAGGCCCTCGGTGATGCCGTCGAACCACAGGGCGTGGCGGCCCGTGAGTCCCATCCAGACGATGGTGCTGCTCATCAACCAGGTGTTCCACATCGGTTCATGCGCCTCGGGCATGCAGCCGTACTTGATGAGGGCGATCGTGCAGGCGGCGTAGAGGGCCTTGGTGTGGGTGGGTAGGTCGGCGAGCCAGAAGTTGCTGATCTCGCCGGTGAGGGAGTCGACTCGTACGTCGGCCATGTCGTCGATGACGCGGCACAGCAGCAGGGAGGCGAGGTGTTCTTCCTGCCAGAGTTCCGTATCGGGTGAGACGTGCCAGAACAGGCAGTCCAGCATCTGCAGGGCTGAATAGGTGCTCTGGCTGAGCGGGTTGGTCTGGGGGAGCGTGACGCTGCCCGCGTGGTGCTGTTGGAGCCAGTGCTCGTCGACGGATCGCTTGTGGGCTGCGTAGAGTCCGCAGACCAGGGCCCGTGCGCTGTTGATGCTGAAACTCTCGGCCAAGCGGCCTTCGACGAGTTGGGTGACGTGCGTGGTGTCGATGGTGTCGATCACGCGCTTGTACTCGTGGAAGACGAGGATGTCGTCCTCGAAGCGGTGGCGGAGGCCAAGGTCTCGTTCAAGGTCGTTCAACTGCCGGACCCAGATCCATCCAGCGGTCAGGACGCTGTCGAGTTCCCGGCGGTAGGGCCAGGCCTTGACGGTGAGGGGACGACCGGCGCTCTGCCGCCAGCTGTAGTCGCCCAGCGTGCGCGCAGGGGGCGTGGGCAGCCGACGGCACAGCGGGCAGGCGCAGGCGGTTGCCCGCTCCTCCTCACGCGGCGGGGCGAGCGCCCGGCTCCGCCAGGCCCCTTCCAGCATCGTGCAGGTCAGTCGGCAGATCTCGGCATCGGTGCCGACTTCCGGGAAGGCCGCTTCGATCATGCGCAGGCTGGTGTCGAGTCGTTTCAACCTGGCGTAGCCCTCCTCGTCGGGCGGGAGGAACGGGCGTGGCGCCAGTTGGAGGGCTCCCTCCACATGAAGCGTGGTGCCGGTGTGGGGGGAGCCGAGTGCGTCCAGCCGCTGCTGAGCGGCGTTCTGGGACCTTCGGTACTGCTCCGTGGTCCCGTTGACGCGTTTCACGAAGAGGCCGGCCAGCGTGTTCCCCGCCTCCGAGGGCTGGAGCTGGGCGCTTGGCTGCGCCGGGAGCAGGCTGTCGGCGGACGCCTTCTGAACAGCACCTACGCCTTGAGATGTCACACCGGTCTCCTTCGAGCTGTGGTCCTGGCAACGGAATCGACCGACCGTGGTCGTTGGCCGGTCGGGTCCGGGAAACTTCTGGTTCTTCCGCGACGGCCTCGCCGAACAGCCGGACTCACGCGACCGGCTCCGCCTTCTGCTGCGAACGATCGCGAGGGGGGTACGACTGCCGCGTCGACGGCCGAGGAAGTGGAACGGGCCGCAGACCTGCCCTTCGAGGGCGAACAGCCCCGTGCCCGCTCGGTTCTCGAACGCGGCGAGCCGCTCGTCCACGGCGGATTCGTCCTCGACACCGCCGGCCTTGCGTGAACGGCCCGCCCTTGTCGAAGCGCGCTCCTGCTACAAGGCGAGTACCTGCATCGCCGCCTCAGCCGTGTCGGCCAGGAAGCACTCGCGGCCCGCCAGGCGTGGCGCGGCCACCGCCTCCGAGGGCCGCGGCCGCTCCAGGAAGGCCGGTGAGGTGCTCCTCGAACCCGGCTTTGCTGTGCACCGGGCCCATGTCCCGGATCCAGCGCGGATGCCGGGCGCGCGCGAACTCCGGATGCTCACTGACGGGGGTCTCGAAGGGCAGGTCGAAGGTGACGTCCTGAGGCATGTGTTTCCTTTCGGGCGACAGTGCGCAGAGCCCCCCGTCTCTGCGAAACGGGTGGCCTGTCGGCCACCCGTGCACTCGAACTGGCCTTCGTGGCTCGAAAGTTGAGCCGTGAGGCGCTACGAGGCTGCCCAGAGCGTAAATGATCTACGCGTGACCTGACCGTGACGTGTGTTACTGCTCATGCCTCCGGAGCTGAGTACACTCGCGCGCCCCCCACGTATGTGTGCGCGACGCGTGTGTCCGCGATGCGCTCGGGGGGTCCGGTGAACGGATCGCGGTCCAGGACCACCAGATCCGCGAGCGTCCCGACCGCCACCCGCCCGGTGTCGTCGAGGTGGTTCACGTAGGCCGAACCGGCCGTGTACGCCGTGATCGCCGCGCCGATCCCCAGCCGTTCCCCGGGCAGGAACACCGGCGCGTCGCCGCCCGGTTCGACCCGGTTCACCGCGACATGGATGCCCTGGAGCGGGTCGGGGCTGCTCACCGGCCAGTCGCTGCCGCCCGCGAGCCGCGCCCCGGCCCGCAGCAGCGACCCGAACGGGTACTGCCACCCGGCCCGTTCCGAGCCCAGGAAGGGGATGGTCAGCTCGTCCATCTGCGGCTCGTGCGCGGCCCACAGCGCCTGGATGTTGGCGGTGGCGCCGAGTCGCGCGAAACGCGGTACGTCGTCGGGGTGTACGACCTGGAGATGCGCCAGGTGGGGTCGCGTGTCGCTCATCCCGTTGGCCGCTCGCGCCGCCTCGACCGCGTCCAGCGCGTCGCGTACGGCCCGGTCTCCCAGCGCATGGAAATGGCACTGGAAGCCGAGTGCGTCCAACTCGGCCACGTACATGGGAAGTTGCTTCGGATCGATGAAGCTCTTGCCCCGATTGCCCGTCGCGCAGCCGCACTTGTCCAGGTAGGGATCGAGCAGTGCGGCCGTGCCGTTCTCGGCCACCCCGTCGAGCATCAGCTTCACCGTGCCCGCCCGGAACCGGCCATGGCTCAACGCGGTCCGCTTCTCGACGAGTTCGGGGATCTGCTCGGCCCCGCGCTCCCGGTCCCACCACAGCGCGCCCACCACCCGCGCGGTCAGCGAACCGTCCCGGGCCGCCGTCAGATACGCCTGCGACGGGTCGTCCATGCCGAGGAACTCCCCGACCAGCGCGTCCTGCCAGGCCGTGATGCCGAGCGCGTGCAGATGCCGCTGGGCGTGCAGCAGCGCCGCGAGCCGGTCCGCCGGGGTGGCCGGCGGCGCGAGCCGGCCGACCAGCTGCATCGCGCCCTCCTGGAGCGTGCCGCTCGGCACGCCGGACGCGTCCCGCTCGATCCGCCCGTCGGCCGGGTCGGGCGTGTCGCGGCCGATACCGGCCAGCTCCAGGGCCCGGCTGTTGACCCACGCCCCGTGATGGTCCCGGTTGGGCAGGTACACCGGCCGGTCCGGTACGACGGCGTCCAGCAGCTCCTTCGTCGGCGTGCCGCCCGCGAACGCCTCCATGGACCAGCCGCCGCCCAGGATCCACGCCCGCTCCGGATGCGCCTTTGCGTAGGCGCGTACGGCGGCCACGGTCTCCTCGGCGGTCCGCAGCCCGGTCAGATCGCACTGGGTCAGTTCGAGGCCGGCCGGGACCGGATGGATGTGCGCGTCCTGGAACCCGGGCAGCAGCAGCCGCCCGGCCAGGTCGACCACCTCGGTGCGCGGTCCGGCGAGCTCCCGCAGTTCCCCGGCGGGACCGACGGCGGTGATGCGCTCACCGGTGACGGCGACGGCGGTGGCCACGGGGCCCTCGGGGGTGAGGACGGGGCCACCGGTGAAGAGCAGATCTGCGTGCATGTTTCCTGTTCCTAGTTGGGGGTCGAGAGCAGCTGGGGCGCGTCGGCATCCGTGCCCTCGCCGGTGCGGAAGTACGGCGAGCGGCGCACGTACTTCGCCCACCCGGCCGCGACGAACCCGGACACGATCATCACCAGCGGGGTGGTCAGCAGGAACCAGCCGTTGTCCGCGCTGACCTCGAAGTGGTCGGCGGAGGTGTAGAAGGACCAGCCGAGATAGCCGCCGAGGCCCAGCAGGGCGAGGGCGCTCAGCGCCGGCAGGACCACGGCCCGTACGCCCTGCCGCCAGTCCTCCCGGAGCAGGGTGCGGAAGCGCGCGGCGGCGGCGAGCGCGGTGAGCGCGTACGACAGGGCGACGACGATGCCGACGGCGTTCACCGTCGCCATGATCATGTCGGCGAGCCGCGGGATCACCAGGGCGAGCGCGGCGACCGCCACGGCCAGCGCGCCGATCAGCAGCGTGCCGGCCGCCGGGGTCCCGTACCGGGCACTGACCCTGGACCACACCGGCCCGAGGGTACGGTCCCGGCTCATCGCGAACATGCCCCGGGCCGTCGGGATCACCCCGGCCTGGAGCGAGGCCACCGCCGAGAACATCAGCGCCACCAGCGGCAGCGCGGCCCACGGCTGCGAGGCCAGCCGGTCGCCGAAGAACGCCAGCCCCTCGGCCCCGTGCCCGGCCAGCTCCTTCTCGGACAGCACCCGCTGGAACGCCACCGAGCCCAGCAGGAACAGCCCCAGCATGGTCACCAGGGTGATCAGCCCGGCCCGGGAGGCGTCCCGGGGGTCGCGGACCTCCTCGTTGACGCTGAACGCGGCCTCGAAACCCCAGTAGCAGAACACCGAAAGGAGCAGCCCCTGGGCGAGTGCGGTGGCCGACGGGATCGCGAACGGGTCGAACCAGCTCAGCCTGAAGGGGTGCGGTCCGCTGACGATGCCGTAGCCGCAGAACCCGAGCAGGACCACGTACTCGAAGACCAGCAGCCCCGTCTGGAGGCGGGCGGCGGTGCGGATGCCGGTCACGGCGGTCAGGGTGACGGCGACCAGGACGACGATGCCGACGGCCGTGGTCTGTGCCGTGGAGCCGGGGTCGAGGGCGAGCGAGCCGATCCGGTGCACTCCGGCCTCGCCCGCCAGCTGCAGCATCGCGGATCCCGTGACCGCCGTGGTGTACGCGAGGAACGCCACCGTCGCCACGATGTTCACCCAGCCGACCATGAAGCCGAGCCACGGATTGAGCGAACGGCCCACCCACACATAGCCGTTGCCCGCGTTCGGCTCCACGCGGTTCAGCCGGGAGTAGGCCCCCGCGATGCCGAGGACCGGCAGGAACGCCAGCAGCATGACGGCCGGCAGATGCAGCCCGACCACCCCGGCCGTCACCCCCAGACCGATGCCGATGCTGGTGGTGGCGGCCGTACTGGACGCGGCGACCGCGATGCCGTCGAGGACGCCGAGGGATCTGCGCAACTCAGGGGGGTCTGCTGTGTAGGGCTGGTCGGTCATGGCCGGCACACTCCGCTCGCACCTGGGGGCCGGACTGGTCGGCCCCGGTGACGGGACATGAAACTGCCGGCGCCCTTCACAGGTCAACGGTGTTGTCATAAGGTGCCCGGCACACCGTAAGGGAGGGACCCATGAGCGAACGTGTCGTCCCGGCCGCCGCCCGGCAGCGCCGGCGCCCCACCAGACAGGGCGTGGTCCTCTCCGAGGAGCTGATCGTCGAGACCGCGATGCGGCTGATCGAGGAGCACGGCGCCGACGCCCTGTCCGTGCGCCGCCTCGGCCGCGCCCTGGGTGCCGACCCCAGCTCCCTGTACCGCTACTTCCGGCACACCGACGACCTGATGCTCGCCATCGCCGACGAGCTGATCGGCCGTACCCTGCGGGTCTGGCGGCCCACCGGCGACTGGCGCGCCGACCTGCGCGACCTCGGCCTGCGCATGCACGCCGGATCCCTCGCCCACCCCCGGGCGGCGGTGCTCAGCGCCCACCGGGTGACCGGGCGGACGTACGAGATCCAGGCCGTCGAGACCATCCTCGGGGTGCTGCGGAACGCCGGTTTCCCGGATCCGGAGGCGGTCCGCGTCTACCACGCCTTCGTCGACCAGGCCCTGGCGTACGGCGCCCTCGACTCCGCCAACACCGCCCTGCCCCAGGCCGCCCGGGACGCCGAGGCGGACGTGTGGCGGGCGACCTACGCCCGGCTGCCCGCCACCAGCCATCCGAACATCGCGGCCACCGCCCGCCATCTCGTGGCCTCGATGCGGGGCAGCTCCTACCCGGCCGCCCTCGACCTGCTGCTGACGGCGGCCGAGGCGCGGCTCGCGCAGATCCGCGAGGCCGCGGGCGCCTGACGGCCGCGCGGACCCGCCCCCTCCCGCACCACAACGGCACCGGGCGCCGGCGCAGGCGCGACGGGAGACGGCCGGAGGGCGGCCGACTGAATCCGGTGCCCGGGGACAGGCGTACCGGGAGGACCCGCCCGAGGAGCGTGGTTACGCCGACCCGGCCGGGCACTCCCTCACGCCGCGTCTGACCCCGCCCCCGGAGGGCTGACCCGGTCCCGGCCGCCCTTGCCGGCCGTCGGCCACACCCCGGTCGAGCGCTCTATGGCCGTCGCGCCGGTGCGGTCCACGGCGCTGCGCACCACCGCGAAGACCGCGCCCTGGACCGCCGCGGCCAGCAGCACCTCGCCCCAGCCGCGGTCCCGGTCCAGGGCGTCCGGCGCGTCCTCCTCGCCGCGCAGCGCCTGCCAGGTCCGGCGGAAGGCCAGTGCGCCCAGCGCCCCGCCGGCCCAGGTCAGCACGAAGCCGACGGGTGCGTAGACGAGCGGGAGTTTCAGCTTCTTCCTGCGCTTGGCCATGCCTGCCTCCGCGTTCTCAGGGCCGTCCCGCGACCGCAACCTCCTCGCCCGCCGGCACCGGGCCGGGCGGCGTCCCGTCCCCGAAGGGCCGGCCGCCGAGCTCCTCCCGGTGATGGGGCGTCAGCCACCCGGCGAGATCCGGGCCGAGAGGCACGATACGGGTCGGGTTGATCCCGGTGTGGACCTGGTAGTAGTGCCGCTTGATGTGGTCGAAGTCGACGGTGTCACCGAATCCCGGTGTCTGGTAGAGGTCCCTGGCGTACGCCCACAGCACCGGGTTCTCCGCGAGCTTCCAGCGGTTGCACTTGAAGTGGCCGTGGTAGACGGCGTCGAACCGCACCAGCGTGGTGAACAGCCGGATGTCGGCCTCGGTGAGGGTGTCCCCGACCAGGTAGCGCTGCCCGGCCAGCCGCTCGGCGAGCAGCTCCAGCCGCCGGAACACCCCGGCGCAGGCCTCCTCGTACTTGTGCTGCTCGTGCGCGAACCCGGCCCGGTAGACCCCGTTGTTGACGTCCTCGTACACCTCCGCCAGCACCGCGTCGATCTCGTCCCGGTGCCGCGCCGGGTAGAGGTCCGGCGCGCCGTCCCGGTGCAGTGCCGTCCACTCGGTGGCCAGGTCCAGGGTCAGTCGCTGGTAGTCGTTGGTGACCAGCCGCCCGCTCGGCACGTCCACGACGGCGGGCACGCTCACGCCGCCTGGGTAGTAGGTCTCCCGGCGGTCGTAGGCCTCGCTCAGGTACCGGATGCCGAGCACCGGGTCACGGCCGCCGGGGTCGAGGGTGAAGCGCCAGCTGCGGTCGTCCTGGACCGGGTCGGTGACGGCGAGCGACAGGGCGTCCTCCAGGCCGAGCAGCCGCCGGGAGATCACCGCCCGGCTCGCCCACGGGCAGGCTCGGCTGACCACCAACCGGTAGCGTCCGGCGGCCACCGGCCAGCCGTCCCGTCCGTCCGCGGTGATCCGGTCCGTGAAATGGCTGGGGGACCGGCTGAATGCCTTGTGTCCCAGCGCGCTGTTGCCTTCGCCGCCGCTCATACGTCCTCCTTGCCCGGGGGCCGCCCGCGGTCGACCGGGGGCCCTGCGGGAATGCGTTCCCGCATTTCGGCCTCTCGCACGGAGTGATCAGCCCGTCGGCGCGGTCGGCGTTCGTGGCGCTCGCCGCCGGCCTGCCGATCACCCAGGAGGCAGCAGGAGGGCACATGAAAGCCCCGCCGCGACGGGGGAACGCGGCGGGGCCTGCTATTCGGCTGCCCGGCCCGAAGCCGGTTCATGCCTTCCGGAAACAGATTTTTCTAAATTCCGACGGTCCCCGGCCGGAATGGATGCCCGGAATCGTCAGTTCCCCGTTACTGCGCCTCCAGCACGAACACCGGGATCTCCCGGTTGGTCTTCTTCTGGTAGTCGGCGTACGGCGGATACGCCGCGACGGCCCGCTCCCACCACTCGGCCTTCTCCGCGCCGGTGATCTCCCGGGCGGTCATGTCCTGCCTGACCGGCCCGTCCTGGAGCTCGACGAGCGGGTGCGACTTGACGTTGAAGTACCAGACCGGATGCTTGGGCGCACCGCCCTGGGAGGCGACCACGGCGTACTTCCCGTCGTGCTCGACCCGCATCAGCGGCGTCTTGCGGATCTTCCCGCTCTTCACCCCCAGGGTGGTGAGCAGGATGACGGGCATCCCGGTGTCCATCAGGGTGGTGCCCTCCTTCCCGCCCGAGCTCTCGTACAACTCGACCTGCTCGCGCACCCAGGCGGCCGGGCTGGGCTCGTACTCGCCCTCAAGAGGCATGAGGTCCGTCCCCTCGTCGCTTCCATGACTGACGCCATGATTCAACACCGGGAGTGCCCCGGATCATCCATACGACACCGGTCCCGTGACGGGATCACGCCCCCGCCCCGAGCCCCGGGCGCACGGGCGGTCAGCCCGGCGACAGCGCCATCCGGGCCGCCAGCCCCAGCATCACGCAGCTCGACAGCAGCGCCGTGACCAGGCGGCCCCGGTGGCCGGTCAGGCCCCGGCCGAGGAGCGCGCCACCGCCAGCCAGCAGCAGCTGCCAGCTCGCCGAGGCGGCGAAGGCCGCGAGGACGAAGACGCCCTGCTCCAGCGGCCGCACCGGCTCGGCGGACCGTGTGCCGACCACCAGGGCCGCGAAGTAGATCACCGTCGTCGGGTTGAGCAGTGTGATCCCGAGGAGGCCGAGATACGCCCGCCCGGGGCCGGGTACCGGCCGTTCCTCACGGGTCGCGAGCCGCCGCTCCCGGAACTGGCGCAGCGCGACCGCCGCACCGCGCACGGCGAGCCCCACCAGCACCAGCGCCGAGACCAGCCGCAGCGGCCCGAGCACCGGCAGCAGCGCCGCCGCCAGTGCGGCGCCGCCGACGGTCGCGAGCAGGGCGTACAGGCCGTCGGCGCTCGCGACGCCGAGCGCGGCGCAGGCGCCGGTCCGCAGTGACGTGCGAGCCGTGAGGGACACTAGATATGTGCCGACCGCACCGACCGGGACGGCGATCCCGTACCCGGCAAGCAGGCCGGCGAGCAGCGCGGCCGTCACGCGCGTGCGGGCTCGGGCCTCCAAGGACGCCCGGGCTGCTGCTGGACCCGCACCCGACGGACGGTCGCGGTGGTCAGCGGCACAACGGCGTCAGGAGTGTTCATGCGCAGATCCTGGGGTCCGCGTCGCCGCACCGGCAAGCGAATTTCGGCGCGGAATCGTCCCCCGACCGCGTGTGGTTCGGTCAGATCACCCGATTCACCGATCTGGCTGAACTTGCGGTCGTCCCATGGGTGCCCCGGGCATCTAATGAAGATCGGCACGACGTACGAAATTCGTCTGCGAGGTCTTCCATGAACGAACTGACGGACGTGACGGAACCCACCGATCCTGCCCACCCGGCCGACCCTGTGGCCTGGCCGCAGGACCGCACGTGCCCCTACCACCCGCCGACCGGCTACGACCCGCTGCGGGACGGAAGCCCGCTGGCCCGCATCCGTCTCTACGACGGCCGCACCGCCTGGGCGGTCACCGGCCACGGCGCGGCCCGCGCGCTGCTCTCCGACCCCCGGCTCTCCAGCGACCGCCGGCGCGAGGACTTCCCGATGCCGAACGCCCGGTTCGCGGTGGCCCGGGAGCGCCGCCGGCTCGCCCTGCTCGGCCTCGACGACCCCGAGCACCAGACCCAGCGCCGCATGCTGATCCCGGACTTCACCCTCAAACGGGCGACCGGGATGCGGCCGGCCATCCAGCGGATCGTCGACGAGCTGCTCGACAAGATGATCGCCGGGGGACCGCCCGCCGACCTGGTGAGCTCCTTCGCGCTGCCCGTGCCGTCCATGGTCATCTGCGACCTGCTCGGTGTGCCCTACGCCGACCACGAGTTCTTCGAGGCGCAGTCCCGGCGGCTGCTGCGCGGTCCGGAGCCCGCCGACTCCCTGGACGCGCGCGAGAAGCTGGAGGCCTATCTGGGCGACCTGGCCGACCGGAAGAGCCGGGACGCGGTCCCCGGCGACGGTGTCCTCGACGAGCTCGTCCACCAGCGGCTGCGCGACGGCGCCCTGGACCGCGACGAGGTCGTCGCGCTCGCCCTCATCCTGCTGGTCGCCGGGCACGAGACCACCGCCAACATGATCTCGCTGGGCACCTTCACCCTGCTCCAGCAGCCCGAGCGGCTCGCCGAACTGCGCGCCGATCCCGCGCTGGTACCGGCCGCCGTCGAGGAACTGATGCGGATGCTGTCCATCGCCGACGGGCTGCTGCGCGTCGCCCTGGAGGACATCGAGGTGGACGGCACCACCATCCGCAAGGGCGACGGGGTGCTCTTCGCGACCTCCGTCATCAACCGCGACGAGTCCGTGTACGACGACCCCGACACCCTCGACTGGCACCGCCCGGCCCGCCACCACGTGGCCTTCGGCTTCGGCATCCACCAGTGCCTGGGCCAGAACCTGGCCCGCACCGAGCTGGAGATCGCCCTGCGCACCCTGTGGGAGCGGCTCCCGGACCTTCGGCTCGCCGCACCGCCGGAGGAGATTCCCTTCAAACCCGGCGACACGATCCAGGGGATGCTGGAACTCCCCGTGACCTGGTAAGAGGCTTTTGCCATGCACATCGAGATCGACCAGGACGTCTGTATCGGCGCCGGCCAGTGCGCCCTGACCGCCCCGAACGTCTTCACCCAGGACGACGACGGCTTCAGCACCCTGCTCCCCGGCATGGACGACGGCGGCGGCGACCCGCTGGTCCGGGAGGCGGCCCGGGCCTGCCCGGTGCACGCCATCACCATCAAGGAACCGACGGGCTAGCGGCCGCCGGTACACCGAGCACCGCCAGTTCCAGCCCGCGCAGCCGCGCCGGGTCGGCGACCACCTCGTAGGCCGCCACCCGGCCGCCCTCGACGGTGACCCGCAGGACGTACCCCAGCCGTCCCCGCGGGGCGACGACGCGACCGACCCGGCCGTCGACCAGGGCCGGTACGGCGAACCGGGCGTGCTCGCGCAGCAGCACCGTGCCCTCCGCGACCGCCCGCGCGCCCCGCAGCTCCGCCGCCACCCCCGGCGGCAGGGCCGCGGGGTCGGCACGCCGGACCACGTCCGGGGCGAGCAGGCCGAGCAGCGCGCCCAGGTCACCGCCCCGGGCGGCGGCGAGGAACGCCTCGACGACCCGGCGGTGCCCGTCCTGCTCGGCGGCCGGCAGGGCGGGCGTACTCCGCACCTTGTGCCGGGCCCGGCCGGCGAGCTTCTTCGCGGCCGGCAGCGAACGGTCGGTGATCGCCGCGATCCGCTCGAACGGCACCCCGAACAGGTCGTACAGCACGAACGCCACCCGCTCCGCCGGGCATGGGGGTTCCCCCGGTTCGAGCGAAGCCGAGAACTAGGGGAGTCTCCAGCACCACCAGCAGGGCGACCCCCACCGACTCGGCCGGCACGGCCTCCTCCTCGGGGGCGCCTTCGCCCACCCGGACACGGGGGAGAGCCTGCTGTCCGGTACCCGGGTGGTGGCCGTCCCGGCGCGCGGCGGCGCCTACGGCCCGGACACCGGCCGGGCGGCCCTGGACTTCCAGACCCCGTACCTGAAGGCCTGGTGGGACCGGCTCGGTGTCCGGCCCGGGCATCTCCACCCGGTTGCCGCCGAGCTGACCCGCGTCGACGTGCTGGTCCACTTGGCCGGCCGGGAGGAGGCGGCCGCCGCCTCCCTCGCCGCGGCCCGCGCCGCGCTCTCGCGGCTCGCCGCCGTCGGCTGACCTCACCCGGCGTGCAGCAGCATCCGGGCCGCCGCGCGCGCCTCGGCAGCGGGCTCCGTGCTCCCGGTGACGCCCGCGGTGACCATCGCCCCCTCGGCGAGCAGGAACAGGGGCCCGGTGAGCGCCGCGTCCAGCCCGGCGTCGGCCACCAGCCCGGCCAGGTAGTCCCGGAACGCCCGCTTGTGGCCGCGCACCTGGGCCACCACCCGCGGGGAGGTGGCGCCGAGCTCGCCGTACGCGTTGATCCAGGCGCACCCCCGGAAGTCCGCCTCCCCGAACCACCCCTCCAGCCAGTCGAAGACCGCGAGCAGCCGCTCCCGGGGGTCCTCGTGCCGCCCGACATGCGCGGCGAGCCGCTGCCGCCAGCGCACGTCCCGCCGCTCCAGATAGGCCGTCACGAGCTCCTCCTTCGCGGGAAAGAGCTGGTAGAGCCGCTTGAGGGAGACGCCGGAGGCGCCGCGTATGTCGTCCATGCCGACGGACTGCACCCCGCGCCCGTAGAACAGCCGCTCGGCGGCGTCCAGAGCCTGCTCACGCGCGACCGCGCTGTCCATGGGCCACTCCTTGACGAGAGAACGTGCGTTCTCCTACGGTAGCAGCGACCGGGAGAACGCACGTTCTCCCTTCGATGAGGAGGAGACCATGGCCGACCGTCCGCCCCTGCCGCCCTTCACCCGGGAGACCGCAGTCCAGAAGGTCCAGGCCGCCGAGGACGCCTGGAACACCCGCGATCCCGAACGGGTGGCGCTGGCCTACTCCGAGGACTCGGTCTGGCGCAACCGCGGCACCTTCGTCACCGGCCGCGCCGCGATCGTCGAGCTCCTCACCGCCAAGTGGGCCCGGGAACTCGACTACGCGCTCCGCAAGGACCTGTGGGCCTTCGACGGCGACCGCATCGCGGTCCGCTTCCAGTACGAGTGCCGCGACGCGGACGGCCAGTGGTGGCGGTCGTACGGCAACGAGCTGTGGGAGTTCGACGGGCACGGACTCATGACCCGGCGCGAGGCCAGCATCAACGACGTCCGGATCGAGGAGCACGAGCGCCGGATCCACGGTCCGCGCCCGGAGGCCGAGCGGGGCCTGTCCTTCCCGCTCCGGTAGCACCCGCATAGGGTTCCTGAATGACCGATGAGCCCCGCAAGCCCTTCCTCTACCTCGTGGTCTGTGCCGCCGGTATCGCCGCCGGCGTCGGCAAGCTCATCACCGCGGCGCAGGAGCGCGGCTGGGAGGTCGGGGTCATCGCCACGCCCGTCGCCGTGAACGGCTTCTTCGACACCGCCGAGGCCGAGGCGCGCACCGGTCGCCCCATCCGGTCGGCCTGGCGCAGGCCCTCCGACCCGCGCCCCTTCCCCGCGCCGGACGCCGTCGTCGTCGCCCCCGCCACCTTCAACACCGTCAACAAATGGGCCGCCGGGCTCGCCGACACCCTCGCCGTCGGCACCCTGTGCGAGGCCCTGGGACTCGGCGTCCCGATCGCCGTCCTGCCCTGCGTCGCCGGCGCGCTGGCCGCCCACCCCGCCTACCAGGAGAGCCTGACCCGGCTGCGCGCGCTCGGCGTCCGCTTCGGCGACCCCTACGCCGGTGAGGCCGAAACGGACGGCGGGCGCCCCGAGTTCGCCTGGGAACGGGCGCTGGACCTGCTGGAGCGGCGCTGACGGCGTCCGATAACCGCCGCCACGACAGGAGACCGGACCGCCGCTCGACGTACGCTCGCCTCTGTACGACGTGATCTCGACGGTGGGAGACAACGATGGAGTACGTGAAGCTCGGCCGCACCGGTCTGGACGTGTCCCGGATCTGCCTCGGCTGCATGACCTACGGCCTGCCCGACCGCGGCACCCACGAGTGGACCCTGGACGAGGAGGCGTCCCGGCCGCTGATCCGGCAGGCGCTGGAGGCCGGCATCAACTTCTTCGACACCGCCAACGTCTACTCCGACGGAACCAGCGAGGAGATCGTCGGCAAGGCGCTGCGCGACTTCGCCCGGCGCGACGAGATCGTCCTCGCCACCAAGGTGCACGGCCGGATGCGCCCCGGCCCCAACGGCGGCGGGCTGTCCCGCAAGGCGATCCTCACCGAGATCGACCACAGCCTCAGCCGCCTCGGCACCGACTACGTCGACCTCTACCAGATCCACCGCTACGATCACGCCACTCCGATCGAGGAGACGATGGAGGCGCTGCACGACGTCGTCAAGGCGGGCAAGGCCCGCTACATCGGGGCGAGTTCGATGTACGCCTGGGAGTTCTCCAAGGCCCAGTACACGGCCGAGCGGAACGGCTGGACCAAGTTCGTCTCCATGCAGAACCACTACAACCTCCTCTACCGCGAGGAGGAGCGCGAGATGCTGCCGCTCTGCGCCGACCAGGGCGTGGGCGTCCTGCCGTGGAGCCCGCTGGCCCGGGGCCGCCTCACCCGCGACTGGGGCACGGTCACCGAGCGCAGCTCCACGGACAACTTCGGCAACCGCCTCTACCAGGACGGCGACCGCGCGATCGTCGAGGCGGTCACCCGCATCGCCGACGACCGAGGCGTCCCGCGCGCCCGGGTGGCCCTGTCCTGGCTCCTCCACCAGAGCACGGTGACGGCCCCGATCATCGGAGCATCGAAGCCGAACCACATCGAAGACGCGGTGGCGGCAGTGGAGTTGGCCCTCAGCGACAAGGAGCTGGAGGAGCTGGAGGAGCCCTACGGCCCCCATCCGATCTCCGGCCACTGAAACGCGCCCCGTCTTTGGCTTTTAGGGGCGCGGGGCTGTGTCAATGTGCGGCTCCGCCGCGTGGGCGCGACAAGCCCCCACCCACCCGCAGCCGAATCACAACCGCTCCGTCCCACAAGGACCGGCTCCCTCGCTCTCCAGCAGAGAAACCCTGTCCCCACTCATGCTCAACGTCCGGTAATACGCCCCGATCCGCTCCGCGGACCGCCCCACGTAGTGCCCGATGAACGACCGCCGGAACCGCCCGCCGGAGCGATTCGGTTGTGACCCGTGCACCAGACTCCCGTTGAAGAACAGCACATCCCCCGGCTCCATATCGACCGGCACCGCCGCGAGCCCCTCCGGCGGTGCCACGTACTCCCGCGCGAACGACAGCCCCGCATCCGACTCCTCCGGGCAGAACAGGTCCATCCGATGCGTCCCGGGCACCACCTCCAGGCCGCCGTTCTCCCGGTCGATCGCCTCACAGGCGACCCACGCCGCGACACACGTACCCGGCTCGACCCGCAGATAGAAGTTGTCCTGATGCAGCGCCTGCCCCCGGGCCCCCGGCGGCTTGAAGTAGAACATGCTCTGCGCGGCCAGCACCTCCTCCCCGAACAGCGCCTCCAGGATCACCCGAAGCCGCGCGTCCAGCAGGAACCGCAGCGCGAGCGCGCTGATCTCGTGGGGCTGCATCACCCGGGGATAGCGGTGCAGCGGATCCGCCGTCGGCTTCGGCTCGAAGTGCCCCGGCACGACACGCCCCGCCGCGTGCAGCGCCGCGAACTCCGCGCACAGCCGGTCGATCTCGTCGTACCCGAACAACCCCCGTACGACGGTGAACCCGTCCTCCTCGAACTGCCGCAGGATGGTGCCGTCGATGCCCGTGGCTGTCATGTCCGCCCTCCTCGGTCCGGTGCCCTGGACCTGTCAGGCTAGGCCGACGCACCCGCGGAGAGGATGCTCATGAGCGCTGCGGAGCTGCCCGGCACCGCTGCCCCGGCCCCGCCGCCGGGCACGGTCGTCACCGGCCGCTACGACCAGGGCCCCGGCTACCGGGTCAACCGCCCCGAGGGGTCGGGCAGCTGGCTGCTCACCTGGACGACGGACGGCCGTGGCCTGCTCCGGCAGGGGGCCGTGCAGACCCAGGCGCGCCCCGGTGACCTCGTCGTCCTCGCCCCCGGTGTCCCGCACAGCTACGCCGTCGGGCCCGGCGCGTCCCGCTGGCGGTTCTGGTGGGCCCACTGCGAGGTCCGCCCGCACTGGACCCCGTGGCTGAGTCCTCGCGCCCTCGCCGACGGCGTGTACGCCGTCGGCTGCCCGGACGGCACCCGCACCCGGATCGAGGCGGCCTTCCAGCGCGTGCTCGCCGACTCCCGCTGGACCGGTACCGGCGCGCCGCCCGCCCCGGCACCCGGCGACGATCCCGTCGCCGTCGCGCACGGCAGCGCGGCGCGCGAACTCGCCCTGTGCGCGCTGGAGGAGGTCGTCCTGCTCGCGACCGCCGGCGCACACCGGGCGGCGGCCGGCCGGGACGCCGGGGACGGGCGGGTGCGCCGCGCCCAGGAGCTGATCGCCGCCGACCCGGGCGCCCCGCACACGGTCCGCTCGCTCGCCGCGCGTGTCGCGCTGTCGCCGTCCCGGTTCGCCCACCTGTTCACCGGGCAGACCGGCGTGCCGCCGATGCGCGCGCTGCGCGAGGCGCGGCTGCGACACGCCGCACGGCTGCTGGAGAGCACCGACCTGACCGTCGAGCGGGTCGCCGCCGCGTCCGGATTTCCCAGCCCGTTCCACTTCAACCGGGTTTTCCGAGAAAGATACGGTGTCCCGCCCGGCGCCTACCGCTCCGGTGAACGTCTCTAATATCCGGGGCTATTGGTTCACGGCCGCCGACGACCGGGCGGCTTGTGCAGGTCGGGCCGTGGTTCAATGGTTTCTGTGGATACCGGGGCGGCCGACCCTGAATCCTCGTGTCAATTGCGATGTCGATACGGCGACAATGCGCGGACTCCCTCATTGACGATTCGTCAAATTACCGCAGCCACCGGGCGGTGCGCAAAACCCCGGTATCCCTTGTTCCGCCCTGCTGGCCTGTGCAAAGGTGTGCCGTGTCGGCATGCGGACAATTACTTTCACCGCCGCATGCGCGAGGCCGCTCCCGTACGCCCCCCACGCTTCAAAAGAGCTGCCGACGGCGGACGTTCGCGTGCCGAACCCCCAACAAACCCATCCGACCTCGGTGTCGGCCGGGTCGCATACCGGTCGCATACCAGACGGTATGGGCCGAATCCCGCGTTGCGTCTGGAAGGAATGCCGCCGTGAATGACGCAGGCCTGGGGAATTCCCCTACCCCCGCCCGGCCGTTCGACGTCACCGACGAGCAGCTCAGCGCCGAGCTCAAGCAGTGGACGGGCACCGCACCCGCCCTGCACCCCGTCGGAGAACTTCTCGACCGGCACTGGGAGGCGGCCT
The DNA here is from genome assembly GCF_019091475.1 of Streptomyces sp. GbtcB6. Taxonomy (NCBI): domain Bacteria; kingdom Bacillati; phylum Actinomycetota; class Actinomycetes; order Kitasatosporales; family Streptomycetaceae; genus Streptomyces; species Streptomyces sp. GbtcB6. The sequence continues at coordinate 286,570 of NZ_JAGXJL010000002.1, read as the reverse complement.
TCGCCTACGCCCGTCTGTGCACCGACGGGACGCGCGGTGCGGGAATGCTCACCACCGCCGCATTCACCAGACTCTTCGGTGAATCCCTCCGCCAGGCCGGCCCCACCGCCGCCTGGCGCCCCCAGCTCCTTGTCACCGTCCGCCGTATCGCCGCCGAATGGGACAACGACGGCCGTGGCGAACTGCTCCACCCCCAGCTGCGCGTCGGCAAGGGCGAGCGGGCCGCCTCCCGGCTGCTTCCGCCCGCGAACCGGCGGCTGCTCTCCCGCGCCTTCCAGCGGCTGACCCCGTCCTCGCGGACCGTGCTGTGGCACACCGAGGTGGAGTCGGAGCCCCTGGCGGCTCCCGCCGCACTGCTGGGCCTGGACGAGCAGGACGCGCGTGTCGAACTGCGCCGGGCCCGCGAGCGGATGCGCGAGGAGTGCCTCCAGGTGCACCGCGAACTCGCCCACGAGGACGAGTGCCAGCGCTACGTCCGGATGATCGACGTGACCTTCCGGCGCGGCGGGGTCGACGTCGACCGGGACCTCCAGCAGCACCTGAACGGCTGCAAGCACTGCCGGTACACCGCCGACCAGCTCCAGCAGTTCAACGGCGGACTCGGCATCGCCCTCGCCGAGGCCGTGCTCGGCTGGGGTGCCCGCGCCTACATGGAGTCCCGGGCCGGCCTGACCGAGCAGCCCGCCGAGCCCGCGGCCATGCCCGCCGGGGGCTTCGCGGGCGGCGAGGCGTTCGTGCCGCCGGCCGCCCCGGGCAAGGACCTGATCGTGCACCCCGCCGCCTCCCGCCGCGCCAAGCAGCGGGCCGCCCGCCGGGTGCGGCGCCGCAACCTCACCGTGGCCGTGGGCACCGTGAGCGGTCTGGTCGTGCTGCCGCTGGTGCTGTGGTCGGTGCTCGGCTCCGGCGACGACTCCACCTCGGCCAGCGCCAAGCCGTCCGCCACGCCGGCCGGCACCGCCACCTCGGGCCCGTCCTGGATCGGCACCAGCCGGACCACACAGGGCACCCTGCGCGGCCGGCTGCACAACATCGCCTCCGGCCTGTGCATCGGCGTGGTCGGCAAGAAGGCCGTCAAGGGCGCCGAGACCGAGCTCGCCGAGTGCTCCTCGGTCGCCAGCCAGCAGTGGACGTACGAGGGCGACGGACTGCTGCGCAACGCCGCCGCACCCGACCTCTGCCTCGACTCGCACCTCGGCTACTCCGTCCAGCTCGCCCCGTGCACGGCCTCGGCCGGCACCAAGACCAAGAGCGTCCACTACGACTTCACCCTCCAGGGCGCGCTGGTGCCCCGCTGGGACCAGGACCTGGCGCTGGCCCCGGCCGCCACCGACGGCGGCGGTGCCCTGGTGGTCAAGACCCGGGCGAACGTCAGCGCACAGCGCTGGGTGATGGACACCTCCCAGCCGGACCTCCAGATGCAGATCGTCAACTGGGACGCCGACACCACGCCGACCCCGACCGCGTCCGCCACCCCGGTCACCAAGGCCGCGAAGCCCACGCCGACGCCCACCCCGTCGGCTTCGAAGACGACGGCGCAGCCGACGCCGTCGAGCACCCCCAGCTACAACCCGTGCGTCGAGTACCCGGGCTACTGCTACGGCTCCGGGGACGGCCAGTACGGCGGCGGCGGGGGTGGCGGCGGCGGCTACGGCGGCGGGGGCCATCACGGTCACTGAGCCCGAGCGGGCTCAGGGGTGCGGCGGCGGGGGCGGCATCGTCCTCAGGTCAGGCGCCCCCTCCGGCCACACCAGCAGCACCGGGCAGGGCGCGTGGTCCACGACGAACCGCGCCGCCTTGCCCAGACTGTGCGGCCCGAGCCGGGACCGGTCGCCGTCCCGGGCCAGCACCAGCAGGCCGGCGTCGCCGGCGGCGGCCACCACCTCCCGCTCGACCCGGCCGACCCGCTCCAGCCGGGTGCACGGCCGCCCCAGCCGGGCCGCGGCCGCGGCCAGCAGTTCCGCCGCCGACGTCCCGCCGAGCTCCACCAGCCGCCGCTCCGGGTCCGGTTCCGAGCCGGCCCGGCCCAGCAGCCCCGCGAAGGCGCCGTGCGCGAGCCCGGCCACCCCCGGCTCGTCCACATGCAGCAGCACCACCTCGGACGCGTCCCGCGCGTAGTCGCGCGCCGCGTCCACACAGGCGGGCCAGGTCCCCTCGACCAGCCAGACGATCACCCGCATGCCCATGGCCTCCCGTCTAGGTCCCGACCACCTGGAGCGCCCCCCACAGTGCCACCACCGCCCCGCACAGCGCGGCGGGCACGGCGAGCAGCCCCAGCCGGGTGAACTCCCCGAGGTCCACCCCGTGGTCGTGCTGGTGCACGATCCTGCGCCACAGCAGCGTCGCGAGCGACCCGGCGTAGGTGAGGTTCGGTCCGATGTTCACCCCGAGCAGCACCGCCAGCACCGCGCCCGGCCCGGCCGGCGCGGCCAGCGGCAGCAGCACCAGCACCGCCGGCAGGTTGTTGACGATGTTCGCCAGGACGGCGGCGAGCACGGCGATGCCGAGCAGCGCCGGGAGGCCGGTCCCGCCCGGCAGTACATGGCCGAGGGCGTCGGCGAGCCCGTTGTCGACGACCGCCCGCACCACGATGCCGAGCGCCAGCACGAACGCCAGGAACGCGGGCGCGGCCGCCTTCACCACCGTCACCGGGGTCGCCCGCCGCCGCAGCAGCGCCCGTCCGGCCAGCACCAGCGCACCCGCGCACGCCGCCCACGCCGGGTCGATCCCGACCGCCGAGGTGAGCACGAACCCGGCGAGCGTGCAGGCCACCGTCACCAGCGCGAACACCGGCAGCCGGGGCGGCTCGCCGGGGTCCGCGGAGCCCGGGGCCGCCGAGGACAGGTCACGGGCGAAGAACCGCCGGAACACCAGGTACTCGGCGCCGATCGCCACCAGCCAGGGCAGCACCATCAGCGCCGCGAACCGGGTGAAGCTCAGCCCGCTCGCCGCGAACGCCAGCAGGTTCGTCAGATTGGACACCGGCAGCAGCAGTGAGGCCGTGTTGGACAGGTGCGTACAGGCGTAGACGTGCGGCTTCGCCCGCACCCCGGACCGGGCCGCCGTCGCGAACACCACCGGCGTCAGCAGCACCACCGTCGCGTCCAGGCTGAGCACGGCTGTGATCACCGACGCCAGCGCGAACACCGCGGTCAGCAGCCGCACCGGCCGCCCGCCCGACCACCGGGCCATCCATGCCCCGCAGGCCTGGAACAGGCCCTCCACGTCACAGAAGTGGGCCAGCACCAGGACGGCGGCGAGGAAACCGACGACCGGCCCCAGCTGCTCGGCCTCCGCCCGCGCGTGGTCGAGGGAGATCGCTCCGGTGGCGACGACGATCCCCGCCGCCGGTACGGCGAGCACCGCCTCCGGCAGGCCGCGCGGCCGGATCACGGCCCAGGCGAGAACGGCGGCGAGCAGCACGACGGACAGGGTTTCGGCGAGCGGGGTGTTCAGGGCGTGTTCCTCGGGGGGTGATCAAGTGCGGCCCGCCCATGAAAGCAGACGGACCCGGTTACGAGGACGGGGTACCCGCCGCGCCCAGGAACTCTCCCCAGCCGCCCACCGGCTCCTGCCCCGGGTTCAGTGTGCGCAGCTTGCGCAGCACCGCCGGGTCCTGCGCCTCCAGCCACGCCACCAGCTGCTTGAAGGACACGAAGCGCACGTCGTCGTGCTCGGCCATCTTGCCGATCGCCTCCTCGACGGCGTCCATGTAGATGCCGCCGTTCCAGCGCTCGAAGTGGTTGCCGATGAAGAACGGCGCCCGGTTGGTGCTGTACGCCCGCTCGAAGCCCGCCAGGTAACTGTCACGGGCCTGGGTGCGCCAGGCGTCGTACTGGGTCTTGTCGCCCAGCGGGTTACCGGCGGACTGGTTGTACATCATGTTGTAGTCCATCGACAGGACCTGGAAGGAGTGCCCGGGGAACGGTATGGACTGCAGCGGGAAGTCCCAGATGCGGTTGCCCTGCACCTTGCCCGGCCAGATCTGCAGGCCGCCGGGGGAGCTGGCGTCGTACTTCCAGCCCAGCGCGGCGGCCGTGGGCAGCAGGTTGGTCTGGCCCTCCAGGCACGGGGTGCGGCCGCCGATCAGCTCCTTGCGGTAGTCGAAGGGCAGCGGCTCCAGGTCGGTGAAGCCGGTGTTGGTCTTCCACTTGGTGACGAAGTCCATGGCCTGGTCGATCTCGCTGCGCCACTCGGCGGGGGACCAGTTGCGCACCCCGTCGGAGCCGCAGAAGTGCCCGTTGAAGTGGGTGCCGACCTCGTGGCCCTCCAGCCAGGCCGCGCGCACCTGCTGGAGCGTGGCGTGGATGTGCCGGTCGGAGAGGTAGCCGATCGCGGAGGCGCCCACCGCGTGCTGCGGCGGCCGGTAGAGGTCCTTCTTGGACTCGGGCAGGGTGTAGATGCCGGAGAGGAAGAACGTCATCTTCGCGCCGTGGTCCGCGGCCACCTTGCGGAAGCGGGAGAACAGCTGGTTGCTGAGCTCGCCCGCGCCGTCCCAGGAGAACACCACGAACTGCGGCGGCTTGCTGCCGGCGGCCATCCGCGTCGCCTTCGGCTGGTGCGGCTGCGCGCCGGTGTCGGCGGTGGAGCCGTCGCCGATGAGCTTCAGCGGCTTGGCCGGCGCACCGCCGTCCTTGCCGCCGTCGGCCGAACTGCTGCCGCCCAGCGTCCAGTTGCCGTTCGAGCATGCGGAGAGAGCACCCAGGGCCCCCGCCGTCGCGCCCGCCGTCAGCACCCGCCTGCGAGAGATGCCGCTCATGTCCGTCCCCGATTCCGTCGTCCCGGCCCCTGGCGGAGCCCCGTTGCTGTGTGGTCGACGGGTTCGATGGGCGGTCCGGTGAAAAAGATCGGAGCCGGCTGTGTGTGTTGCACGTCTGTGACAGTCGTGGCCCGGACATGACGAACCCCGCTGCCCGGGGGAGTGGGCAGCGGGGTCCGGTCAGGGGGTGGTCAGGCGCCGGTACCGGCGCTGAACACGTTCAGGCGCACCGAGGAGGCGTTCCCGGACACCGGGACGGCGCCGTTCTTCCAGGTGACCTTCAGCGAGTCCTTCTCGTCCGGCGGGGTGACCAGCAGCGCGGCCGGCGTCGCCGTCTTGGCGCCGCTGATCTCCGGGCTGGAGAAGGTCAGCCCGGCCCAGGCGCTCTGGCCCGGCTTGAGCGTGACCGTCGCGGCGGTGCTGCCGGACTCACGTTGCGGGTCGGGGCCGAGCTGGGTGCCGGCGGCGTTCACGAAGGCGGCGCCCGGGAAGCCGCGCACGGTGCAGGTGCGGCCCGACTTGTTGGTGAGCACGATCGGGAAGTTCTCCTGACCGGCCCCCGGGTCGTTGCCGCCCACCGAGGCGGTCAGCTCCGAGGTGTGGCAGCGGGTGCCGGCCGCGGCGGCGGTGCCGGTCGTGGTGCCACCGGTCGACGAACCGCCGCCCGTGGCCGAGGCGCCGGTCTGCGACGCCGGCGAGGACCCGGTGCCGGACGGGACGGCGGAGGTGCCCGAGGTGTCCGCACTCGACGCGTTTCCGGTCGCGGGCGCGGCCGTGCCCGACACCGACTCCGGGGACTTGCCCTGACCGCCGTTGCCGCAGGCGGTCAGAAGGCCCAGGGCGGCGACCGTGCTCGCGAGCAGGGCCGCCCCGCGCCGCAAGGGCTGGGACGTGTGCGCCATGTGGATCAGCACTCCTGGATGTCGTGGCACGCGTACGAGGCGTACCTGAGGCGCTCCGTGCGCCGTCACTCCCATCCGATGCGAGAAACGGCGGAAAAGTTCGGGGGCACGCCGAGATTCATCGGGTCAGGTGACCCGGAGGGACCGGAGTACGCCGTCCGTGGTGGCCTTGTCGACGGCGCCCTTCTGCCGTACCTGCACATACACCTGGGGCTGGCTGTCGCCGCCGGCCGGCTTGAGGGCCGCCTCCTGGATCGAGCCGCCCGCGCCGGAGCAGCCGCTCCAGCTGCGGACCCGGCCCTTCCACTCGGTGCCGGTGAAGGCGCGGCTGCCGTCGTAGTGGCAGCCGGAGTGGGTCAGGGCGTTCACCTTGGCGGTGACGTCCCCATGCTCGCTCACCCCGATGAACACGCCGTTCACCGCGGCCGTCAGGTCCTGCCACTCCGACACGTCGTCGGCGACCTCCAGACCCGGCTCGTGCCCGGAGGCCAGCCCCAGGGCCTGCGGGTTCCAACCGGAGTCGCGCAGCTCGCCGGCCCATCCGGACGGCACCTCGGCCACCACCCGCCCGGTGGCGTCGGAGACCTTCGTCTCCGCGCTCGTCGTCCCGTCCCGATGCGTCAGCGTGACCGCGAGGGCCGTGCCGCCGGCCGCCAGGACCGCGGCGAGGGTGAGCGTGACCACGTTGAGCCGCCGGCGGACGCCGTCGAGCCGCCGCGGCCGCCGGGCCGCCGCGGTCGCCGCCAGCCGGTCCAGCTCGTCCGCGAAGGCCTGCGCCGTCGGCCAGCGCCGCTGCCGGTCCGGCTCCAGGGCCCGCATCAGCGCCCGCTGCACGTCGTCCCCGAGGTCCGGCCGCAGCCGCTCCGGCCGGACGACCTGCCCGGGCGCCGCCGGCACCGTGCCGGTGACCAGTTCGTAGCCCACCGCACCCAGCGCGTAGACATCGGCGCGGGCGTCGATGCCCTCGCCGGGCTGGGCCTGCTCCGGCGGCTGGTACCCCGCCGAACCGGCGGCCAGGGTCAGCCCCGACGCCTGCGCCAGGCTCTTGGCCAGCCCCAGGTCGGCCAGCAGCACCCGCCGGGTGCCGTCCTGTGCCGTACGCAGCAGCACGTTCGTCGGCTTGATGTCCCGGTGCACGATCCCCGCCCCGTGCAGGTCCGCCGCGCCGCGCGCCGCCAGCGCGGTCAGCCGCAGCGCGTCGGGGATCGGGAGCGGGCCGCCGCCGAGCAGGTCGGCGAGGGTGCCCGCGTCGGCGTACTCCATCACGAAGTACGGCCGCCCGTCCGGGAGTTCGCCGATGTCGTAGACCTGCACCACGCGCTTCGAGTCAGCCCGCCGCAGCAGCCGCGCCTCGGACAGGAAGCGGTCGTGGATGTCGAGGCGGTGGGACCAGTTGTCGGCGAGCACCTTCACCGCGACCGGGGCGTCCAGCTGGTCGTCGTAAGCGAGCCAGACCGTCCCGAAGGCACCGGTGCCCAGGCGCTGTTCGAGGCGATAGCGGCCGATCCGCTCCAGGGGTTGCATACGACTATCATGCCTGTCCTGAGATCGACTTAGAGGGGGACCTCCCGTGCCGGACGCCGCGCTGACCGAAGACCTCGCCCGGCGGGCCGCCGCAGGCGACCAGGTGGCCCTGAACCAGCTGCTGTCCGCGGTCTGGCCCGACGTCGTACGACGCTGCGGGCGGTTTCTGCCGTGCCGGGAGGACGCCGAGGAGGCGGCCCAGGACGTCCTGCTCCAGATCTCCCGGAAGATCTCCACCTTCGAGGGCCGCAGCCGCTTCAGCACCTGGCTGTACACGGTCGTCGCCAACTGCGCCCGGCAGAAGTACCGGGACCTGAAGAGGCGGGCGGCGGAGCAGCCGGCGGTCATCGAACCGACCGAGCACGTCGACCCGCGTACGACGAGTGTGATCGCCGGGTCCAGGATCGATCTGCTGGAGGCGCTGGACCGGCTGGAGCGGGAGCACCCGCAGCTGGTCGCGCCGCTCGTCTACCGGGACATCTGCCAGCTGGACTACGCCGAGGTCGCCGAGCGGGTGGGGATCCCGCTGGGCACGCTGAAGTCCCGGCTGCACGAGGCACGCAAGCAGGTCCGGCCCTGGCTGAGCGCGCCGTGACAGCAGAAAGGGCCGCACATCGGCGGCCCCGAAGAAACACAGGGCGAGGAGTTCTTCTCCTTGCCCTTCTTAACGTATAGCGCACTGGGGGGCTTGCGGCAAGGCCCCCCTCGTCCCGCAGAATCGCAGGCCGAAGCCAGGAACTGCGGTATTTGGGGGATGCGCGACATGCGTGTGCTTTTGATGGGATATGGGTCGCGCGGCGATGTCGAACCGCTGGCGGGACTCGCCGTGGCGCTGCGGCAGCTCGGCGCACAGGTGCGGGTCTGTGCCCCGCCGGACGAGGAGTTCGCGGAGCTGCTGGCCCGCGCGGGCGTGCCGCACGTGCCGTTCGGGCCGTCGGTGCGTGCGCTGGTGACCCGGCCGAAGCCGGCGCCGGAGGACGCGTTCAAGCTCGCGCCCGAGCTGGTCGCCGCACACTTCGACACGGTCGCCCCGGCGGCCGAGGGATGCGACGCGCTGGTGGCGAGCGGCCTGATGCCGGCCGGCGCCCGGTCGGTGGCCGAGAAGCTCGGCATCCGCTACGTGCTGGCATGCTTCCAGCCGTTCGGGCTGCCGTCCTCGCGCTTCCCGCCGCTGGGCCGGCCGGGCCGCCCGGCTCCTGCCGACGCCGACCTGCGGACGCTGTGGAAGGTGGACGCCGAGCGGGTGAACGCCCTGTACGGGGAGGCGCTCAACACCCACCGGGCCGCGCTCGGCCTGCCCCCGGTGGACAACGTCCGGGACCACGTCCTCACCGACCGGCCGTGGCTGGCGGCCGACCCGGGCCTGGCCCCGTGGCGGGACCGGACGGATCTCGACCTCGTCCAGACCGGCGCGTGGATCCTGCCGGACGAACGCCCGCTGCCGGACGAACTGGCGGCCTTCCTGGAGGCCGGCGAACCACCGGTGTACGTCGGCTTCGGCAGCATGGCCATGCGCGGCGCGCCGGACACCGCCCGGGTGGCCGTCGAGTCGGTGCGCGCCCAGGGCCGCCGTGTGCTGGTCGGGCACGGCTGGGCGGACCTCGCCCCGGTCGACGACCGGGACGACTGCTTCGCCGCCGGCGAGGTCAACCACCAGGCGCTGTTCCGCCGGGTCGCCGCCGTCGTCCACCACGGCGGCGCGGGCACCACGACGACGGCCGCCGCGGCCGGAGTGCCCCAGGTGGTCGTGCCCCAGATCGCGGACCAGCCGCACTGGGCCGCCCGGGTGGCCGAGCTGGGCATCGGCGCGGTCCACGACGGACCGGTTCCGTCCGTCGAGTCCCTGTCGGCCGCGCTTGCGACCGCCCTCACCCGCGAGACCCGTGCCCGCGCGGCCGTCGTGGCCGCCGCGGTGCGCACCGACGGAGCGAGCGTGGCCGCCCGGCTGCTCCTCGACGGCGCCTGAGCAGCACACACGGCCACCGTGGCGCCGCCGTAAGGGGCGCGGGGCTGTGTCGATTCGCGGCTCCGCCGCGTGGGCGCGACCGGCCACGACGGCCCCGCGGTCCCGCACGCACCGCAACCCGCTACCAACCCCGGACGACGGTCACCGTCCCCGCCCCCTCATGTTCGTCCCGTCCCTCCGGACGCCCTGCCGTACGTGCCCGCGGCCGCACGGCCTCCCCACGGAGCTGATGCATTGAACCCCCTGACCACCAGCGCCTTCCACCTGCCCGAAAGCCTCTCCGCCAAGGCCGACCCCGCCCTGATCGCCGCCGACGAGCGGCACCTGGCCGCCGTCGCCGAGTGCCTCGCCCAGTCGATCGCCGAGTTGTCCGACCGCCTCGGCGCCGAGCTCAGGGCGCCGGGCGGCACCGGCCGGGCGGCGATGGACCGGGACATCGAGGTGCACCGGCTGACCGGACGGCTGCGCACCCTGCGCCGCTTCGGCCTGGACCTCTGCCTGGGACGCATGGTCGGCGCCGACGACCCCGAGCCCGTGTACATCGGCCGGCTCGGCCTCACCGACAGCGCGGGCCGCCGGCTGCTGATCGACTGGCGGTCACCCGCGGCCGAGCCGTTCTTCGCGGCGACCCACGCCGACTCGATGGGGCTGCGCAGCCGCCGCCGGTACCGCTGGACGGACGGCCGGATCGGCGACTACTGGGACGAGGTGTTCACCGCCGACGGGCTCGAAGGGCACGCCGCGCTGGACGACCAGTCGGCGTTCATCGCCAGCCTGGGCGCCGACCGGTCGGAGCGGATGCGTGACGTGCTCGCCACCATCCAGGCCGACCAGGACGCGATCATCCGCGCGGGCTCCCGCGGCGCCCTTGTCGTCGACGGCGGCCCGGGCACCGGCAAGACGGTCGTCGCCCTGCACCGCACGGCCCACCTCCTGTACTCCGACCCGCGGCTCGGCCACCGCCGGGGCGGGGTGCTGTTCGTCGGCCCGCACCGGCCCTACCTGAACTACGTCTCCGACGTCCTCCCGAGCCTCGGTGAGGAGGGCGTGCAGACCTGTGTCCTGCGGGACCTCGTCGACGAGGGAGCCGCCGCGGCGGCCGAGGCCGACCCGGAGGCGGCCCGCCTCAAGTCGTCCGCGGACATGGTCCGGGCGATCGAGACGGCCGTCCGCTTCTACGAGGAACCGCCCGCCGCGGGGATGACGGTCACGACCGACTGGGCCGACCTCCGGCTGAGCGCCGACGACTGGGCCGACGCGTTCCGGGCGCCGGCTCCCGGTACCCCGCACAACGAGGCACGCGACCAGATCTGGGCGGAACTGGCCGCCATCCTGCTGGACAAGTACGACGGCGACGACGTCACGCCAGAGGAGTTCCGCAGGTCGCTGCAGCGGGACCGGGACCTGGTCGACACCCTCGACCGCGCCTGGCCGCTGCTGGCGGCGACCGACCTGGTCGGGGACCTCTGGTCGGTCCCCGCCTACCTGCGGCTCTGCGCCCCCTGGCTCGGCCGCGACGACGTGCGCAGGCTCCAGCGCGCCGATGCCCAGGCCTGGACGGTGTCCGACCTGCCGCTCCTGGACGCGGCCCGGCAGCGGCTCGGCGACCCGGAGGCGGACCGGCGCTTGCGGCGGCAGGAGGCCGTTCTCGTCGCCCAGCGCGAGCGCATGGCGCAGGTCGTCGACAACCTGATCGGGGCCGCCCGGGACTCCGGCGCCGACGGCGACGACGGCGAGGGCCTGGTGATCATGCTTCGCGGCGAGGACGCCAAGGTCAGCCTGGTCGACGAGTCCGAACTGACCGTCCTCGCCCCCGACCTGCTGGCCGGCCCGTTCGCGCACATCGTCGTCGACGAGGCCCAGGAACTCACCGACGCCGAATGGCAGATGCTGCTGCTGCGCTGCCCGTCCCGGAGCTTCACCATCGTCGGGGACCGCGCCCAGGCACGGCACGGGTTCCCGGAGACCTGGCGGGAACGCCTGGCACGGGTCGGGTTCGACCGCATCGACCTGGCCTCGCTCAGCATCAACTACCGCACCCCGGAAGAGATCATGGCCGAGGCCGAGCCGGTCATCCGGGCCGTGCTCCCGGACGCCAACGTGCCGACCTCGATCCGCGGCAGCGGCCTGCCCGTGGTCCACGGATCCGTGTCGGAGCTGGACGAGATCCTCGGCACCTGGCTCGCCGCCCACGCCGAGGGCGTCGCCTGCGTCATCGGAGCCCCCCGTTTCACCCCGACGTCCCGGGTCGCCTCGCTCACCCCCGAGCTGTCGAAGGGGCTCGAATTCGACCTGGTCGTCCTCGTCGACCCGGAGGACTTCGGCACCGGCGTCGCGGGCGGCGTCGACCACTATGTCGCGATGACCCGCGCGACCCGGCAGCTGGTGGTCCTGACCAGCGACCGGCAGCGACCGGAACCGGACAGGCCCTAGGCGATGTCGTCCTCGAACAGGTTCAGCTCGGCCCAGATCGTCTTGCCCTCCGCGGTGTGTCTGGTGCCCCAGCGCTGGGTCAGCTGGGCCACCAGCAGCAGGCCGCGGCCGCCCTCGTCCCAGGTCTTGGCCCGGCGCAGGTGCGGGGCCGTGTGGCTGGTGTCGGAGACCTCGCAGATCAGGGTCGTCGTGTCGTGGATCAGACGGAGCCGGATCGGGTGGGCGCCGTAGCGGATGGCGTTGGTGACCAGCTCGCTGACCACCAGCTCCGCCGTGAAGGCGGCCATGCTCAGGTCCCACACGTCGAGCTGTTCCACGGCCTGTTTGCGGATCGGCGCGACCAGGGCGGGGTCGGCGGGGATGTCCCAGGACGCCACCCGGGACGGCGGCAGGCCCTGGGTGCGGGCCAGCAGCAGGGCCACGTCGTCGGCCGCGCCGCCCGGCGGCAGCAGGGAGTGCAGGATCCGGTCGCAGGTCTCGTCCAGGGAGTCGCTGTACGCCGCCAGCGCCTCGTGCAGGAGCCGGCGGCCGGTGTCCGGGTCCCGTTGCCGGGAGGTGATCAGCCCGTCCGTGAACATGGCGAGGACCGTGCCCTCGTCCAGCGTCACCTCGGCCGACTCGAACGGCAGCCCGCCCAGGCCCAGCGGGGGACCGGCGGGCAGGTCCAGCCGGTGGGGGCGGCGGCCGGGGCGCAGCAGGACGGGCTGCGGGTGCCCGGCGCGGGCCAGCGTGCAGCGCCGGGACACCGGGTCGTAGACGGCGTACAGGCAGGTCGCGCCGACCTCGCCGGGGCTGCCCTCGCCGCCCTGCTCCGCCGAGAGCCGGAGCACCAGGTCGTCGAGGTGGGTGAGCAGCTCGTCGGGGGCCAGGTCGATGTCGGCCAGGGTGCGTACGGCGGTCCGCAGCCGGCCCATGGTCGCCGAGGCCTGCACACCGTGGCCGACGACGTCCCCGACGACCATGGCGACCCGCAGCCCGGACAGCGGGATCACGTCGAACCAGTCGCCGCCCACCCCGGCCCGCGCCGCCGGCAGATAGCGGGAGGCGGCCTGCAGGGCGGCGGTGCGCGGCAGTGTCCGGGGCAGCAGGCTGCGCTGCAGGGCCAGGGCGGTCTCGCGCTCGCGCGAGTACCGGCGGGCGTTGTCGATGCAGACGGCGGCCCGGGCCGTGATCTCCTCGGCGAGCAGCACGTCGTCCGGGCCGAACGGGTCGGGCCGCCGGTGCCGCCTGAACACGGCGACCCCGAGGGTGGTGCCGCGGGCCTGGATCGGCACCGACATCGAGGAGTGCACGCCGAACTCGCGCACCCGCTCCCCACGGGCCTTGTTCCAGGACAGCCACTGGTCCAGCGCCCCGGACGCCACCGAGGCCACGATCGTGTGCCCCGCGGTCAGCGAGTCGGCCTGCGGCGAGGAGGCCGGGTAGACCTCGGTCTGCCCGGGCTTGAGGACCGCCTCGGGGACGCCTGGCAGTACGGACTGGTGCGCGGTGCGGCGCAGGGTGACCGGCGCGGTCAGCCGGGCCGGGAGGTCGCCGCCGTGCTCCGGCGGGTCCAGCAGGTCGACGGTGACGAAGTCCGCGAGCGCGGGGACGCAGACGTCCGCCAGCTCCTGAGCCGTACAGATGACGTCGAGAGTGCTGCCGATGCGCACGCTCGCCGCGTTGACCAGCTGGAGCCGCTCCCTGGCCAGATAGTTCTCGGTGAAGTCGTGGGCGGCCAGGCTCACGCCCCGCACGCGTCCGGCGGCGTCGGTGACCGGTGCCATCCGGGCCAGCCAGGCGTGCGCCCGGTCCTCGCCGCCGGTACGCATGTACGTCTGCACATCCAGCGGCCGGCCGGAGGCCAGCACCCGGAGCATGTTCCGCTCCAGGTCGGCGCTCTCCGGCTTGCCGCCGATCTCGGTGACTCTCAGCCCCCGGATCCGCTCCTCGGGCAGCCCGATGACCTCGGCCATCGCGTCGTTCACCCGGCGCAGCCTGAGCTGATCGTCGTAGACCGCGATGGCGCACGGCGACTGCGTCAGCACGGCGGTCGTCAGCGGATCGTCCGGGGTGCGCGGGCCGCCGCCGTCCAGTGGGGAGACCACCAGCCAGTGACCGGGTTGTTCGTCCTGTGCCGTGCTGTGGTGCGCGAGCAGCCAGACCTGGATCGTACGGCCGTCCCGGTGGCGGAGTTCGACGGTGCCGTCCCAGCGGGTGCCGTCGGGGGTGCGCGGTGTGACGTCCCCGGCGAGCAGAAGTGCCGCGGACCGGCCCACGACCTCTTCGGCCGGGTGGCCGAGGAGCCGTCGCGCGCCCTCGTTCCACTCGGTCAGTGTGCCGTCCTCGCCGATGACAGCCCGGGCCGTCGCCGCATCGTCGAACGGATAGACCCGGCTCATCTCGCCACTCCCAAGCGCACACTCACAGTCAACAGGTGCACCACTCGTGTTAAGGGTAGTGCTTCGGACGCTCTCGTGACCGGCAAGCGACGGCGGTCGGTCGGTCGGGATCGAGGCCTGTCCGGAGTGCCGAACGCGGACCGGCCGACGGGACGAAAGGGGTGGGAGAAGGCCTCCGGACCCTTGACGGGCACAAGTGTCACCCCGTCAGAATCTGTTTGTTCACGATCAGTTGTGAGTAGTTCTGGCCCCTGATGAGGGAGAGCCGCACCATGACGGTCACTCGCAGATCGGTTCTGGCAGCCGCCACGGCAGCCCCTGCGGCCGGCGCCCTGCTGGGCGCGCCGGGCGCCTGGGCGGCCCCGGAGGCGGATACGTCCTCGCAGGTCACCGGCCGCCGCACGGTCGCCCTGCGGGACGGCTGGCGGTTCGCGCTGGTCAACCCGGGCGGGATCACCGACCCGACCGGCGCCTACGCGGACGCCGCCGACCCCGGGTACGACGACTCGGCCTGGCGGCAGGTCGCCGTACCGCACGACTGGAGCATCGAACAGACCCCTACGACCGAGAACGGCACCACCAGCGGCACCGGCTTCTTCCCGGGCGGTCTCGGCTGGTACCGGCTCGCCTTCACCCTGCCGCCCGGCTACGCCGGCAAGCGGATCTCGGTGGAGTTCGACGGCGTCTACATGGACTCGTACGTCTACTGCAACGGCACCGAGGCCGGCCGCCACCCCTACGGGTACACCGGCTTCGCCTTCGACCTCACCGACCTGCTGCACACCGACGGCAGCACCGCGAACGTCCTCGCGGTCGAGGTGCGGAACCAACTGCCCAGCAGCCGCTGGTACTCGGGCAGCGGCATCTACCGCGAGGCCCGGCTGGTGGTGACCGACCCCGTGCACGTGGCGCGTTGGGGGACGTATGTCACCACCCCGGACATCACCGCCGAGCGGTCCGTGGTGCGGGTGCGCACGGCCGTCGTCGACGAGTCCGGCGCGGGCGCGGACGTGACGGTCCTGTCCCGGATCGCCGACCCGGACGGCCGCACGGTCGCCCGTACCTCCTCCACGGTCACCGTCACCGGCTCCGGCGGGACCACCGCGACCCATGAACTGACCGTCGGGAACCCGAGGTTGTGGGACTTCGAGGCCCCGCACCGCTACACCCTGCACACCGAACTCCGGGTCGGCGGCGCCACCACCGACACCTTCCGCACGGTCTTCGGGATCCGCAGCTACCGCTTCGACCCCGACGAGGGCTTCTCCCTCAACGGCGTGCCCGCCAAGATCAGGGGCGTCGACCTCCACCACGACCAGGGCGCCCTCGGCGCGGCGATCAGCGCCGACGCGGTGCGCAGACAGATGACCGTCATGAAGTCGATGGGCGTCAACGCCTTCCGCACCTCGCACAACCCGCCCTCGCCGCAGATGACCGAGGTCTGCGAGGAACTCGGCATCGTGATGATGGTGGAGGCCTTCGACTGCTGGAAGACCGGCAAGACCAGGTACGACTACGGCCGGTTCTTCGACGAGTGGTGCGAGAGCGACGCCACCGAGATGGTCCTCGCCGCCCGCAACTCGCCCGCGGTCGTGCTGTGGTCGATCGGCAACGAGATCCCCGACTCCACCTCCACGGCCGGCCTCGCCATGGCCGACCGGATCATCGCCGCCATCAGGGCCGCCGACGCCACCCGCCCCCTGGTGATCGGCTCCGACAAGTACCGCGGCGTGCCGAAGCAGGGTTCCGCCGCCGACCTGATGCTCGCCAAGCTCGACGGACTCGGCCTCAACTACAACACCGCCAAGTCCGTGGACGCGCTGCACGCCGCCTACCCGCACCTGTTCCTCTTCGAGTCCGAGTCCTCCTCGGAGACCTCGACCCGCGGCACCTACCAGGAGCCGGAACACCTCAACACCGGGGAGAACCACACCCCCGGCCGCCGGGCCACCTCGTCCTACGACAACAACCTGTCCTCCTGGACGATGAGCGGCGAGTACGGCCACAAGAAGGACCGGGACCGGAAGTGGTTCGCGGGCCAGTTCCTGTGGTCGGGCATCGACTACATCGGCGAGCCGACGCCGTACGACGTGTTCCCGGTGAAGTCGTCCTTCTTCGGCGCGGTCGACACAGCAGGCTTCCCGAAGGACATGTACCACCTCTTCCGCAGCCAGTGGGTGAGCGAGCCGATGGTGCATCTGCTGCCGATGAGCTGGAACCACGAGGAGGGGGCCACGGTCGAGGTGTGGGCGTACGCCAACGTGCCCGCCGTCGAGCTGTTCCTGAACGGAGAGTCCCTGGGGACGCGGGAGTTCGACAGCAAGACCACGACCGACGGCCGCACCTACCTGGAGACCACCGAGGCCACCGGCGACGACAAGACCTTCACCTCCGGTCCCTACCCCGGCAGTTACACCAGCCCCAACGGCAGCGCGGGCAGACTGCACCTGACCTGGAAAGTGCCCTACCGGCCGGGCGAGCTGAAGGCAGTGGCCCGGCGCGACGGCAGGGTGGTCGCGACCGACGTCCTGCGCACCGCCGGCGCCCCGCACGCCGTGCGCCTCACCGCCGACCGCAAGTCCCTCTCCGCAGACGGGCGTTCGCTGGTCTTCGTCACCGCGGAGATCGTCGACGCGCACGGCGTGGTGGTGCCCGGCGCCGAGCACCTGATCTCCTTCGCCGTGACCGGCGGCTCGCTCGCCGGGCTCGACAACGGCCGTGAGGAGAGCGCCGAGCGCTACCAGGCGAGCACCCGAACCGCCTTTCACGGCAAGGCACTTGCCATTGTCCGCGCCGGTACGGAACCGGGCGCCCTCAAGGTGGCCGCGCGGGTGGACGGGCTGCGCGGGGACACCGTCACCGTGCACACCACCCCCGCCCGCTCCGTGGCGAGCACCCCCGCCCCCGACCTCCGCCCGGACTACCCGGCCCCGCCGGAACACCCCCACGCGGACGCCAGTTTCTCCGGCCGTCCGGACACCCTCCCGGCCGCCATGCTCGACGGCGACCCGGCCACCGGCTGGTCCAACGCCTTCGCCAAGTCGGCCACCGCCCTGCTGCCCGCGTTCGGCGGCGCCCGGACCGCGGACTGGGTGTCGGTCGACCACGGGCGCGCCCGCACCTTCGACCGGGTGGACGTCTCCTTCACCGTGGACGCGACCCACGCCCTGCCCGCGTCGGTCGAGGTGGCCGTCTGGGACGGCACGGCCTACCGGGCGGTGCGGGACACGGCAGTGGACTGGGCCACCGCCTCGGACACCCCGACCGTCATCACCTTCACCCCGGCACGCGGCTCCCG
This sequence comes from Streptomyces sp. GbtcB6, assembly GCF_019091475.1. NCBI lineage: Bacteria > Bacillati > Actinomycetota > Actinomycetes > Kitasatosporales > Streptomycetaceae > Streptomyces > Streptomyces sp. GbtcB6. The sequence continues at coordinate 269,310 of NZ_JAGXJL010000002.1, read as the reverse complement.
GATCCGGCTCACCCTGACCAGCGCCCACCCGGGGGAGACCCCGGGCGCGGTACGGATCAGCCGCCTCGACACCTGAGACCGCGGGCGGCGCCTCGGTGCATCCCTGGCGGGTACCTAGGGGAGACGGACTTGACCTGCGGGTATTTACGGTGGAGTACCCGCGCGGTACGGTGAAGGGCATGCCAGCTCTCAACGTGGAGTTCAGCGACCGCGAACTTGAGGACCTCAGGCAGATAGCCAAGGAGCGCGGTACGTCCATGAAGGCCCTCGTCCGTGACGCGGCGGCCGCCGACATCGCCCGGCACCGGGCCCTGCAGGAAGGGGCGGAGGAGTTCCGCCGTTTCTTCGCAGCCCATGCCGCCGAGTTCGCCGCCGCGTTCCCCGACGACGAGCCGCCCGCGAAGGGCGAGGCCGCCTGACCCATGCCGCCGGTCATCCACATCGACGTGCCCTGGCTGCTCCAGCGCCATGAGGAAGTCATGCCGGAGCAGCCCACCATCAACGACTTCTCCGCGCTGGTCGCCGCGGTCGCCCGGCACCGGGTCGATCCGCCCCGGCTCGGCGTGGACTCCGACCCGGCCTGGCGGGCCGCCGCCCTGCTGCACACCCTCGCCCTGCTCAAGCCGCTGCCCTCGGCCAACGCGCGGTTCGCCTGTGCGACCGCCGTGGCCTACATGTACGTCAGCGGTGTCGGCATCGACCCGCCCTACGGCACCCTCGTCGACCTCGCCCGCGACCTGATGAGCGGCAAGGCCGACGTCTACACCGCGGCGGACCGGCTCCGTTCCTGGCAGCTCTGACACCTGCCCGGACTTGCAGGGGAGAGGGCTGTCCCGGCTCCCCGGGGCCGCCGGCCGAGGGCGGGAGGAACGGGGCCGGCGGCCTGTTTCGCGCGGAAGAGCCGCCGTTTCGCGCGAGGCCTCGCGAGGAGGGCCGGTCATCAGTGGACCACCCGTGCGGACGGGCCGGGAGCGTGTGCGCGGGACCGCCGCGTGCGCACGGTTCACACGGGGCGCGCGGAAAGGTGAATGCGGCCATGAAGGGGCAATAGCCACCAGCGACTTTCTGACTTTCTGTCAATGCTGTCGATGTTGTACGGGTGCCTTGTTGCTTGTGTGAGACTTGTGCGAGGGTGAATGCCCGCGCGGGGGTAATGGCACGGTCCAATTCGACAGTTGAGGAACGCGACCTGCACCGCGCCGGCGAATTCCCGCTCCCTGCAGGCGCACCGAAGAGGTACGCACCACCGCACCAAAGGAATCCGCTCCGTGCACACCCCCCACCCGCCTCGCCCTCCCTATCCGCCGCCGGGCGGTGGTGCGGGGGAGTCCGACGAGTCCCTCGCCGCCCCGCTGCGAGCCGGATCCGACATCGAGGCCTCCCGCTCCGCCGCGCTGCTCATGGCGCGGCACTGGCGGCCCGTTCAGGATTACGCGGTCATCTGCCTGGCCGCCTCGGGGCCCGTCGCGCACATGGTCGCGGCCGCCGCCTTCCATCAGGTCCTCGACCGGGTGGCCCTCGGCGAGACGGCCGACGCGATCCGGCCCCGCCTGCTGGTCTCGGTCCGCGACACGGTCGCCAACTGGTCCGCGGAGGACCGAATAGCGGAGGTTCTTCCCGACCTCGGGAAACCGGCCGGCGGCCGCGGTATGCGTGCCACGAAGTCCATGACACCGGAAAACCGCACCCTCGCGGAGCGTTCATTCCTGGGCCTTCCGGCGCTCGCCCAGAGCCTGCTCTGGCATGCCGAGGTGGAGGCGGAACCGATAACCGTACCGGCCGGTCTGTTGGGCATGGACACGACAACTGCATCGGCGGCTCTCGAAGACGCCCGGGAGAAATTCCGCGAGGGCTGTGTCCGCGCGCACCGGGATCTCGCGCCGTCCCAGGAGTGCCGCTACTACAACCGCCTCCTTGACGTGCCGATCCGCCGCGGCGGCGGGCTGCTGCCGGATGTCCAGGAGCACCTGGCGCAGTGCCCGTACTGCCGGGCCGCCGCCGAGCAACTCGGCCATGTCGAGGGCGGACTGGGCGTGCTGCTGGTCGAGGCGGTGCTCGGCTGGGGAGCCCGCCGCTACCTCGACACCCGCCCGGGACGCAAGAGCGGTGCGGATGTCCCCCTGACCCGCGCCGCCGCCCGGCGCGCCGGAGGAGGCGGGCGCCGGCGCGCGGCCGCCCGGACCCGGCTCCTCGCCCGCATCCCCGTGCAGGTGCGCCGCCCGCCCGGCTCCTGGTCGTCGAAGACGCTGCTGACCAGCGTCGGCGTGGCCGGTGCGGGACTGCTCGCCTCCGTCCTCGCCGTCAGCACGCTGTCCGGCGGCGGAGACGGCAGCGACGCCGTCGCCACCGCCGGCCTCGTACCCGGCGACTCCGAGCCCGATGCGACGCCCACCTCCGGGACGGCCGGGCTGCCCGCCGCCGACCACACGACCCGGCTGCGCAACGCCGCCGCCCAGCTCTGCCTGGACATCAACGGCGAGCCGAAGGCCGGGACGACCGTCGTGCTCGCGGCGTGTTCCTCGGCCTCGACCCAGCAGTGGACCTACGAGAGCGACGGCGAGCTGCGCAGTGCGGCCGGCACGGATCTGTGCCTGGACTCGCACGCGGACGCCGGTGTGGTCATCGTCGGCACCTGTGCCGAGGAGGGCGCCGGGCGCGGCGGGGACGTGCGCTACGACCTCACCGTCCAGGGCGAGCTGCTGCCGCGCTGGGACGAGACCCTTGCCCTCGCCACGGGCGGTGTCGACCCCGGCTCCGACATCGTGGTCAAGGTCCGCGACCACACCAGTGGCCAGCACTGGCTGACCGACACCCCGACGCCGTCCCAGAGCCGCGGCTCGCTCTCCATCGCCGGGACCGGGGGCCCGTCGGCGCAGCCGGCGGAACTGGCCGGCCACTGAGCGCTCCGCTGGAAGCGCCGCGTCGGGTCGTCTGGTACCCGCGGCGCCGTCGTGGCTGGTCGCGCAGTTCCCCGCGCCCCTGCGGGGCGCTGCTGCGGCCGGGCTCAGCCCTGGTCGGTGTCCGGGCCCTGGGCCCGGACGCGTTCCACGTGCTCCAGGGAATCCCGTAGTTCGGTCAGCCAGTCGTCGGTGTGCCGCTGGACCAGCCGCACGCACCAGGCCAGCGCCTCGCTGCGGCTGCGCGCCACCCCGCCGGCGATCAGAGTGTCCAGCACCTGGCGCTCGGGCTGGCGCAGCCGGGTCATCACCGGCGCGGCCACATGCGTGAACAGTGCCCGCTGCCCGGCGCACTCCACGCCCCAGGAGACCTTGTGCCGGAACCGGTGCTCGGCCTCGCGGGCCACGGCCATCCGGCTCTCCCGGGTGCGCTCCCGGAACTCCTGGATCCGGCCCTGTACGGCCGCCTCCCGCTCGGCGTCCGACGCGTCGTCCGCCAGCTTGGGGCCGGGGATGCGCCCGATGACGGTGACCTCCTCGCGGTCGGCCGTCACCTCGACCAGTTCCTCGAAGAGGTCGTCGGGCAGACGGCCGGCGAACCAGCCGCGGAGCTTGTCTCGTTGCTCTTGAGTAATCATGTAATGACGATTACTCCGTTGCAGCACGAAGGCAAGGGCTTGCGGGAAGTCCGCCGACAGCGGAAGCGGAATGTTTCAGGACGATTAACGAGGCGGTGAGATCCGGCCATCCGGCCGCCTCGGGCGATCAAGAACCGCTCCGTTGCGCGGTCGACGCCTTCGAATTCCGTGACTTCACGCCACTGATTCAATACGCAAGGTTACTGAAACCTGTGGGTTCGATGTGTGTTTCGGCGGCGGACTCGGCAGAGTGGCGCCCGCCGCCCCGGCACCCACCGGGCCGAGGGCGGCACCCGTCGAATCGAGCGGAAGGATGCACACAATGCGAACCACCGCGCGCTGGGCAGCGACCCTCGGCCTTACGGCCGCCGCCGTCTGCGGACCCCTGACGGGGGCCGCCGTCGCCGCCCCGAGCTCGCTCTACGCCCCCTCGGCCCTGGTGCTCACCACCGGCCACGGCACAGAGGCGGCCACCGCCACGCCCGAGCGCGCCGTCACCCTGAACTGCGCTCCGGGCGCGTCCGGCACCCACCCGGCCGCCGCCGAGGCCTGCGCCGAACTGCGCGGCGCCGGCGGTGATCTGGACGCCCTGGCGCCCAGAAGCGATGTGTGGTGTACCAAGCTCTACGATCCCGTCGTGGTCACGGTCGAGGGCGTCTGGCAGGGCAAACGCGTCTCCTACGAGCACACCTTCGGCAACCAGTGCATGAGGGACGCCTACGGGACGAGCGTCTTCGCCTTCTGAGCCCGGGATCGCACGGTCCTCGTGACTGCCGGACAGGTCCGTAACTGGGGAGTGCGGCCCCTGGAGCGGGGAACCTGCGATCTCGCAGCGGGGGTCGGACGGGTGGTGTGGGGCTGCCCGTCCGACCCCCGGTATCACCGCCGCTCCCCGGCGTTCCCGTCCCGGGGAATGCCGGGGAGCGGCGGGAAACGCCCCAGCAGCCCCGAGGCCCGTAACAGCCGCGGAATCCGGGGCCCTTCGCACATCAGCCGCAGCCGCCCGCCCCGCTCCCTGGCGCGCGCCTCGGCCCGGCACAGCACCCGCAGCCCCGAGCAGTCGAGAAAGTCCAGCCGCCGCAGATCGACGAGCACATCGGGCTCGGGTCCGGCGGTCACCGCGAGCAGATGCTCGGCGAGCAGCTCCTCGGTGGCGATGTCGACCTCACCGAAGACCTCGACGACGAGGTACGACCCGCTGCGGTGGGTGCGCGCACAGGAGTTGGCGGCGGGCAGCCCGGGATCCACGGCTTCCGGCGTCATCTCTGCTCCACGAGGCACAGGGCGCGTACGGGGCCTGGTAGTTACCCGGTCAGAGCGCCTGGCATCCCTGATGGCGGTGGCGCAAGATCAGGTTCACTCGACCAAGTGAATTTGAATGAAGTGGCTTGACTTGACGCGCCCCCATGGGGGCGCGAGGAACTGCGCGACCAGCCACAACGCACCCGCAGACAACAACGGCGAGGGGCCACCGTCTCCCTGCTGACGGCGGCCCCTCGGTCCCTGCGGCTCTGCGGCAGTTACATGTGAACGACCGGCGCCGCGTCGGCGTCCTGCTGCGGCACCCCCTTGCGGAACAACAGGAAGGCGATGACCGCGCCGGCCGCGTACATCCCGGCCGACCACCAGAACGCGGTCGTGTAGCTCTCGATCGTGGCCTGTGCCTGCACCAGCTTGCTGGTCGCGTCCTTCCCGGCCAGGTAGTCCGTCGCCGCGCTCGCCGCGAGTGTGTTGAGCAGCGCCGTACCGATCGAACCGCCCACCTGCTGCATGGCGTTGACCGTCGCCGACGCGACACCCGCCTCGTCGGCCGTCACCCCGCCCGTGCCCATTTGCATGGCGGCCGGCATGACCAGGCCGAGGCCGAGGCCGGTGATGATCAGCTGCGGCAGCACCGCGCTGAGGTAGCTGGAGCCGACGCCGATCCCGGTCAGCCAGGCCATGCCGGCCGCGGAGACCGCGAAGCCCAGCGGGATGACCACCTTCGGTCCGAGCCGCGGCACCAGGACCTGGGTACCGATCTGTGCCGTCACCATCAGCCCGCCGATCATCGGCAGGAACGCCACTCCGGTCTTCGTCGGGCTGAAGCCGAGGTTCAGCTGCAGGTAGTAGGTGAGGAAGAGGAACACGCCGAACATGCCGCCCGCGGAGATCAGCACGGCGAGGAACGAGGCCGCGCGGTTGCGGTCCAGCAGGATGCCCAGCGGCAGCAGCGGGTACTTGGCCTTGGTCTGCCACCAGGCGAAGGCCGCCAGCAGCCCCACGCCGGCGATCAGGAAGCCCCAGGTCAGCGGCGAACCCCAGTCGTGCGTCTCGGCGTTGGAGAAGCCGTAGACCAGCGAGAACAGACCGGCCGCGACCAGGACCGTGCCCGGCACGTCCAGCTTGGCGTTCCCGGCGTCACGGTGGTTGTGCAGCAGTGCCATACCGCCCGCGAAGGCGACGACGGCGATCGCGACGTTCACGTACAGGGTCGAGCGCCAGTCGAACGTGTCGGTGAGGACACCGCCGAGCAGCAGGCCCACCGCACCGCCGGCGCCGGCGATGGCGCCGTAGACGCTGAACGCCCGGGCCCGCTCACGGGCGTCGGTGAACGTGGTGTTGAGCAGCGAGAGCGCGGTGGGGGCGAGCAGCGCGCCGAAGGCACCCTGCAGGGCGCGTGCCGTGACCAGCATCCCGAAGCCGTTCGCGGCACCGCCCAGCGCCGACACGGCGGCGAAGCCGACGACTCCTATGAGGAAGGCGGTCTTGCGGCCGAACAGGTCGGCGATCCGGCCGCCGAGCAGCAGCAGGGAGGCGAAGCTGAGGGCGTACGCGGTGACGATCCACTGCCGGTTGCCGTCGGAGAACCCGAGGTCGGCCTGGGCGGACGGGAGGGCGATGTTCACGATCGTGGCGTCGAGCACCACCATCAGCTGGGCGACGGCGATGACCGCGAGGATCCACCACCGCTTCGAGGAGGCGGCCGGCGGTGCCTCCTCGGTACCGACGACGACGTCGTCCGTCAGAGTCTTCTCGGACATGGGGGAACCACTCCAGGGAAAGTCGTTCGGGATTTACAGAGAAGCCGCTTCACCGCGACGACGCCTACGTAGCCGCGAACGAAACGGTTTCGTACACATCGAGACTAGAGCACTTTCAGCGAAACGGCAACGTTTCGCTGGGAAGGGAGACTCGCCATGGCCGACGGGATGCTCGCGGTGGCCGGCGCGCGGCTCTACTACGCGGTACGGGGCGCCGGCCCGGCCCTGCTGATGGTCGGCGGCGCGGGTGGCGACGCGGGCTACTACACGGCGATCGCCGAGGACCTCGCGGACGCCTTCACCGTGATCACCTACGACCGGCGCGGCAACTCCCGCAGCACCGGCCGGGACGGCACCGCGACCACCCTCGCCGAACAGGCCGCGGACGCCCGTGCGGTCGTCGAGGGCCTCGCCGGCGGACGCGCCCTGGTGTTCGGCAGCAGCGCGGGCGCGATCGTCGGGCTCACCCTGGCCGTCCGCCACCCCGAGGTGCTGACCGGGCTGATCGCCCATGAGCCGCCCGCCGTGAACGTCCTGCCCGACGGCGACCCGGCCCGCGGCTTCTTCCCGGAGCTGGCCGCGGTCCACGCCGAGGGCGGGGCGTCGGCCGCGGGCCGCCGCTTCGCCCACGGGGTCCGGGGTGAGGGTACCTATCGCTGGCCGGACGACCTGTGGAAGCGGTTCCTCGGCAACCAGGACCACCTCTTCACCGCCGAGTGGCCCGCCCTGGCCTCCTTCCTCCCCGACGAGGAGGCACTGCGCTCGGCGCCGTTCCCGATCGTGCTGGGAGCGGGCAGCGAGGACCGCGGTACGTACTACGCCCGCCCCTCGATCGAGATCGCTCGTCGAATCGGCGCGCAGTGGGCGGAGTTCCCGGGGATCCACATGGAGTACCTGCGTGATCCGACGAGGTTCGCGGCGGCGGTGCGGGTGCTGGCAACACTGCTGCACTGGCAGGGGGAGGCCAGTGTGCCGACCTCTTGAGGGGCGCGGGGCTGTGTAGATGTGCGGCTCCGCCGCGTGGGCGCGACCAGCCCCCACCGGCCCGCGGTGTCTGTGCGGACCTTTAGCCCACCAAGTATTCCTTGACAGGCATATAACCGTGCAGGCATATTGAACCATGTCCGCCGATACCCTCTGGACCGCCCTGGCCGACCCCCACCGCCGCGCCATAGTCGGCCTCCTCCTCACCCGCCCACGCCCCGTCGGCGAGATCGTGGACGCATGCGGCCTCAGCCAGCCGAGCACTTCCAAGCACCTCAGGGTGCTGAGGGAGGCGGGACTGGTCCGGGTACGGCAGGACGCGCAGCGCCGCGTCTACGCCCTCGACCCGGCACCCATCGCCGAGCTGGACGCCTGGCTGGCCCCCTACCGCCGGCTGTGGAACAGCAGCCTGGACGCCCTGGGCCGCCGCCTGGACGAGACGACGGACGACCCGGAAGCCCCCTCCTCGAAGGACTGATCCCGATGCCCGCCGAACTCACCGGCACCTACGTCACCCTCGACGACGGCCGCCCTGCCGTCCGCTTCAGCCGCGTCTACGGCCACCCGATCGACCGCGTCTGGCACTTCGTCACCGACCCCGACGAACTCGCGGAGTGGTTCCCCTCCCGCGCCGAGTTCGACCTGCGCCCCGGCGGCGCCGTCAAGTTCACCGGCGACCCGAACATGCCCGAGTCGCAGGGCACCGTGCTCGCCGTCGACCCGCCCCGGAACCTGGCCTTCGACTGGGGCGGCGACGAGATCCGCTTCGATCTGGCTCCGGAAGGCGAGGACCGCACCCGCTTCACCCTGACCCATGTCCTGGGCGAGGAGAACACCGCCGCCCGCAACAGCGCCGGCTGGGAGGTCTGCCTCTCCGCCCTCGACGCGAAGGCCCGCGGAGAGCGTCTCCAGGGCCCGCACGCCGGCGTCACCGCGTCCTGGAAGGAGTACTACCAGGGCTACCTCGACGCCGGCCTGCCCGCCGGCGCCCCCGTCCCCGGTGCGGACGGCTGACCCGTCACGTCAGTTGCCGCCGCACCAGCTCGTGCAGCCGCCCGCCGGTGTCGGCGAGCAGCTGGGCAGGCGGGCCCTGCTGGGCGACCTTGCCGTCCTCCATCACGATCACGCGGTCGGCGTCCATGACCGTCGACAGCCGGTGGGCGATCACGATCCGGGTGGCGTTGAGCTTGCGGGTGCTCTCGATGACCGTGCGCTGGGTGTCGTTGTCCAGGGCACTGGTCGCCTCGTCGAAGAAGAGGATGCGGGGGCGCCGGATCAGCGCCTGGGCGATCATCAGCCGCTGCCGCTGGCCGCCCGAGATCGCGCCGCTCCCGGCGACGATCGTGTGCAGCCCCATCGGCATCCGCTTGATGTCCTCCGCGAGCCCCGCCATCTCGGCCGCCGCCATCGCCTCCTCGGGGGTGTACGGCTCGGTGCCGCAGATGACGTCCAGGATCGAGCCGGTGAACGGCTGCGCGTGCTGGAGCACCACCCCGCACTGGCGGCGGACCGCCGACTGGTCGAGGGCGCCCAGGTCCTGGCCGTCGTACAGCACGCTCCCCGAGACCGGCCTGTCGAAGCCGATCAGCAGGCGCAGCAGGGTCGACTTGCCGCAGCCGCTGGGGCCGACGACCGCCACGAACTCGCCCGGGCGGATGTCGAAGGAGACGTCGTCCAGGACCAGGGGACCGTCGTCGGTGTACCGGAAGGAGAGACGCCGGGCCTCGACCGCGCCGGACAGCGGGCCGGGGCGGGTGCTGGCGGTGCGCACCTCGGGGGCGGCCTCCAGGACCGGCCTGATCTCCTCGAAGAGGGGGAGCGCGGCCACCGCCGACACGAAGGAACCGGTCAGCGAGGTGACCGAGGTGAGCAGCATCGTCACCGAGGTGTTGAAGGTGAGGAAGGCCGCCGCGTCCATGGCGCCCCTCGCCGGGCCCGCCAGCAGCATGAACATCAGGAGGGTGCAGACCGGGAGGTAGACCGAGCCCAGCACGCTGGTGAGGTTCTTGATCCGGCCCACCTTCTGCTGGAGCTCGCGGCTGCGCGCGAACTCGCCCGCCCAGGCCGCGTACGCGTAGTTCTCGGCCGCCGCCACCCGCAGCTTGGGCAGGCCCCGCAGGGTCTGGAAGGCCTGGTTGTTCAGCTTGTTGCCGAGCACCACGAGGCGGCGCTGCCAGCGCACCTGCCACAGCCCGAGCCCCAGGAACAGGGCGGCGATGACGACGAGCATGCCCATGGCCGCCAGCGCCATCGGCACGCTGTACCAGAACAGCAGGCCGAGGTTCATCGCCCCGACGGTCACCGACTGGACGACCACCGGGCCGACCCCCGCCAGCAGCCGGCGGATCGCGCTGACGCCCATCGCCGCGCTGGCCAGCTCACCGGTCGAGCGCTGGGTGAAGAACTTCGTCGGCAGCCTCAGCAGCCGGTCCCAGACGGCCGGTTGGAGGGTCGCCTCGATACGGCCTTCGAGGCGGAGGATCGTGAGGTTTTCCAGGAGCGTGAACGCGGCCGACACCACCGCGCTGATCAGCACCGCCAGGCAGACCTGCACGATCAGGTCCGTCTGGGCCTTCGGCACGTAGTCGCCCAGCACCTTGCCGGTCGCGATCGGCACCAGCGAGCCGATCGCGACGGTCACCAGCCCGGCCAGCAGCAGACTGCCGAGGTCGCCGCGCGTGCCGCGCATGCTGAACCGGAGCAGGCCGAGCGGACTCAGCGCCTTGTCGGGCAGCGGCCGGTAGAACATCACCGCGCGCGGCTCGAACTCCGCCGCGTTCGCCTTCTCGATCGGTGTCTCGCGGCCGGTCGCCGGATGGACGGCCACATAGCCGCCGCGCCGCCACAGCAGCGCGACGGGGGCGCCGGACAGGGCGCGGTGTCCGACCAGCGGGCCGACGTTGTCGCGCCACCAGTGGCCGTCGAGCCGTACCGCCCGGGTACGGACCCGGGAGGCCAGTGCCACCCGCTCGACCGGGTCGATGCGGTCGCTCTCGGTACCGCTCTGCGCGGGTTCCGCGAGGGTGATGCCCGCGGCCTCGGCGACCAGTCTGCAGGCCGCGTAGGAGGCGTCGGCGTCGGCGGTCGTGGTGTGCCTGGCCCCCTTGCCGATCGAGGCGAGCAGGGTCCGGTCGGCCTGGGCGCGGACCGCCTCACCGGCCTTGATACCGGCCGCCGTACGGGTCTCGTGGGTGCGCTCCAGCTGCTCGATCCACCGGTCCAGGGTGGTCAGCAGCCGGTACTGCTGGTCGACCATGCTCTGCCACAGCGCCGGGTCCATCAGCAGGTCGGCGGCCGCCTCCGCGCCGTACAGCGAGCCGTACTGCACACTGCCCGGCGGCACCTGCATCCAGAAGACGTCGTCGTCGGTGGGGGCCGCGGCGCGCTCACTGGCGGTCATCGGGGCCTGGAAGAGGATCGACAGGCCGCGGCCGACGCCGAGGGCGAGGGCGTACTCCAGGGGGCTGGTGGCCGGCGGGACGTACTGGGGGTTGCCGTACTCGTCGTAGGACCAGGTCTGGGTGTGGGAGGGCTGGTACAGCTCGCGCAGGCCGATGCGGTGCACGACGCAGTCGCGCAACGGGCGGGCCACCAGGGTGTGCTGCGGTCCCGCGACCGGGCCGAGCAGGAGGGAGCCCGCCTCCAGGCGGCCCAGGTGGTGCCAGTGGCCCTGCTGTTCGGCGTCCACCGCGAACAGGTCCAGGGCGCCGGACGCCACCAGCCACAGCGTCTGCGGGCCTTCCAGGTCCAGGCGGTTGAAGCCGGTGCAGTCGATCCGGGCGCCCAGTGAGCCGAACGCGCCGAGTACGAGGTCGCCTTGGTCCACGGTCGTCATCTCATCGCTCCCTGACCAGCGCGGCGTACGCCCCGCCGTGTGCCACCAGCTCGTCGTGCCGCCCGCGCTCCACGATCGTCCCGTGCTGGAGCACGACGATCTCGTCGCTGTCGCGCACCGTGCTCAGCCGGTGCGCGATGACGACGCAGGCGCAGCCGCGGCGGCGCAGGTTGTCCATGACGGTCAGCTCGGTCTCGGCGTCCAGGGCGCTGGTCACCTCGTCGAGGACCAGGATGCTCGGCCGGCGCACCAGTGCCCGCGCGATCTCGAGGCGTTGGCGCTGGCCGCCGGAGAAGTTGCGGCCGTCCTGCTCGACCCTGCTGTGGATGCCGCCGGGCCGGCGCGTCACCACGTCGTACAGGGCCGCGTCCCGCAGCGCCTCCACCACGGCCTCGTCCGGGATGGACGGGTCCCACAGCGCCACGTTGTCGCGCACCGACCCTTCGAAGAGGAAGACGTCCTGGTCGACGAAGGAGACGGAGGCGGCGAGGGCGCCGCGCGGGATGTCCTCCAGGCGCTGTCCGTCGATGCGGATCACGCCCTCCCAGGGGGAGTAGAGACCCGAGATCAGCCGGGAGACCGTGGACTTTCCGCTGCCCGAGCCGCCCACCAGGGCCACCTGGCGGCCGGGGCCGACGGTGAGGTCGAAGCCGGTGAGCAGCGGCTTGTCCAGCGGGCTGTAGCCGAAGGTGATGTTCTCCAGCTCGACATGGCCCTGGAGCCGCCGGGTGGAGTCACCGGCGCCGGGGCGGGCGTAGACCGGGTCCGCCTGGAAGTTCTCCACGTCCTTGAGACGGGCCACGTCGGCCGCGAAGTCCTGGATGCGGCCCGCGACGCCGTTGAGCCGGGTCAGCGGGGCGGTGAAGCGGGTCACCAGGGACTGGAAGGCGACCAGGAGACCGACCGAGATGCCGCCCTCGACCGCCCGCATGCCGCCGATCCACAGGATCAGCGCGCTGTTGACGGTGGCCAGCGTCGGGGCCACCACACCGAGCCAGGCGCTCGGCACCCCGAGCCGCTGCTGCTCCTCCAGCGTGCTCGCGTGCTGTCCGGCCCACCGTCGGAAGTAGCCGTCCTCGCCGCCGGTCGCCTTCATCGTCTCGATCAGCTGGAGACCGGTGTAGGAGGTGTTGGTGAGCCGGGCCGTGTCCGCGCGCAGCTTCGCGGTCCGGGTCGCGCGCAGCCGTACGACGAGCCGCATCGCCACGATGTTCAGCAGGGCCACGCCGATGCCGAGGAAGGTGAGCTGCGCGTCGTAGGTGTAGAGGAGCACCGCGTACAGGACGACGACCACCGCGTCCACACCGGCCGCGGCGAGGTCGCGGGCCAGGGTCTCGGCGACCTGGTCGTTGGACTGGAGGCGCTGGACCAGGTCGGCGGGGCTGCGCTGGGCGAAGAAGGTCACCGGCAGGCGCAGCAGATGGCGCAGGAAGCGGGCGCTGGAGAGAGTGGAGGAGACGATCCGGCCGTGCAGCAGGTTCGCCTGTTGCAGCCAGGTCAGCACCAGGGTGAGCAGGACGCAGGTGCCCATCGCGGCGAACAGCACGGTGAGCAGCGAGGTCTGGCCGCCGATGAGGAACAGGTCGATGTACTGGCGGCTGAGCGCGGGCACCGCCGCGCCCACGACCACAAGCAGCAGGCTGGCCAGGACGGCGGCGGGCATGGTGCCGGCGGTGCCGCGCAGCCGGGCCGGCATCGCGCCAAGGACGCCCGGCCGTCGCCCGCCCCTTTCGAAGCCGTCGCCCGGCTCCACCACCAGCACGACACCGGTGAAGCTGCCGTCGAACTCCTCCATCGGCACGAACCGGCGGCCCTTGGCCGGGTCGTTGATGTAGACGCCCCGGCGGCCGAAGCGGCGGCCCATGCCGTCGTAGACGACGTAGTGGTTGAACTCCCAGAACAGGATCGCCGGCCCCTGGACGTCGGCGAGGGCGGCCAGGTCCATCTGCATGCCCTTGGCGGTGAGGCCGTAACTGCGGGCCGCCTTCAGCAGGTTGCTGGCGCGCGAGCCGTCGCGGGAGACACCGCAGGCGATACGCAGCTCCTCCAGCGGGACATGCCGGCCGTAGTGGCCGAGGACCATGGAGAGGGAGGCGGCGCCGCACTCGACGGCCTCCATCTGGAGCACGGTGGGCGTACGGACCGTCCGGCCGCGGCCCTTGGGGACCGGTCGCTTGGGCGGAGCGGCGCGCCGGCGGCCGCGGGTCTCCTGGGCGGTGGTCACGGGAGCAGCCAATCGACGGGACGCTGGTCGGCCAGGCGGATCGAACCCGAGGCCAGGGTCATGGAGTCGAGCTCGAACGGCGGCCCGTCGGCCGAGGACCACTTGTAGCCGCTCTTCGTCTTCCTCGACGTGTCGAGCCGGACCAGGACGGCCACCGGGCGGCCCTTCCTGGTGAACTGCTCGCCCAGCTGGCTGTCGCCGAGGAACGCGGCGATCGACTGGGCCGACTGGGCGGCGCGGTCCACCGACTTCACATGGCCGCGCAGCACGCCGTACTCCTGCGTCGACACCGACGACACGGTCAGGTCGACCGGGGCGTTCGCCGGGATGGCGGAGGCGTTCTCGGCGGGGACGTACACCGTCGCGTACAGCGGGTCCGAGGTGTGGGCGACCTTCTCCACGGCGGCGACGTTCGCGCCGGTCTGGATGATCTGCCCGATGGTCGCGGCGAGCGCGCTGATCCGGCCCGCGGCGACCGTGCGGACGACCGAGTCGCCCTGGCTGGTGCGGACCTTGAGCACGGGGGCGTCCGCCGGCAGCCGTTCGCCCTGCTCGGCGAGGACCGCCGTGACCTGCCCGGCGACCGGGCTCTGCAGGATGTAACTGCCCTGCCCGTGGGTGAGGATGGCCTGCGCGCTCACCGTGGAGGCGACCGAACCGGTCACCGCCCACACCGAGGCCGCCGCCATCACGACGACCGAGACGGACAGCGCGAGCCAGCCCTGCGGACGGGCGAAACGCACCGGAAGATCGAGCTCCTCCGGTGACTGGAGCTTGGCGAGGGCCTGTTGGCGGAACTGCACGGAACTTCCCTCACCTAGGGGAGAGGCTCTGGTGAACAGGGTGTTTCAGAACACCCGAGAGTCCCGGGGCCGGGATCCGGCTCCGGGACTCAGCGGCAACGAGGTGCGATCAGAGACCGGCGACCAGGTTGGTGACCGGCTGGGTGTTGAGGCCGGTGACACCCTCGACGGTGCCGACGACCGTGTTGACCAGGCCGGAAACCGGGGCAACGCTGTCCACCAGGCCGGTGACGGTGCCGAGGGCGTTCAGGGACAGGCCGCCGGAGACGTTGTCGAGCTCGGCGTCGGAGATCTCGACGGTCTCAACCTGGGGGGTGGAGTTCATGATGGAACTTCCCTTCATATGGATATTCACAAGGGGGAGAGCGGCCCCCCGACGCCCTTCAGGGACGAGCAACGGCCCTTGGGGGGACAAGCGGACGGCCGTGACCGCGGGCGCCGGGCGCCCGTTTCCGGGAGTCCTTGGCGGCCCCCGCGGTGCGATGGATCAAAGCACGCCCACGGTCCGCCCTTCCAATCAACCAGGCGCCTCACCTGGGAACTTGGGCCACAGAAGGGCTCATCCGTGCAGGCGCGCGCACCGCTTGTCGGCGACTCCTTCACAAGCCGCACGACTTCGCCCCCGCCGCACGGCTTGCCCGCCCGGTGGCGAATCCGGCACTCCGGGCCAAGGGCACGGCAAGGGGCGCGCGGTTGTGCAGATCCGTCGCTCCCCGTGACTTGCTTGGGTATGGGATGTGCAGATTCCCTGAAGCAAGGATTCCGGTCCGTGATCGCAACGGACCGTCAATGACCGATTGCTGACAGTGTTGGTCGGGTCGGCTCGGAAGTGCGTAGACCGTGCTCGCCCGCGCCGCGAGCGCGCCCGACTTCTGATCGCTCATCGTGATGTCGGCGAACGCCATCCGGCGGCCCGGTCCGGTCGGCGCCGCTTCGATCAGGACATCCGAACCGGTCACCGCGCGCTGGAACGAGGCCGACCGCTGCCCCGTCGTCATCGGCGCGAAGCTGCCCGGGGCGCCGGAACAGCGATCGCCGTCGCCGTGTCGGCCGCCGCCGTCAACACCTGTCCCGACAGCCCGCCGTCATCCCCGGACAGCCGGTCCGACCAGGGCGGACGCAGAGTCGCCCGGTCCTCGCCCGGCGTCTCGACGGCCGGCCCGAGGCCGGGCACCCAGGGGGGGCGAAGCCGACGGAGAGGATCTTGTCGGCTTCGGCGGTGCTCATCGTCATATGGGGGATTGCTCCCTGGCCGGTGGCCCGGCACCCGGACCTGGTCCACCACGGGCGCGCCATGGCCGATTCATCACCGGGTCAAGGAAGTTGGGAACCGGAATTGAACGCACCACGTGACCCGCCCGTACCTATGGCCATCCAGGCGCCGCTCACGAACGACTGCCCCGCAACGGCAGGCACTCCGTCCCTTGGAGGTCGAGAAGTTTGAGTCACAAGCGAATTCCGAAGCGCAAGGCCGCTATCGCGGTGGGCGGTGTCGCCGCGCTCGGAGCTGCGGCGTTCCTGCTGCCGATGGCCAACGCGTCTCAGGACAACGCCTCCGGCGCCACCGCAGCCCCCAAGACCCTGAAGGCAACGGGCGCCTCGGACCTCGCCGCGCAGCTCCAGCAGCTGCTCGGCCAGGCCTTCGCCGGGTCTTACTACGACAGCGCCAAGCAGCAGCTCGTCGTCAACGTCGTCAACGGCGACAACAACGTGATCGTCCAGGCGGAGCAGGCCGGCGCGGTCGTCCGCCAGGTGCAGAACAGCACCTCCGAACTGGCGGCCGTCGCCCAGACCCTGAAGACCAAGGCGACCATCCCGGGCACCGCCTGGGCCGTCGACCCCAAGACCAACAAGGTCGTGGTCAGCGCCGACAGCACCGTCACCGGCACCAAGTGGGACACGCTGGAGTCGACGGTCCAGGGCCTCGGCTCGAACATGGCGACCCTCAAGAAGTCGTCGGGCACCTTCAAGACCCTCGTCTCCGGCGGCGACGCGATCTTCTCCCAGGTGCAGGACGGCACCGTCCGCTGCTCCCTCGGCTTCAACGTCACCGCCTCGGACGGCACCCCCGCCTTCCTGACGGCCGGTCACTGCGGTGTCGCCGCCAAGGACTGGTCCGACTCCGAGACCGGCCAGCCGATCGCCACCGTGGACCAGGCCCAGTTCCCCGGCAACGGCGACTTCTCGCTCGTCAAGTACAACGACCCCGCCACCCAGACGACCAGTGACGTCAACATAGGCAACGGCCAGACCGTCGCCATCAACCAGGCCGTCGACGCCACCGTCGGCGAGACCGTGTTCCGGATGGGCTCCACCACCGGCCTGCACGACGGCCAGGTCACCGGCCTCGACGCCACCGTCAACTTCCAGAGCGAGACCGACCCCAACGGTGTCGACACCGTCACCGGTCTCATCCAGACCAACGTCTGCGCCGAGGCCGGCGACAGCGGCGGCTCGCTGTTCACCCAGGACGGCGGCGCGGTCGGCATGACCTCCGGCGGCAGCGGCGACTGCACCGCCGGCGGCGAGACCTTCTTCCAGCCGGTGACCGCCGCCCTGCAGGCGACGGGTGCGACCCTCGGTGACGCGGGCGCGGGCGCCGGTGACGCCGGTGCCTCGGCCGACCCGTCCGCCACCGCCGGTGACCAGGCCGGCGGCGACCAGATCGGCGGCACCGCCGATCCGTCCGCGACGGCCGTCGACCCGTCCGCGACGGCCGGCGACCAGAGCGGCACCGGCGACGAGACCGGTACCGGCGACGCCACCGGCACGGGCGACGCCACCGGGACCGGCGACCAGTCCGGGACCGGCGCGGACGGCACCTCGTCGTCCAACTGACCCATCGCGCGGCCTGCTAGCGGTTCCCGGCCGACGGTGGACGGTCCGGCCCTCCGGCGGGAGGGCCGGACCGAATCGTTTCCGGCGAGGGCCGGGCGGGGCTCAGTGGTCGGCCTCCGCCCGCAGCAACAGCACCGCGACGTCGTCGACACGCTCCTGCGCCGCCGCACTGTGCCGCACGAGCGTGTCGGCGAGCTTGTCCAGAGGCTGGTCGCCGCTCTCCGAGAGCAGTTCCCCCAGGTCGACCAGGGCGTCCTCGATGTCCACACCGGGGGACTCGACCAGCCCGTCGGTGTAGAGGGCGAGCACCGAGCCCGGCGCGAGCGACACCTCGGTCGTCGGGTACGTGGCCTCCGCGTCGATGCCCAGCAGTGGGCCTCCGGCCAGGTCGAGCACCCGTACCCGCCCGTCCGGACGTCTCAGCAGCGGCGGTGGATGCCCCGCCCGGGCCATCACCGCGCGCCCCCGCTCCGGATCCAGTCGCAGGTACAGACAGCTCGCGAACAGATCGGCGCCGGAGTCGATCAGCAGCCGGTTGGTGCTGCGCATCACCTCGGCCGGCGTCTGCCCGACACTCGTGAACGCCCGTACGCCGGTACGGATCTGGCCCATCAGCCCGGCCGCCGTCACGTTGTGCCCCTGCACGTCCCCGATCACCGCCGCCGCCAGCGGCCGGGTGGGCACCAGGTCGTAGAAGTCACCGCCGATCTCCATGCCGTGCATGGCCGGCAGATAACGGGCGGCCGCCTCGATGCCCGGCGGCGGAGCCAGCGAGTGCGGCAGCAGAGCCGCCTGGAGACCGTGCGCCAGCTGGTTCTTCGCGTCGTAGAGCAGGGCCCGCTCCAGCGCCTGCGCGATCAGCCCGCCGAGGCTGGTGAGCACGGCACGCTCGTCGGCGGGGAAGGCGTGCGGCTCGGCGTAGGCGAGGACACAGGTGCCCACCGGCCGACCCGACGCGATCAGCGGCAGATACGCCCAGGCCGCGAACCCGTCCGGGGTCTCGTTGCGGTCCGGATACAGCCGCTCCAGCTGCTGCCGCGACTCGAAGAACGCCGGTACACCGGTGTTGAGGACATGGGTGCCGGGCGTCCGCTCGGCCAGCGGAAGGCCGTCGAAGCGCTCCACGATCCGCGGGTCCTCGTACCCGCGCTGCCCCAGCACGTGCAGCCGCCCGCTCCGTGACCCGAGGACCACCAGGGCCTGGCTGCCGACGGCCGGGGCGACCTCGTCCGCCACCAGCTGCACCACGTCCTGCACCCCGACGGCCTCCGTCAGCGCCCCGGTCAGGCTCAGCACCTGGGAGATGGTGACCAGCCGGGGGGACGGCGCCGCATCCGCGCGGGGCGCCGCGCCCACCATCTCGGCGACCGCCCGCGCCCGGCTGATCCGGGTGGTCAGCCCGGTCGTGCTCGGATACATCCGGAACGACAGCCAGTCGCCCGGCGGCCTCAGCGCCACGAACGACGTCACATGCTGGCTGATCAGCGCCGCCCGGTAACGGTCCTCGTACATCGGGTCGTTCAGCCACGGCACCGAGACCCACGGCTGGGTGCCGAGCAGATCGTCGGCGTGCACGCCGAGCAGCTCGGCCGCCGCCGCGTTGGCGAAGGCGACCCGCCCGTGCAGATCGAGCGAGGCCAGCCCGTACGGCAGCCGCCCCACCATCCGCGCCGCCTCCACCGTGCCCAGTGTGCCCGCCATGCCCGACGGGGCCGCCAGCAGATCCGGCTCGGTGCGCGGCACCCGGTTCTCCCGGGCGGCCCGCTCCAGCCGCACCGCCAGCCGCTCGCACGCCGCCGTCAGCGACTCCCGCTCCCGGTCGGACAGCACCGTCGGATGGGCACCGGGCCAGGTCACGTACGCCGCCCCGTACACCGTGTCCGCCGTCGCCACGGGCAGCGCGGCCAGCGCGAACGCGTACGGCAGCACCACCGCGATGCGCGGGTACCGGCGCGCCATGTCCTCCTCGCCGCCCACCCACACCAGCCGCCGCTCGCGCACCGCCTCCGCGACCGGGATCGGCGAGCTCAGCCCGACCCGCTCCCAGGGCGCCACGAACGTCCGGGGCAGACCCGCCGTCACCGCCATCTCCAGCACCGGCTCGTCGGCCGCCAGCAGATAGACCCCGCCGGAGTGCGCCTGGACCTCCGCCATCATCGAGGCCAGCGCCAGCGACAACAGCGGCAGGCCGGAGCTGGGGTCGGCGGCCGCCGGCACGTCGCCCGGCCCCGCTCCCGCCGGAGGCGCCCCCATCCCGTCGGACACGCCCGACCACCTCCTCGTCCGGCCGCGCGTCGCGTCCTAGGGATCAAGGCTCCCTCCTGGCGGCGACCGTCGCACGGCGAGAGCGGCGGCGACGCACGCACCGAGCCACCTCCGGGTACCCCGTTCGCCCCGGCACATTCGGGGGAGCCGCCGTTCGCGACGGCGCGTCGCACGGCGTCCCCGAGGCACCGGCGGTTCCGGACGGGGTCCGGTCGCGGACAGTTCACGTCCGTCACGAGAGCGCCGTGCGGGGCGCACGGGACAGGACATGTTCGGTGCGTTTCGGGCGCACTCGCCCCCCGCCCTCCACGGAACGGTCACAGGGGCTGCGCAGACGCCTCATAAGCGCTGTAATGGCGGCGTGGTCAGTGAGGGCGCTGCGGTACGCGGAACGAGAACCGATCGCGCCGAAATCGCCCTCGAAACGCTCACTGGCGATCCCGGCGCACCCGATCGGCTCCGCCGCGTTCTCGAACAGGCACTGGTGTTCGCCGGCGCGGCCTTCGCCGGGGTGTACACGCCCGGCGACGACGGCACCGTGCTGCGCCTCGCCGAGTCGGCGGGCCTGCCCCGCACCCTGTACGGGCTGCGCGACGCCTACCCGACTGTCGGGCGGTCCCCGGCGGCCGAGGCGTACGGCAGCGGGCGGCCCGTCTGGCTCGGCCCCGACGAGCTGGCCGACTGCCCGGAGGCGCGGCGGACCCCGTCCCAGGAGTTCTGGCTCGCCGCCCTGCCGGTGTCCGGCGGCGCCGGACTCCTCGTCGCCGTCAGCGAGCGGGACGACGGATTCGGCCCCGAGGACCGTGCCTGCCTGGCCCTGGTCGCCGACGCGATCGCCCTGCCCGCCCCGCTCCCCTCGGCCACGGACACCGGCGAACTGTCCGCCTACGCCTTCAGCCTCGCCATGGACACCGGCCGGATCGCCGTCGGCGACGGCATCCTCGACCTCTTCCGGATGGGCCGGGACGAGTTCGACGGCAAGGTCGAGACGCTGCTGGGCCGTACCGTGCCCGAGGACCTGCCCGCCCTGATGTCCGTCGTCGAGGCCGACCACATGTCCATCGGCGACCGCGAGCTGGAGTTCCGGATCCTGCAGCCCTCCGGCCCGCCCAAGTGGCTGCGGCTGCGCGGCCGGCTGGTGCCCGGCGGCGAGGGGCGTTCGGCCCGGCTGGCCGGCACCGTCGCCGACGCCTCCACGTTCCGCTCGGACGTCACCGACGTGGCCCGCGTCCAGCAGCTGGCCGCCGCCCTGGCCACCGCCGGCACCGTCAAGGACGTCAGCCAGGCCGTCGTCACCGCCCTGCGCGCGCCGCTCAAGGCGGACCGGATCGCCCTGGCCGAACTGGAGAACGAGCGTCTGGTCGTCATCGTCCTCGACCCGCCCGAAGCCGAGTCCTGGCCCGAACTCTGGCGCAGCGAGTGGCGCACCGAATGGCCCGACGCGCCCGTGCGCGCCATGCCCACCCTCGCCACCGCCCTGCGCGAGGGCCGGGCCCAGATCTGGCCGGCGGCGGCCGCCCTGGAACCCGCGCTCGCCGAGGTCGGCCCCGGCGGCCTGGCCATCCTTCCGCTGCCCGCCGGCGGCCGGATGGCCGGCGCCTGCCTGATCGGCTGGGACAGCCCGCACGACTTCGGCCCCGACGAACGCGCCCTGCTCACCGCCTCCGCCGGTCTCGCCGGCGAGGCCCTGATGCGCGCCCACTCCTTCGACGCCGAGCACGAACTCGTCGGGATGCTCCAGCGCACCCTGCTGCCGCGCCGGCTGCCCGGCCTGCCCGGCGGCGAAGCCGTCGCCCGCTACCTGCCCACCACCGTGGGCCTGGAGGTCGGCGGCGACTGGTACGACGTGATCCCGCTGTCCGACAACCACGTCGCCCTCGTCATCGGCGATGTCCAGGGCCACAACGCCAGCGCCGCCGCCCTCATGGGCCAGATGCGCACCGCCCTGCGCGCCTACGCCGCCGAGGGCCACACCCCCGACGTCGTCGTCTCGCACGCGAACCGGCTCCTCCTGGACATGGAGAGCGACCTCTTCGCCACCTGCTGCTACGTCGACGTCGACATGGAGGACGGCACCGCCTGGTGCGTGCGCGCCGGACACCTGCCGCCCGTCCTGCGCCACCCGGACGGCACCACGCGGATCACCGAGACCGAGGGCGGCCCCCCGCTCGGCGTGCTCGGGCAGACCGAGTTCCCGATGACCCAGCTCAGCCTGAGCCCCGGCACCATGCTCGCGCTCACCACCGACGGCATGGTCGAGTCACCCGACACCGACATCGACGACGGCATGGAGCGCTTCGCCCGCGACCTCGCCGGCGCCGACCCCGCCCAGCTGGGACTGGCCGCCGACGCCCTGCTCGGCAACGCGCACCGCGCCGACGACGTCGCCCTGCTGCTGATGCGCTACGACGGCATGGCCGTCCGCCCGCTGCGCGAGAGCTGGACGGTCTGGCGGGTCCCGGAGGCCGCCCGGCACGCCCGCCGCTTCAGCCGCCGTGTGCTGCGCTCCTGGGGCATGACCGACGAGGCGATGGACGCCGCCCTGCTGGTGGTCTCCGAACTCGTCACCAACGCCCTCATCCACACCGACGGACCGGTCCGGCTCGACCTGACCCTGGTCGACCACCGGCTGCGGATCGCCGTGGCCGACGCCTCGCCGCGCAGCCCGGTGAAACCCACCAACATCGGCTGGGAGGCCACCGGCGGGCGCGGCATCCTCCTGGTGGAGGCCATGTCGGCGGCCTGGGGGACCGTGCCGGCCAGCGGCGGCAAGCAGGTGTGGGCGGATCTCGTCCTGGAGGACTGAACCCCGCCGGCCCCCGCTCTCGACAGGCGGCGCGGGCCGACCCTCCTTAGTGTCCTTGACGTGGCACATACCTTCGAAGAACTCGTGGCGAAGCACCGCGCGGCCGACGCGGCCCACGACAAGGTCCTGGAACTGCGGGACACCTACGGGCCACCGGCCCGGCAGCAGTCGGGCGGCGCCCAGTCGGAGACCTACGAGACCGCCCTGCGCGCCTGGCGCGACCTGGCCCGCGACGAACTGACCGCGGTGAACGAGTTCGCCCGTGACGAGGGCCGGCCAAGGGCCGAGGTGGAGGCGGAGGTGGAACGCGCGGCGGCCTGGCCGGAGGACTCCTGAACCACGGGACGAACCGGGCTGGACGCCGTTACCGGGTACCTCGTGGTCACATGGCATCCGCGCCAGGGCCATACTGTCGTAACCCATCAGGAAAACAGAAGAACGTCTCAATCAGATGTTCACCTATAAGGTGTAGCGAATGAAGGCTTTGGTGCTATCCGGCGGTGCCGGAACCCGGCTGCGGCCGATCACCCACACATCGGCGAAACAGCTCGTACCGGTGGCGAACAAACCCGTGCTGTTCTACGGGCTCGAATCCCTTGCCGCCGCGGGCGTCACCGAGGTCGGGATGATCGTCGGCGACACCGCCGCCGAGATCGAGGAGGCGGTCGGCGACGGGTCGAAGTTCGGCCTGCGCGTCACCTACATCCCCCAGGAGCACCCGCTGGGCCTGGCCCACGCGGTGCTGATCGCGCACGAGTTCCTCGGCGACGACGACTTCGTCATGTACCTCGGCGACAACTTCATCGTCGGCGGCATCAGCGGACTGGTCGACGAGTTCCGCGAGACCCGCCCCGACGCCCAGATCCTCCTCACCCACGTGCCCAACCCGCGGGCCTTCGGTGTCGCCGAGCTCGACGCGGACGGCCAGGTGATCGGCCTGGAGGAGAAGCCGCAGGAGCCCAAGAGCGACCTCGCCCTGGTCGGCGTCTACCTCTTCACGCCCGCCATCCACGACGCCGTACGCGCCATCAAGCCGTCCTGGCGCGGCGAGCTGGAGATCACCCACGCCATCCAGCACCTCATCGACCAGCGCGCCGACGTGCGCTCCACGGTGATCAAGGGCTACTGGAAGGACACCGGCAACGTCGTCGACATGCTGGAGGTCAACCGGACCGTCCTGGAGGGCCAGGAGCCGCGCATCGACGGCGAGGTCGACGAGGCCAGCCAGATCGTCGGCCGCGTGGTCGTCGAGGCCGGTGCGCGCGTCACGAACTCCCGGATCGTCGGCCCGGCCGTGATCGGCGCCGGCACCGTCGTCAGCGACTCGTACGTGGGCCCCTTCACGTCCGTCGCCGAGAACTGCCGGATCACCGAGAGTGAGCTGGAGTTCTCCATAGTGCTGCGGGACTCCTCCATCGACGGGGTGGGCAGGATCGAGTCCTCGCTGATCGGCCGGCATGTCGAGGTGACCCCGGCAACCGGCACCCCCAGTGCCCACCGCCTCGTTCTCGGAGACCACAGCAAGGTGCAGATCCGTTCATGAATCTCCTCGTCACCGGCGCCGCCGGCTTCATAGGCTCCACGTATGTCCGCGGCCTGCTCGCCGCCGACGCGCCCGACGCGCCGCACATCACCGTGCTGGACAAGCTCACCTACGCGGGCACCCTGACGAACCTGCCCGAGTCGCATCCCCGGCTGACCTTCGTCCAGGGGGACATCTGCGACGCCGAGCTGGTCGACAAGCTCATGGCGGAGGCCGACCAGGTCGTGCACTTCGCGGCCGAGTCGCACGTCGACCGCTCCATCGACGGCGCCGGCGCGTTCGTCCGCACCAACGTGGTCGGCACCCAGACCCTCCTCGACGCGGCCCTGCGGCACGGCGTCGGCCCGTTCGTGCACGTCTCCACCGACGAGGTCTACGGCTCCATCGAGACCGGCTCCTGGCCCGAGAGCCACCCGCTCCAGCCGAACTCGCCGTACTCCGCCTCCAAGGCCTCCTCGGACCTGCTCGCGCTGGCCTTCCACCGCACCCACGGCCTGGACGTCCGCGTCACCCGCTGCTCCAACAACTACGGGCCGCACCAGTTCCCCGAGAAGGTCATCCCGCTCTTCGTGAGCAACCTCCTCGACGGCAAGAACGTGCCCCTCTACGGCGACGGCAGCAACGTCCGCGACTGGCTGCACGTCGAGGACCACTGCCAGGGCATCGACCTGGTCCGCACCGGCGGCCGGGCCGGCGAGGTCTACAACATCGGCGGCGGCACCGAGCTCAGCAACAAGGAGCTCACCGGGCTGCTCCTGGAGGCCTGCGGCGCCGACTGGGACCGCGTCGACCGCGTCGCCGACCGCAAGGGCCACGACCAGCGCTACTCCGTCGACTGGAGCAAGATCCACGACGAGCTGGGCTACACCCCCAAGCACGACTTCACCTCCGGCCTCGCCGACACCGTCGCCTGGTACCGCGACAACCGGGACTGGTGGGAGCCGCTCAAGGAGCGCGCCGCCCTGGAGTCCCGCAAGGAGCAGGAGAAGCACTGATGAAGTGGCTCGTCGCCGGAGCGGGCGGCATGCTCGGCCACGACGTGACCGAGGAACTCGCCCGCCGGGGTGAGGAGGTCGTGGCCCTCGGCCGCGCCGACCTCGACATCACCAGTGCCGACTCGGTGGCGTCGGCGCTCGCCGGGCACCGGCCCGACCTGGTGGTGAACTGCGCCGCGTACACGGCCGTCGACGACGCCGAGACCGACGAGGAGCGGGCCCTGCTGATCAACGGCGAGGGACCGCGCCTGCTGGCCCGCGCCGCCGCCCGGCACGGCGCCCGCCTCGTACACGTCTCGACCGACTACGTCTTCGACGGCGAGGCCCGCACCAGCCCGTACCCCGAGGACCACCCCACCGCCCCGCGCACCGCCTACGGGCGCACCAAGCTCGCGGGCGAGCGGGCCGTCCTGGAGGAACTCCCGGGCGCGAGCGCGGTGGTCCGCACGGCCTGGCTGTACGGCACGCACGGTAAGAACTTCGTGCGAACGATGATCGAGCTGGAGTCCCGCAGGGACACCCTCGACGTCGTCGACGACCAGCGCGGACAGCCCACCTGGAGCGCCGACCTGGCCGCCCGGATCGCCGACCTCGGCCCCCGCCTCGGCCGGGACGGGCGCGCGCACGGCGTCTTCCACGGCACCAACTCCGGTGCGGCCACCTGGTGCGAGCTGGCCCGGGAGGTGTTCCGCCTGCTCGGCGCCGACCCCGAGCGGGTACGCCCCACCACCAGCGAGGCGTTCGTCCGCCCGGCACCCCGCCCCGCCTACAGCGCCCTCGGGCACGACCGGTGGGCCGAGGCCGGTCTGGAACCGCTGCGGGACTGGCGGCAGGCCCTCGCGGAGGGGCTGCCGCTCATCCGCAAGGAGATGTCCGCATAAGGCACTTCGCACCAACGCGCCGCAGGGCGGCCGACGGCTCACCGAGCGTGTCGGCCGCCCTGCGGCGTATGGAAATACCGGAGCCCGCCGGTCTTTTTCACGGGCCGTCGTGTTCGCCCCTTGTGGACTGCCCCACGTCACTACGATGATGCTTTGAATGTCTTGTGGGCCGGGTAGGGAAAGGATTTGTCCCGCGATGTCGATGCGAGCCACCGTGAAGTCCGTGCTGGGTGAGAAGAATGTGCGGAACCTGCGACGACTGAAGCGGAGGCTGTCCGCCCGGTCGGCCCAGCCGGCCAAGCCTGCAAAGCCGACGGGGCTCGACGCGATCTCCGGCGATCTCAACAAACTCGCTCAGCACTTCAAGACCGACAAGTGGGGAATACACCGCTACACCCAGCACTACCAGCGCCACCTCGGACACCTGAGGAACGAGTCCTTCAACCTGCTGGAAATCGGCATTGGCGGCTACAACAGGGCAGGTCAGGGCGGTGCTTCCCTGCGGATGTGGAAGCAGTTCTTCCCGAAGGCGCAGATTTTCGGAATGGACATCCAGGACAAGTCATTTGTCGACGAGGACCGCATCACGACGTTCATCGGTGACCAGTCCGACCCGTCGTCGCTGAACTCGATCGTCGACAAGATCGGTGAGCTGGACGTCATCATCGACGACGGAAGCCACCGCAGTCCGCATGTGCTTACGACCTTCGCCACGCTCTTCCCGCGTCTCAAGGACGG
The DNA here is from genome assembly GCF_019091475.1 of Streptomyces sp. GbtcB6. Classification (NCBI taxonomy): domain Bacteria; kingdom Bacillati; phylum Actinomycetota; class Actinomycetes; order Kitasatosporales; family Streptomycetaceae; genus Streptomyces; species Streptomyces sp. GbtcB6. Next base: position 242,840 of record NZ_JAGXJL010000002.1, on the reverse strand, counting down.
TGGCATCTACATCGTCGAGGACACGCAGTCGTCGTACTGGCCCGAATGGCAGGGCAGCGAGGACCTCGACGCCGCGCACACCAGTATGGGGATGCTGAAGCGACTGACGGACGGGCTGAATTACGAAGAATTCGTGACCGAGAACTACCAGCCGACGTACACGGACCTCAATGTGGTCGGCGTGCACTTCTACCACAACCTGGTGATCATCGAAAAAGGCCGGAATGCCGAGGGCAGCAACAAGCGGAGCGCGCTGAAGCAGCGCTACGCGAAGTCCTGACACCGCACAGCCCACCGGGGAGCCGGGCCACGGCCCGGCTCCCCGGCGCGGTCAGCCGCGCAACTGCTCGTAGTAGGCCACGCAGTCCGCGTACGACGGCAGCAGCCCGGACGCCATGGCCTCGGCCAGCGACGGCGCCTCGGCGTCCTTCTCCGACAGCACCGGCTCCAGGCCCTCGGGCCACTCGATGCCCAGCTCGGGGTCGAGCGGGTCGATGCCGTGCTCGCGGCCCGGCGCGTACCCGGCCGAGCACAGGTACACCACGGTGGCGTCGTCGGTCAGCGCCATGAACGAGTGGCCGAGGCCCTCCGCGAGGAACACGGCGTGCTGGTTCGCGTCGTCCAGCCGGACCGCCTCCCAGCGGCCGAAGGTGGGGGAGCCCACCCGGATGTCCACGATCACGTCCAGCACGGCCCCGCGCACGCACTTGACGTACTTGGACTGGCTCGGCGGCACATCGGCGAAGTGGATGCCACGCAGCACGCCCCGCCGGGAGACCGAGCAGTTGGCCTGCGCGAGGTCGAGGTCGTAGCCGAGGGCCTCACGGAACTCCCCGGCCCTGAACCACTCGTGGAAGCTGCCCCGGTCGTCGGGGAAGAGCTTGGGCTCCTGGACCCAGGCGCCTTCGATGCTCAGCGGTCGCACGGTTCTTACTTGCCTTCCTGTCGTGCGGGCTTCCTGCCCCTGCCCAGGGCCCTGACCAGCGCGCGGCGCACCGGCAGCGGGAGCTTGCGGGCCAGTCGGCGGGCGACGCCAGGCCGGGCCTTCGGCCGGGGCGCGGCGGCGGCCTTGGCCTTCTTCGGAGCCGGCTTGGCGATCTTCAGGCCCTCGGGGGAGTTGCGGACGACGAGCGGCAGCGTGAAGAAGCGCGGCTCGGCGGCGTCCGCGACCAGGCACAGGGCGATCCGCCAGCCGCCCTGCTGCAGCGACCGCACCGGCAGCGGGGCGTCCAGCACGGCTCCGCCGCCCTCGGCGGGCGACAGCGTGGCCGGCACCTCCAGCACCTCGGCGGGGGGGTTCGGGCCGGGCCGGCGGCCCCCCGCCCTGTCGTCGCCGGCGGGGGGGGGGGGGGGCGCCGCGCGGCGCCCGGGCCCGGCGGCGGTGAAGTCCTCGGGCCGGAACTCGCCGAAGCCCAGCCGCTTGCCCGCCTGGTCGATGTCCAGGGCGAAGTTGTTCTTGACCGTCCAGTACGGCAGCACCCGGTGGCCGCCGACGACACCGGGGACGGGCAGCGCGGGGAGCGGGTCCTTGGACACCGGGAACAGCCGGTGCTCGCGCGTCCAGCCGCCGATCGTCAGGCGCACGAACGCGTCCCACAGCCCGGGCGGCAGCGGGGTACCGCTGGCCGCGGTGGCCGGGCCCACGGTGGCGGTGGCCTTCACGACCAGGCGGACGCGGTCCGGCTCGCCCTCCACGGGCAGCGTCTCGCGGGTGATCTCGACCGGCTGGAAGAACTGGGCGTGCGTCTCGCGCTCGCGCATCATCAGGTCGACCCTGGCCCTCGCGAAGCGGGCGGCGGTGCCGCGCTCCAGCCGGGCGATCGCGTCCGCGGCCGTGGCGGCCGGGCCCTCGGGCTCGGCGCCCGAGGTGTCGGCCGGGTAGGTCTTGGGCGCACCGTCGACGGCGTACTCGGCGCTGAACTCGATCTTCAGGGCGTCGCCGTCCCAGGTGACGCCCTGCGCGGCCGTCGAGGGGGCGATGGCCGCCTCCCACTCGGCGACGGCGAGCACGTCCTCGTAGCGGCCGGCGCCGGCCAGCTCGGTGACCACTCGGTGGGCCGGCTCCAGCAGGGCGAACACGGAGGGGCCCATGCGCTCGGCGATCACCTTGTGGATCTCGTCGAAGAGCTCCCTGCGGTAGTCGTCCGGCAGCTTCAGGAACCGGTTGCCGCGCAGCCGCTCGCCCATCTCGCTGCGCAGCCAGCGGCGGAACATGAGGTCGCGCCGGTGGCCGGGCTCGGTGTAGCGCTCGACGACGTCGAGGGCCTCACGGAGGTTCGCGAAGTAGCCGACCGGGTCGAAGCGCTGGAAGCCGGCGTTGGAGGCGTCGTCGCGCTTGAGGTGGTAGTAGCAGACGTAGTCGCTGAGCACGGAGATGTTCGACGCGCGCAGGTACGCCTCGGCGACGAAGACGTGGTCCTCCAGCCGCCTGCGGCCCTCGGGGAAGCGCAGCCCGATGCGGTCCAGGAAGGACCGGCGCAGCATCTTGTGCGGGGTCAGGCTGTCCATCAGCGGGGCGTTCTCGACGGTGGCCCGCGGGTGGTTGCGGCGGAACAGCTCCACCGGCACCGGGCGGCCCTTGCCGGCCATCTTGCCGATGATCAGGTCGGCCTCGTTCTCGACGCCGTAGTTGTACATCCGCTCCAGGGCCTCGTCGCCCAGGAAGTCGTCGTTGTCGACGAACATCACGAACTCGCCCTTGGAGGCGGCGATGCCCACGTTGCGGGGCTTGCCGGACCAGCCGGAGGGCTCCTGGTGGATGACGTGCACGTGCGGGTGCTCGGCGGCGACGGCGTCGAGCCGGGCCGGTGTCTCGTCGCTGGACCCGTCGTCCACGAAGATCACTTCGTACTCGTCGCTCGGCAGCGACTGCCGCAGCACCGAGGCGATGCAGTCCTCGATATAGGGCCCCGGGTTGTACACAGGGACGACAACACTGACTTTGACCGGCATCCGGCTTCCTAGCCCCCTGGGATAAGCCGCCCATTTGCCTGGACGGCATCTACATGTGGGCGAATGCTAACCCGGCCCTGTCCTCGGGCGGATCCCGCCTTCGGGTAAGACCGGGTTGTGAAGCGTTATCCGTGCGTCAAAAGGCCTGCTCAGCGGCGGTCTCGGCCGTGGCCCGAGCCGTGGTGCCGGTCGTGGTCAGGGTTGCGGTCTCAGCCATGGGTCTTGGCGAGGAGCTCCAGGACCTCCGCCGTGCTGCCGGACTCGCCGAGCCGCGGGAAGATCCGCTCGACGCTGCCCCGGTGCGCCTCGGCGTCGGCGTCGGCCATGGCGTCCGTGGCCAGCGTCACGTGGTAGCCGTGCGCGTAGGCGTCGCGGGCGGTGGACTCCACGCCGATGCTGGTGGCGATGCCGGTCAGCACGATCTGGGTGACGCCCCGGCGGCGCAGCTGGACGTCCAGGCCGGTGCCGTGGAAGGCGCTCCAGTTGTGCTTGGTGACGTGGATGTCGCCGTCGCGGCCGGCGAGCTCGTCGACGACGACGTCCCAGCCCTCCGGGAAGGCGAGGCCGCGCGCCTGGCGCTCGGTGCGGCCCGGGACGGCGTCGGCGAAGTCGGCGGCGAAGGAGACCCGGACCAGGACCACGGGCAGGTCCCGGGCGCGGAAGGCGTCGGCGAGCTCCACCGTGCGGGCCACCACCTCGGGGCCGGTGTGCGGCTGGGTGGGCATGCCCACGATGCCCTGCTGGAGGTCGATGACGACAAGGGCGGTGCGCGGGTCGAGCGTGCTCAGAGACATGGGGTGGATCAGGCCTTTCGGGGGGCTTGACGGGGTTGGGGGGTGAGCCGGGCCAGCGAGCGGTCCGGCAGGGTGATCGCCAGCAGCAGTGCCGAGCCGGCGAGCATGAACAGGGCCAGGCCGTGCAGCCCGCCCGTGTCGGCGCGGTGCGGGTAGAACGCCGCGGTGGCGGCGGAGGCACCCAGCGCGCCGAGGTACATGAAGGTGCGCAGCAGTCCGGCGGCGGAACCGATCCGCTCCGGGTCGGCCTGCCGGTACAGCGCGGTCTGCGCGGCGAGTCCGAGCAGCCCCTGCGGTACGCCGAGCAGCGCGCCGACCGCCAGCAGCAGCCAGACCGGGCTGCCGGCGCCGACCAGCAGCAGGGCCGCGCAGCCCGCGATCTGCAGTACGGAGCCGATCACCAGCTTGGAGCGGACGGCCTCCCGGCGTCCGGTGAGCGTGGCGGTGACGAGCGCGGCGACCGACAGCGGCAGCAGCGCGAGCCCGGCGGTGGAGGCGCCGAGTCCGCGGCCCTGCTCCAGCCACTGCGTGTAGCCGTACAGGAAGGCGTACGAGGTGGTGTACGCGAGGAACTGGCGCACATACGTGACGATGAGCGGGCCGTTGCCGCCGAGGACCCGCAGGTCGACGAACGGGTCGGGCACCCGCAGCTCCCGGGCGGCGAAGACGGCGGCCGCGACCGCGGTCAGCGCCGGCAGGTACCAGCGGTCCGGCCGCGGGCTCATCAGGAACAGCATCAGCGAGACCAGCAGGACGGCGAACAGGGCCATGCCGGCCAGGTCCATGCGCTGCCGGTGCCGGGAGGTCGCGGTCCTCGGCAGCCACCTCACGCCGAGGACCAGGCAGGCGGCGGAGAGCGGCACGTTGACGGTGAACACCAGGTGCCAGCCGCCGGCGCCGATCAGAATCCCGCCCAGGGTCGGGCCGATCACGGACACGGTCTGGGCGGACACGGCGAGCGCGGTCAGCACCCCGGCCGGGCTGTCCTGCCCGGTGCGCTCGGCCTCGCTGCGGGTCAGCCGCATCGCCGCCGGATAGGCCGCCGAGGTGCCGAAGCCGAGCAGCACCCGCGCCGCGATCAGCACGCCCAGCGAGGGCGCCAGCGCACCCATCAGCCCGGCGACGCCCACCAGGCCCGTACCGGCGAGGTAGAGCCGGCGCGGCCCGTACATGTCCACGAGCCGGCCGATCACCGGCTGCCCCACGGCGGTCGCCAGGTACAGCGCGGTCACCAGCCACACCGTCTCGGCGGGCGGGGCCCCGAAGGCGATGCCGATCGGCACCAGGGCCACCGCGATCATCGAGGAGTTGATCGGGTTGAGTACGGAACCCAGGACCATCGGCGCGATCAGCCGCCGGTCGAATCCGGCGGGGGCCGGGCGGGTGTCCTCGCGGGTGCCTGCGGTGAGCCTCGGTATCACGGGCGGGACAGCCGTTCCAGCAGCTCGATCGCGGTGAGCAGGGCCCGCCGCTCGTCCTCGGTGTACCGGTCCTGGAAGGCGCGGGCCAGCCACTCGTCGCGCGCCTGCCGGTTGCCCTCGACACGGGCCTGGCCGGCCTCGGTCAGGGTGACCAGCTGGCGACGGCCGTCGGTCGGGTCGGGGCTGCGGCGGATCAGCCCCTGCTGGTCGAGCGCGGCCAGCGTGGCCGCCATCGACTGCGGGCGCACCCCTTCGGCGGAGGCCAGCGCACTGGCCGTGGCCGCGCCGTGCTTCGACACCAGGGTGAGGGCCGACTCCTGGGACGGGGTGAGGTCCGCGTCCTGGGCGACCTCGCGGATACGGCGGCGCATCCTGCTGAACATCACGCGCAGGTCGCGTGCCGCGCGGGTCGCGGAATCGGAGATCTCTGCCATGCGCCCACCGTAGAACCGTCAGCCGGAACTGTCCAGTCGGGACTGTTAAGTCTGGACTGAAGACCTCGACGGGGGCCCTTGGCCTACGCTGGCCGGGTGCGCCTGCTCCTGACCTCCGACACGCACCTCCCGCTGCGCGCCAGGCGGCTCCCCGACCAGCTCCTCGCCGAGCTCCCGCGCGCGGACGTCGTGCTGCACGCCGGCGACTGGGTCGACGAGGCCACCCTCGACCTGCTCGAGAGCCGAAGCCGCCGCCTCATCGGGGTGTACGGCAACAACGACGGCCCCGGCCTGCGCGCCCGGCTCCCCGAGGTCGCCCATGCCGACCTGGGCGGCCTGCGCTTCGGGGTGATCCACGAGACCGGCCCCGCTCAGGGCCGCGAGGCCCGCTGCGCCGCCCGCTTCCCGGACCTGGACGTCCTGGTCTTCGGGCACAGCCACATCCCGTGGGACAGCACGGCCCCGGGCGGCCTGCGGCTGCTCAACCCCGGCTCTCCGACCGACCGCCGCCGCCAGCCCCACTGCACCTACCTCACCGCGACCGTCGCCGACGGCGCCCTCACCGAGGTGACACTCCACCGGCTGCCGCCGCGCCGGCCGGCGCCGTGACAGGACGCACGGATGATCTCCGGGAGACCCGTCAGGGTGCGATCCCGACCCCGTCGATCCCGCTCCACCGCTTCTCCTGCGCCGCCGTCATGGCGGGCCAGTGCAGCCCGCCCGGCCGTGGCCGGACCCGGGAGGCGTAGGAGGCGGGGCGGAACTCCGGGTCGTAGAAGCAGCCCGTGGCATAGGTCCGGTCGAACGCGGCGCACGAGTCCGCGATCGTGCCGGGCGTCGGCTTCCGGCCCGTGCGCACCCAACCGTCCAGTGCCGCGATCGAGTCGGCGTACTCCGCGTCGCTCAGCGCACTGTGCTCGGACTCGTGGGTGAACGTCTGCACGAGGTAGCGGTCCCGGTGCGCGCCGCGCAGGGTGGCCCGGTAGGCCGCCTCGTGCTCCACGAACGCCGTCGGATCGTCGATCGCGTGCATTGTGAGCACCGGGATCGACACCTTGCCGGTGAGATCACTGTCGTAGGACAGGTCGCGTACCGCCGTCGGGTCGGCGCCGAACCGCTCGACCCCGGCGTTGAGCGCCTCGTCGTCGTGCGACCCGGAGTACCGAACGCCCTGGTTCGAGAACGGGTTACGGTCGCCGAGCCGGTCGTGCACGATGTCCCGGAACGTGAAGACCGCGAACCGCAGATGCGACTCCAGGGTGCGCTCGGGGACACCGGTGACGGCGAGGATGTCGTCGAGGTTGCGCTGCTGGAGGGCGGTGCGCTCCTGCGGGGCCGAGGCGTAGCCCGTGCACTCCTGGAGCCGGGCGCGCAGTCCGGCCGTCGTCAGCGTCGAGTCCGCGCGCAGGCCCTGCCACAGCGGGTACTGGGGTTCGGTCGGCCGGGGCATGTTGCGGCAGTAGTACTGGTAGACGACGCGGAGGTCGACGCGGTAGTCGTACCCGCGGGACCCGCCGCCGAGGACACCGCTGGTGAGCAGCGCCCCGTCGTACGGTCCGCCCCGGCGGCCGTACACCTCGACGACCTTGGCGGCGACGTCCCCGCCCCAGGACTGGCCGTGCACATACGTCCGCCGCGGCTTCCCGAAGTTCGCGACGAACAGCCGGCGCACGTTCTCGGTGTCCTCGGCGGCCATGCGGGTGCCGTAACCGCCCCTGCGGTACGACGAACCCGCCCAGGCGTACCCCTCCTTCACCATCACCGACCAGCGGGCCAGGTCGTCGACGCTGCGCGCCGGGTCCGAGCCGGTGCCGAGGTCGGGGCCGCCGTGGGCGTGCACGACCAGGGAGCCGTTCCAGTGCTCGGGGACGGCGATGGCGTAGTAGGCGCCGTGCGCGTCCTGGCCGGTGTAACAGGTGGCTTTGCCGTCGAGTTCCGCCGGGCAGGAGACGGCGGCCGGCGGTGGTGGTGTCTCCGCCTGTGCGGGAGGGGCTCCGGCGAAGGCGGCGGTGAGGGCCGCCGCCAGCGAGGCGAGCAGTCCGGTACGCCGGTGGCGGCTGGTCCGGCGGACGCGTACGGGGGTTCTCGACCTGTCCAAGGCGCGGCTCCCTGTCCTCGGCGGCGCTCCTTCGCGCCGTCCGCGGCGATGCTAGGGAGCGGGCCGGGACCGGAACCATGGCTAGGGCGTTGTGTTCATAGTGTTCGGCGGACGGAACACGTCATCGGTGCCGGGCGCGATGCCGCCGGCGCAGCCGTGCCGCCGCCACCGTGAGCACGGCGAGCACGGCGGCCACCGCGGCGGCCCGCTTGGCCACCGGCACCCCGGCCGTACGCAGCAGGTCGAGCGGCTGTGCCGGTACGGCGTCCCCGAAGTCCTCGCCCGGCGGCTCCGGTTCGCCGCCGGAGGCGGGCGGCCGCTCGGCCAGCCGGGCCGCCAGACAGTCCGCGAACTGCCCCACCAGCCGGTCGCCGACCTCCGACAGGACCCCGCGCCCGAACTGCGCGGGGCGGCCGGTCACCGTGAGGTCGGTGCGGACCGACACCGCCGTACCGCCGTCGCGTTCGGCGAGCGTCGCGGTGACCGTCGCCCGGGCCGTGCCCTGCCCGCGGGTCTCCCGGCCGCTCGCCACCAGCACCATCCGGTGCGCCGACCCGTCCTGCTCCTCGAAGACCGCCGTGCCCCGGTAGGTCACCGTGACCGGGCCGACCCTGACCTTCACCGAGCCCCTCACCGTCCTGCCGTCGTAGTCCTCGACCACCGCGCCCGGCAGGCACGGCGCGACCCGTTCGATGTCGAGGAGCGCGTGCCAGGCGTCGTCGACCGGGACGGGGACGGTGAACTCGTGGCGCAGTTCCATGACTCACTCCTCCTGGCGGTCAGCGGACGGCGGGTGCGTGGATGGCGCCGGTGGTCGTGGCCAGGGGCGCACCGCTGCCGCCCCAGCGCAGGGCCACGATCTCGGCGGCGACGGACACGGCGACCTCCTCGGGGGTACGGGCGCCGAGGTCGAGGCCCAGCGGCGAGCGCAGCCGGGACAGTTCGGCCTCGGTGAGACCGGCCCCGGCCAGCCGCGCGCGCCGCTCCTCGTGGGTCCTGCGGCTGCCCATCGCCCCGATGTAGGCGGCAGGCCGGCGCAGCGCCTCCTCCAGCAGCGGCACGTCGAACTTCGGATCGTGGGTGAGGACGCAGATCACCGTGCGCTCGTCGGTGTCCGTGCCGCTCAGGTAGCGGTGCGGCCAGTCGACGACGACCTCGACGGCGGCCGGGAAGCGTTTGGGCGTGGCGAAGACCGGGCGGGCGTCGCAGACGGTGACCCGGTAGCCGAGGAAGTCTCCGATGCGGGCCACCGCGGCCGCGTAGTCGATGGCGCCGAACACCAGCATCCGGGGCGGTGGCGCGAACGACTGGAGAAACACGGTGACCGTGTCCTCGCGGCGCTCGCCGTGCGGGCCGTAGTGCCTCAGCACCGAGGCGCCGAGCGCGAGTTCACCGCGCGCGTCCGCGGTGACGGCGACGTCCAGGCCGCCCGCGCCGAGGCTGCCGGCCGCCCGGTCCGGCCAGACGGCGAGCGTGGCCCCCTGCGATGCGGGTCCGTCCACCACCGTGGCCATGGTCACCGGCTCGCCCGCGGCGACCGAACCGGCGACCGCGCCGAACGCCGGGTCGGAGCCGGCGGTCACCGGCCGGACCAGCAGGGTGATCTCGCCTCCGCAGGTCAGCCCGACCGCGAACGCGTCCTCGTCGCTGTAGCCGAAGGTCTGCAACGACGGCTCGCCGGTCGCGACGACCTCCTGCGCCAGTTCGAAGACGGCCCCCTCGACACAGCCGCCGGACACGCTGCCCACCACCTCGTCGTCCGGCCCCACGGCCATGGCCGCACCGGGTCCGCGCGGCGCGCTGCGGCTGACCGCGACCACCGTGGCGAGACCGAACGGGACCCCGGCCGCGTGCCAGCCGGCCAGCGTCGGCAGAATCTCACGCACCATCCGCTCCCTTCCCCGGCGCGACACCGGCCCGCGCCCCGCGGACCACCGCCGCGAGCCGCTCAAGGGCCGCCAGGCTGTGCCCCGCCACGAAGGCGTCGACGCTGGGCAGCGCCGCCGCCATCCCGGCCGCCAGCGGCGCGTAACCGGGCCGCGCCTTGCGCGGGTTCGCCCACACCACCTGGTGCGCCAGGCCGTGCAGCCGGCGCATCTGCTGCCCGAGCAGCTCCGGATCGCCGCGCTCCCAGCCGTCCGAGAGCAGGACCACGATCGCGCCCCGCGCCATGCCGCGCTGCCCCCACCGGTTCAGGAACTCGCGCAGCAGCTCGCCGAGGCGGGTGCCGCCGCGCCAGTCGGGCACGGCCGCCGCGACCTCCGCCATCGCCAGATCGGGGTCCCGGTGCGACAGTTCGCGGGTCACCCGGGTCAGCCGGGTGCCGACGGTGAACACCTCCGTGCGGCCCGCGCGCACCGCCGCGTGCGCGAACCGCAGCAGCGCGTCGGCGTACGGCCCCATCGAGCCGCTCACGTCGACGAGCAGCACCACCCGGCGCGGCCGCGCCACCCGCGCATGCCGCCGCAGCAGTGCCGGTTCCCCGCCGCGCCGCAGCAACTCCCGTACCGTGCGGCGCGGGTCGACCTCCCCGCGCCGGGCGGGCCGCCGCCGCGCCGAGCGCCGGGTCTGCCCCTCCAGCGTGAACGCGGCCAGCAGACGGCGCAGTTGGGCCCGCTCGGCGGGGTCCAGCTCGGTGACGTCACGGTGCCGCAGCACCTCGGCGGAGCTGGCGAGGGCGGCGGTGGGCGGGCCCGGCGGCTCGCTCTCGCCACGGGCACCGGGTGCCCCGGCCGCCTCCCGCACGACGAGCCGCAGCCGCGGCGGCGGAGCGGTGCGCACCGGCTGCCGGGCGGGTGCGCAGGCCGCTCCGAAGTACGCGGCGAACACCCGCTCGTACCGCTCCAGGTCGTCATGGCCGCCGCACAGCGTCGCCCGCCCCGCCCAGTACACGTCCGGGCGCATCCCCGGCCGCAGCGCGGCCACGGCGCGCAGGAACGCGTACCCGCGCTCGGCGCTCGCGTCCACCCCAGCCGCCCGCAACGCCCGTACGAAACCGAGCAGTACGGCATCCGCCGGCACCCCGGCCGTCCTCGGTGGCGACGCGCCCATGCCCGGTCACCCGCCCCGGGCCGCGAGGACCGCCGAGAGGTCGAGCCCCCGGGCCCGCTCGGTGTCCTCCCGGTACTTCAGCACCGAACCCAGCGTCGCCACGGCCAGTTCCGCGTCCACCTCGCTCGCCCCCAGCGCGTCCAGCGCCTCCGCCCAGTCCAGCGTCTCGGCCACCCCTGGCGGTTTGACCAGGTCCGTGCCGCGCAGCGCCTGCACCAGCGCGGTGACCTGCTCGGCCAGCCGGGCCGACACCTGCGGCAACCGGCTGCGCACGATGGCCAGTTCGCGGGCGAAGGACGGGTGGTCGAACCAGTGGTAGAGGCAGCGCCGCTTCAGCGCGTCGTGCACCTCGCGGGTCCGGTTCGAGGTCAGGACCACCACCGGCGGCACCTCGGCCCGCAGTGTGCCCAGCTCGGGGATGGTGACCGAGTACTCGGACAGCAGCTCAAGCAGGAACGCCTCGAACTCGTCGTCGGCCCGGTCGATCTCGTCGACCAGCAGGACCGACGGGTGCTGCTGGAGCGCCAGCAGCAGCGGCCGGGCGATCAGGAAGCGCCGGTCGTACAGCTCGCTCTCCAGCCGGTCCGCGTCCTGCACACCCGCCGCCTCGGCGGCTCTCAGGTGCAGCAGCTGACGGGGGAAGTCCCAGTCGTACAGGGCCTGGGAGGCGTCGATGCCCTCGTGGCACTGGAGCCGGATCAGCGGTGCGCCCAGCGCCTCGGCGAGGGCGGCGGCGAGCGCGGTCTTGCCCACGCCGGCGTCACCCTCGCAGAACAGCGGCCGGTGCAGTCTCAGGGCCAGGAAGCAGGTGACGGACAGCCCTTCGTCGACGAGGTACCCCGTCTCCGCCAGGCGGGCCCCCACCTGCTCAGGGTCGTCCATCGGGGGAATCGGCGCTCACCCCGTTCCGCCGGCGGCCAGCACGGCCCGCCTGGTCAGCACCCGTGCGAGGTGCTCCCGGTACTCGGGCGAGGCCGACAGGTCCTGGGAGGGCCGAGTGCCCTCGGCGGCGGCCTCGGCGGCCCGGGCCACGGCCTGCGGGCCGTCGGCACCGGACAGCGCCTGCTCGGCCGCGGTGGCCCGCAGCGGGGTGGAGCCCATGTTGGTGAGCCCGATGCGCGCCTCGGCGATGTGCCCGTCGGCGCGCCGCACCAGCGCGGCGACCCCGACGATCGCCCAGGCCTGCGCGACCCGCTGGAACTTCTCGTAGTGGAAGCCCCAGCCGTCGGTCTTCGGGATCCGCACCTCCACCAGCAGTTCGTCGGGGGCGAGCGCCGACTGCAGGTAGTCCACGAAGAACTCCCGGGCCGGGATCACGCGCCGGCCGCCCGGGCCCGCGACGACCAGTTCGGCGTCGAGGGCGAGCGCCACGGCGGGCAGGTCCCCGGCCGGGTCGGCGTGCGCGAGGGAGCCGCCGAGGGTGCCCCGGTGCCGTACGGCGGGGTCGGCCACGGTGGCCGTGGCCTCCGCCAGCAGCCCGGCGTGCCGCCGTACCAACGGGTCGCGGATGACGTCGTGGTGCGTGGTGAGCGCGCCGATGACGAGCGTGCCGCCGTCCTCGCGCACCCCGCGCAGCTCCGGGATCCGGCCGACGTCCACGACCAGCTCCGGGAAGGCGAGCCGCAGCCGCAGCAGCGGCAGCAGGCTCTGCCCGCCGGCCAGCACCTTCGCCTCCTCGCCGGCGTCGGCGAGCGTGCGCACCGCCTCGCCGACGCTCGTCGGGCGGGCGTACTCGAATGCCGGGGGAATCATGCCGACGCCTCCTTCACCGCTCGCCACACCCGCTCGGGGGTGCACGGCATCCGTACGTCCGTCACGCCCAGCGGACGCAGCGCGTCCACCACGGCGTTGACCACCGCGGGCGTCGACGCGATCGTCCCGGCCTCGCCGACCCCCTTCACCCCCATGGCGTTCGAGGCCGCCGGGGTCTCCGTCCGGTCGGTGACGAAGTCCGGCAGGTCGGCCGCCGACGGCACGAGATAGTCGGCCATGGTCCCGGAGACGAGGTTGCCCTCGTCGTCGTAGACGGCCTCCTCGTACAGCGCCTGCGCGATGCCCTGCGCGAGACCGCCGTGCACCTGGCCCTCGACGATCATCGGGTTGACGACATGGCCGACGTCGTCCACGCAGACGTACGACCTGATCCGGGTCCGCCCGGTCTCCGTGTCGACCTCGACCGCGCACAGGTGGGTGCCGTGCGGGTAGGAGAAGTTCTCCGGGTCGACCACCGTCTCGGCGTTGATGGACGGTTCCACGCCGTCGGGCAGGTCGTGGCCGGTGAACGTCTCGAAGGCGATCTCCTGGATGGTCTTCCGCGCCTCCGGCGAGCCCTTCACGGCGAACACGCCGTCCGTGAAATCCAGGTCCTGCTCGCTGGCCTCCAGCAGGTGCGCGGCGACCTTCCGCGCCTTCTCGACCACCTTCGTCGCCGCCCGGTGCACGGCCTCGCCGCCGACGGACAGCGACCGCGAGCCGTAGGTGTCCATGCCCTGCGGAGAGGACCGGGTGTCGCCGTGCACCACCTCGACGTCCTCGAACGGCACGCCGAGCACGTCGGCCGCGATCTGGCTCCAGCAGGTCTCGTGACCCTGCCCGTGCGGACTGGTGCCGGTCACCACCTCGACCTTGCCGGTGGGCAGCATGCGGATGCTCGCCGCCTCCCAGCCGCCGGCCGCGTACCTGAGGTCGCGCAGCACCCGGCTCGGCGCCAGCCCGCACATCTCGGTGTACGTCGACACGCCGATGCCGAGGCGCACGGTGTCGCCGCGTTCGTTGCGCTGCTGCTGCTCGGCGCGCAGCTCGTCGTACCCGAACAGGGCGAGGGCCTTCTCGGTGGCCGCCTCGTAGTTGCCGGTGTCGTACGTCAGCCCGGCGATCGAGGTGTACGGGAACTCCTCGTGCCGGATCCAGTTCCGGCGCCGCAACTCCACGGGATCCAGGCCGAGTTCGGCGGCCAGCTCGTCCATGATCCGCTCGATGGCGAAGGTCGCCTCGGGGCGTCCGGCGCCGCGGTAGGCGTCGGTGGGGGTGCGGGTGGTGAAGACGCCGGTGCAGTTGAACTCGTACGCGTCCATCTTGTAGATCGCCGGGTACATGAAGGCGCCGAGGATCGGGATGCCGGGGGTGACCAGCATCAGGTAGGCGCCCATGTCGGCGGTCAGGTCCACCTTCAGGCCGAGCAGCCTGCCCTCGCGGGTGGCGGCGACCTCGATGTCCTGGATCATGCCGCGGCCGTGGTGGGTGGCGAGGTAGCCCTCGGAGCGGGACTCCGTCCACTTCACCGGGCGGCCGAGCCTGCGGGCGACGGCGAGCGCGACGGCCTCCTCGCCGTACACCTGGAGCTTGGAGCCGAAGCCGCCGCCCACGTCCGGGGCGATCACCCGGAGCTTGTGCTCGGGGATGCCGGTGACGGTCGCCAGCATGATCCGCAGGATGTGCGGGATCTGGGTCGCCGAGTAGACGGTGTACTCGCCGGAGGCGGCGATCGGGGTGACCACGACCGCGCGCGGCTCCATGGCGTTGGGGATCAGCCGCTGCTGGTGGTAGCGGCGCTTGAGCGTCACGTCGGCGCGCTGCCGTGCGGACTCGAAGCTCTCGCCGGTGGCCAGCGGCCAGGTGTAGCAGCGGTTGGTGCCCTTGTCGGAGTGGACGAGCGGGGCGTCGTCGGCCAGCGCGGCCTCCAGGTCGAGGACCGGGGGCAGCGGGTCGTACTCGACCTCGACCGCCTCCAGCGCGTCGGCGGCGGCGTACCGGTCGCGGGCCACCACGACGGCCACCGGGTCGCCGGCGTGCCGGACCTCGTCGACGGCGATCGGCGGGTGGTCGGGCAGCACGATGTCCTCGGTCACCGGCCAGGCGCAGGGGAGCGAGCCCAGGCCTTCGGCGAGGTCGGCGCCGGTGAACGCGGCGATGACCCCGGGGCGTTCGAGGGCGGGGGAGACGTCGACGCGGCTGAGGCGGGCGTGCGCCATCGGGCTGCGCAGGACGGCCAGGTGGAGCAGTCCGGCGACCTGGATGTTGTCGGTCCAGTTGGTCTGGCCGGTGATCAGCCGGGCGTCCTCCTTGCGCAGCCGGGAGCGGCCGATCTCGTGTGCTGCGGCTTTCACGGCCTGGTCGGTCATGCCGTGGCCTCCTCGGGTACCTGTTGCCCGGAGGCGGCGAGCACCGCGCGGACGATGTTCTGGTAGCCGGTGCACCGGCACAGATTGCCCTCCAGGGCCTCCCGGACCTCGTCGGAGGTGGGGTGCGGGTTCTCGCGCAGCAGATCCCGCGCGGCCATGATCATCCCGGGGGTGCAGTAGCCGCACTGCAGTGCGTGCCACTCGTGGAACGCGTGCTGGAGCGCCGTCCATTCCCCGTCCTCGGCCAGTCCCTGGACGGTGGTCACCGTGCCGCCGTCCGCCTGTACGGCCAGTACCGAGCAGCTCTTGACGGTCGCCCCGTCCAGGTCGACCGTGCACGCGCCGCAGTTCGAGGTGTCGCAGCCGATCGGGGTGCCGGTCAGGCCCAGAACGTCGCGCAGGTAGTGGGCCAGCAGCAGACGGGGTGCCACCTCGTCCTCGTAGGGCGTGCCGTCCACCGTCACCTTGATGTGGGTCATGTGGCCTCCAGACCGTGCGGGCAGGAGCGAGGGAAAACGGGGTGTATGAGTCATATGGGCGTGATGTAGGTAACTCTATGACCGCGCCTTGGAGGCGGCGAGCGCTGCGGCAGGGCTTTTGTTGAGCGTTAATCCATTGCCGCCGCCCGGGCCGTCCTGCTGCACTGCTCCTCACCCGACGTCACCGAGAGAGGACCACCGATGCGCGCTGCGTGCATGTCCACCGAGGAAGGAATCCCACCCATGCCGAAGGACATCACGCCCAGTGCATCTGCTCAATCTCGGAATTCTCGCGCATGTCGACGCAGGTAAGACCAGTCTGACCGAACGGCTGCTGCACACCGCCGGCGTCATCGACGAGCTCGGCAGCGTCGACGACGGCAGTACCACGACCGACTCGCTGGCCCTGGAACGGCAGCGCGGCATCACCATCAAGTCCGCCGTCGTGTCGTTCCCCCTCGACGGCGTCACCGTCAACCTCATCGACACCCCCGGGCACCCGGACTTCAACGCCGAGGTGGAGCGGATCCACCCAAAGGGATCAGAGGCGCCGCTGATCAGACAAGTCCGCGGCCCGCGGGGGCCTGGAGCCGGTCGTCGGCTGGCCTGATTCTCGGGCCGTCACGGATACCCGCAGCATGGAAAAGACCCGAACGCCGTCGTTTCGCGGAGGCGAACCGCGATGACTCTGCCCGTACACCACCGGCCCGGCCATCTCATGGAACGAGCGGTCCTCCCCTCCCCGGGCTGGGTCGAGCCGATCGCCGCCGTGTTCGACGACCTCTTCCAGCGGATGAGCCGGTTCCTGGAGCAGGCCGCCGGTGTCGCGCCCTCCTTCAGGGCCTTCTCGCCCCTCGGCCGCGTTCAGCACCCGCGCCTGCCCGGCGAAGTGTTCCACCTTCCCCGGCGGCACACCTTCCAGCCACTTCGCCGTCGGCCCCAGCAGCTCCAGCCTGTCCAGGCAGGCCGGATGCTCGCGCAAGTACGACACTGACGGCGCCTTCGCCAGCCGCTTCAGCCCGTCGTACCGGCTGCGCGACCCGGTCACCACCCGCAGCAGCCCGAGGATACGTTCGGTGTTCACGCTGTCGACAACATCGCCAAGACCAGCGGGGTGATCCGGGACGCACTCGAACACGGCCTCCGGATCTGGGGCATAGCCGATACCCCGCTCCTACCGGGAACTTGAAGCCACCCTGCCGAGCTGGTCCAGGACCTGACAGGCCTGGGCGATGCCGTCCTCGGCTTCCAGGGCCCGGCCGAGCCGGCGCGCGGTCTCGGTGTAGGGGGCATGCCGGGTGAGGGCGTGCAGGCGATGGACGAGGGCGGCAACGGTGAGCTTACGGATCGGCAGAGGCGCGGGCCCCGCGCCGAGTTCGTGCACCCGTGCGGCCCAGTAGGGCTGGTCTCCGAAGAACGGGCAGATCAGGGAGGGTCTTCCGGCGCGCAGTGCTGAGGCCGTCGTGCCGGCTCCGCCGTGGTGGACGACAGCGGCCATCCTGGGAAACAGCCAGTCGTGGGGGGTGTCGCCGACCACGAGGATGTCGTCCTCGCTGGTGGCCGGGTCCCCCGGCAGCACTCCACGCAGGTTCGCCCGACGCAGGGCCGTCCGTACGAGGGCGTCGGTCGCCTCGGGGTCGCCGGTTCTCATGCTGCCGAATCCGACGTAGACGGGCGGGGGGCCGTCGGACAGGAAGGCAAGCAGTCGCCGCGGGGGGTTCCACAGCGGCCGATCATGGTGCCAGAAGCCGGTGACGTGGACGTTCGGTCCCCAGTCGAACGGCCGCGGCACGGCAGTGGGGCTGAACGCACACAGCACGGGGGCTTGCCGAACCTGCCGGAAGGGGGCCGACAAGGAGAGCGCTGGGAGGCCCAGGCTCTCCCGGCGCCATGCGTTGACGAACCGCCGGAACACCATCCAGGACCCGAGGTCGACGGCACCGAAACTGAGCCGGTTGCCCACGCCACCCAGCATCCGGGCAGCCGGCGCAAACGGGTGCGGAAAGACCTTCGTGGGCTGGCTCGGCTGGAAGTGAATGACGGCGTGCGGGACCTGGAGGTACTGGCTCAGGTGAAGACCGAGGAAGCTGAAGGTTGGTGCCAGAACCAGGTCAGCTCCCTTCGCGCCGACCTGCGTCTCCTCAAGCATCGACATCATGCGGGGTCGTAGGACCCGGTCCATACGACGGATGAACGCCACCGGATTCCTTCGTCCGGCGAGGAGTTCCTGCCCCTCGGCCGACTCGATGATCTCCACCGGGTCGACCGGAAGGGGATGAAGATCCAGGCCCGCCTCGGCGATCAGATGCCGATAGCGGAGGCTGGCCAGGATCCTCACCGTGTCGCCCCGACGGAGCAGTGCTCGCCCCAGTGCCAGGCAGGGCTGGACGTCGCCGCGGGATCCCGCGGCGAAAATCACCACTGTCCGCATGAAATCACTCCCCGATCGACTTCATGACCGACGGCCAGATGCTGTGCAACTCCGCCTGCCAGTACGGCCAGGAATGCGTCCCCGGCGTGTACAGATGCGTCGTGACGTCGACGCCCTCAGAGCGGAGCGACCGCGCGAATCTTTCGATCTGCCCCCACAGGGGTGCCTCGCCCAGCACGCTCACCAGCACAACATCGGAGGGGCGTCCCGTGTCCAGCGGTCCGGGCTGGCCGCTGCCCGCGGAGAGATGGACGTGCATTCCGCGGAAGGCACGCGGCATTGCAGCAGGGGTGTGGGCGTGCCAGACTTCGTCGTTCTTCACCGGGTCGCCCCAGACATCTTTGATGTCGATCCCCTCGTTCCCGGTACCAAGGGCGAGTTCCAGGCGCACGGCAGGGTCGTTCAGATCCACGTAAGAGCTCATTGAGGCCACGTAACGGAACATCCCCCGGTTGTGCGCCGCGTAGTTGAGTGCGCCGAAGCCTCCCATGGACAGTCCCACGACGGCTCGTGAGTGGCTCGCACGGAACTTCTCCTCCATGAGCCGCACGAGTTCGCGGGTGTGAAAGGTTTCCCAGCGGGGAGCACCGGCGAACCAGTCACTGTAGTAACCATTCCTTCCGGCGTCCGGCATGACGACCAGCACGTCAGAGTCTTTCGCCAACGCTTCCACGTCTGTCTCGCGTGTCCAGGACGTGTAGTCGTCGTCGCCGCCGTGGAACAAGTAGACAACTGGAAAGGTGGTTGTCGGCTTTTCTCTCCAGTGCGCGGGAAGAATGACGCGGACCGGGATGGACATTCCCATCGCCGGAGAACTGACCATGAGATCGCGCATCCGGTTGTCAATGACCTTCACGTCAGTGACACGAGCCTCCGCATGGTGAGGCCGGGGCGAGGCGTCCGGTTTCCACTCGGCCGCGTGCGCCTCGGTCGAGAGAAGAGCCGCGGCGAGCCAGAGACAGACCAGATTTCTTTTCGCGTACTTCAGAAAGTGACCCGCACATGCGGGAGCATGACGAAATGCGTTGATCACCACCAGCAGACACCCCGTTCCACGGAGGGCAAAGGTCCGTACAGCCGTACAGCCGAGCAGCGTTCGCGGGGTACCGGGCTCGGCGTCACCCGCTCGCAGGCCGTGCTCTGGTGGGCGAAAAGCGGCTCTGGTGGGTGAAAAGTGGTTGCGCCTGTTCCACGGGGAGCCCCGCGGAACAGGCGTGGTGCGCCGATCATCGGGGGGGCCACCCCATAGCCCGGGTGACGTGCTGCACGATGGTCTGGACGTGCGGGGGGTCGATGACGGACAGATGGTCGCCGTCGACCGGGACGATCTCGAGGGTGTGGCACAGGGCCGCCCACCCGAGGTCGGTGTCCTGCCGGAGGTAGCGCGGGTCCAAAGCGGCGGTGAGCTGTTGCGGTTGCTTGGCGCGATAGAGCACTACGTGGCCCTCCTGGGGGCGGGGGACATACCGTTCGCCCACGCGGGCGTCGATGTACGAGGTCCGTTGGTGCTCCATAATCCCTGGGCTCATGTCGAGTCCTGCCTCGGCGACCAGACGCATGACAACGTCGATCCGCTGATCGTCCGGGGTGGCCGCCAGCTCTTCGTAGGGCAAGTCGAGGCGGTGTCCGTACGTCTTCTCGATGTATTCGGCGAAACGACCGAAACGCTCGAGCAGGAACTCCCGTGATTCCGGTTGCGGCAGGACGGGGGGCAGGATGGTGTCGATCAGCCCGAGAAACTCGATGTCCTGTCCTTCTTCCCTCAGTTGAAGCGCCACTTCGTAGGCGAGGCATCCTCCGAAAGACCAGCCGAGCAGGTGGTAGGGCCCTTCCGGTTGGATGTCACGGATGAGTGTGCGGTAGCGGGCCGCCTTCTCCTCCATGGTGCTCAGCCGGTCGACGCGTTCCAGGCCGTACACGGGCTGTTCGGCCGGCAGCAGCCCCGTCAGTGGCAGGTAGACGGAGGTCGGGCCACCGGCGGGGTGGAAGGTGAACAGCGGGGGCCGTTCCGACCCGGGGAGTGGGGGGCGCAGGGTGGTGAGTGCCGACCTGCCGGTTCGGTTGACGACGGGCCGGATCAGTTCGGCGACGGCTGCGACGGTGCGCTGGGCGAGGACGGCGTCGGCCGTCAGGCTCAACTCGGTGTCGTCACCGAGGCGCCGGCGAATGACGTCCACCATGGCCGCGGCGGCGGCCTGGTCTCCGCCGGCGGTGGTGAAGTCCTCCCGGATGTCCCTCGGCCCTTGCCGCAGGACTTCGGCCCAGGAGCTCGCGACCAGCCGCTCCGCAGTGTCCCTGGGGCCGAGGAAGCTCGGCAGCGTGAGTGTGGACGGCTCGGCCCGGCGAGTGTCCTCGGGCGCCGTGGGCTGGGAACCGGCCGTCGGCTCCGTGGCGTCCAGTCCAAGTTGTTCGAGCACCGCGCGACCGATTTCACGCAGGCTGGCGCCGCGCAGCAGTCGGGGGGCGGGCACGTCGATGCCGAAGTCCTGGCGGATCGTGTTCTGGATGCGTACCGCCACCAGGGAGTCCAGGCCCAGGTCGGTCAGCGGGACCGTCTCGCTGAGTTCGGCGGCCGCGAATCCCATGACGGCCGCCGTTATCCTGACCAGGCGTGCGTACACCTTGTCTGCGGCGGAGCTGCCCAGAGCCCCGATGCCCTGGGGGCCGACCCAGTCGTCGGCACTGGGTGAACCGATCTCGAGGACGTCGGAGAAGAAAGGAATGGCGGACAGTCCGGGGAACGCCGCCAGCACGCGCTCCGTGTCGAGGTGGACGACGCCCACGTGCGCGCAGTTGAGGGTGACGAGTGCCTGCAGGACGTCCATTCCCTCGCTCATCTGGATGGGCTCCAGCGCCAGCACCTGGTTCCCGGTCGTCATGCCGACGTTCTCCCAGGGGCCCCAGGCGATGGAGGTCGCGGGCAGGCCGCTGGCTCTGCGGTGGTGGGCCACGGCGTCGAGCCAGGCGTTGGCGGCCGCGTAGGCGGACTGTCCGGGTGAGCCGAGCAGTGCCGCGGCGGAACTGTAGATCACCCACCAGTCCAGATCGTGGTCGGCGATAGCCGCCTCGAGGTTCCGGGCTCCTACGGCCTTCGGCCGCAGCACCGTGTCGATGTCCGCCGGTTCCAGGTCGGTGATCATGCTGTCGTGCAGGACGCCGGCACAGTGCGCGATGCCGCGCAGGGTGTGGCCGTCGGCGAGCGCGGCACGCACCAGGTTCGCGGCCACGTCGAGGTCCGCGATGTCCCCTTGTACCACGGCGACGGATGTCCCACGTTCCTGCAGTTCGGCCAGGACGGCCTGGGCCTCGGGTCCCGGGGCACGGCGTCCGTTGAGGACGATGCGCCCGGCACCCTGCTCGGCGAGCCGGCTCGCTGTAGCCAGGCCCAGCCCCGTCAGGCCCCCGGTGATGATGTACGCGCCGTCGGGACGGGTGAAGGCCACGGTGTCGTTGCGCTGTGCGCTGAGGTCGGCCCGGGCCAGACGCGCGGTGAGGCGTGTGCCGGCCCTCCAGGCGATCTCGTCCGCGTCGCTGCCCGCGAGGAGTTCGCGGGCGAGGTCGTCGACCGCTCCGGGCTGATTGTCGATGTCTACCAGCGAGGCCCGCAGCTGAGGGTGTTCGAGCGCGAGGACCCGGACGAGTCCACGCAGGCAGGCGAGAGACGGCGCCCCGGGTTCCCCGGACCCCGTCGCCTGCGCCAGCACGGTGGCCATCCACAGGCGTGGCGGCTGCCGGTGCGTTGCGCCGGCCAGGCGGCGCGCCAACCGTGCCGCCCTGTGCAGTGACCGCATGTCGTCGTCGCGTTCGTCCTGCTGGAAGAACAGGACTACGGCGCTCTGGCCGTCCTGCGGGCTCTCCAGCCAGGCGTCAAGTACGTTGTCGCAGGCGTCGTCCCGGGCATCGGTCGCCGTGACGTCGGTACCGCCGGCTTCCAGGGCTGCCACGAGCGAGGCCGTGGCGCCGCCCGCGGTGTCCGGTTCGTCGCTGATGAGCAGGGCACGCTGCAGACGCCTCGACGGCAGGGGAACGGTGGACTTCTCCCACTGGATGTCGTACGTGCACGTCTCGAGGGACCGTGGCACTTCGCGCCGCTCGACGGGCCGCAGCTGAACGAACCGGGCGACGATCTCGCTCGTGTCGCCCCGGGCAGAAACATGCCACTGGCCGACGTCCGGGCCTGTCGGGCCGGCGCCGTCGGCGGGCGTGCGGCTGATGTCATAGCCGGGGTCAAGGACGCCCGGCCCCTTGATGAGCAGGGACCGTACGCCGACCGGGACGGTGTGTGCGGCGGCTTCGACGGCGCGGTCGCCGACCGGTGGTGTGTCCTCGGCGCCCTGCGCCTCCAGCATGGCGGTCAGGACATGTGCGTAGGACGGCCGGTGCGGGGACAGGGGGTCCTTGGGGATGAAGTGCTGGGCAGGCGTCGGCTTCGTTTCCGGCTCGGGGTGCGGCTCGCCCTGGGGTTCCGGGGCGCGGGTGACACGGGCCGAGGCGTAGCAATGCCAAACGGTCTCGGCGCCACGGGCGTGGAGGGTGATGGTTCCGTGTGTGCCGGAGTCCGGTTCCCACACCGTGGTCAGGGGGGTGCTGCTGGAGATGGCGAGCCACCGGTGGATCTGCAGGTCCTCGATGCCGAGGTGGGTGATGCCCTCACGGGCCCACAGGTCCAGGCCGGCTTCGATCATCAGCTCCGCGGCCTCGGCGAGGGTCAGCACCGCTCTGCCGTGGACCGTGCCGCGAGTGCCGTGCCAGCTCGTGCCGACTTCTCCCTGCCACAGCACCGCGCCGGTTCTCGGGTCGTCGGTGCGCACCCCCAGCAGGGGATGGCCGCCGGCTTCGGTCGATCGGGTGGGGCGGGGGAACCAGAACTGTTCATGCCGCCACGCGGGCGTGGGCAGTGCGGTGCGCGCACCGGCGGGCCACAGCCCAGGGTTCAGCGGGACGCCGGCGAAGTGCAGCCGCGCCAGCGCGACTCGTACCTGGACGGTGTCGTCGGTGTTCTTGCGGAGGGTCGGGAGGACCAGCGCCTGGTCCCCCGCCGGGGTGGCGTCGAGGCTCTCCGCGAGGGGGACGACGACGATGGGGTGGGGCGAGATCTCCAGGAACAGGGTGTGGCCGTCCTCGGCTGCCGCTGTCACCGCCTGTTGCAGAAGCACTGGGCGGCGGGCGTTGGCGCACCAGTAGCTCGTATCGGCTGCCGCGCCTGCGCGGGGATCATCAAGGACTGTGCTGTACCAGGGTGTGGCGGGTGGTCGCGGGCACAGGTCGGCAAGATCCTCGCTCAGTGGCGCCAGGATGGGATCGACCAAGGCTGTGTGGGCGGCTCCGTCCAGCTCTAGCAGTCGGGCGAGCCGGTCCTGATCGGTCAGCTCGTCCACCAGGTCGCGCACCGCTTGGGCCGGGCCGGCCACCGTGCAGCGTTGGGGCGAGGAGTGAACGGCGACCTCGACACCGGGAAAGCGGCTGAGAACGGTCGCCCGGGACTCCACGGGCAGCTCCACCGCGGCCATCGCGCCGGCCCGGCCGGCTTCGAGGATGGCGAGGTGGGCCGACCGGCGGACGATGACGCGCACTCCGTCTCGGTCGTCGAGAGCACCGGCGACCACGGCGGCTGCGACCTCGCCCATCGAGTGTCCGATGACGGCGGCGGGTTCCACGCCATGGGCCTGCATGGTCCGCGCCAGGGCCAGCTGGATTCCGAAGATCAACGGCTGGATCCGGTCCGCTGTCTTGGTCAAATCGGACATGAGCATGTCGGTCAGGGAGGAGCCCGTCTCCCTGAGGAAGTGCGTATCGAGCGCGGACACCTGGGCGGCGAAGACGGCATCGTCGGTCAACAGGCGCCGCCCCATGCCTTCCCACTGTGAGCCGTAACCGGAGAAGACGAAGACCGGTCGCTGCGCTGTGAACGACTGCGCCGCTCGTGCGTCGGTGCACGCGGCCACCACGCCGGGGACCATCTCCCCCTGGGCCAGCGCGGCCAGCCCGGCAGCCGCGTCGGAGTGGGTCCGCGCGACGACGGCGGCGCAGGACGGGCCACGGCGGTGCGAGGCGAGCGTGTGGGCGATGTCGGTGAGGGCGGGCGCGTCGTCGGCTGCCACCCATCGCGACAGACTCGCGGCCGCGTCCGCGAGCCGGTCCGAGGAACGGGCTGACACCACCAGGATGTGCGGGCGGCCGGCCTCTTCGTCGTCGGCCCGCGTGGCATGCGCGCCGGTCGGGCACGCCTGCTCGAGTACGGCGTGGGCGTTCGTACCGCCGAAGCCGAAGGCCGACACACCGGCGCGCGCCGGACGGTTGCCGGCGGTGGGCCATGCGGTCGGTTCGGTGACCACACGCAGGCCCAGCTCGGTGAAGTCGATGTGTGGGTTGGGGCAGTGGAAGTGCAAGCTGGCCGGGATACGGCCGTGATGCAGGGCCAGCGCGGTCTTGATCAGGCCGATAATGCCGGCCGCGCCTTCGAGGTGGCCCAGATTGCTCTTGACCGATCCGATCAGCAGTGGCTGGTCGGGCTGCCTGTCACGTCCGACGACCGCTCCGAGGGCGGTCCCCTCGATGGGGTCTCCCAGCAGGGTGCCGGTCCCGTGCGCCTCGACGTAATCGACGTCGGCCGCGTGGATGCGTGCGTCGCGCAGGGCGTCCCGCAGCAGCGCTTCCTGCGCCGCCGGGTTGGGTGCCATAAGACCCGCCGAGCGGCCGTCCTGGTTCACGGCGGTGCCCCTGATGACGGCGAGCACCCTGTCGCCGTCGCGCCGGGCGTCGGCGAGCCGCTTGAGCACGACGACGCCGCAGCCCTCACTGCGGGTGAATCCGTCCGCCGCGGCGTCGAAGGGTTTGCACCTGCCGTCCGCGGCCAGTGCGCCGGCCTGGTCGAGGGAGGCCGTGACCGCCAGGGACAGAAGGAGATTGACTCCTGCGGCCAGTGCCGTGTCGCACTCCCCGCTGCGCAGGCTGCGGCAAGCCAGGTGCACGGCCACGAGGGACGACGAACAGGCGGTGTCGACGGTGATGCTGGGGCCCCGCAGGTCGAGCAGATAAGACACGCGGTTGGCGGCGATGCTGCCGGCGGCTCCGGTGCTGGTCCACGCGGTCAGTCGCGCGGGGTCCGAGGTGGTCAGATGCCCGTATTCGAGGGCGCTCAGGCCGACGAAGACCCCGGTGGATGTGCTCTGCAGGGCGGGGGCAGGTACGCCCGCGTGGTCCAGCGCCTCGCAGACGACTTCGAGCAGCAGCCGTTGCTGGGGATCCATGACTTCGGCCTCGTGGGGCGTGATGCCGAAGAACTTGGCGTCGAACCCCTCGATGTCGTCGAGAAAGCCACCCCACTGTGTGGTGGATTCCATGAGGGCGGTGACCTCGGGCGCCGTGCCGGCGAAGTTCGGCCAGCGTTTCTCGGGCACCCGGCCGACCGTGTCCGTTCCCGCCATCAGCTGGTCCCAGAACGCGTCCGGCCCGTGTACGTTGCCGGGCAGACGGCACCCGATGCCGACGACGGCGATGGCACCGTCGTCGGTGCGGGCGACGGCGGCCTCCTCATCGGGCGTACGGGGCTGCCGGTCCGACTGCGCGGCGTCGGTCTGGCCGGCGTTCGTCAGGGCGGCAACGAGTTGTCCGATGGTGGGGTACTCCCACAGCAGCGTGGCGGACAGTGATCGGTCCAGGATCTTCTCCAGTTCGCCGGTCAGTCCGACGGCGTCGCGGGAGGTGAGGCCGTACTCCGCCAGAGGACGGCCGTCGTCGAGTTGTTCCGGCGAGATGCCGCTGATGTCCGAGACCAGCCGCACCAGTGCGTTCCGCAGCTCGCCAGCGCCCGATCCGGAGCGGCCGTCTGCGATGGAGGTGGTGGCCTCGGCGTTGTCCTCGACCGGGTCCTGGTGTCCGCCTGGCTGGTTCATACGTCGCCGGTCTCTCTCTGTACGTGCGTGTCGGAGGTCCAGGCACCCCGGAGGTAATGCTCACGGCAGGCGCTGCGGGCGACCTTCCCGCTGGTGGTGTGGGGTACGGTGCCGGGCTGGGCGAGGACGAAGTCGTGCATCGCGATGGCGTGACCGGCGGACACCGCCACGCGTACCGCGCGTGTCACCTCGTCCCGGACCCTGTGGGGTTCCGTGAGGTCACGGACATGCTCGGCTACGACGACCAGGCGTTCTCCGTCGTCGGTGGGAACGGAGAATGCCGCGGTGTGATGACGGCGGATCGCCGGGTTGGCGTTCTCGACGGTGTGCTCGATGTCCTGCGGATAGTGATTGGTCCCGTCGATGATCACGAGATCCTTTAGGCGACCGGTGATGTAGAGGTGGTTTTCGTGCCACACCCCGAGATCTCCCGTGCGCAACCAGTGCTGCGTCTCCGCGCCCGGGTTGTCGCCGTGGAGGGTGGCGCGGAAGGTCGCCTCGCTCTGTTCCGGGCTTCCCCAGTAGCCGCGTCCGACGTTGGGGCCGCGCAGCCAGATCTCGCCCACACGCCCGTCCTCCAGCCGGACGAGGCCGACCGGGTCGACGACGGTGGCCTCCTGGTCGGTGGGCCGCCCGCAGCCGACCAGACGGCTCACGGCCTGTGCCTCGGTGCCCTCGGCCGGCCGGGCGGTGCCGGCCGCCAGCGCGTCGCGGTCGAAGGAGGTGACGGTCGGTTCCTCACCGGCCGGTGAGGCAGACACGAACACGGTCGCCTCGGCCAGCCCATAGGACGGACGCATCGCCGTGGGGACCGCGCCGACTGGGGCGAAAGCCTGCTGGAACCGTTGGAGCGTCTGCTCGGCGATGGGTTCACTGCCGTTGACCATGGCGGCGACCGACCCCAGCGACAGCGTTGCGCGATCCTCGTCGGTGACGCGGCGCACACAGTAGTCGTACGCGAAGTTGGGGGCGGCGGTGAGCGCACCCGGGTGTTCGCTGAGCAGCCGCAGCCAGCGGACGGGCTGCTGGACGAAGGCCAGCGGATCCATGAACACGGAGTGGACCTTGCCGACGACGGGAAGCACGATCGCCAGCACGAGCCCCATGTCGTGGTACAGGGGAAGCCAGCCGACGGTGCAGTTGCGCCCGGCTCGGATGCCGTACGCCTTCAGCGCCTGGCGTGCGTTGGCGCAGACGTTGGCGTGGGTGATCTCCACGCCGGACGGCATGCGGGTGGAGCCCGAGGTGTACTGCAGGTAGGCGCACTCCTCGGGGCGTGGATGAGAATGCTCACCGTCCGCTGGTTCGGCCCATGCCGCCCAACCCGAGAGCAGGTCCTCCTCGGTGACCACACGCACGCGGAGGCCGTCCTGGTTGGCGCAGAACTTTTCTGCGGCCTGAAGCGAGTCGGGGCTGGTGAGGGCGAGCACCGGGTCGGCGTCGGCGAGCGCAGCGGCCAGTTTCTCCGCATGGCCCGGCAGAGTCGGGGGGAACAGGGGAACGGCGATCGCACCGGCGCACGTGACCGCGAGGAAGCCGACGATGTAGTCCAGGTTCTGCGGCCCCACGAGGGCCACCCGCTCGCCGACCGCACCGCCGCGACGCAGGACCGACGCGAGGGTACGGACCCTCTTCTCCAGTTGGCGCCATGTCAGAGAGGCGGAGGCTCCTTCGCGATCGGTGCTGAAGTCCACGAAAGTGAACGCATTTTCGGCGGGGGCCCGCTCCGCAGCCCGAGTGAGATGATGACTGATCGTGTCTTCCATGGTTTTCCGCATGAAGTCACCGAACCTTCGTTCACGACAGACAGCGGGGCTTCTCGGCCGTCAGCCATTCCGGAGAATTGACGACAGACATCGCTGCCCGTCATCCATCTCCCATGCATGGTGGCAGTGCTGGTGATCAGTAAAACGTATAGGCATACCGTGGGACGCAACGCCACGCCGGGAGTCCTGCCAGGCCGACCTGCAGGAAAGCGAGCGGCGCTTCCCGCACACCGGATGCCGTAATCAGAGCGCCCCGGAGTCGCGCCTGCCATGCCCACGGGGCAGAGTACGAAGAAGGGCGCGCGGAACGTGGCGGCCACTTACCGCCGTCGGTGCTACTCAAGGCAGGTACCGTGAGTCGACTGCGTGTCCTCGCCATCCTCGTGGCCGTGCTGCTGCCGTCCTTCATGACCGCCCTGGACAACACCGTCGTCAATGTGGCACTGCCTCAGATTCAGGCCGAACTCGCATTGAGCGAGGCCGACCTCAAATGGGTGGCGGCCATTTACCCTCTCACCCTCGCGAGCCTTCTGCTGCTGGGCGGGCATCTGGCGGACACCGTCGGGCGGCGTGCGACGCTGTCGCTCGGTGTCGCACTCTTCACCGTCGCATCGGTCGGGTGCAGTGCGGCGCCCTCCGGGATGGCGTTGATCGCCTGCCGGGGGCTGCAGGGAGCGGGCGCTGCGCTGATCCTGCCAGCCTCACTGGCGGTCCAGTCGCATGATCTGCCGCCCCGCGTGCGCAATGCCGCCTTCAGCGCCACCACTGCGGCGTTGGCGTCCGCGCTGGCCTGCGGCCCTGTGGTCTCCGGTGTCATGACACAACACTTGGGCTGGGAGTCCGTGTTTGCCATGAACGCGCCACTGGGTTGCGCCAGTCTCCTCGTCGGCTTCCTCATCCCCCGGCCCGGACCCTCGACCCGTGCCGCGTCCCCGGCCTCGGCCTCGGCCACGCTCTCGCTCCGCGTCGTCGCGTTGGCCTGTTGCTCGCTGGCGGCCCTTGCCTACTGCCTGATCGAAGGGCCTGAACAAGGCTTCGACGCCCTTCCCGTCGCCACGTCAGGGGGAGTCGTCGTCGCATCGGCCGCCGGCCTGTCCTACGAACTGACATCGCGCCGGAACACCGTGCTGCGACTCCTCTTCCGGCAACGCCCTTTCGTCGGCGGAATCATTACTCAACTGCTGTGGGGCCTGAGCGTAAGCGGAGTCTATTTCTTTACGTCCCGGTTTCTGCAGAACGGCCTCGGTCTCGCCCCGACACCGTCCGGGCTGACATTCATGCCCGTGGCCCTTTCCGTGATCGTCGCCACCCCTTTCATTGCGCGTATGGCGCGCCGCTGGGGAGACGGCCGGATCTCTGCTGCGGGTCTGCTCCTGGTCGGCCTTGGGTTGCTGATGGTCGCGCTGGGCAGTTCGGGAGGGAAGCTCGTCGATATTCTGCCCGGGCTTTCAGCTCTCGGTTTCGGCTCCGCGCTGGCCGCTCCAGTGACCACCCGCGCTCTGGAATCCTCACCGAATCACCTTTCCGGAATCGCGGCCGGATTGTTCAGTGCCGCCCGTGAGGCGTCCGGAGTCGTCGGAATCGGCCTGGTGGGCGCCATCGTGTCGTTCGTGGAACATGCCGCAGCCGCCGCCGGGGCCGATGACTCGGGTGCCTTTCTCTCCGGCTACCAAGCCGGTCTGTGTTTCGCTTCGGCGCTGGTCGCGGCAGGAGCTCCCGTCGCGTTGTGGGCGCTGCGCCACCGCAGGAGCACACCGGAAGGCGACAGGGGCGCGTCCGCATGCACCTCGAAGCCAGGGCCGTGACGCAGCCCGGCTTTCCGATACAGGGTGCGGTCCGCCCTGGGGCGAACCGCGCCGGGATCGGCCGGAGTCTCCATCAGACCCGGAGCGGTTCGCCGAGGGGACGCTCGCGGTCCTGGAAGGTGCGGTACCCGCGGCCCGGGTGCACGGACTGGAGCAGCGGCTGCCGGGGCTGACCCGTGGCGAGCGCGAGCTGGAGACCGTCTTCGACCACTACGCCGCGGTGCTGCGGGGGCCGGTCCCGGAGCGGCCGCGCACCGACCACAACCCGCTGAGCCGCAAGGAGTACCTGTTGAACGTGGCGGGCCGAGTGACCGGCTGAGGGAACCGGTACGAAACTTACTCGTGAGTCAGAAGTATTGACTGTGTCCGGAAACCACCGGACTGTAATGGGCATGACGAATATCCGGGCACGGCTGATCGTTGTCCTGGTTGTCCTCTGCGGATTCCTCGCGGTGGCGGGCACCCCGTCCGCCACCGCAGCCACCCCGTCCGGCTCCCTCTCGTTCGACGGCACCGCGCTCACCGTGCAGAACGGCCGTTTCATCGACGGCCAGGGCCGTGAGGTCGTACTGCGCGGCTACAACGTCTCCGGCGAGACCAAGCTGGAGGAGAACAGCGGCCTGCCCTTCGCCTCGGTCGCCGACGCGAAGAAGTCCGCCACCGCGGTGCGCGCCCTCGGCGGCGGCAACGCCGTGCGCTTCCTGCTCTCCTGGGCGCACGCCGAACCCGTCCAGGGCCAGGTCGACACCACCTACCTGGCCAACGTGACCGCGCAGATGCAGGCGTTCCTCGACGCCGGCATCCGCGTCTTCCCCGACTTCCACCAGGACCTGTACTCCCGCTACCTGTTCAACTCGGGCAGCTGGTACACGGGCGACGGCGCCCCCGAATGGGCGGTGGCGCTGGGGAACTACCCGGCCGAGTCCTGCGGCATCTGCTTCCTCTGGGGCCAGAACATCACCCAGAACGCGGCTGTCCAGAAGGGCCAGTACGACTTCTGGCACAACAACTACGGCCTCCAGGACGCCTTCCTGGCCACGGCCCAGACCACCATGACCTACCTGGCCCAGCACCTGACGTCCGACGAGTTCGCCGGCGTGGTCGGCTTCGACCCGTACAACGAGCCGTACGCCGGCTCCTACGACTCCGGCGAGGCCTCCCGCACCTGGGAGCAGAACCGGCTGTGGCCCTTCTACCAGAAGTTCCGGGCTCGGATGGACGCGGCCGGCTGGAGCAGCAAGCCCGCCCTCGTCGAACCGAACCTCTACTGGAACGGCAACGTCTCCAAGGAGGAGGGCGGCCTGCTGGACACGGGCACGCTCGGCTCGCGTTACGTCTTCAACACCCACTTCTACGACCAGAAAGCGATCTCCGGCATCCTGATGTGGGGCAACGCCTCCGACGGCCAGTACTCCACCGACTTCGGCACCATCCGGGACCGGGCGTCGGCAGCCGGGACGACGGCGATCGTCAGCGAGTTCGGGCATCCGCTGGCCGGCTCGACCGCCGGCAAGGCGCCGACCGTCGACAAGGCGATGTACCAGGCCCTCGACTCCCGTCTCTCCGGGGCGAACTGGTGGTCCACACCGGCCTCCTCGGGTCCGGTCCTCTCCGGTACCCAGTGGCAGTGGGACATCTACAACGGCCGCCACCACGAGCTGATGAACGACAACCCGGACAAGGTCCTCACCTCGGGTGACGCCTGGAACGACGAGGACCTCTCGGCAGTCAACATGACCGACTCGGGCACCGTGACGCTCCGTCAGGACGCCCGGTTGCTCGACCGGATCTACCCGTCCGCCACCTCCGGCTCCACCCTCGCCTTCACCTACGAGGACCGTTCCCGGGACGGCTCCACGACCCTGACCTGGAACCCGGTGCCCAGCTCGCTGCCGAACGTGGCCGCGCTGGTCGGCTCCGGGCAGTACGCCGTCCAGGTCTGGCGCTCCAGCAGCGCCACCGCACCGACCGAACTCCACCTTCCGGTCTCCTTCCCGACCGCGTCCACCACCGTCGTCTCCGACCTGGGCACGGCCTACGCGCCCCCGGCGTACACGTCCTCGACCCCGGTCGGCGTGGCGGCGGAACCGGGTGGGACGGGCAGCCGCCGACTGCTGCTCACCGACTCGGACTCCGGCGTGCTGCACTTCGCGCTGGTGACCAACGGGGCGACCTCGCCCAGCTCCACCGTGCTCAACGCGGCCAAGGCGGAGCTGGCCGCCTGGGTGGCTGCGAAGTTCTGAGCAGTGCTTCGGCCTCCGGGGTGCGCCGCACCCCGGAGGCCGAATGTTTCATGACGATCGGTCAACTTCCGGACGCACCCGCCCAGTCGGCCTGCACATGGCCGAGCCGGACGCGCTGCGGATGGTCGCCGACCGGGACCGAGGTCACCTTCTGGCCGGTGCCGAAGTCGATGGCCGTCACCTGGTCGGCGCCCGCCTCGGAGATGATGCAGTCCTTGCCGTCGCCGCTCACCGTCGCCCAGTACGGGGTGGACGCGGTGACGAGCGGGCCCTCCTGGAGGGTGGCCCGGTCGACGATGGTGGCGTAGTTGTCCATCGTCCCGGCGACGCACAGCTTGGTGCCGTCCGGCTTCATCGAGATGCCGTGGTGGCGCGAGTCGAGGAGCCAGGTGGTGCGGTCGGTGCTGGTCGCCGGGTTCGCCGGCAGCGTCTTCACCCGGGTGATCTTGTCGGTGGCGATGTCGTACTCCAGGAAGCCGTTGAAGAACGACACCTGGAAGTACATCTTGGACCAGTCGGGCGTGAAGGCCGCGGGCCGGACCGCGTCCGAGAAGTCCGTCAGGCCGATCGCGTCCAGCCGGTCCCGCATGTCGATGATCTTGACCTGCTTGTAGGTGGTGGCGTCCGCGACGGTGATGTGCCGGTCGCCCTTCGTCCAGTCCCAGACCGGGTCGTCGAGCGAGGTGGTGACCTCGCCGATCGCCATGTTCCAGATGTACTT
The DNA here is from genome assembly GCF_019091475.1 of Streptomyces sp. GbtcB6. Taxonomy (NCBI): domain Bacteria; kingdom Bacillati; phylum Actinomycetota; class Actinomycetes; order Kitasatosporales; family Streptomycetaceae; genus Streptomyces; species Streptomyces sp. GbtcB6. Next base: position 210,629 of record NZ_JAGXJL010000002.1, on the reverse strand, counting down.
GCCGTCGGGGCTGAAGACGTTCTCGTGCGGCTTGTCACCGGTGGCGAACTCGCCCAGTTCCTTACCGGTGTTGATGTCCAGCACCTGCACCTTGTTCGCCGTGGACGCCGAAACCGCGACCTTCGTGCCGTCGGGGGAGACGGCCATGTGGTCGGCGCGGTAACCGGCCACCGGGAAGCGCCAGTTGATCGTGTCGGTGGCGAGGTCGATGGAGACGACGTCGGCGAAGCTCGGGCGGGAGACGACCACGGACTTCCCGTCCGGCGTGGAGTACATGTCGTCCACGTACTGGTCGTGGCCCTGGCCGACCTCGTTGCGGATCGACGTGTAGTAGATCCACTTGATGGGGTCGGCGTTGATCTCGGCGATCCGCTGGTCCTTGTCGGGGATGACGTTGATCTGGCCGACCTTGGCGAAGTCGCCGGTCGAGTTCAGGACGGTCGCGGTGCCGTCCCAGTTGTTGCCGACGAACAGCACCTCGCGCAGGGACGCGTCGGCCGCGGCGGTGGCGGCGGTCGCGGGCGCGGCGACGGTCAGGACGAGGGCGGCGGCCACGGAGCAAAGGTGCCTGGGTCTGAAGGCAGGCATGACTGCTCTCTTCTCTGAGGGGGGTGGAGACGCGCGCGTGCGCGTGGTGACGGGGTCACGGAATCTGAACACGGGCGCGTTCAAAGTGAACTTACTGAAAAGTAAGGAGGGGGTGGCTGACTCCACAAGAGGCGTACGCGAGAAAATTGGCCATCGGGCGGTCGACGGAGGGGGCAATCTTGGCGGGCAGGCTCAAGGCGCCGACGGGTCGCTACGGCGGCCGGTCCGCCGAGGAACGCAAGGCCGAGCGGCGTCGGCGCTTCCTGGACGCGGCGCTTCAACTCTTCGGCGGCACACCGGGGTTTCGCGCCACCACCGTCGCCGCGCTGAGTCAGGCGGCGGGTCTGTCGACCCGTCAGTTCTACGAGGAGTTCCGCACGCTGGAGGACGTGCTCGCCGCGTTGCACCTGGAGGTCAACGGGTGGGCGGAGGCGGCGGTGGCGGCGGCGTTCGCGGAGGCGGAGCCGCTGCCGCTGGTCGAGCGGGTGACGGTGCTGTTCCGGGCCTACGCCCGGGACGTGACCTCGGATCCGCGCCGGATCCGCATCGCCTTCGTCGAGATCATCGGCGTCAGTCCCCGGCTGGAGGAGCAGCGGCTGGCGCGGCGGGCGCGGTGGGTGGAGCTGATATGCACCGAGGCGAACGCGGCGGCGGCGCGGGGGGATGCGGCGCCGCGGGACTACCGGCTGGCGGCGACGGCGTTCATCGGCAGTGTGAACGGGTTGCTGCACGACTGGAGCGCGGGGTGGGTGGACGCGAGTCTGGATGACGTCGTGGAGGAGTTGGTGCGGTTGTTGGTGGGGATCTTGCGGCCGGAGGGGTGGGTACCGGGGGGCTCGCGGTAGTCGTGTGTGTGCGGGTGCGATGTGGCTGGTCGCGCAGTTCCCCGCGCCCCCAAACGGGGCGCTCTCGCCTTCCGGCGCCTAGTGGGCCAGCTCGTCCAGCGCCCCGACTACCGGAGTCACACCGTCCTCCGCTCGGATTCTGCGGCCCAACTCCGCGGCTCGCTGCGCGAATTCGGGTCGCCGGGTCGCCTGCTGGAGCGCATGCGCGAGTGTCTCCATGCGCAACCCCCGCAGCGGGACAACAGCCGGCGCCACCCCGAGGTGCACCAGTCGCGCCGCCCAGAACGCCTCGTCGAACTGGATCGGCAGGGGTACCGCCGGTACTCCGGCGCGCAGCCCCGCCGCCGTCGTGCCCGCGCCCGCGTGGTGGACCACTGCCGCCATCCGGGGGAACAGGGCCGAGTGCGGCATCTCGCCGATGGTCAGCATGTCGTCGCCGTCGGCGGTCAGGCCGCCCCAGCCGCTCTGGATCACCCCGCGCAGCCCGGCCTTCCGCAGCGCCGCCATGACCTGCCCGCTCAGCCGTCTCGCGTCGGGCACCGTGGCGCTGCCCAGCCCGACGAACACCGGCTTCGGCCCGGCGTCCAGGAACGCCCGTACGTCGTCGGGGAGTCGGGCCGCACCGTCGTACGGCCACCAGTAACCGCAGACCCCGAGGCCCGGGCGCCAGTCGCGGGGGCGGGGGACCACCTGGGGGCTGAAGCCGTGCTGGACGGGCCAGAGCCGGCGCTCCCTGGCCCGGCGGGCGGCGCCGGAGCGCTGCGGGGGCAGGGCCAGGCGGGTGCGCAGCGCGGGGACGGTGGATGCGAAGACCTGTTCCACGGCCAGGGTCACGCCGTGGCCGGCGATCCGGTTCCCGGTGGCGCCCCAGGTGCCGCCGCCGAGCACGGGAGGTGCGAACTCCCTTGTGGCGGCGAGTGGTTGGAGGTACACACCCATGCTCGGCAGCCGTAGCCCCTCCGCGATCGTGTGGCCGATCGGGGCCAGGGAGCCGGACAGCAGAAGTACGTCGCTGGCTTGTGCCGCCGCGAGCAGGTCGTCCGTCATCCGTCCGACCAGCCGGCGGGCGAGCTCCACCACCCGCAGCAGTTTGCCGACCCCGCTGGCGCTGCGATGCAGCCCGCGCCCCCGCGTGGACTCCAGCTCGGTCCGGGGATCGACCGGCAGGGGGTGGAAGCCGACTCCCGACCCCTCGACCAGTCCCGCGAAGCGGCCGTGTGTGACCAGGGTGACCTCGTGTCCGGCACGGCTCAGCCCGTACCCGAGTCCGGTGTAGGGGGCCACATCGCCCCGCGAGCCCGCCGTCATGATCGCTACGCGCACGACCAGCAGTATGGCGGCGCGCGCGCCCTCGTGGGGTGAACGACCCGAAGGGAAGGGCGACTTCACGTCTGTCACAGCCGTTGACTTCACCCTCCGGCGGCTCTACGGTCGGCCCGCGATGCGTTCGGAACACCGATCTATGTTCGTGATTTCGAACGCAACTGAGCCGTACCCCCCTCGTGCACCCCCGTGGAGGAGCCGCATGTACCCCCCGCCCAGATCGACCGGCAGCGGTCTTGTACGACACCTGTGGGCCGCCGCCGTGCGCGCCCTCGCCCTGGCCCTGACGGCCGCCGCCGCGCTCCTGTTCGCCGCGCCGGGACCGGCTCAGGCGGCGACGGTCTCGCAGGTCTCGGTGCCCACCGCCCCGATGGGCTGGGCCTCCTGGAACAGCTTCGCGGCGAAGATCGACTACAGCGTCATCAAGGCGCAGGTCGACGCGTTCGTCGCGGCCGGCCTCCCGGCCGCCGGATACAAGTACATCAACATCGACGAGGGCTGGTGGCAGGGCACCCGGGACAGTGCCGGCAACATCACCGTCGACACCAGTGAGTGGCCCGGCGGCATGAGCGCCATCGCCGACTACATCCACAGCAAGGGCCTGAAGGCCGGCATCTACACCGACGCGGGCGCGAACGGCTGCGGCTACTACTACCCGACCGGCCGCCCCGCCGCCGCCAACACCGGCAGCGAGGGGCACTACGCGCAGGACATGCTCCAGTTCTCGGAGTGGGGCTTCGACTTCGTGAAGGTCGACTGGTGCGGCGGTGACGCCGAAGGTCTCGACGCGGCGACCGCATACAAGTCGATCAGCTCGGCGGTCGCCACGGCCGCGGCCACCACCGGCCGCCCGCTGACCCTGTCCATCTGCAACTGGGGCTACCAGAACACCTGGAACTGGGCGACGGGCCTCGCCCCCATGTGGCGGACCAGCACGGACATCTACTACTACGGCGGCACGGCGTCCCAGGCGAGCGTGCTGTCCAACTTCGACCAGACCCTGCACCCGGCCGCCCAGCACACCGGCTACTACAACGACCCCGACATGCTCACCGTCGGCATGTCCGGCCTCACGGCAGCCCAGAACCGCACCCACATGGCCCTGTGGGCGATCTCCGGTGCCCCGCTGCTCGCCGGCAACGACCTCACCACGATGACCAGTGAGACGGCCGCCATCCTCAAGAACTCCGACGTCGTCGCCGTCGACCAGGACGCACGCGGCCTCCAGGGCGTCAAGGTCGCCGAGGACACCACCGGTCTCCAGGTCTACAGCAAGGTCCTCTCCGGCACCGGCAACCGCGCGGTCGTGCTGCTCAACCGCACCTCGTCCGCCGCGAACATCACCGCGCGCTGGGCCGACCTCGGCCTGACCAGCGCCTCCGCGACGGTCCGCGACCTGTGGGCGCAGACGAACCTCGGCTCGTACGCCACGAGTTACACCGCCAGCGTCCCGGCCGGCGGCTCGGTGATGCTCAAGGTCAGCGGCGGTACGGAGGCGTCGAGCACCAGCTACAGTGCGACCTCCACCGGCAAGTACACCGGCGTCAGCGCCGCGAGCACCGGCCTGGACGTCGTCGACGTCGCCTACACCAACACCGGCTCGACCGCGGTCACCGGCACCCTCCAGGTCAACGGCCAGACCGCCACAACGGTCTCCTTCCCGCCGACCGGGTCCTCGCAGGGCACCGTGTCCGTGCAGGTCGACCTGAGCAAGGGGTCCGGCAACTCGCTCACCTTCACCGGGAGTTCGCTTCCGGCGCTCGGCTCGATCGCGGTGAGCCCGATCCCCGGAACCAACGGCACACTCGTCGTGGGCAAGGCCTCCAGCCGCTGCGCCGACGTCTACAACAGCACCATCACCAACGGCACCCAGGCCGAGATCTGGGACTGCAACGGAGGCCAGAACCAGGCCTGGACGTACACCTCCCGCAAGGAGTTCGTGGTCTACGGCAACAAGTGCCTGGACGCGTACAACCAGGGCACGACCAACGGGACCAAGGTCGTGATCTGGGACTGCAACGGGCAGAACAACCAGAAGTGGAACGTCAACTCGGACGGGACGATCACGAACGTCAACGCCGGGCTGTGCCTGGACGCGTATGGCGCGGGCACGAGCAACGGGACTTCGCTGGTGCTGTGGGCCTGCAACGGCGGGACCAATCAGCAGTGGAGCCAGAGTTGAGTTGAGCAGGTAGTTCGTCGGGCGCGGGTGGACTGTGGCTGGTCGCGCACACGCGGCGGTAGCCGCAGATCAGACACAGCCCCGCGCCCCTGACGGGGCGCTCATGCCGCCAGCCTTAGTAGAGCCGTTGCCGTCAGCAGGGCGCAGGTCAGCAGGAAGCAGGCCAAGAGGCGTTGGCGCAGAGACTGGTATCTGGTCTCGTACTCACGCCTCAGCTGCTCGCCACGTTTCGTCGTGCGCTGCCAGGACGCTCTGGCCAGGTCCAGGTACTCGGCCTCGAAATGCCGCTCAAGGTCGGCCCGTTGGGTGTCCGTGAGCCAGCCGATGCGGTCTGCGAGCCGAGCCGCCGCCCTTCGGCCCTCTTCCCTGGTCGCCGCCAGCAGCAGATGCCCCTCGATCTGGCTGACCAGCGCTCGTTCCTCCTCGCGCGCTGTCATCGCGCGCTCAACTCCCGCTCCACGGAGGCATGGTGCAGGTCGAACGCCGGTGACTCGCTGCGGATCCGCGGCAGGGTGAGGAAGTTGTGGCGCGGGGGAGGGCACGACGTCGCCCACTCCAGGGAACGGCCGTAGCCCCACGGGTCGTCCGACTCGACCTTCTCTCCGTACCTGGCCGTCTTCCAGACGTTGTAGAAGAACGGGAGCAGTGACGAGCCCAGCAGGAACGAGAAGATCGTCGAGACCGTGTTGAGCGTGGTGAGGCCTTCGACCGCCAGGTAGTCGGGGATCCGGCGCTGCATGCCTTCGGCGCCCAGCCAGTGCTGGACCAGGAACGTGCCGTGGAAGCCGGTGAACAGGGTCCAGAAGGTGATCTTGCCGAGGCGTTCGTCCAGCATCTTCCCGGTGAACTTGGGCCACCAGAAGTGGAATCCGGCGAACATCGCGAAGACGACCGTACCGAAGACCACGTAGTGGAAGTGGGCGACGACGAAGTACGAGTCGGAGACGTGGAAGTCGATCGGCGAGGACGCGAGCATCACGCCGGTCAGCCCGCCGAAGACGAAGGTCACCAGGAAGCCCATGGTCCAGAGCATGGGCGTCTCGAAGGACAGCGAGCCCTGCCACATGGTGCCGATCCAGTTGAAGAACTTCACTCCCGTCGGGACGGCGATCAGGAAGGTCATGAAGGAGAAGAAGGGCAGGAGCACGCCTCCCGTGACGTACATGTGGTGGGCCCATACGGTCACCGAGAGGCCGGCGATGGCGATGGTCGCCCCCACCAGGCCGAGGTAGCCGAACATCGGCTTGCGGGAGAAGACCGGGATGACCTCCGAGATGATGCCGAAGAACGGCAGCGCGATGATGTAGACCTCGGGGTGGCCGAAGAACCAGAAGAGGTGCTGCCAGAGCAGTGCTCCGCCGTTGGCCGCGTCGAAGACGTGGGCGCCGAATTTCCGGTCCGCCTCCAGCGCGAACAGCGCGGCGGCGAGGACCGGGAAGGCGAGCAGGACCAGCAGCGCCGTCAGGAGAACGTTCCAGACGAAGATCGGCATCCGGAACATGGTCATGCCCGGCGCGCGCATACAGATGATCGTGGTGATGAAGTTGACGGCGCCGAGGATCGTGCCGAATCCGGACAGCGCCAGGCCCATGATCCACATGTCGGCGCCGATCCCCGGGGTGCGCACCGCGTCCGAGAGCGGGGCGTAGGCGAACCAGCCGAAGTCGGCGGCCCCCTGGGGGGTGAGGAAGCCGCCGACCGCGATGGTGGAGCCGAGCAGGTAGAGCCAGTAGGCCAGCATGTTCAGGCGCGGGAAGGCCACGTCCGGGGCGCCGATCTGAAGCGGCATGATCCAGTTCGCGAAGCCGGCGAACAGCGGCGTCGCGAACATCAGCAGCATGATCGTGCCGTGCATCGTGAACGCCTGGTTGAACTGCTCGTTCGACATGATCTGCAGGCCCGGGCGGGCCAGTTCGGCGCGCATCAGCAGGGCCATCACCCCGCCGACGCAGAAGAACGAGAACGCCGTGACCAGGTACAGCGTTCCGATCGTCTTGTGATCCGTGGTCGTGAGCCACTTGAGGTTCCGCATGCCCCGCCTGTGTCCGGGCTGTGCGCGCCGGTCACACTCGACGGATGCGACGAGCGTCACGCGGCGGGGTGTGACGATCGGGAAGGTGCCGGACAAGAACGGGACATGAGCAACGACGAGATCTTCGCCGCTGCCTATCGCGAGCACTACTGGGCGGTCAGCCGCTATGTCGCGCGGCGACTGGACGGGCGGACCGGCGAGGTGGAGGAAGTGGTGGCGGAGGTGTTCACGGTGGCCTGGCGCCGCCGCGCCGACCTGCCGGCGGCCCCGCTGCCCTGGCTGTACGGCGTGGCACGCAACTGCCTCGCCAACGCGGTACGCGGGTACGGGCGCCGGCGCCGGCTGCTGGACCGGCTGGGCAACGACGACACCGCGCACGGACGGCACGTCGTCGCCAGCCCCGGCAGCGAGCGGCCCGGCGCCTGGGTGCACGAGGCGCTCGCCCGGCTGTCCCCGGGCGACCAGGAGGTGCTGCGGCTGACCGCGTGGGAGGAACTCGGCGTCGACGAGGTCGCCGTCGTCCTGGGCTGCGGGAGACGGGCGGCGGCGATGCGGCTGCACCGCGCCCGCGGCCGGCTCAGAGCCGAGATCGACCGACTGCGACCCCCCGCCGCCGGGGCCCTTCCCGAGGAACACCGCCATGGCTGACGAACTCGACCTGCTGCGCGCCGCCGACCCGGCCCCCGCCGCCGGCCCCCACTTCGGCGACGGCCCCCTCGACCACACCGCCGAACGGCACCTCGCCCGGCTGCTGCACGAGCCGCGCCCCGTGCGCCGGACCCGGCCGCGACTGGCGTGGGGGCTGGTCGCGACCGTCGCCGTGGTCGCGACCGCGCTGACGCTGCTGCTCGGCGGTTCCGCCGGCACCCCCGCGCTCGCCGCACCCCGGCCGCTGACCGTCCGCGCCCACTCCGTGCCCGTACCGCTCGCGGACGTGGCGGAACTGGCCGCCGTCGCGGCCCGGGACGGATCGCCGGCCCTGCGCCAGGGCACCCATGTGCAGTCCTGGAGCCTGGGCATGAGCGACGACAAGCCGCCCGTCACCCTCCCCGAGGAGAGGGTGGTGCGCTGGCGGGCCGACGGCAGCCACACCGAACTGGTCGTGGCCACCGACCCGGGCCGCCCGGGCCGCCCGGTCCTCACCGACGAAGGCGACACACCGCGGCTCGTCGAGGACGGCCATGTGCTCAGCCGGCGGACCTATCCGCCGATGTGGGGCGACGCCCCGCCGCTGGCGACACCCCCGCACGACCCGGCGAAGTTGCGCACCTACCTGACCGAGCTGAACTACACCGACACCCTCAGCACGCCCGAACTCCTCGACGCGGCTGCGGAGTTGCTGGACAACTGGACACTCGGCGCCCGTGAGTCGGCGGCGCTGGCCGAACTCTTCGCGAAGGCCGGCGGACTGCGCCCGGTGGGGGAGGTCACCGACCGGCTGGGCCGCACCGGACAGGCGTACGTCTGCGACGACGGCTCCGGGCAGCGCCGGATGCTGATCCTGGACCCGGCCACCGGGACCGTCCTCGGCATGGAGGCCGTGCTCACCCGGGCCGACCCCGACTACGGCGTGAAAGCCGGGGCCGTCATGCAGTACAGCGTCTGGATGCGCTGAGCGCGTCCGCGTCACACACCGAGCTGCCGGGCGGCCGCCGTCACCGTCTGCTCCAGCAGCACGGCGATGGTCATCGGGCCGACCCCGCCCGGCACCGGCGTGATCAGCGAGGCCCGCTCGACGGCGTTGTCGAAGTCCACGTCGCCGACGTTGCCCTCGTTGTAGCCGGCGTCGAGCACGACCGCGCCCGGCTTGATGTCCTGGCCCCGGATCAGCCGGGGCCGGCCCACGGCGGCCACCACGATGTCGGCCTCGCGGACGGCCGCCGAGAGGTCGCGGGTGCGGGAGTGGCAGTAGGTGACGGTGGCGTCGCGGGCCAGCAGCAGCATGCCGGCCGGCTTGCCCAGGATCGCGCTGCGGCCGACGACCACCGCGCGCTTTCCGGCCGGGTCGACGTCGTACGCGTCGAGCAGGCGCAGGATGCCGCCGGGCGTGCAGGAGACGAAGCCCGGCAGGCCGAAGCTCATCGTCGCGAACGACGCGAAGGTCACGCCGTCCACGTCCTTCTCCGGCGCGATCGCCTCGAACGCGGCCCGCTCGTCGATGTGTTCGCCGACCGGGTGCTGGAGCAGGATGCCGTGCACGGCCGGGTCGGTGGACAACTCCCGCAGTACGGCGACGAGTTCCTCGGTGGTCGTGGCGGCGGGCAGGGCCACGTGCCGGGAGGCGATGCCCGCCTTGCGGCTGCGGTTCTGCTTCATCCGGACATAGGTGACGGAGGCGGGGTCCTCACCGACCAGCACGGTCGCCAGACACGGCGTGACACCGGTCCGTGCGGTGAGGTCGGCGGCCTTCTTCGCGGTCTCCTCGACGATCCGGCGGGCGACGGCGGTTCCGTCAATGAGACGGGCCTGGGTCATGCGGCACACTCCTGAGCTGGTTCGACCTTGATCGCCCAGGCGCACGGCATCGACAGTGCGGACCGCTCCCCGGTGGTGCTCCACCTCAGCGCCAGTCACGGCCCGCCCCCAGCGTAACCGAGCCGTCAGTGCTTCCTGCGGTGGTGCGGCGCCCGCAGGACCGTCCACAGCAGCAGGGCGGACCAGCGGCGACGCGGGCGGCGGGCGTGTCCCAGGGCCGCCCGCGCCGAGAAGGTCCAGGTCAACCGGGAGCTGACCTGGACCCTCGCGGTCCTCCCGACTAGTCGTCCCATGCCTGGATCATGATCTGTTCGGCGATCTTGCCGTCGCGCAGCGTGATCATCGACTCGGCGAGCACCCGGACCCCGTCCTCGTACTCGCAGGACTCGGTGTATGCGGCCGTGTCGCCCTGGACGACGCAACGGTCCAGCTTGTGTGTCATGTCGCGGCTGTAGACGTCGTCCAGCAGCGCGGCGATGTCCTTGCGGCCGTGCAGGATCCTGGGGTGGCTGGGCTGGGTGTTGCGGTCGACGATGCGGATCTCCGCGTCGTCCGCGTAGAGCGCCAGAAGGGTGTTCCCGGTGTTCCCCTCTATGGCCCGGCGCAGCGTGTCGGTGTCGAACGTGGAACCGGTCGCGGTGCCCATGGTGACCTCCTGCGGGAGCCCGCGACCCGATGCGGAGCAGGCCGCGCGAGCCCCTCACAACGAGCCTCCTCCGCCCCGCCGGGCTCGGCAAGCGCAGGCCGCGCACTCCGTCTGACGGGTGAGGGGGACCGGCTGCCCGTGTCCGGCCCGGCGCCGGGGCCGTTGCTGAGGACATGATCTCAACACGACGTATCGTCGCCGCCGTCGGTCTCGCCGTCGGGGTCACCGGCCTCGCCGCGCCGCTGGCGAACGCGGCCGACGCGAGCGCGCAGCACCCCGGGAAGCTCACCGCGCTCGGCGTGCTCGACTCCATCGCCCGCAGTGACATCCCGGCGCCGTACAAGGACGAGATCCCGAAGGTCTCGGAGCAGGTGCAGGGGCTGAACGGAGTCCAGAGACTGGGCGAACTGCACCAGGTCACCGACCTGGCCGCGCCCGTCATGGGACTGGTACCGGGCATCGAGAACTGACCCCCGCCCGCATCCCGAGGGCCGTCCCGGAACCGGGGCGGCCCTCTTCCGTACCCGGTCTCCGGACGTCGTGACCGGTGCCCGGCTCGCGTGTCTCAGTGCTCGGCGGCGAGGAACTGCGTCGCCGCCAGTTCCGCGTACAGCGGGTCCGCCGCCACCAGCTCGCGGTGTGTGCCCACCGCGCGGACCCGGCCGGCGTCCATGACGACGATCCGGTCCGCCATGGTCACCGTCGACAACCGGTGCGCGACCACAAGCACCGTGGTCGACCGCGCCACATCGGCGACCGTGTCCCGCAGCGCCGCCTCGTTCACCGCGTCCAGCTGCGAGGTGGCCTCGTCCAGGAGCAGCAGCCGGGGCCGGCGCAGCAACGCCCGGGCGATCGCGACCCGTTGCCGCTCCCCGCCCGACAGCTTGGTCCCGCGATGGCCGACCAGCGTCTCCAGCCCCTGCGGCAGCCGGGCGACCAGACCGTCGAGCCGGGTCGTCTTCACCACCCGCGCGACCGCGTCCTCGTCCGCCTCCGGGTTGCCGAGGAGCAAGTTGTCCTTCAGCGACCCGGACAGCACCGGCGCGTCCTGCTCGACGTACCCGATGGCCGAACGCAGCAGCGGCAGCTCCCAGTCGGCCACCGGGCGGCCGTCCACGGCGATCGTGCCGGACTCGGGGTCGTAGAACCGCTCGATCAGCGAGAACACGGTGGTCTTGCCCGCGCCGGACGGCCCCACGAAGGCCGTCATGCCCCGCGCGGGGACGTCGAAGCTGACGCCGTGGTGGACGTACGGCAGGTCGTCGGCGTAGCGGAAGCGCACGTCGGTGAAGGCGACGGCGGCCGGTTCGGCGCCGGCGGACGGCAACTCGGCGGGCCGGGACGGGGGTTCGGCGGGCAGCCGCAGCGCCTCCTGGATCCGGGCGAGCGCGCCGGCGCCGGTCTGGTACTGGGTGATCGCCCCGACGACCTGCTGGATCGGCTGCATCAGATAGAAGACGTAGAGCAGGAACGCCACCAGCGTGCCCACGCCGATCGCACCGGTGGCGACCCGGGCCCCGCCCACCGCGAGCACCGTGATGAACGCCAGCTGCATCGCGAGGCCCGCCGTGTTCCCGGCGGCCGCCGACCACTTGGCGGCCCGCACGCTCTGCCGCCAGGACTCCTCGGCGGCCTCGTGCAGGGCAAGCTCCTCGCGGTGCTCGGCGCCCGACGCCTTCACCGTGCGCAGCGCGCCCAGCACCCGTTCCAGCGAGGCCCCCATCACGCCGACCGCGTCCTGCGCCCGGCGGCTCGCCCGGTTGATACGCGGCACGATCGTGCCGAGCACGATCCCCGCCCCGACGATCACGGCGAGGGTGACGGCAAGGAGCACGGGATCGACCACCCCCATCATCACCACGGTGGCGACCAGGGTGAGCCCGCCGGTGCCGAGCGCGACCAGCGAGTCCGTGGTGACCTCGCGCAGCAGGGTGGTGTCCGAGGTGATCCGCGCCATCAGGTCACCGGGCTCGGTACGGTCCACGGCGGTGATCCGCAGTCTGAGCAGATACGACGACAGAGTGCGCCGCGCCCCGAGCACCACCGACTCGGCGGTGCGCCTGAGGACGTACGAACCCAGCGCGCCCACCGCGGCGTTGCCGACCACCAGAGCAGCCATCGCGAGCAACTTGGCGGTGATGGAACGGTCGTGGGACAGGTCGTCGATCAGTCCCCGGGCCACCAGCGGCAGCAGCAGCCCGGTCGCGCCCGTCACCAGCGAGAGCGCCGCGCCCGCCAGCAGGGCCCAGCGGTGCGGCCGTACATAGGAGAGGAGCAGCGGGAACACGGGCTCTTTGGGCTGTCTCGTCGGAACTGCGTCTGCGACGGTCACGGTGCTCCTCGTCCGGGCGGCGGGCGGCGCCCTCCGACGACCCCAGGCTACGACGGCCGCTGCCGGCACCGGTGTCCGGTCAGCCGCGGGCGGAACCCAGGGCCGCGAGGGTCGCGTCGAGGTCCGTCGCACGGGGCCGGTTGTGCGGCAGCCTCGCCAGCAGCGCGGCCATCCCGCAGGTGTCGGTGAGCGCCGAGAACACCAGGCCGCCCGCGATCCCCGCCGACAGCAGCAGCCAGGCCGGGTGCAGTTGCCCGAGGGCCAGCCCGGCGAGGACGACCGTCCCGGCGGTGAGCCGTACCTGGCGCTCCATGGCCCATGCCGTACGGGCCGGGCCCGCCGGCCGGTGGAGTTCCTGACCGTGCCCGGCCCAGCCGCGGGTGCCGCCGGTGAGGGTGGCCGCCGGGATGCCGTGCCCGGCGAGGACCGCCCGGGCGTTCTCGGCGCGGGCGCCGGAGGCGCAGACGAGGAGCAGTTCGCCGCGCGCTGCGCGGAGAGTGGGCAGGGCCCGGTGCAGGGTGTCCAGCGGGATGTTGTGGGCGCCGGGCAGGTGGCCGGAGGCGAACTCGCCGGGGGTGCGGACGTCGACGACGGTGAGTTCCGGGAGACGGGCGAGGGCGTGCTCGGGGTCGAGGGTCGGGTACGAGGGTGTCGTGGGCATGGGAGTGCGATCCTTTCTGGAGGTGATGAGCGGCGGGGTAACATACCCCTACGGGTATGTGAGGAGTGGTCGTGGAGCTTCAGTTCGAAGGCGATGAGCTCAAGTCGGTGCTGAACCGGCTGCGCCGGGCGCAGGGGCAGATCGCCGGCGTGATCAAGATGATCGAGGAGGGCCGCGACTGCGAGGACGTGGTCACCCAGCTCGCCGCCGCCTCGCGCGCCCTGGACCGGGCGGGCTTCGCGATCATCGCGACCGGGCTCCAGCAGTGCATCGCCGATCCGGGGCGGGGCGGCTCGGACGGCGAGACCACCGAGCAGATGAAGGCCCGGCTGGAGAAGCTGTTCCTGTCATTGGCCTGAGCGGCAGCGTCCCGAAGGGGCGCGGGGAACTGCGCGATCAGCCACGACGGCGCCGCAGTCGGCAGATCACGGCACTTCCAGCGGAGCGCCAGCACGTCAGCCGACCGCGTCGGCCAGCATGAACGCCGCCACCGCGAGCAGCGCACAGGCGAAGAGCCGCTGGAGGGTGCCGGCGGAGAGCCGGGCCGCGAGCCGTCTGCCGTCCCAGGCGCCGAGGATCGCGGCTCCGGCGAACGGGCCCACGGCCGACCAGTCGACGTCCACCGCCGAACCGGCGCGCGCCGCCAGCGCGGTGAGCGAGTTGATCGTGATGACCAGCAGGCTCGTGCCGATCGCCGCGCGCATCCGCAGCCCCACGACGTTCACCAGGGACGGTACGGCGAGAAAGCCGCCGCCCACACCGAGCACCCCGGTCACCGCGCCGAGACCGGCGCCCGCCCCGGCCACCCGGGACGCCCGGGCCGGTACCGGGACCGAGGTGGCCCCGGCGGTCGACGGCCGCAGCATGCGCAGTGCCGCCACGGCGGCGAGCACCGCGAACGCCCCGGTCAGCAGCGCCGCCGGCAGCTGCCGGGAGACCGCCCCGCCGACCGCCGCCGGCACGATCCCGGCCGCCGCGAACACCGCCCCGGCCCGCCACCGCACCGCCCCCTCGCGGGCGTGCGCGACGAGCGCGGTCGCCGAGGTGACCGTGACGACGACCAGGCTCGCGGTGGTGGCCGCGGCCGGGGTGAAGCCGAGCAGATAGATCAGCGCCGGTACGGCCAGCACGCTGCCGCCACCGCCCAGCGCCCCGAGTGCCAGCCCGGTGACGGCCCCGGCGCCGAGGGCGAGCAGAAGCGCGCTCATCCGGGGGTGCCCTCGGTGCTGACCGCGAGGCCCGCCGCGCGCCAGCCGGTCATCCCGCCCACGACGTCCACCGCGTCCAGCCCGCGGGCGGTCAGCAGCGCCGCCGCCTCCCGCGACCGCCGCCCCGAGCGGCAGATCACGACGAGCGGGCGGTCCGCGGCGGCCGGTGGCAGCGGAGCCCCGGCCGCCAGCCCGGACAGCGGGGCGTGCACGGCCCCCGGCGCGTGTCCGGCCGCCCATTCGCCGGCCTCGCGGACATCCAGCAGTACGGCATCCGCGTCCGTGCGCTCCCGCGCCTCGGCCGGGGTGAGCCGGGCCATCGGCAGCCCGGCCGCACGCGCCGCCGCGAACCCGTCGTCGACGGCGACCACGGCATGCCCGGCCGCGTCGAGGAGCGAGGCGGCGACGGCCGCCCGCATCCCGCCCGCGCAGTGCACCCACACCGTGCCGCCGGGTATCTCGCCGAGCCGCTCCCGCAGCTGGTGCAGGGGTATGTGGAGGGAGCCCCGAAGGTGGCCGCCGGCCCGTTCCGTGTCCCGGCGCACGTCCAGGACGACGACGTCCCGCGTCCCGTGCGCCGCCAGCTCCGCGAACGTGGCACGCGGGAAGGAGCGGGGCCGCTCGCCCGCGCGCAGCCAGGCCCCGGGGGTGCCGGTGGCGGCCGCGGCCGGGCGGTCGATGCCGACGCGGGTCAGTTCCCGCTGGGCCGCGGCGAGCTGTGCGGCCGACTCGGCGAGCAGCGTGACCGGCCTGCCCCAGGGCAGCAGCCAGGCCAGATGGGTGGCGAGCTGTCCGTCGGCCTCGAAGTTCAGCGTGCCCGGGACATGGCCTTCGGCGAACGCCACCCGGTTACGCAGGTCCACCACCCACTCCCCGGCGGCCAGCCGCGCCGCGATCTCCGCCGCGTCCGCCCGGCGCGGCGGCGTGAGGTCGACGGGGGCCGGGCCCCCGGAGTTCAGCGGGCCCATGTGGGCGTAGTACGCCGGTACGTCGTCGAGCCCGGCCAGCAGCTCGGCGACGAACGTGTCGACGTCCTTGACCAGCGCCTCGTTCACCGTGCGCTCCCGGCCGATGGTGGTGGCGGAGCCGGACGCGTCCCCGGCCGAGCAGAAGCTGCCGAAGCCGTGGGTCGGCAGCACCGCCGTCCCGTCCGGCAGCTCGGCGGCCAGCCGGTGCGCCGAGGCGTGCTGCGCCCGGGCCAGCTCGCCGGTGAGCCGGGGCTCCACCAGGTCGGGCCTGCCGACCGTGCCGATCAGCAGCGAGCCGCCGGTGAAGACGGCCACCGCGCGGCCGGTCTCCTCCAGGACGTACGACGTGTGGTGCGGGGTGTGCCCGGGGGTGGCCAGCGCGCGCAGCGCAAGGCCCGCCTCGATCTCCAGTACGTCCCCGTCGGCCACCGGCAGCCGCTCGTACGCCACTCGCGCCCCGGCCGGCACCACGTACGCGGCCCCGGTCAGCCGGGCCAGTCCGAGGCCGCCGGAGACGTAGTCGTTGTGCACATGGGTCTCCACGACATGGGTGAGCCGCACTCCGTGCCGGGCGACGGCCGCCAGCACGCGGTCGACGTCCCTGGGCGGGTCGACCGCGACGGCGCCGTGCGCCCCGCCCGCCAGATAGCCGCGGTTGCCCAGTCCGGGCACCTCGATGGTGTCGACGAAGGACACGGCGGCACACTCCTCTCCTCGGTCCCCGGAAATTACCCCCGGGGGTATATGCGTCACCGTAGCAGAGGTACCCCCGGGGGTATCTGGCGGAGGTGATGGGAGGCAGGGACGGCGGCCGTCCGGGAAGATCGGCGACGAACGATGCGTGCCGTCGCTGATCGTTCCCGCGTAGGGTCGGAAGACAGCACGTCAGCAGAGCGACGAAAGGGCAGGCCCATGGCGCAGGAAGTACGCGGCGTGATCGCACCGGGCAAGGACGAGCCCGTGCGGGTCGAGACGATCGTGGTGCCGGATCCGGGGCCGGGCGAAGCCGTCGTACAGGTGCAGGCCTGCGGGGTCTGTCACACCGACCTGCACTACAAACAGGGCGGGATCAACGACGAGTTCCCCTTCCTGCTCGGCCACGAGGCCGCCGGGGTGGTGGAGTCGGTCGGCGAGGGCGTCACGGACGTCGCACCCGGTGACTTCGTGATCCTCAACTGGCGTGCCGTGTGCGGGAACTGCCGGGCCTGTCTGCGCGGCCGGCCCTGGTACTGCTTCAACACCCACAACGCCAAGCAGAAGATGACCCTCGCCTCCACCGGGCAGGAGCTCTCCCCGGCGCTCGGTATCGGCGCCTTCGCCGACAAGACGCTGGTCGCCGCCGGGCAGTGCACCAAGGTCGACCCGGCCGTCTCCCCGGCGGTCGCCGGGCTGCTCGGCTGCGGGGTGATGGCGGGCATCGGCGCCGCGATCAACACCGGCGGCGTCGGCCGGGGCGACTCGGTCGCCGTGATCGGCTGCGGCGGCGTTGGCGACGCCGCGATCGCCGGGGCCCGCCTGGCGGGCGCCGCGAAGATCATCGCCGTCGACATCGACGACCGGAAGCTGGAGAAGGCCCGCTCCCTGGGCGCCACCCACAGCATCAACTCGCGCGAGAGCGACCCCGTCGAGGCGATCCGCGACCTGACCGGCGGCTTCGGCGCCGACGTCGTCATCGAGGCGGTCGGCCGCCCCGAGACGTACCAGCAGGCCTTCTACGCCCGCGACCTCGCCGGCACCGTCGTCCTGGTCGGCGTGCCCACCCCCGAGATGAAGCTCGAACTGCCGCTGCTCGACGTCTTCGGCCGCGGCGGCGCGCTCAAGTCCAGCTGGTACGGCGACTGCCTGCCCTCCCGGGACTTCCCCATGCTGATCGACCTGCACCTGCAGGGGCGGCTGCCCCTGGACGCCTTCGTCACCGAGACCATCCAGCTCGACGAGGTGGAGAAGGCGTTCGAGCGGATGCACGGCGGCGACGTGCTGCGTTCGGTGGTGGTGCTGTGATGACCACGCGCATCGAACGCCTCGTCACCTCCGGGCAGTTCACCCTCGACGGCGGCACCTGGGACGTCGAGAACAACGTGTGGATCGTCGGCGACGAACGCGAAGTGATCGTCATCGACGCCGCGCACGACGCCCAGGCCATCGCCGAGGCGGTCGACGACCGCGTCCTGAAGGCGATCGTCTGCACCCACGCCCACAACGACCACATCGACGCGGCGCCCGCCCTCGCGGACCTCACCGGCGCCAAGATCTGGCTGCACCCCGACGACCTGCCGTTGTGGAAGCTCACCCACCCCGACCGCGACCCCGACAACCACCTGTCCGACGGGCTGGTCATCGAGGCCGCGGGCGCCGACCTGACCGTGCTGCACACGCCCGGTCACGCGCCCGGCGCCGTCTGCCTCCACGACCCCGGCCTGGGTGTCGTCTTCACCGGCGACACCCTCTTCCAGGGCGGCCCCGGCGCGACCGGACGGTCGTACTCGCACTTCCCGACGATCATCGACTCCATCCGGGACAAGCTGCTCACCCTCCCGCCCGAGACGAAGGTCCTGACCGGGCACGGCGACCCGACCACCATCGGCGCCGAGGCACCCCAGCTGGCGGAGTGGATCGCCCGAGGACACTGACCAGCACGTGATGTCGGGTTCCGCGGAAAGCCCGCCACCGGCCTCCGCGGAACCGGCACGCCCCTCAGCCGTCGGACACCGCCAGGGTCGGCCAGAGCGCCGGGTGCCCCGGAGGCAGCGCGAGATCCGCGCGTACGGCGGCGTAGTAGCGCTCCCGGCAGGCCCGCTGCCGTGCCAGCAGGCCCTGCCAGGCGTCCGGGTCGACCGTCCCGGCGCGCATGAACCGCTCCATGGCCATCACCGTGGTCACCCACTCCCGCGCCTGCTCCACCACCTCCCGGCTGCCCAGCATGATCAGCGCCTCCCCGGCCGGATCACGGCCGTCGGTGGCCGCCGCCAGCTGCGGCTCGGCCTCGGCGGGGGAGATCGGGTGCGGATGCGGATCGTTGCCGAGATGGGCCGCGACGCGGTAGGTGAGGTTCACCGTTTTCTTCAGCGCCCGCGCGTAGTCGCTGTACACCGTCAGCCGCCGCTCCTCCCAGCGCGCCTCCTGCTCCTGCCGGAACCGCGCCCGATCGCCCCGCACCACCGCGAGATACGAACCGAGCGCGCCGATCACGACGCCTATGAGAGCCGGGAGTTGCTGCAAGAACGAGGACATGTGCGCACGCTATCTGTCCTGTTGATCGTCCGGCCCGTACGGTCGTCGGCATGACCGGACTCGATCGCCTTGCCGGACACGGAGTTCTCGTCACGGGCGCGGCCCGCGGCATCGGCGCGGCCGTCGCCCGCCGGCTGGCCGAGGAGGGCGCACAGGTGCTGGCGGCCGACCGGGACCTGCCCGAGGCGGAGCGGACGGCGGCGGCGCTGCGCGAACACGGGCTGGCGGTCACGGCGTTCGCCTGCGATGTCGCGGACCGCGACGCGGTGGAAGCCGCCGTCGCCCGTGCCGTCGACTCCTTCGGCACGCTCGACGTCCTGGTGAACTGCGCCGCGCACTGCACCCCGGACGTCCCCCTCTTCGAGGACCAGCCGGACGACGGGTGGGCCCTGGACCTCGACATCACGCTCACCGGCGTCCACCGCTGCTGCCGCGCCGCCCTTCCGCACCTGGTCGCCTCCGGCCGGGGCGCGATCGTGAGCATCGGCTCCGTCAACGCCGAGGCCGACTTCGGCAACCACGCCTACAGCGCCGCCAAGGCCGGACTCGGCTCGCTGACCCGCACCCTCGCCGGGCACGCCGCCGCGCGCGGGGTGCGGGTCAACCTGGTGGAACCCGGCACGGTCCGCACCTCGGCCTGGGCGGGCCGGGAGGACGAACTCGACGCACTCCGGCCGCTGTACCCGCTCGGCCGGGTCGGCGAACCGGAGGACGTCGCCGCGGCCGTCGCCTTCCTCGCTTCCCGCGACGCCGCCTGGATCACCGGCACCACCCTCCGCGTCGACGGCGGACTCACCGCCGTGCACGGCGGGTTCCACGCGGCGCTGCGGCCGCACCGGGAGGCCCGGCGCGGGTCAGAGAGCCGCTGAGGCGGTCGCGAGCACGGCCAGCACGCGCCGGGTGTCGTCCTCGGTGGTGCGCCAGTTGCTGAACGCCGCCCGCAGCGCCGGCACCCCGCCGTACACCGTCGGCGTCAGGAACGCCTCGCCGGACGCGGCGACCGCCCGGGCCAGGGCGGCCACCCGCTCCTGCGTGGGGTCCTCGGCGAGGGTGAAGCAGACGACGTTGAGCCGGACCGGGGCGAGGAGGCGCAGGGCGGGCAACTCCCCGATGCCGGAGCCGAGACGGCGCGCCTCGGTGACATTGCGCTCCACGATCTCGCGGTGCCCGTCCCGGCCGTACGCCGTCAGCGCGAACCAGGCGGGCAGCGCCCGCATCCGGCGGGAGTTCTCCGGGGTGAGGTGCAGGAAGTCCGGGGTGCCGGTGGGCGGGCCCAGGTACGGGGACTCGTTGTGGAAGACGGCCACCTGGAGGTCGCGGCGACGGGTGAACTGGACGGCCGCGTCGTAGGGGACGTTGAGCCACTTGTGCAGGTCCACACAGACCGAGTCGGCCGCGTCGAGACCGTCGACGAGCGGGGCGTGGGCGGGGGAGAGGGCGGCGAAGGCGCCGAACGCGGCGTCCACGTGCAGCCAGAAGCCGTACCGCTCCCGGAGGGCGGCGATCGCCCGCAGGTCGTCGAAGTCGACGGTGTTCACCGTGCCCGCGTTGGCGACGACGATCGAGGGCCGCCCGTCCAGCCCGGCCAGCGCCGCGTCCAGCGCGGCCACGTCGACCGCCTCCCGGTTGCCGGGCAGCAGCGGCACCGGGCGCAGCCGGTCCCGCCCGACGCCGAGCACCGACAGCGCCTTGCCCACACTGGAGTGCGGGCTGCCGGAGAGCACGTCGACCGGGCCCAGCGCGGCGGCCCCCGCCCGGGAGACGTCCACCCCGAGCCGCTCCCCGAGCCACTCCCGGGCGATCGCCAGACCGACCGTGTTCGACATGGTGGCCCCGGTCACAAATGCCCCGCTGTGTGCCTCGCCGAGCCCGAAAAGCTCGGCGAGCCAGGCCACGGTCTCGCGCTCCAGGGCGGCACCCCAGGAGCCGGCGTCCCCGGACAGGTTCTGGTCGTAGGCCGAGGTCAGCCAGTCGCCGGTGAGGGAGGCGGGGGTCACACCGCCGGTGACGAATCCGAGGTAGCGTGGCCCGGCCGAGGCGGACATTCCCGGCGCCCACCGCTCGGTGAACCGGGCCAGCGCGCCGTCACCGCCCTCCCCCTGCTCGGGCAGCGGCGCCCGTGCGGGTGCGGGCCCGGGCGCGGCCACCGGCCGCTCGGCCGACCCGGCCACCGCACGGGCGGCCTCGTCGCGGGCGGACTGGAGAAGTTCGGGAAGCCGGGCGAGATCGTCGGCGAGTGCGGGGTGCATGACCCGCAGACTAGGTCGGCCACAACGCTGTGGCGCGGTCCACTTCCGGGTAGGTGGACCGATGCCGGCAGGGGCGGCCGCAGCGGCGAAGTTAACCGTTTCGTCACAGCCCGGCCCGGGCTACAACCAATGCCGTGTATCGGCCGGTCCAGTACGACGAGACCGCAGGACAGAAAAAGGAGACAGACGTCATATGGGGGACATACGCAGACGAAGTGCCGTCGTGCTTGGTGTCACCGGGCTGGTGGCGCCCCTCACGCTCGCCCTCACCTCCGCTCCGGCGCAGGCCGCGAGCTGCACCACGCAGGCCGGGCCGTACCAGAAGCAGGTGGAGAAGTTCCTCGGGCGGCCGGTCGACGGCAAGCAGTCCACCGCCGACTGCAAGGCGATCCAGGCGTTCCAGAACAAGCACGGCATCACGCCCGCCGTCGGGTACGCGGGACCCGTCACCTGGGGCGTGATGGACCTGATGAACAAGCAGAAGGCCGTCGGGAACAACCCCAACAAGGACGGCAAGTGCCCGACGAACAAGGGACGCATCGCCTGCGTCAACCTCACGCTCCAGCTGAGCTGGGTCCAGGACGGCAACAAGCTGGTCTACGGCCCGGTCCCGGTCCGTACCGGCCGTGACGGCTTCGAGACCCGGACCGGTCTGAAGAAGATCTACTGGCGTGACATCGACCACGTCTCGTCCGTCTACAACGTGCCGATGCCCTACAGCCAGTTCTTCGACGGCGGCCAGGCCTTCCACTCGGTGAACCTCAGCATGTGGAACCCGCCGGGCTCGCACGGCTGTGTGAACATGACCACGAAGGACGCCAAGAAGTACTGGTCGCTGCTGAAGACCGGCGACGACGTCTACGTGTACGGCCGCAAGCCGGGCACCTGACGGCACCCGGCCCCGGCCGGCGGCTGCGGACCCGTGGTTTCGGCTCAGCTCTCCGGGGCGTCCCCGAAGTCCGGGATCTCCAGCCTGGCCCCACCCTGCCGCGCCGACTCGTGCGCGATGATGCCCGGCAGGGTGTAGCGGGCCGCGACCCAGGCGTTGACCGACGGCAGGCCGCGCGTGTTGACGGCGGTCACGAAGTCGTCCACCAGGAAGTGGTGGCTGCCCTCGTGCCCGTTGTGCAGCGCGTCGAACTCCCGCGGCAGCCGCTCCCGGTCGTGCACCGGTGCCGACCCCGAGGTGAAGGCCGCCCGCAGCTCCGGCGCGATGTGCTGGAGCGACGGGTCGTCAGGGGACATGGTGGGCTTGGGTTCGAGCAGCTCGCTGATGTCCTTCACGCCGTGCTTGTCCTGCCACAGCGCCACCGTCGCCAGTTGCTCCATGCTCGCCTCCGTGCCGAAGAACCGGAAGCGGGACTCGCGGATGTGGGACGGGTAGCCCACCCGCCGGAACTCGTTCGTACGGAACGAACCACCGCCGGCCACCTCGAACAGCGCGGTCGCGTTGGACACGTCGTTGCCGAACTGGCTGACCTCCTTGTCGAAGACGCCGTCGCCGCGGTCGTCGACCACACCGATCGCCGACACGCTCACCGCGTGCGTCTGCCAGGCCCCCAGCACCCCGCCCACCGCGTGCGTCGGGTAGAGCAGCGGGGGATAGCTGGCGGTCGCCTTCCAGTTCTCGCCGCCGCTGTAGCGGTAGGCGTCGTAGAAGCCGAGGTCCATGTCGTGGACGTAGTCGCCCTCGGCGTAGAAGAGCCGCCCGAAGGCGCCCTCGGCGATCTGGTTGCGGGCGTGCACGGTCGCCGGGTTGTACTGGCTGGTCTCGCCCATCATGTAGGTCAGGCCGGTCGCCTTGACCGTGTCGATGATCGCGGCGATCTCCTCGGTCGTGATCGCCATGGGGACCGCGGAGTACACGTGCTTGCCGGCGTTCAGGCCCTGCAGGACCAGCGGGCCGTGCGTCCAGCGCTGGGTGAAGATCGCGACCGCGTCGACATCCGACTCCAGCATGGCCTCGTACGACGGGAAGGTGCCCGCCAGACCCTGGGCGGCGGCGAGTTTCTCCGCCCGCTCGGGCAGCAGGTCGGTGACGTACACGTCGCCGACGCCGGGATGGGCCTGGAACAGCGTGGCGAACTGGCCGGAGAACTGACCTGCGCCGACGATGCCGAGTGAGAAAGTCATGGGGGTTACTTTTGCTGCGGAAGAATCTGGCCGTCAAGGGGCGGAAGGAAGTCAGAAAGGTGCGAGGAGGGCGCTTATGCGGCGCACCCGGCGCACAGTAGGGTGGACGGGTTGCTTCAGCTCCGGAAGAAAAGGGATGCCGTGACCGACTGGCTGCCGCTGAGCCCCGCGGAGCGCTCCGTGGCGATCGAGGTGCTCGTCCACGGCCCGCTGTCGCGCACCGAGCTGGCCCGCCGGCTGAACCTCTCCCAGGGCAGCCTCACCCGCCTCAGCAAGCCGCTCATCGAGTCCGGCCTGCTCGTCGAGGCCCCCTGGGCGGGGGCTTCGGCGGAGGCGCGCCAGGGCCGTCCCTCACAGCCGCTCGACGTGGTCGCCGAGTCCCGGTCCTTCCTCGGCTTCAAGATCACCGACGAGATGGTCTACGGCGTCGTCACCAGCCTCAGGAGCGACATCGTCGCCCGCCTCGACCGGCCGCTCACCAGCCATGACCCGAAGTACGTCGCCGACCTGCTGGCCGCCATGACCGCCGAGCTCGCCGGCCGGCACCCCGCGGTCGCGGGCATAGGGATCGGCGTCGGCGGGTTCGTGCGCGAGTACGCGGTGGTCGGCGAGTCGCCCTACCTGAGCTGGCGTGACGTCCCGCTGGCCGGGCTGGTCCGGGAGCGCACCGGGCTGCCGGTCGTCGTGGAGAACGACGTGGCCGCCCTGGTCGAGGCCGAGACCTGGTTCGGCGCCGGCCGCGGACTCGACCGCTTCGTCGTGCTGACCATCGGCGCCGGCATCGGCTACGGCCTGGTGCTCGGCGGCAGGCGGGTCCCCTGTGCCGAGGAGGACCGCGGCTTCGGACGGCACTGGATCATCGACCCGCAGGGCCCGCTCACCCCGCAGGGCGAGCGCGGCAGCGCCGTGTCGCTGCTCACCATCCCCAGCATCCGCTACCAGGTCCGGGCCGCCACCGGCCGGGACGCGTCCTACGAGGAGATCCTCGCCGGTGCCGCCGCGGGCGAGCCGATGGCCGCGCGGGTGATCGGCGAGGCCGGCCGGGCGCTGGGCACGCTGCTCGCGCAGATCGCCAACTTCGTCATGCCGCAGAAGATCCTGCTGGCCGGGGAAGGTGTCGGCCTGATGGAGGTGGCCGGCGACACGGTGCGGGACGCGGTCCGCGCCCACCGGCATCCGCTCGCCGCCCCGATCGGCCTGGAGACCAAGGTCTCCGACTTCCACGACTGGGCGCGGGGTGCCGCCGTACTGGCGATCCAGGTGCTGGTGCTCGGCGGGGCGGGCGGCTGAACTGCGGTTTCCGTTCGGACAGCCGGTGCCGCACCGCATCGAACTCCCGTCTCTCCTTGACACATTGACGTGATGAGTAACACGGTCCGATATGTCCGTATCAGTCGTACTTACTCACGGCGCCTTCACGCCGACCGGCATATGCTTCACACCATGTCCACCACTGTTGAAGCCGTCACCGAGCGATCGGCCGACGAGGTCAACGAGGAGATCCGGGCCCTGTGGCTCCGGTCGGGCGGGACACTGAGCACCGAGCAGCGCGAGGAGTACCAGCGGCTCGTCCTCGAATGGGCGGCAGCGACCCCGTAGCAGCCGGACCAGGCGGCCTGACCGCCCGTCCCGGGCACCCGTCGGGACGGGTGCCCTTCTCGTAGGACCTCGCCGAGGCCCCTGTCCTCGGTTCCTCTGTCAGCCCCAAGTAGCCGAGTAGTAGCGCTGGTACGCCTTGCGGTCCTGTTCCGAGCGGATGTACCGGGTCGCGACCAGCGCGATCAGACTGCCCCCGATCACCAGCAGGCCCGGACCGACGTTGCGGGTGTCCGTGAGCCGGGCGACCAGACTGGTGTCGTCCCCGGTCACCGGCGCCGTCGAACCCGGCGAGGCCGCGCTCGGCGCGATGGCGCTGTGGTTGGCCGACGCGGACGGCGCCGGCGCGGCGCTCTGAGCCCCGGCGGCCGCCTGCTTCGTCACGATCAGCTGGACGTTCAGCGCCGCCATCGCCCGCGTCACCGGCTGGAAGAACGTCACCCCGCCCGTGGTGCAGTCACCGCTGCCGCCCGAGGTCACCCCCAGTGCGATGCCATTGGAGAACAACGGACCCCCGCTGTCGCCCGGTTCGGCGCACACATTGGTCTGGATGAGCCCGGTGACCGTGCCCTCGGGGTAGTTGACGGTCGCGTTGAGCGCGGTCACCGTGCCGTCGTGCAGCCCGCTGGTGGAGCCGCTGCGGAACACCTTCTGCCCGACCGTCGGATCGGCCGCCCCGGTGATCCGCACGCCCTGGCCGTTGCCGATCGCGACCACGTCCGCGTTGTCACCGGCCTTCCCGGACGCGTACTGGATCAGCGAGAAGTCGTTGCCCGGGAACTGCGTGTTGATCGTCGTGCCCAGCTGCTGGTTGCCCTGGCTGTCGTCGAACCAGATGGTGTTGGCGGGACCGCAGTGACCGGCGGTGAGGATGAAGTCGGTCGTCCCGTTGGTGACGTTGAACCCCGCCGAACAGCGGCCGCCCGTCGACAGGATCGGCTGCGCCGCGTTCAGCCGGGTGGTGAACGTCCCCTCGGAGCGCTGCATCTGCACGAAACCGCCGATGCCCGCGGCGACCCGGCTCAGGTCCGACCAGTCGGAGGCGGAGACCGTGCTGTCGGCCTCCACCATCACCCGGTTGGTCCTGTAGTCCACCACCCACGCGGTGCCGGCCACCCGCGGCGCCGCCTTCAGCGTGGCGGTGGCCGCCTTCAGCTCGTTCATGCTGTGCGACACCATCTTGGGCACGGCACCCGCCTGCTTCACCATCGCCGCGGCCTGCGCGTCGGTGACCGCGACCACCGGCTTGCCGTCGGCGCCGATCCAGCTGCCCGCGGTACGGGCCGTGCCGAGCTTCGCCACCAGCGCGGCACCGCTGTTACCGGCCTCGGTCGCGGAGCCGGAGCTGAACGGGACGGCGGACGTCCCGGGAGTCTCGCTCGCCATGGCCGTGGTGACCATCGCGCCTCCCAGAAGGAGTCCGCCGACCGCCGCCAGCTGTGTCCCCCGCCGGACGACCCGTCGTCGTGCGTGCCTCATCCATGGCTCCCGAACCCCGAACGCGCGGTGCCTGCACCGCGGGGCCCTCCGGTCGTCGAGCGCCCTGCTCTCCATACGTGGGCGGCCCGCAGGGTGTTCACAGCGTTGGTGATCTTTACGATCCCGTGGCAGTACGGCATGACCGCACGCCTCGTTCCCGGGCCTGCCCCAGCCGCCTATCTTGAGCCCATGACCAGCATCCCGCAGGAGAATCCGGGCGAACCGAACCCGCTGCGCGCCCTCACCCTCGACCGGCTGCGATGTCGTACCAGCATGAAATGGCGCACCTACCCGGAGGACGTGCTCCCGGTCTGGGTGGCCGAGATGGACGTGCCGCTCGCCGCACCGATCGTGCGCGCGGTCACGGCGGCGATGGAACTCGGCGACACCGGCTACCCGGCCGGCACCGCCTACGCCGAGGCGCTCGCCGCGTTCGCCGCGAAACGCTGGGGCTGGGACGGGCTCGACGTGGCCCGCACCGCGATCGTCCCCGACGTGATGCTCGGTGTGGTCGAGATGCTCCGGCTGGTCACCGGGCCCGGTGACCCGGTGGTCGTCAACTCGCCGGTGTACCCGCCCTTCTACCAGTTCGTCGGGAACATGGACCGGCGGGTGGTGGAGGCCCCGCTCGGCGCCGGCGGGCGTATCGACCTCGACGTGCTGGAGGAGGTGTTCCGCGGGCTCGGCGGCGGGCGGGCCGGCTATCTCCTGTGCAGCCCCCACAACCCGGCCGGCACCGTCCACACCGTCGAGGAGCTCACCGCCGTCACCGTCCTCGCCGAGCGGTACGGCGTCCGGGTCGTCGCCGACGAGATCCACGCCCCGCTCACCGCCCCGGGCGTCGACTTCGTCCCCTACCTGAGCGTGCCGGGGGCGGACCGGGGACTCTCGCTGATGTCCGCGTCCAAGGCCTGGAACCTCGCGGGCCTCAAGGCCGCGCTCGCCGTCGCCGGACCCGGCGCCGCAGCCGACCTCGCCCGGCTGCCGGAGGAGGTCAGCCACGGCCCCAGCCATGTCGGCGTCATCGCCCACACGGCCGCCCTGACCGACGGCACCGCCTGGCTCGACGCCCTGCTCACCGGCCTCGACGAGAACCGGCACCTGCTCGCCGGCCTGCTCGACCGCCACCTGCCCGGCATCCGGTACCGACCCGCCGAGGCCACCTACCTCGCCTGGCTGGACTGCCGCGCCCTCGGCCTCGGCGACGACCCGGCCGAGGTCTTCCTGGAGCGCGGCCGGGTCGCCGTGAACTCCGGCATCCCCTTCGGCACCGGCGGCGCCGGGCACGTACGGCTCAACCTCGCCACCTCGCCCGAGGTGATCACGGAGGCGGTACGACGGATGGCCGCGGCGCTCGCGTGAGGCGTGACCGCCCGGCTGACATCATGGCCGTATGCGTGTGCTGATACCGCTTCCCGACCGGGACTTCGACGTGACCGAGGTGGCCGTGCCCTGGCGGGAGCTGACCCGGGCCGGCCATGAGGTCGTGTTCGCCACCGAACGCGCCGGCACCCGGCCCGCGGCCGACCCCCGGCTGCTCACCGGCGTCCTGTTCGGGCAGCTCGGCGCCGCGGACGAACCCCGGCGGTTCTACGAACAGCTCACCGCCGCACCGGAGTTCACCGCCACCGTGGCCTGGGCCGGCCTCGACGTCACCGGCTTCGACGGGCTGGTGCTGCCCGGCGGACACGCGCCCGGCATGCGCCAGTACCTCGGCTCGCCCGAACTGCGCGACCAGGTGCGGAAGTTCTGGGCACTGGGCCGCCCGGTCGGCGCGATCTGCCACGGCGTCCTCGTCCTCGCCCGCACCCTGGACCCGGCCACCGGGCGCAGCGTTTTGTCCGGCCGCCGGACCACCTGCCTGCCCAAGTACATGGAACGCACCGCCTACTTCACCACGGCCTGGCGTCTCGGCCGCTACTACCGCACGTACCCCGCCTACGTCGAGGACGAGGTGCGGGCCGCCCTCGCCGAGCCGGACATCCAGTTCGAGCGCGGCCCGCGCGAGCTCACCCGGCGAGGCACCGCGAGCGACGACACGCACGCCTTCGTCGCCGAGGACGGTACCTATCTCTCGGCACGTTGGCCCGGCGACGCGTATCTGTTCGCACGGAAGTACCTCGACCTGCTCGACCGGCGGGCGGACGCCTGAGCGCTCCGCTGGGAGAGCCGTGATGGGCCGGTGGTAGGCTGCGGGTCCGTTGTGGCTGGTCGCGCAGTTCCTCGCGCCCCTTCGGGGCGCTGCTTCGCCGGACCCGCCTAGACTCCGGGCATGGAAAACACCACCGGCACGGCCCTCGACCAGCTCGGTGCCGGCAAGTACCTGCTGGTCACCAGCTACCGCAAGGACGGCACCCCCGTCCCCACCCCGGTGTGGGTGGTGCGGGACGGGGACACGCTCGGTGTCTGGACGGCCGCCGACACCTTCAAGGTCAAGCGCATCCGCCGCCGCGCCGACGTCAAGGTCGGCGCCTGCGACCTGCGCGGCCGCCCGACCGGCGACCCGGTCCCGGCCACCGCGGAGATCGCCGACGCGGCCACCACCGCCCGCTACCGCGACCTCATCGCCCGCAAGTACGGCATCACCGGCCGGCTCACCCTCCTCGGCAGCAGGCTGCGCCGCGGCCTCGACGGCACCGTCGGCATCCGGGTGACCCTGACCCCTTGAGAAAGCCGCGCCCTGGGGAGACCACGGTCTCCCCAGGGCGCGCGGACCGCTACGAGGCGTCCAGCACCGTTCCGGTGAGCGTCAGACCGCCGGGCAGCGGCTTGCCCTCGTCGTCCGTCTGCTGGAAGGTGACCGACTCGGCCGGTTCCGCGACCTGGTCCCGTACGGTCGGCACGGTCACGTCGAGGCTCGTCTGCCCGGCGGGCATGTCCAGCCACAGGTACAGGCCGTCCACCTGGGACAGCGGGCGTTCCGGGTCCGGTTCCGCGCCGGAGACACCGGCCAGCCAGTCCGGGGCGACGTCCTTGGTGGACAGCTCCGTGCCGCCGCTGCCGACCGGGACGGGGACGAACAGCGCGCCGATGTCCGTGTCCGCGGCCTCGGACAGCGAGATCCGCCACTTCAGGGCCGCACCCTCGGTCACCGGGTCCGCGAGCGGGGTCACCGTGATCGTGGGCGCGGGATCGTCGTTGTGCACGGTCAGCCCGCCCCGGTAGGAGCCGACCACGGCCCCGTGGACGGCCTTGACCAGCACGTCGTACGGCACGTCCGCGCCGTAGCGGGTGTTGCCCCGCACCTCGACCGGCACGTCGATGTCGTGGCCGCCCGGCCGCACGGTGACCAGGCGGTCCTTCGCGTCGCCGGTCGCCGGGTCGACGACGTACACCCGGACCTGGCCGGTGCCCCGCCCGGACACCTGCACCGGGACGTGGTAGGTGCGTACGCCCTGGTCGCCCTCGTCGACCGTGAGCCGGCCGACGTCGACGCGCGGCAGTGCGGCCGCGCGGACCGCCGGGGTGCCCGGCCGCCAGCCCCAGGCGTCCATCAGCCAGGCCCGCCCGGATCCCGAACGCGGAGTCAGCTCAAGGGAGGTGACGGACCGCAGGTCGAGCCCGGCCCGGCGGGCGGCGGTGAGCGGTACGCGCAGCTCGCGCGCCCAGTAGGACGCCGTGCGGTCGCTGCCGGGCAGTCCGTCGGTCCGGACCCGGCCCAGCGTCGCCCGCCGGCCGTGGCTGTC
Source organism: Streptomyces sp. GbtcB6 (assembly GCF_019091475.1). Classification (NCBI taxonomy): domain Bacteria; kingdom Bacillati; phylum Actinomycetota; class Actinomycetes; order Kitasatosporales; family Streptomycetaceae; genus Streptomyces; species Streptomyces sp. GbtcB6. The sequence continues at coordinate 180,995 of NZ_JAGXJL010000002.1, read as the reverse complement.
GGTGACGGACACGTCGAGCGCGGTGCCCCGGGAGTTCGGCGGCACGAAGACCCGCAGCGCGAGCGCCTCGGCACCGGAGAGCGATACCGGCCGTGCCACCCGGACCCGCGTCGGCGATCCGGCGGACGTCCAGTGCAGCGCGACCGCGTGCCGGCCGGCCTCCCGTCCCGTCTCCCACTGCGCGAAGTGCGGCGAGACACCCGTGACGCCCTGCCCCAGACAGGCCACCGCCGGGTCGGGGTCGACCGCCGAGCACAGCCGGCCACCGGTCACCGTCACCGCGCCGTCCGGCAGGAACCCGGCCCCGCGGTTCGCACCGACCGCGTGGCTGAGCACCCGCGCCGGATCCGCCGACGGCGCCCGCCGCCCCGAACCGTCCAGCAGCGGACGGACCTTGTCGTCCCCCGCGACGAACAGCCGGGCCGCCGCCGCGATGTACGTGGAGCCGGCCTGGTGCTGCTGGTCGGCGGTCAGCCGGGTCGCGGCCCGCGGGGAGCAGACCGGGTCCGGGTGGTCCGGGTCGTCGGAGAAGTCGTCCTCCGCGGGGGCCTGTGCCTGCCCCGGCGTCCACTGGGTGTTGAAGAAGTTGTGGTCGGCGCCGATCACGTACACCGCGCTGTGCAGAGCCTTGCCGCTGCTGACCGCGCGGGTGCCGTCGACGTAGACCTCGCCCTGCAGGTCGGAGACATCGCCGTCGCAGCCCGGCAGGATCGTGAGCGAAGGGACGTCCGGCACCGGGTTCTGGCCGAAGACGGTCGGGCCGATCAGCACGGTTCCGCTGATGTGCCAGCGCACCCCGCCGTGATAGCCGTCCTGGTCGGCCGGCGGCGGGTACAGGCTGTCCAGCGCCGCCCGGTTGACGCCCTCGCCGCCCCGGGAGTGACCGATCAGCAGCACGCGGGACAGGTCGGCGCGGGGTGCCTCGCGCACGATCGGGGGCGCCAGGCGCGGGTGGCGCGCCCAGTCGGCCCAGTGCGCCAGGTGCAGCCGGATCAGCGACGAACGGGCCTGTGCGCCGCCGTCCTCGGCCTGCCAGTCCTGGCCGTTGATCCCGTTCGCCGAGATCGACACCGTCACATAGCCCTGGGAGGCCAGCAGCCGCTGGTCGCGCAGATAGCCCCGGTGGCTCGGCACCGGGAGCGTGCCCGCCGGGCAGGGCCAGGCGCCGGAGGCGTCGTCACCTCCGCCGTGCGGGGCGTAGCAGGTGGCGTGGCGGCCGTGCAGGAACAGCGCCAGCGGGCGAGCCCCGGAGACCCCGGTGGGCGCGACCACAACGGCGCGCATCTCGACCGGGACGGAGAACCCGGGCAGGCGCACCGACTTGAGCTGGTAGGAGCCCGTCTTCGTGCGGTACGGGCCGGGCTTTCCCGGGTCCACCGGATTGGCGGGTAGCGGGGCCGGGGGCCGGACCGCCGCCGAAGGCGCGGATGCGTCCGCGTCCGGGCGGGTGTCCAACCGGCGTCCGCCGGACCAGACTTGCAGGTCCTTCAACGCTCCCGCCCGCGCCCCGGCCAGACCGAGCCGGAAGGTGTGCCCGTCCCGCTCCGGCTTAGGCACCCCCAACAGCCGTCCGTCCGACCGGAATTCGACCCGAGCGTCACCCATCGGCACCCGTCTGCCGGACCGCCACACCAGCTGGGGCGCCGACCGCTCCTGGTCGATGCGCCAGCCCGGCGGCAGCTTTCCGCCGGACGCGGCCGCGGCCGGGGCCTGTTGAGCCTGTGCGGTGGTGCCGGACACTCCTCCCGCGAGCGCGAGCACCGCTGTCGCGATGACCCATATGCGCCGGGTACGGACCAATGTTCCCTCCTCCTCGGAAGGCGAGCACGGGCCGCCCCGGCCGTCCCGGGGAGCCCCTCGCCCTCCGGAGGACGGGGAGTTGAGTCTGTGGGTTGCCTGTGGGTCTGGAGTGAAGGGTCACGTGCGGGGGAAACGGCACCCGTCGAGTTCGGGGGCGGCCTGTCCGGTGGCGAGTTCCGCCGCGACCAGGCGGCCGACGGTGGGGGCGAGGGCGACCGCGGAGTGGGCGACGGCCAGGTAGGCGGAGCCGTCCGGGGTGAGCGGGCCGATCAGCGGGCCGTCCTCGGGCATCGGACGGACGCCCACCCGGGACCCGACCACCCGGAACTCGCCCTCGAACGCCGCGCGGAAGCCGGCGACGGCCGTTTCGTCGTCCGCCTTCGTATGGGTGAGCAGCAGCCGTCCCGCGCTCACTTCGCGCACTTCGAAGTCCGGTCCGGCCACGACGGACCGCACCAGCCCCGGCGGCGCGGCCAGCCGGAGCAGCCGGGCGGGGGAGCCGACGACGGGCAGCGCGATCCCGAGGGGTGCGGCCAACTCGACGGCTCCCGTCCCGGCGGCCAGGACGACAACGGAGGCGGGACGGAATCCGGCCGCGGTGTCGACCCCCGTGACGCGCCCGGTCTCCGTCCGCAGCGTCGCGCCCGCCGCTTCGTACTCGACCCGGGCGCCTCGGGCCCGTGCCGCCCCGACCAGCGCAGCCGTGACCGCGACGGGGTCCACGCCCGCGTCGGACGGGGTGTGCACGGCCGCGTCCGGGGGTGTACGGAAGTGGGGCTCCAGCGCCTGGATCGCCGTGCGGCCGACCGGATGCCGTCCTTCGGAGAGCCGGCCGCCGCCGGGACCGTACGGCACCGGCCAGGTGAGCGAGCCGGTCCGGCGGACCGTGACGCCCGGCACCTCCCGCTCCAGCCGCCGCCAGTCCGCCAGGACCGCAGGGCGCAGATCCTCGGCACCGCCGGGCCAGTCCCCGCCGGTCGTGCCCCCGATCCACGCGAAGGAATCCCCGGTGACGCCCGTGGCCGGACCGGGGCCCTGTTCGACCAGCGTCACCGGTACGTCCCGGCACGCCAGGTGGTAGGCCACCGACGCGCCGAGGATCCCGGCCCCCACCACGACCACCCTCACGGCAGTCCCCGCCCCCCGCCGCGCTACTCGACGCCGGGCGGAACGACCGTGGCGTGGTGGTAGTACATCCGCCAGCCGCTCCGCTCGTCGCGTCGGCGCCAGAGGGAGCTGTGCCGGGAGCGCCGCTCGCCGAGACGGGCCTCGAAGGTCACCTGCACAAGACCCGGAGCGAGGACGACACCGGTCATGCCGGACGGCTCGTACCGGGGGCCGTCCTTCGACGCGCCCGGCTTGTCGGCCAGTTCGGCGAGCAGCTGCTCGTACGCGTACCTGCGGCCGGACGCGCCCACCTCCACGAACTCCGGGTCCAGCAGCTCACCCGCCAGCTCCCGGGAGGCGCGCACCTCGGGGTCCATGAGCCGCAGCTCGCCCGCGATCGCGGCCGCCACCTGGGCCGTTTCATCGCTCATGGGCACATCCTCGCCCAGGCCACCGGCCGTCGGGCAACCGGATTTCCGGCCGTCAGCTCCAGGCGCGGTACGGCTCGTCGAGCAGCTGGAAGACCGGCTCGCCCCGCACCGGGTCCTTGGCCGTGGAGAGCTTGACCCGGTCGCCGCTGTGGATGCCGATCGGCGGGCCCATGACCCGGCCCCGCACCACGAACCCCTCGGCCATCTCGATCAGGGACACGTTGCGCGCGGCGGGCGTGTTGCGGTGCACCACCGTCGAGTGGCGGACCGTGCCCGTGCCCTCGCTGCGCTCCGTCCGCAGCTCGCTGCCCTGGCACACCGGACACAGCAGCCGGTGGTACATCGCGGTGCCGCACCAGGCGCAGCGCTGGTAGACGATGGCGTCCTGGGTGCGCTCCGCGGGCGCGTGGTCGAGAACGCCCGTCGCGAATCCGACCGCCGACTGCGCGGCGCTCGTCGAGTGGTGGTACACGCTGGTCAACTCCCTGGGCTCGCCCGGAATCCCGCGTGTCCGGACCCGGCCGGGCACGCCTGTGCCCGGTCGGCGGTGCCACCGTGCACGCCGACAGCGTATGGCACTCAGTGTCAGTCGTAAAGGCACTGCGTACCCCCAATGTGGGTCCGCCGGGACTTCTCAGGTGCGGCCGAACGCGGTCTCGATCTCCTGCACCACCCGCCACAGCGGGGCGTCGCGCCGCGAGACGAGGACGACCACGTCGTCCGGGTGTTCCACCGGGCCGCCGAACAGCGCCGCCGGCGCCCCGCCCGGAGCGGGGCCGGCGGGCGCGGCGGCTCCGGTGCCGAACGCGTCCTGCACGTACCCGAGGGCGTGGTCGACCGTCTCGTCCGCGTCGCTGCGCCCGTCCGAACGCAGCCAGGAGCGGAGCGCGTTGTTGTGCGCCGCGACCACTGCCGCCGCGATGACGTCCGCCCGCAGCGTCCCGTCCGGGCGGCCCGCGTACCGGCCCCGCAGGTACTCGGCGAGCGCCCGCTCGTAGCGCCACACCACCGACAGCTCGTACGCGCGCAGTCCCGGGACCTGCTTGGTGAGCCGGTAGCGCTGTACGGAGAACGTGGGGTTCTCGGCGTACATCCGCAGTACCAGCCGCGCCGCGTCGCACACCCGCCGCACCGGCTCGCACTGCGGGTCGGCCGCCGCCAGGAAGGCGGTCATGTCGGCCAGGCACCCCTCGTGGTCGGGGAAGACCACGTCCTCCTTGGACGGGAAGTAGCGGAAGAACGAGCGCCGCCCGACCCCCGCGAGGGCAACGATGTCGTCGACGGTCGTCTGCTCGTATCCGCGCTCCACGAAGAGCCGGAAGGCCGCCGCGACCAGGGCGTCCCGCATGGGCGGCTTGGCGGGCGGTGCCGCGCTGCTGGAGCTCATGGACGCGAACGTAGCATTCCGTCCGCCATCTGGCACTCAGTGCACGATATTGGGGGACTGAGTGCTCTGCCGGCCACCCTCGGCCCGCCGCCGCTCCCGGGCTGAACCGGCGGGCCGGTCCTCCCGTATGTGTTCTCGGGGATCGCGGACACCCGTGCGAACGGGTGCGTGGAAGGAGAGCAGTGTGTCGACACCGCCCGACCCTGAACAGCCGCACCGCGGACCGGTTCTGGAACCGGTCCGGGTCCTGCGCCCCCGCAGGCTCGACACGCTCGCGGAGCTCATGCGCGAGTTCCACGAGGGGACGGAGGCCGACGCGAGGGCGAGGGCGCCGAAGAGCCGGGGTCCGGCGGACTTCGAGGCCTTCGACCCGGCGTCCGGCTCCGGCACGGAGGACGAGACCCAGGAGCTGCCGCCTGTCACCGACGGCCCGCGCACCGCGCCGGGCGGCCGTGGTCGCGGGTACGGGCAGGACGCCCACCCGTCCCGTGCCTTCGGCTTCGGGCCGGGACTGCGCCGGGCCGCCGTGGTGGTGGCCGTCGGCGCGGCCGCCCTGGTCGGCTTCGGCTGCGCCCTGCTGCTGCCCGGCCGCGAGGGCACCGCCGAGGCCGCCCAGCCGTCCGCGTCCGCCACCACGGCACCGGCCGGCACCCCGTCGGCCTCCGGCACCTCCACCGACCCCGACGGCGCCGGCACCCTCCGCCAGGGGGACACCGGCCCTGACGTCGTCGAACTGGAGCAGCGCCTGCTGCGCATCCCGGACGTGTACCGCGACGGCTCTACCGCCGGCACCTACGACGCCGCCCTGACGGCAGCCGTGGAACGCTTCCAGGTCTGGTACGGCATCAGCGGCGACGAACGCGGTGTCTACGGCGACGACACCCGCCGCTCCCTGGAGTCCCGCACCAGCCTCACCGACAGCTGACCGGCGGCTTCGAGCGGCGGGCAGTGGATGAGAAGAACACCGACGGTCCGGCTACTCCTCGCCCGTCACCGGCACCCGGATGTCCAGCACGCACACGTCGTCCCGCCGTTCGCCCGCCAGCATCGCGGCCAGGAGCGCGTCCAGGGAATCCGGTCCGGCGGCGAGGGCGGCCGCGGCCAGGCGGTCGAGGCCCGCGTCGATGTCCTCGCCCGGCCGCTCGACGAGGCCGTCGGTGTACAGCAGCAGCCGGTCGCCGGGCTCCAGCCGGAACTCGGCGGACTCGTAGACCGGGTCCGCGCACGCCCCGAGCAGCATGCCGGCCGGACGGTCCAGGCGGTGGGCCCGGCCCCCGCGCACCAGCAGGGGCGGTGGGTGACCCGCCTGGGCCCAGACCAGACGGCGCTCGGCCGGCTCGTAGCGGGCGAGGACGAGCGTCGCGGTGGACTGGGCGTCGCGCGAGTGCAGGAGCAGGAAGTTGAGCCGGGCCAGCGCACCGGTCAGGGAGGAGCCGGTGGTCACCATGCCTTTGGCGGTGAACCGCAGCTGGGCCATCGTGGCGACGGCGTCGACGCCGTGGCCCGCCACGTCGCCGACCACGAACAGCGCGGCCTCGTGGGGCAGTTCGATGGCGCTGAACCAGTCGCCGCCGACATGCACCCCGGCCTGGGCGGGCAGATAGGCGACCTCGACGCGCAGCCCGCGCAGCCGCACCGGCCGGCTCGGCAGCGGCAGCAGCGCGTGCTGGAGCCGGGCGGCCAGGGCGCGCTCGGCCTCCAGGACGCCGCGCTGCACCAGGATCGCGCGCTCGCTGTCCACCAGGGCGAGTTCGGCGCTGCGCTGCGCGGTGAGGTCCTGCACGAAGCCGTGCACCTCGACGACCGTGCCGTCCGGGGTGGTCACCGCCTCCGCGACGGCCCGCAGATGCCGTACGGCGTTCCCGGTCCTGATCCGGAACGGCACGTCGAACGGGTGCCCGGTGCGGGCGAGTTCGGAGACGGCGCGGGCCAGCGCGTGGGCGTCCTCGGGCAGCACGAGGTCCGGCAGCAGGTCCAGCGGGACCGCTCCGCGCCCCGGCTCGCGGCCCAGGATGGTGTACACCTGGGGGGACCAGTCGACCTGACGGGTGATCAGGTTCCAGCTCGCCCAGCCGAGGTTGCCCAGCCGCTGCATGTCCGCCAGCCGCTGCTCCTGCCGCTCCTCCGTGTCGTGCCGCAGCCAGGTGACCAGCAGCCCGTCGCCGAGCCGCGCGGCGCGCACCGAGTAGGTGGCGGTCACGGTCACCCCCGCGACGACCTCCTCGTAGACGAACGGCTCGCCCTCGTACGGCTCTCCGCCGAGTGCCTTCAGATACCCCTGCCACAACGACTCGCCGGCGACGGAAGGGTAGCTCTCCAGGATGTGGGAGCCGACCAGCTCGCGGCCGGTGCGGCCCAGGATGTCCACGGCGCCCGGGGTGGCCGCCTCGACGCGGTAGTCCTCGACCTCTCCGGTGGCGGTCCGCAGCGGGATCAGCAGGACCGCGGCTCCCGGCAGCGCGTCCAGCACCGTCTGCACCGCCGGGGAGAGTCCCGGGGCCACCGGCTCGGCGGGGGCGTCCAGGGTGCCGAGCCGGCCGGCGCACAGCCGGGCGGCGGACCGCAGCAGCTCACGGTCGGCGGGGCCGAAGGCGGCCGCGGACCGGCGCAGTACGCCGAGGGCCACGCCTGCCGGGACCGGCAGCCAGGCCCGGGACAGCCAGCGGCCGGGCGGCTCGTCGATGAGCTGGAACATCTGCCGGTCCTCGGCGAAGTCCTCCAGCCAGAGCGGCTCGCCGGCCCTGAGCGCCTCCAGCGGGGCGAACCCCTGCAGCGGAGGCACCTGGTGCCACTGGGCGGCGAGCGTCGCGTCCAGCCCCGCGTACCCGATCAGTTCGAGCCCGTCGCCGGGCTGCAGCCGCCGGTACAGCATTACCGCGTCGGCGTCGATCCGGGGTGCCAGGTGCTCGAGCAGCGTCCCGGCCAGCTCCTGCGGGGAACCGACGTGCAGCAGGGCCCTGCCGAGCAGGCCGAGGGTCTCGGCGGTGCCGGGCGGGGCGGGCGACTCCGGGGGCATCACGGGGGCGGGCGGGCCGGTGACGGCGGCGGCCCCGGCTGCGGCTGCGGGCGCGGTGGGCATCAGGGCGCCGAGGGTCAGCCAGCACTCCTCCAGCAGCGTGCGGTTCCCGGCCTCGGCCCGCTGCAGAAGCGCCTCGTGGGCGGCGTCGGGGGAGCAGCCCGTGGCGGCCATCAGAGCACCCTTGGCACGCTCCACCGCCGCGGACGTGGCCAGCGAGTCCCGCAGCCGGTCCAGCTCGGCGCGCTGCCTGGACACGATCCTGGCCAGGGCTGCCAGCTCGGCGACGGCTGCTCCGGCGTCCGCGGAAGGCACGTGCTCGCTCGTCACCGCTTGAGCATGGCACAGAAGGGTGTCTCCGATCACACGCGTACCCGGTCCGTGGAGGATCCGGGCAACCGTGGACCGAAACGGTCAGCGGCCGGTGCTGTGCCCGACGAGTGCCTCGGTGACCACGCGGACGCTGCGGGCGATGTGCTGCAGTTGCAGGACCTCCGCCGCGTACAGCTTGATCGTGTGCTCGATGACCGATTCCGGCAGGCCCAGCAGGGGCAGTTCGGCGCGCGCCGTCTGCAGCGCCGTGCGTGCCACCCGGACCTCTTGCTGGACCTGGATCTGCGCGTGCCGGGCCAGCAGCACCGGGTGCCGGATCAGCGCCGGGTAGCTGGCGTAGCGGGCCGGCACCAGTTCGCGCAGCCACTTGGCGGCGGAGCGCTCCCAGTCGTAGCTGCCCGGTGCCTTGACCTGGCAGGGCCAGTCGGGGCTGATGCGCGCGGTCGTCGTCAGAGTCATGATCATCGCTTCCCGGTGTGCGGCGTCGTGAGGGTGCTCGACGGGGGTCTGGGCGGCTCCGGCCTAGGGGATGGCCGGAGCCGCCGCGGGCGAATCGCACAGGCGATGCCCGTTCGAACATCCCCGGCGCCGACGCGGGTAGGAGACGGCGGCTGGGGGTGTCCGTGCGAGGCCCCGGGCGCCGGCCGCCGGCACTGCTGGTGGTGCTGCGTGCGCATGGGCGGTCCGTCGGCTTTCTCGGGGCGGGTGCGAGCGGTGCGTCCTCGGGTGCGGAACGTGCCCGGAGTGGGCCGGGGGTGATCCGTGAGCAGTATTTATATATGCCGTCCGGTTTGCAAGACGTATGAAAACATTCATGCGCGAAATGCGGTGAATACTCCCCCTACGAGGTCATGCGGAGGGAGGCCGCAGGGAAGCCGGATACACCGGGATCCCGGGGGTCAGTCCTTGAGGAAGAACTGGTGCTCCTCGGCGACCTGCTCGTACTCCTCCAGGCGCGCCTGGGTGCGCGCGGGATCGGCGTCGGTCATGGCCTGGAGCAGAGCGGCGGCCATCAGGCCGGGTGCCGCGTAGGTGTCGAAGACCAGGCGGGACCCGATGCCGGTGCTGAAGGTGACGTCGGCCTCGTCGGCCAGCGCACCGAGCGCCAGGTCGGTCACCAGCGCGACCCGCAGCCCCGCGGTGCGCGCCACCCGGATCGCGGTCAGTGTCTCCTGCGCGTGCCGCGGCATGCCGAACGCCAGCACCCAGGTGCCACCCGCCTCGCGCGACTGCAGCAGGGCGTCGTAGGCCACGCTGCCGCCCCGGGTCACCACCCGTACGTCGGGGTGGATACGGCGGGCGGCGTAGGCGAAGTACTCCGCCAGCGAGACGGAGATGCGCAGGCCGAGCACGGTCAGCGGGGACGACTGGGACAGTTCGCGGCCGATCCAGATCACCCGGTCCGGGTCGGCGAAGTCCCGGCGCAGGTTCTCCAGGTTCTCGATCTCGGCGTCGACGGCGGCCTGGAGCTCGTTGCTGCGGTGCTCGGTGGCGGCCCCCGTACCGCCCGCCAGGGTGCGCAGCGCGATCGACTGGAGCCGCTCACGCAGGGCGGGGTAACCGCTGAAGCCGACCGCGCCCGCGAACCGGGTCACCGACGGCTGGCTGACCCCGACCCGCTCGGCGAGGTCGGTGATCGACAGGAAGGCGGCCTCGGTGATGTGGTCGATCAGGTACTGGGCGATGCGGCGCTGGCCGGGGGAGAGCCGGGGGCCGTCGAAGAGTTCGCGGAGCTGGGAGGTGGGCGCGGCCTCGGCCTCCGGCACGGTTTTGCCCGAGGTGATCGCGGATGCCTGGGCACGTGCCTGCTGCGGCGATGGCACCGAAGCGCCTCCTTTGTCTCCCACGAGGACTCAACATAGCTCACGGACCGTGGTGACCAGGGGTTGTGCGGTACGCCGGACCGTCCCGGCGGCCGAACGCTCAGGATGCGGAAACAGCACCGGGATTCCGGCGCTCACCGGCGGCGGATGAGGTGGTCGTCGCCGGTGGATCAGGTGGATCGTACGGTCACCGCCGATAGATGGTGATCGAATGACCGACATCATCGACCGGACGGCTGGTGTCGATCAATTCGGCCAGTGCGCCTCGTGCCTTGGCGGCCGACGAGTCCGAGACGACCAGCAGCCCGTGCACCTTCCCGGGCGGCACCTTGCGGGGGTCGGCGGCGTGGATGCCGTAGTACTCCGGGACGCCACTGCCCTTGTAGACCAGCCAGATCCGCTCGCCCGGGTAGCGCTCCTTCAGCCGGTCGGCGAGCCGGCCCAGGTCCTGCCCCCAGTCCACGTTGGAGTCGTGCAGCCACAGATGCGTCTTCGCCGGACCGCCGAACGCCTCGTTGGCGTACGGCAGATAGAACGGGAACGCGCGCAGCGAGCTCACCGCGACGAACAGCACCAGCGCCCCGCCCACCGGCCGCGCCCACCGCCGCCGCACCACCAGGACCGAGGCCCCGCCCACCGCCAGGAACATCGGCATGAAGACCGCGTACCGCGTCCCGAAGTCCCGTGACCCGGTCATCGCCGAGGCGAGCAGCACGGCAGGCGGCAGCAGCAGATACGGCGCGGCGGGCCGCAACCGCCGTACCGCCACCAGCGCGACGGCACCGGCCGCCCACAGCGCCAGCATGCCGAGCGGGGTCTTCACCAGCAGGGCGGCCGGCAGGTAGTACCAGCGGGAGCCGGTGTAGAGGTGCCCGAACAGATAGCCCTGCCAGGGGTAGTCCTCCAGGGCGAACTGCATCCGCATGCCGTCCCGGTAGGACTGCGGGAAGGGCATCAGGTCGGCCAGGAGGCCGCGCAGTCCGGGCACCGCCGGCACGGGCTCGGCGGACAGCGCACGGAGCCGGGGATCGACCGCCAGATAGGAGAGCCATACGACGGCGACCGCGGTCAGGGCCACCACGGCCGCGGCCGCGAGGGCGCGCAGCGCACGGCCCGGGCGCGCGCCCCACACCGACACCACCGCCAGCGCCACGAGCACCGGGACGGCGGGCAGCGCGCTCATCTTCGTCGCCAGCGCCGCCCCCAGCGCGGCCCCCGCCAGGGGCAGATACAGCCGGGGCCGGCGCCGGGCCCGCCACACCAGCCAGGCCGACGTCAGCACGAACCCGGCCGACGGCACGTCCAGGGTGGCCAGCGAGCCGTGCGCGATCACGTCCGGGGAGAAGCAGTACAGGGCGAGCGCCAGCAGCCCGGCGGCCGTACCGAGGACTTCACCGGCGAAGGCGAGGACGACCAGACCGAACAGCAGCGTCAGCACGATCACCGGCAGCCGCGCCCACAGCATCACCCGCCAGGGGTCGTTGCCGGACGAGTACAGCAGGTGCCGGCCCACCTGCCCCTGGTCGCCCTGGTACGCCGGGTCGTAGTGCGGGTCTGCGACGGCGATGCCGGCCATGATGACGAGCTTGCCGAGCGGCGGGTGCTCGGTGTTGTAGCGCAGCCGGTGCTCGTGGAGGTAGTCGGTGGCGGTGGCCACGTAGACCGGCTCGTCGATGGTGGGTGTCTGCTGGACGGCGGTGGTCACCATCGCCGCCGCCATCTGGGCGAGCAGCAGCACCGCGAGGACCGGCACCAGCCACCGGCGGCGGGCTCGCAGGGCGGCGGTCAGCCGGGCCGCGGGGGCGGGCCGGGGAAGGGGCCCGGGGCCGGCAGGGAGGTCGGGGACGTCGGGGACGTCGGGTTCGAGGACCGACTGCTGTTCGCTTGCCATCTTCCGCCCCGCGGGGACACCGGGCCCGCGGTGACGGGAGCGATCACGATCAGCCATGGGCCCTACTGTCGCATCGCTCCCGCCACCGGGCGCGTCACCGCTTCACGAGTCGTACCGACAGACCGTCTGCCGTGTACACGGGTACGGCCCGCAGCGTGGCGGAGTTCAGCTCCACCTTGTCGAACTGGCCGCGCAGCCGCGGCGCGTCGACGACCGGGAGGATGCTGCCCGCGGCCGGCGGGTGCTCGGTGTCGAGGTTCAGGGACAGGGTGGTGCCCCTGCCCAGGACGGCCAGGTGCTTCACCGTCAGCGGCGCCGTGCGGCCCTTGGCGAGGGTGACCGTCAGGGCGCCCGCGTCCTGTGTGTACGTCCCGCGCACGAACAGCTGCCCGGTGACCCGCAGGGTGCCGGCCGAGACCCGGACGTCACCGCGGCCCAGCGCGTCGTCGGAGGCGGCGACCAGGGTGCCGGCGGCCAGTACGGTGCCGCCCCGGTAGCGGTTGCCGCCGGTCAGGGTCAGGGTGCCGGTGCCTTTCTTGGTCAGAGAGCCGTGGCCGTCGATGTCGTTGCGCCAGCTGTCGGCCGCCGAGAAGCCGCCGGCCGCCGCGTCCAGGGTGACCGTGACGTCCGCGTCGAAGGCGCCGTAACCGTCCGCCGCGGCGAACAGGTTGAGGCGGCCCCACTGCTCCGGGCCGTCCAGCAGCACGTACCCGGAGGGGAGGCCGGTGGTGCGCAGCACCTCGCGGCGCTGGTCGGCGGTGAGGTACGGCTGGCGGGTCTCCAGCAGCACCTCGGCGCCCTTGGGCACGGTGAACGGGAGCTCGCGGCCCTCCCGCTTCAGGATGTACGTCAGCCGGGGCGTGGCCGCGCGTTCGTTGGCCTCGCGGTCGGCGTACGGGTCGGTGGCGGCGTCGGCCGAGTGGGCGTAGGCGTACAGGGTGTCGGCGGTGCTGCCGGTCTGCGCCTCGAACCAGGCGAGGGCCTGGGCGCGGGCGGCCGCCTTGAGGTCGGCGTTGGCCGGGTCGGCGAGGGTTGCGGCGGCCAGGGCGGTGGCCATGATGCGGCCGCCGATCACGTCGACCGTGTTGTGCATGCCCGCGATGATGCGGGTGTCGCTCAGCTCCAGGGTACGGGCGACCAGCTCCTGGAAGCGCTCCGGCACCGCGTACGCGTAGGCCAGGCCCGCCAGGTGGAAGGCGTTGGTGTGGCCGGACGGGAAGCCGGCGTCGTCGGTGGGGGAGGTGCTGCGCTGGCGCAGCAGCTGCGGGGCGACGACCACGTCGGACTCGTAGACCGGGTAGCCGTAGGCGTCCGTCGTGCCGGTGTCGACGACCTCGCTGTCCTCGTTCATCCGCCACGGACGCGGGTACTGGTAGGCGTACTTGGACGGGTTGCCGGACGCGTAGTTGCCGCGCAGGGTGTCGACCAGGGTGGCCACCTTGCCCAGCGCCGAGTCGTGGGAGCCCGCGCCGAGCGCCGAGCCGGCCGGGGCGTCGGCCGGGACCGCGTCGTTGATGGTGGTCGCCGGGGTGCCGTCGGGGGCGCTGGTGATCGAGGTGACCGCGAGGGAACCGGCCTTGTAGAGGTCGGCGAGCGGGCCGAGGCCGGCGATCATCGCGTAGCTCTGGTGCTGGCGGTCGTAGAGGAAGGCCTTCTTCGCCTCCGCGGCGCTGCGCTTTCTGGTGATCTTGGCGCAGTAACGCAGGTTCGCGCGCAGGATGTCGGCGCGCAGGACGGTGCCGGTGTTCCAGGCGGAACCGGTCTTCCATATCTGCGCGAAGCCGCCGAGGATGCGGACCACCGCGTTGGTGTCGGCGGTGAGGTTGGTGCTGATGTTGGTCTTGTAGTCGTCGACGAACGCGAGGGCCGTCGCGGCCTTGGCGTCGGCGGCCACGAGCCAGGTGGCGAAGGTCGGGGCCGCCAGCACACCCGCCGACGCGCCGAGCGAGGTCTTCAGGAATCCCCGTCGGCCGACGGCGAGTCCACGGGCCGGAGAAGCGGGGTGGTGCCCGGCAGGTGACGGCATGGATGTGCCTCTCTGAGTTCTACGGCGCGGCGGCCGGAGGGGAGTTGACACGAAGGCCCGGTGCGCCCGATGTGCGTGGGCGTGTGGGTTCGCGTGGGAAAAGTGTCGAACGAGCGAAGTTCTATGACCGGCCCGTGTCCCGGTGGCCATCGTCCAACGACCGCAACATGGACCGGAGTTGAACGACAGCCCGGTGGTTCACAGGAAGAACGGGCCGAGACCTGCGCGTTCGCAGCCTCGAACGGCCCGTGGTCCGGGCAGACGGGACCGGACGGGCTGCGGGCGCGTTTCTCACAGGATCGAACGTGCCAGCGCAACCGCGCCCTCGACCGGCGGGAGCCGCAACGGCTGTGGCCGCGCCCCGGGTACGGCCTCGGCGAGCGCGGCGGTGCAGGCGTCGGACAGACGCGGCGGGGAGAGGAGCGCGCCGCCCGCGACCACCACGTCGTCCACGGCGAGACCGCGGGCGGCGAGCCGGGCCACGAGGCCGGCGAGGGCGCGCCCGCCTTCGGCTACCACGTCCGCGGCGAGAGGGGAGCCGGCGTCGGCCGCGGCGAAGAGCACCGGGGCATGCCGGCCCCACTCGGCGGAGACGTCGGAGGCGCTCTCAAGGGCGGCGCCGAGTGCGGGTACCTCGGCCACCTCGAAGGCGGCGACGAGTCCGGTCGCGAGGGCGTCGGGAGCCTCGCCGCGGTCGTGTGCGGCCCAGACGGCGCGGGCGGCCTCCCGGACGAGTCCGGCGGCGCCGCCCTCGTCGCCGAGGACCGCGCCCCAGCCGCCCACCTGCACGGGGCTGCCGTCGGGCTGCCGGCCGACGGCCACCGAGCCGGTGCCGGCGACCAGGCCGACACCCTTGTCCAGGCCGGCGGCGGGGACGAGGAGCTCCGCGTCGCCCACCACCCGGACGGGAATGTCGAGAAGCCCCCGCAGCGCGTCGGCGATGCCGGCGCACTGGCGGGGGGTCTCACAGGCGTGCCCGCCGACGGCCAGGGCGGCCGGGCGGGTGCCGGGGGGCAGGGCGTCGTGGACCAGTGCGGTCAGCCAGCGGGCCGCGGCGGCCGGATCGTGCGGCCGCCAGCCGCTGCTCGGACGGACGTGGTCGGCGACCCGCTCCGCACCGGCGACGGCGCGGAGCTGGGTCTTGGTGCCGCCGACGTCGATACCGACCACGAGCGGGGAAGAAGGTGCGTCCTGCACGGATCCTCTTTCGTCGTCTGGGCGAACAGCGCCGAAGAGCTTGGCACTGTACTGCGACGGCGGGCGAACCGTGCCTGGCCGAACGGGAGTTGAGCAAGTCGGGAAGCCCCGGGACGGGCTTCTTGCGGAGCACGGCAGGCGAGTACCGTGTACTTCGTTAGGAAGTTAACTAACGAAGTACAGTGCGTCAAGAGTTGCCGCGGACTCGATCAACGGGACGCTGTCGAGGCCACAACCGCGCGGCACAAGGGCACCGCATCGCCGCATCTCCCGACACCCGGGGGAGCGCGGCCCCTGACCCATGGGGGAACTGTGGAACACGTCGTGGCTGAAGCCCCCCGGCTCACCGAGAGCGCCGGCGCGGTCTTCGCCGTGCTGGCCCAGGCCGGCAGCGCCACCCGGCCGCAGCTCGCGAGCCTCGCCGGCCTGTCCAAGCCGACGGTCTCCGCCGCCGTCGCGGAGCTGGAGGGGGCCAGGCTGGCCACCCACTCCGGTACCGCGTCCGGCGGCACCGGCCGCTCCGCCGCCGTCTACGGCCTCGGGCCCGCCTCCGGCTCGGTCCTCGCCGTCGACCTCGGCCCGGCCCGTACCCGGGTGCGCGGCTGCGCCCTGGACGGCACTCTGCTCGCCGAGGCGGACACACCCCGCACCCGTGCCGCCGACGCCGTCCGCGAGGCCCTGGCCGGGCTGCCGGCGGGCGCCCCGCTGCGGGCCATCGTCGTCGCCATCGGTGACGTCACCGCCACCGACCGGGCGGGCACCGGCATGCGCCCGGCGACCGCCAAGGCGGGGCCCGTCTTCGACGCGGTCTCCGTCGCCCTGCCGCCGGGGGTTCCGGTGCACCTGGAGAACAACGTCAACTGCGCGGCCCTCGCCGAGCTCCACGAGGGCGCCGCCCGGGGCCGCCGGACCTTCGGCTACCTGCGGATCGGCGTCGGTATCGGTCTGGGCATCGTCATCGGCGGTCATGTGCTGCGCGGCGCCAACGGCGCGGCCGGTGAGCTGGCCCGGCTGCCCTACCCCTGGGACGACGACCGGGAGCCCCGTCAGGAGGCCCTGGAGGCCTACGTCGGCTCGCAGGCCCTGCTGCGCCGGGCCGCCGAGGCCTGGCGGGAAACCGACGGCCCGTGCCCCCGTACCGCCGAGCGGCTGTTCGCGCTGGCCGCCGAGGGCCGCGAACCGGCCCGTTCCCTCGTCGCCCGGCACGCCGCCGACGTCGGCAGGCTGGCCGCCGCCGTGACCGCCGTACTGGACCCGGGGCTGATCGTCCTGGGCGGCAGCACCGGCGCGGACCCGCAGCTCCTGTCCGGGGTGCGGACCGAGCTGGGGCGGCTGAGCTGGCCCACCGAGGTGGTCAGCAGCCAGATCGGCGATCTCGGTACCGTGGTGGGTGCCGCCCGGCTCGCCGTGGCCAAGGGAGTCCAAAACGTGACCGAAGGCGCGCAGGTGAAGGATTGACGGCTTCCTTATCGGTCTGCCAATGTCCGGACAAGCGCTTTCTAAGTCGGCCGGGACGCCGGCTTGGGGTGAGCCTCCCAGCCCGTACATGATGTACGGCAACCGTACGAGGGCGTGCCCGTGCGGTGACGGCCAGGACGGCCGGGGATCTCGCCCCGCGTGGACGATGCGGCCGGGCGAGGCCGCGCCCCCCGGAAAGTGACTTTTCCTTCAAAATGCACCCGTGCCGCCTCAGCCGGCGCCGTGCTCCGTCCGTACGACGAAATGGGATCGAAGATGACCACTGTGGGTGTGCGGCGCTCCAGCCGACTCGGCCGCGGCGGTATGCGCCGCCTGATTCCCCTCGCTGCCGTGGCCTCGGCAGGAGCCCTGCTGCTCTCCGCCTGCGGGTCGGGGTCCGGCTCCGGCGGGACCGCGAAGTCGCTGACGTTCTGGATCTCCACGGTTCCGGGCCAGGACGCGGGCTGGAAGAAGCTGGTGGCGCAGTACAAGAAGGAAACCGGCGTCAGCGTCAAGCTCGTCAACATCCCCTACGACGGCTACCCGACGAAGCTGCACAACGCCGCGCAGGCGAACTCGCTGCCGGATGTCGCCGACGTGCCGGCCCTTGACCCGATCTGGTCGAGCAAGCTGATCGACCTCAGCTCCATCGCCAACAACAAGAGCTACAACATCAACGCCAACTTCCTCGCCAAGGACTCGTCCGGGAAGGTGCTGTCCATCCCCTCGGACGTCACCGCGTCCGGCCTGTTCATCAACAAGTCGCTGTTCAAGAAGGCCGGTGTCGCCGTCCCGACCTCGCCCTCGGACACCTGGACCTGGACCGAGTTCATCGCGGCGGCGAACAAGGTCCGGGAGAAGACCGGCGCCAAGTACTCCCTGACCTTCGACCAGTCGCCGTCCCGGCTGCGCGCCATGGTGTACGAGATGGGCGGGAATTACGTCCACGCGGACTCCTCCGGCAAGTTCTCGGTGGACGCGGCGACCACGAAGGCCGTGAAGTACTTCGTCGGTCTGAACGACGACAAGGTCATGCCGAAGTCGGTGTGGACCAGCGGCGCCGACCCGTCGGCCATGTTCCAGAGCGGTGACGTGGTCGCCTACTGGTCCGGCGTCTGGCAGGTCGCCTCCTTCGCGGACAGCATCAAGAAGTTCGACTGGGCGAGCGTTCCGACTCCCGCCCAGCCGGTGCAGGCCAGTGACGTCAACAGCGGCGGCATGATGGTGGGCTTCAACAACAACGGCGCCGCGTCCACCGCCGCGAAGAAGTTCCTGTCCTGGGTCTACGAGCCGGACCAGTACCGCACGCTGTGTGAGGCGTCCGGGTTCCTGCCCGTCGAAAGCGGTCTGAACCCGAAGTACCCCTTCACCTCCTCGGCGGCGCAGGCGGCGTTCACGCTCTACAACGAGGAGATCCCGCTCTACGCCCCGATCTCGGGCTACTTCAACGGCGCGCAGACGAGCTGGGTGCTGAAGGGCAAGAGCCTCACCACCGACCCGACCAAGACCGAGCTGGGCAAGGCGATCAACGGTCAGCAGACGGTCGACAAGGCCCTCCAGAACATCGTTGACGGCTACAACCAGCAGGTCGGCGGCTGATCGTAGGTCCAAGGGCCCGGGAGGCGGGGTCGAGACACCGCCTCCCGGGCCTGGTCGCCCACGTGATGCCGGGCTCACGGCGTGAGCCCACAGCAATCCATCCACCAGCACGGAAGTCAGGAAGATGACAAAAAGTGCCGCGGCAGTGTCCGTGAGGCAGCCCAGGAGACGCAGTACCTACACCCTCGCGCCGCTCGTCCTCATCGCGGCCAATGTCGTGCTCTTCGCGCTGTTCTTCGCGTGGCCGGCGGTGATCGGGCTCGTCTACTCCTTCACGAACTACACGGGTGTGGGGGCGTACCAGTTCATCGGACTGGACAACTACCACAACCTGTTCGGGGACTCCGCCTTCTACGACGCGCTGACCCGGACGCTGCTGTACACCGTCCTCTTCGTGCCGCTGAACTTCGCGCTCTCGCTGCTCGCCGCCAACCTGCTGGTGAGCAAGCACGCCAAGGGCGCGTCCGTCGCCCGTGTCATCTTCTTCATCCCGTGGCTGCTGTCGCCCATCGTCGTGGGTGTCCTGTGGCGGTGGCTGTTCGGCGAGAACTTCGGACTGGTCAACTACGTCATCGAGAAGCTCGGCGGGTCCGCCGTTCCTTGGCAGTCGAACGCGGACCTGTCGCTGGTGGTGGTGGTGTTCGCGGCATCCTGGGCCTGGACGGGCTTCTCGATGCTGCTGTTCATCGCGGCGATCAAGAACGTACCGGTGTCGTACTACGAGGCGGCCTCGCTCGACGGCGCCGGCCCCTGGCGCCAGTTCATCAGCATCACGCTGCCCAGCATCGCGCCCACCTCGTTCATCGTGATCCTGCTCAACACGATCAACGCGATGAAGGAATACCCGGTGTTCGTCTCCCTCAACAACGGCGGACCCGGCACCTCGAACAACCTGCTTGTCCAGTACATCTATCAGACCGGCTTCCAACGGGGCCAGATCGGCTACGCGAGCGCCGCGTCGTTCGTGCTCATGCTCATCCTGATGGCCGTCGCGATCATCCAGCTGATCGTCAACCGACGGGTGGAGAACCGATGACAACCACAGACACGCCACGCCCGGTCGACGCCGGTCCCGGACGGGCCGTTTCCAAAAAGCGGTCCCGCGGTGCGGGCAGCGGCGGGCTCCGGCGAGCGGTACCCGCGACGACGCTGCTGTGGATCATGGCGTGCCTCTACGGGCTGCCGGTGCTGTGGTTCATCCTCAGCTCACTCAAACCGGCCGGGGACCTGTTCTCCTATCCGCTGACGCTGATTCCGCACCACCCCACCCTGTCGGGCTACTCCCAGGCGTGGCGCAGCGCCAACTTCTCCCAGTACTTCATCAACACGACCATCGTGTGCGTGGTCACCACGATCCTCACGGTGGGCGTCAGCTGCTGCACCGGGTACGCGCTGGCCAAGTACGACAACAGATGGCTCAAGGCGTTCTTCATCTGCATCCTGGCCACCACGATGCTGCCGGGCGAGGTCATGCTCGCCCCCGAGTTCCTGGTGGTCCGCAACCTCGGCCTCTACAACTCGTTCGCCGGCATCATCCTCCCGGCCGTCCTCACCGCGACCGGATGCTTCATGTTCCGCCAGTTCTTCATCACGGTCCCCGACGAACTTGTGGAAGCCGCACGCATCGACGGCGCCCGCGAACTGTCGATCTTCCTGCGGATCATGGTGCCGCTCTCCCGGCCCATCATGCTGACCCTCGCCATCCTGTCCTTCCAGTGGCGGTGGAACGACTACATCTGGCCGCTGCTGATGCTGAACGACCCCAACAAGTTCACCGTGCAGATCGGCATCCAGAGCATCGTCGGCGCGCAGAACATCAACTGGTCGGTCCTGCTCGGCGCATCGGTCATCTCCATGATCCCGCTGATCGCCATCTTCCTGGTCTTCCAGCGCTACGTCATGGGCGCCGACATCAATGCAGGCCTGAAGGACTGACCGTGCCCACCCCGCTCGACCACGAGTTCGTCCGCGCGGCGGCCGGCGCAGCCGACCGGCTGGCCGCCCCGCTGGCGGCTCACCCCGACGAGGAACCCGCCGGGGTGACCCACCGCGCCCTGGCGCGCCGGGTGAAGACTCTGGTCGCGGCGTACCGTTCCACGGACTCCACACTGCACGGCAGCGGGCAGGCCGTCGCCGCCACGATGGCCCACCTCGGCGCCCTCCGGGCCGCGCAGACCAGCACCGGCCTCTTCGCCGGCGGCGACAACGTGCAGTCACCGCCGGACTCCGCGTTCACCGTCAACGACGTGTGCGACACGCACGTCCTCGCCGCGGGCGCGGGGCCGGAACTGCGCGACGTCACGGTCGCGCTCGCCGAGATCGCCGGCGCCGCCTCCGGCGCTCTCCTGACCGGCGGGGTGCACACCCCGAACCACCGCTGGGAGCTGTGCGCGGCGCTGGCCCGGCTGCACCGGTCGTTCCCGGACAGCCGGCTTGTCGACCGCATCGACGCGTGGCTCGCCGAGGGCGTCGACATCGACGCGGAGGGCCTGTACTCGGAGCGCAGCGCCGTCTACGCGGCCCACGTGTCCAACCCGTCGCTGCTGCTCCTGGCCGACGTCCTCGGCCGCACCGACCTGCGGGACGCCGTCGAACGCAACCTCACCGCGACCCTGGACCTCATCAGACCGGACGGCACGGTGGAGACCGTCCACTCGCGGCGGCAGGACCAGAACGGGCGGTTCCCGCTGGCGCCCTACCTGCCGCACTACCGGCTGCTCGCGATCCGCACCGGCCGACGCGACTTCAGCCGGGCGGCGCGGCTGGCGGCCGCCGGCGGCATCGACGACCCCGGCCTGCTCGCCGAGACCCTCCTCACCCCCGACCTGTGCCGCGCGCTGCCGGCACCGGCGCCGGAACCCCTTCCCCGCGACCGGTACATCACCACGGCGCGCCTCGCCTCACGTGCCTCCGCCACCGCGCACAGCGTCCTGTACGGCGGCTCGGACGTGCCCGAGCACCGGCGCATCCGCTCGGGCCTCGCCTGCAATCCCACCTTCCTGCGCCTGTTCGCCGGCGACGCCGTCCTCGACGCGGTCCGCCTCTCCCGGGGATTCTTCGACCTGGGCCCGTTCCGCGCCGCCGGCATGCAACAGCTCGCCGACAACCGGTACCGGCTCACCGAAACCCTCACGGCCGCCTACTACCAGCCGCTCCTGCCGGACCGGCGACGGGACGACGGCGCCTACCGCATGGCGGACGAGGGCCGCTTCTCGGCCGCGATGGCCTTCCCGGACCGGCCCCGGGACGAGGTCTCCCACACGACCAGCGTCGAAGCGGAGCTGCGGGAAGACGGTGCCGACCTGCGGATCGACATCAGCGGACCACGGGTGCCCTGGGCCCTCGAACTGACCTTCCGCCCGGGCGGCGTGCCGGCGGGCGCCGTACCGATCGGCGACGGACGCTGGTGCCTGACGACCGGGCCGATGACCTACCGGGTGGGCGACGACGAGATCCGGGTCGAGGCCGACGTCCAGGCAGGCGAACCCCTTGCAGGGCCGGACCCGGGCGACGTACTACGGTACGACCCGGGTCAGGACCACACCGTGGTGGGCGGCACCGACGCCACGACCGGGAACCGCGTCTACATCGGTGGGCACGGCCCTCAGACACTGACCGTCGCACTGCGCGCCCGCCGTCCCCCGTCTGTCGTCTGAACCCGACGAACCACGCCATGGCCACCTCCGGCATGAAGGGCTGATCCACCCGTGCACCTCCTCCACCAGCGCCGCCCGCTGCACGACCTCCCGGACACCCAGGAGGCGTACGACACCGTCCTCGCCGACGTCGTCGAGCAGGCCCTGGCCCGGCTCACGCCCGAGGGCAATCTCGAACACCCCGACTGTGTGGACGACATCGGCGACACCTCGCTCGGCATCACCTCGCTGCTGGCCTTCGCCTGGCAGCGCGGCAAGGACCCGCGGCTGCCGGAGGCGGTGCGCCGCAGCCTCGCCTTCCATCTGCGCGAGCGGGTCTACACCGAGGACAACCCCGGCTACCCGAACCTGAGGATCCGCAACTCCGGGTTCCCGTACGCCCGTTACGTGCTGGTGCCGGGTGCGCACCCCATCGGCGACTGGCCGAGCACGGTGTGGGCGCTGCTCCAGGCGGTCAACATCCTCGGCACGGCCGACGGCCTGGTCGACGACGAACAGTGCGCCGAACTGCTGGAGGTGGCCTGGGGCTACTGGCGCTGGCTCACCGAGGCGACCTTCTTCAACCCGCAGGAGGCCGGCAACCAGGCCATCGGCTGCGTGGTGGGCGGGCTGATGCTGGCGGGCCACCTGCCGGACGCCGAGGGCGAGCCGGTGCGCGCACTGGCGCTGCGGCTGTACGCCGACGAGATCCGCGCCCACCGGGTCGCGGACCGGGGTGCCCTGCTGCCCCCCGAGCACGGCGGCGCCTACGACAACAACTACGGCCCGATCTCCCTGTCCTTCCTCGCCCAGGCCCACCGGGTCAGCGGCGAAGAGGTCTTCGCCGAGGACGGCGACGCGCTCGCCCGCTACATCGACGCCCGGCTCGCGGGCGGCGGCTTCGACAACGGCGGACCGCGCTACAGCGAACAGCACTCGGCCTTCGAGTCGGTCCTCGGCCTGCGCTACTTCGGCGCCCGTATCGGCTCCGACCTGGGCCGCTACCGGGGCGACAGCCGCTGGGCCCGGTACGCGGCCAAGCCGGACGGCGGGGTCGACGGGCACTTCGCCTGGATGCTGGTCTGGCAGATCCAGGACACCACCCCCTGGCACCGCGACCCGTCGACGGCCCCGGCCCGCCACCAACTCCGGGCGGGATCCGTGTCGGTGGCCTTCGACCACCGGATGACCCCGTCCTTGATCGAGGCCGCCGGCACCTACTACCTGCCGGCGGCGGTGAACCGGCAGCACGGCTTCGGACCGGCCCTGGACGGCTTCCTGTACTGCCGGCCGATGGGCGAGGTCCGGGTCCGGGACATGACCGCCGACGGCCTGACCGCCAAGCTGGTCAGCAAGCCGGTCGTGGGCCGCGACCAGGTGCTGCGCCATGTGAGCTCGCTCTACGTCACGGACGGCACCCGGCTGTGGGTGACGGTGGCCGTGGAGCGCCTCGACGGGACGCCGTACCTGCTGGCCGGGCTGCCGTACGCGGCGGACGACGGCGAGAGGGTGCGCCGGGTCGCCGAGGGCGAGGTCGCCTCGGCGGGTGCCCTGCGCCTCACGCACCCCACCCCGCAGGGCGTGGACCACTTCGACGCGCGCGCCGAACTCACTCAGGAACAGGCCGCGTTCGCCCTCGCCGCCGACCCGCGCGGCTTCGGCAACCCGGACGAGGGCTGGCGCCACCTGGTCACCTCGACGGCGTACGAGGCCGAACCGGCGCCGGGCGCACCGGAGCACCTGCACGTGTTCGCCGTGCGGTACGGGCCCGGCGGTGACTTCACGCCGTCGTTCGAGGGCGACCTGACCGTGCACACCGAGGCGTTCACGGCCGCCATCGGGGCCGAGGACGCCCACGGCGACCCCGAACTCGCCCTAGCCGCCTGCTGAGCGCTCCGCTGGCACTGCCGCGATATGCCGTCTGTCGACTGCGGCGCCGTCGTGGCTGGTTGCGCAGTTCCCCGCGCCCCTTCAGGGCGCTTCACAGCTGCCCGCGTCGTACGGCGCGGGCAGCGCCGTCTCCGGGACCACCAGGTCCGCCCGGTCCCGGGTGGCGGCGACCAGGTCGGCGTTGCGCTGGTCGGTGCCCGCCACCCAGGCCACCGCCTGGTCGTGGCCCTTGCCGAACTCCTCGTGCCGGGCGACCAGCCGCCGTACCCGCTCCGCCTCGTCGATCTCGCAGAACCACACCGCGTCCAGCGTCGGCCGCACCCGCGCCCACGAACCGTCCGTCAGCAGCAGGTAGTTGCCCTCCGTCACCACCAGCCGGGCCGTCGGCAGGACGGGGATCACGCCCGCGAGCGGCTGCTCGAGGACCCGCTCGAAGCCCGGCGCGTACACCACGACGTCCGTCTCCTCGCGCAGCCGCCGCAGCAGCGCCGCGTACCCGGCCGCGTCGAAGGTCGCGGGCGCCCCCTTGCGGTCCCGCAGGCCGAGGCGGTCCAGCTCGACGTCGGCCAGGTGGAAGCCGTCCATCGGCACATGCGCGACCCACGGCTCACCGGCGCCGTTCAGCTCCCGCACCAGATGTTCGGCCAGGGTCGTCTTGCCGGCACCGGGGCTGCCCGCGATGCCGAGGATCGCGCGCGGAGCCCGTCCGGCGAGTGAACGGGCGCGGTCGAGAAGGTCGTCGAAAGTCAGCGGCACGCAAAAAGTGTGACACCGGGCCCGGAATGTGGCGGGCGCCACCCCCTCGAAGCCGTCCGGTGGGGAAGATGCCGGACATGACTGAACTCGGTCTGCCCGACACCATCCAGGCCTGTCTCTTCGATCTCGACGGGGTCGTCACCAGGACGGCCGTCGTGCACGCGGCGGCCTGGAAGGAGACCTTCGACGCCTTCCTGCGCGACCACGACGGACAGCGGACCTTCGACGCGGTCGCCGACTACGACGAGTACGTCGACGGCCGCCCCCGTGCCGACGGGGTCCGTTCCTTCCTCGACTCCCGGGGCATCCACCTGCCCGAGGGCACCCCGGACGACCCACCGGACGCCCCGACCGTACACGGCCTCGGCAACCGCAAGAACGAACTGCTGCTGGAGAAGATCCGCACCCAGGGGGTCGAGGCCTACGACGGCACCCTGCGCTACCTGGAGGCGGTCCGCGCGCACGGACTGCGCACGGCGATCGTCTCCTCCAGCGCCAACTGCCGTGACGTGCTGCGCTCGATCGGCGCCGAGCACTTCTTCGACGTCCGCATCGACGGAGTCGTGGCGGCCGAGCGCCGGCTGCCCGGCAAGCCGCACCCGGACACCTTCCTGGCCGCCGCCCACGACCTGGGGGTCGAACCAGCCCGCGCCGCGGTCTTCGAGGACGCCCTCGCCGGGATGGACGCGGGTCGCGCGGGTCGCTTCGGATACGTCGTCGGCGTGGACCGCGTCGGACAGACCGACGCCCTGTACGCGCACGGCGCGGACACCGTCGTGAAGGACCTCGCCGAGCTGGGAGGCAAGGAGTGATCACCCACCGGTCGTACGCCGTGGAACCCTGGGCCGTTCGCGAGACCGAGCTCAAACTGGACGTGCTCGCGCAGAGCGAGTCGGTGTTCGCGCTCTCCAACGGGCACGTCGGCTGGCGCGGCAACCTCGACGAGGGCGAACCGCACGGCCTGCCGGGCAGCTACCTCAACGGCGTGCACGAGGTGCACCCGCTGCCGTACGCCGAGGCGGGCTACGGCTACCCCGAGTCCGGGCAGACCGTCATCAACATCACCAACGGCAAGATCCTGCGGCTGCTGGTCGACGACGAGCCCTTCGACCTGCGCTACGGCCGGCTCGTCGCCCATGAGCGGGTCCTCGACCTGCGCCGGGGCGTCCTGGAGCGGACCTGCGAGTGGACCTCGCCGGCCGGCTCCACCGTGCGGGTGCGCTCGACCCGGCTGGTGTCGCTGACCCAGCGGGCGATCGCCGCCGTCTCCTACGAGGTGGAAGCCGTCGACCGGCGCTGCCGGATCGTGGTCCAGTCCGAGCTGGTCGCCAACGAGCAGCTGCCCGGGTCCGACGGCGATCCGCGCGCCGCGATGGCGCTGGAGTCGGCGCTGGAAGAGGAGGACAACTTCGCCTCCGGGCACCGGCTGCGCCTTGTGCACCGCACCCGGCGCAGCGGCCTGCGGGTCGCGGTCGCCGCCGACCACACGGTCTCCGGCCCCGAGCGGACCTCGGCCCGCGCCGAGAGCGGCGTCGACGTGGCCCGGCTGACCGTCACCTCCGTGCTGGAGCCGGGCCAGCTGCTGCGGGTGGAGAAGTTCGTCGCCCACGGCTGGTCCGGGGTGCGCTCGCTGCCCGCCATGGCCGACCAGGTGGACGCGGCGCTCGCGGCCGCCGCCCACGAGGGCTGGCAGGGGCTCGCCGACGACCAGCGCGGCTACCTGGACGACTTCTGGTCCCGCGCCGACGTGGAGGTGGACGGCGACGAGGAGGTCCAGCAGGCCGTCCGCTTCGCCCTCTTCCACGTGCTCCAGGCCGGGGCCCGCGCCGAACAGCGGGCGATACCCGCCAAGGGCCTCACCGGCTCCGGGTACGACGGGCACGCCTTCTGGGACACCGAGATGTTCGTGCTGCCCGTCCTCACCCACACCGCCCCCGGTGCCGTCGCCGAGGCGCTGCGCTGGCGGCACAACACCCTGCCCGCCGCCCGCGAACGCGCCGCCCAGCTCGGTCTGGACGGGGCCGCGTTCCCCTGGCGGACGATCGCCGGCTCGGAGGGCTCCGCCTACTGGCCGGCCGGCACCGCCGCCTTCCACGTCAACGCCGACGTCGCCGACGCGGTGGTCCGCTATGTCGCCGCCACCGGCGACACCGACTTCGAACGGGACACCGGCGTCGAACTGCTCGTGGAGACCGCCCGGCTGTGGCGCTCCCTCGGCCACCACGACAGCCGCGGCGCCTTCCACATCGACGGCGTCACCGGCCCCGACGAGTACAGCGCGGTCGCCGACGACAACACGTACACCAACCTGATGGCCCGGGCGAACCTGCTGGCCGCCGCCGACGCCGTCGAACGCCACCCGCGGCAGGCGGCGGAGCTCGGTGTCGACGCGGAGGAGAGCGCCGCCTGGCGGGACGCGGCCGAGTCCGTGCACATCCCGTACAACCACGAGCTGGGCGTCCACGAACAGCACGCCGGGTTCACCCGCTACCAGCACTGGGACTTCGAGAACACCCGCCCCGAGCAGTACCCGCTGCTGCTGAACTTCCCCTACTTCGACCTCTACCGCAAACAGGTCGTCAAACAGGCCGACCTGGTGCTGGCGATGTACACCTGCGAGGCGTACTTCGACGAGGAGCACATCGCCCGCAACTTCGCCTACTACGAGCCGCTGACGGTCCGCGACTCCTCCCTGTCCGCCTGCTGCCAGGCCGTCGTCGCCGCCCAGGCCGGGCACCTGACGCTCGCCCACGCCTACACGGCGGAGGCCGCGCTGATGGACCTCGACGACCTGGAGCACAACACCCGCGACGGACTGCACATCGCCTCGCTCGCCGGCACCTGGATGGCGCTGGTGGCCGGCTTCGGCGGGCTGCGCCACTACGACGACGGGGCCCGGTTCGCCCCCCGGCTGCCGGAACGGCTGCGGAGGCTGGCCTTCAGCCTGCAGCTGCGGGACAGCAGGCTCCGGGTGGAGATCGGCGCCGACAAGGCCACGTACACCCTCCTCGACGGCCCGCCGCTCACCGTGCACCACCACGGAGAGCCGGTCACGGTCGGCACGGACGGCCCGGCGGTGCGGGCGGTGCCACCGGCGAGGCCGGGCCCGGCGCCGGGCCAGCCGCTGCACCGGGCACCGAATCGGCCGACCTGAGCGATAGCTTTTTGGGGGCGCGGGGAACTGCGCGATCAGCCACGACGGTGGCGCGGACGACCGATTGCGCCGTAGGGGTCCGGATGCGTTGCAAAGTGCCGGTTGACTGTGGCTGGTCGCGCAGTTCCCCGCGCCCTTAAAGGGGCGCCTTAAGTGAGGACGTTCCAGAGCAGGGCCACCAGGTCGCTCGTCGCGTCCGCCGAGAAGAGTGCGGCCAGTGCGCCCAGGGCGAGGACGGCTGCCGCGGCCGGCCAGAGGTGTGGGGGCGGGGTGGTCTGGAGGGCCGCGATCCGGCGCGTGACCGCTCGGTCCGTGAAGTTCAGGGCGCAGGCCGGGCGGGCGGCGCGGCCCGCGCTGAGCGCCGCCCGGGCCAGCGCCCGGGCGGTGGTGCCGCGGTCCCCGACCTCGGTCGCCGCCTGCTCGTCCGCCCAGCGCTCCACCAGGAAGGTCACGGCGGAACGGACCGGGCCGAGCAGCGGGTTGGCGGCCGCGGCGAGCGTCACCGCCGTCACCAGACGGCCGTGCCGGTGCCGCAGATGGGCCCGTTCGTGGGCCAGCAGCACCCGCCGCTCCGCCGGTGCCAGCGCACCCAGCATCGCCGAGGTGACCAGGATGCGGCCCGGCCGGCCCGGGATCGCGAACGCCTGCGGCACCTCGCAGGCGGCCACCACCAGCTCGGTGTCCCGCGGATGCCCCTCGCACAGCCGCCGCAGCGCCCGCCGGGTGCGCCGCTCGGCCCGCACCGCCCGCTGCACCCGCCAGACCACCACGGCCAGCGCGAGGCACGCGGCGACGCCGATCACCTCGGGCACCGGGTCGGCCAGCGGGCGGCCGTCCTCATGGGCCTCCCGGATCACCGGCGGGGCGTCGCCCAGCAGGGCCGTCGTCAGGAGGATCAGAGACCAGGTGGCCGCGGCCGCGGTGAGCACGGCTGCGGACGCCAGCACGCGTGCCGCCAGCGCGGGCGCCATCCGGCGGCCGATCACCGGGCTGACCAGGGGCAGCAGCAGGGAGACCAGCAGCGGGGTATAGACGTCGAACCTCATGCGCCGCCTCCGGCGAACAGGTTCCGCAGCGCCCGCTCCTCCTCCGGGCTCAGCCCGGACACGAACTGCTGGAGCGCGGCGATCGGGTCCGGGCCCCGGTCCAGGGCCTCGTGCATGGCCTCGGCGGTCAGCTCGGCCGCGTTCTTCGCCGGCCGGTACGCGCCGCGCCGCCCGTCGGCGTCCCGCAGGACGAGCCCTTTGTCGTACAGCCGCTTCAGGATCGTGTGGACCGTGTTGTACGCGAGCCCGCCGCCGATCTCGGTCTGGATCTCGGCCGGGGTCAGCGGGCGTTCGGTCGCCCACAAGGCTGCCAGGACCTCGCTCTCCAGCTCTCCGGCGCTGCGCCGCTCCGCCCTGCCGCGGGACCCTGTGCCAGCCATGGCTCAACCTTACAGCGCGTAGTGCCGCCGTTCGTATGGCCGTACCCGCGCTGCCTCCACCGGTAAGTCCGGTTAGTTTGTCAGTGTTTGTCCCTCAAGCCCATGGAGGGTCCTGCGCGCCGCAGGGGAACAGGGGTGGGTGCCTCGATGGTCCCGAACGTGAACGCCACGCCCGTCCTGGGCCGCCGGGGACTCTACTGGCAGAGCGGTGTCTGCCTCGTGCTGCTGCTCGGCGCGGGCTGGCTGGTCCGGCGGCACTGGCCGGCCGTGGCGCACGGGGCCGTCCGGCTCGCCGTCGCCGACCAGGGGTGGCTACTGGTGGCGGCCGCGGCGGCGGTCGGCACCTGGGCGTCCTCGGCGCTCGCCCAGCAGGGCGCGGTCGCGCGCCGGCTGCCCGGCGGGCGGCTGGTCGCCGCGCAGTTCGCCGCCTCGGCCGCCAACCACGTGCTGCCCGCCGGGCTCGGCGCGGGCGCGGTGAACCTGCGGTTCCTGATGCGCTGCGGACTTCCGGCGGGCCGCGGCGCGTCGGCACTCGCGGTCAAGGCGGCCGCCGGCGCGGTGGTACGGCTGGCCCTCGTCGCCGTCCTCGCCCCCGCCTGCCCGGGGCTGCTGCGGCTCCCGCACGTGTCCGTGGCCGCACTCCTCGCCGTCTCCGCGGCGGTCGTCGTGGTCCTCGTCCTGCTCGGGGCCCGGATGTGGCCCCGCTGCCGGGGTGCGGTGGCCGCCGTGACCGCCGACATCCGGGCCCTGCACGGCCGTCCGGTCCGCGCGGCCGCGCTGTGGGGCGGTTCGCTCGCCTTCGCCGGGCTGCACGCGCTGGTCCTCATCGCCGTGTCCCGGGCCGTCGGACTGCCGTTGTCCCCGGCCCGGGTGGCGCTGCTCTACCTCGCCGCCAGCGGCGCCGCGGCGCTGCTGCCCACCCCGGGCGGACTCGGCTCACTCGATGCGGCCCTCGCGCTCGCCCTCACCGCCTCCGGAACCCCGGCCGCCGCGGCCGCCTCCGCCGTGCTCGGCTACCGGCTGCTGACCGTGTGGCTTCCGCTGCTGCCGGGCCTGCTGGTGCTCGGGTTGCTGATCCGGCGCCGGGCGCTGTGACCGGGCGGGCGTTTCCCGGCGGCCCGCATCAGGTAGGAGTCCGGTGTCGTCGGCCGACAGGAGGGGGACTGGTATGCCAGAGAACGACACCGGGGGCCGGCTGGGGGAGGAGTTCTTCACTCCGGGGACCTCGTCCTTCGCCCGGTTCCTCGCCGCCCACCGACCCGACCTGCTGCCCACCCGCAGCCCCCTGCCCCCGGGCACGGTCGCGGCGCCCGACGCCTTCCCGCACGGCACCACCGTCCTCGCCCTCGCCTACCGCGACGGCGTGCTGATCGCCGGCGACCGCCGGGCCACCATGGGCAACCTCATCGCCCAGCGCGACCTGGAGAAGGTGCACCCCGCGGACGACCACACGGCGGTCGCCTTCGCCGGTACGGTCGGGCTCGCCCTCGACATGGTCAAGCTCTACCAGGTCGAACTGACCCACTTCGAGAAGATCGAGGGCATCCCCATGACCCTCGACGGCAAGGCCCGCCGGCTCGCCGCGATGATTCGCGAGAACCTCGGCCAGGCCATGCAGGGGCTCGCCGTCGTCCCCCTGCTCGCCGGTTACGACCCCAAGGCGCCGGAGGGGGAACGCGGCCGCATCTTCAGCTTCGACGTCGCCGGCGGCCTCTACGAGAAGCGCGCGTTCCACGCCGAGGGCAGCGGCTCGCCGTACGCCGGAGGCGCCCTGAAGAAGCTGTACCGCCCCGGCCTCACCCGCCGCGAGGCCGCCCTGGCCGCACTTCAGGCGCTCTACGACGCGGCCGACGACGACTCGGCGACCGGCGGCCCCGACCTCAACCGCCGTATCTTCCCGCTGGTCTCGGTCATCACCGACGACGGCTTCGAACGGCTGCCGGAGCCCGAGACGGCGGACCTGACCCGGGAGATGGTCGACCAGCGCCGCACCCGCCCGGACGGACCCGGCGCCACGTCCTGACTCACGGCGTGGTCACCGGTCTCTCCGGCACGCCGTCGGGCGCCCCCGCATCCGGAACCCACCGGGCCGCCACGCACGCCCAGACCCCGAGCCACCCGACCGCGAACAGCCAGCCGCCGATCACGTCGGTGCACCAGTGCACGCCGAGGAACACCCGGGTGGCCCCGACGGCGAGCCCCCAGCAGGCGACGGCCACGCACCACGGCGTACGGCCGTGCGGGGCCCTCGACCGGATCGCGAGGATCAGGAGGCCGGCGGCCAGCGCGGCCGTGGTGCTGTGGCCGGAGGGGAACGACCAGCCGGAGGCGGACGTCTGCCAGTCGGCCTGCGGCGGCCGGGCCCGGCCGATCAGCTCCATCAGGGCGCTCCGGGCGGCCTGGCCCAGGGCGAGGCAGGCCGCGCCGAGCAGCGCGGCGACCAGCCGCTGCCGCCGGGTGCGGCCCACGACCAGCCCGGCCGCCACGACCAGGGCGTACGGCACGACCCCGGTGCCGGTCGCGGTGACCCCCCGGGCCACGGCCACCGCCACGTCCGGCCGGTGCGCGAGGGACCAGGCCAGCAGCGTGCGGTCCAGGCCGAGCGGGGCGCCGTGCCGGCCGGTCACGACCAGGGCCAGCACCGCGAACGCCGCCCAGGCCCCGAACGCGACGCTCCCCGCGAACTCCGCGGTCCTCCTGCGTTCCATGACGCCGACGACGGCCCTTTCCGGTGACTGTGAAGATCCGGTGACTACGAAGATGTAGACGGTCTACCCGAATGTAGACGATCGGCGTCCCATCGGTGTTCCCGGGCGTGCGCGTCCGTGTCCGATCACGGACTTTGCCGCACCATTGCCAGTTCATGACCGACTGACTACATGGGTGTAGTCATCATGGTCGGCGGAGTAAGGCATGCCTTCACTAAGTTCGAGCCATAGGGCGGGGACGGGCCTGCCGGGGAGGGCTGCGACGGATGTGGGACGACGCGTTTCCTAGTTTCCTGATCGGGCTGAGGGAAGGTCTCGAGGCCGGGCTGATCGTCTCGATCCTCGTCGCCACGCTGGTGCGGGCCGGGGCCCAGAACCGGCTGTCGCAGGTGTGGACGGGCGTGCTGGCCGCGATCGCGCTGGCGATGAGCTTCGGCGCGGTCCTCACCTTCACCGCCGCCTCCCTCTCCGCGACCGCCCAGGAGGCCTTCGGCGGCACCCTCAGCGTGATCGCGGTCGCCTTCGTCACCGCGATGGTCTTCTGGATGCGCCGCTCGGCCCGCAGCCTCGCCGGCGAGATCAAGGACAAGGTCACCGGTGCCCTGGCCATGGGCTCGGGCGTGCTGATCCTGACCTCGTTCCTCGCGGTCGGCCGTGAGGGCCTGGAGACCGCGCTGTTCCTGTGGACCACCGCCCGGGCGGCCGGCGAGTCCGCGGGCCCCCTGGCCGGCGCCGGGATCGGCCTGGTCCTGGCGGCCGGTCTGTGCTGGGGCCTGTACCGGCGCGTGCTGAAGATCAACCTCACGAGGTTCTTCACCTACACGGGCGCCGTCCTGATCGTGATCGCGGCCGGCGTCCTCGGCTACGGACTGCGCGACCTCCAGGAGGGCGGCGTCCTCCCGGGCAACACGGCCTACGCCGTCGACCTCAGCAGCCACATCGACGCGGGCTCCTGGTACAGCACCCTCCTCCAGGGCGTCCTCAACATCACGCCGACGATGACCTGGCTGCAGGTGATCGGGTACGTCGGCTATCTGGCCGTGGTGATGACCCTGTTCGTACGCGGAGTGCGTGCCGGTGTGCCGACGCGGGCCGCCGAACGGACCAAGCCGACAGCCGCCGCGGACCGGCCGGAGCCGGAGCCGGAGCCGGTTGCGGGCGGGGCCGGATTGAAATCCGCTGCCGGCGGGTCCGTACCGGATTCCGGTGGGGACCGGCCCGAGTCACGGCCTGAGCCTGCCGCCGTCGGCTCGGCGTCGCGGCTTGCCGCGGGAGAGCCCGAACCGCAGACGCCGCCGGCCCCCGCCGCCGACCGGCCGGACCCCGCCGCGGACCGGCCGGAGCCCGGCCCGAAGCTTGCCGGGGGAGTGCGTCGGCGTCCCGGCTGGGTGGTTCCGGTCGCCGTGGTCGCCGTCCCCGCCGTGGTCGCGGGGCTCGTCGTCGCCGTATCCCGGCCCAAGCCGACCGGCGGGCAGACCGTCGCCGTCTCCGAGACCGAGTGCGGCAAGGGCTTCACCGCGCCCAAGCCGGGCCGGCAGACCTTCCAGATGCAGAACACCGGCAGCAAGACCTCCGAGGTGTACCTGATCGACCCGGGCACCAACGCGGTCTACGGCGAGGTCGAGGGCCTCGCCCCCGGCACCACCCGTGATCTGGTCGCCACGGTGGCCGGCGGCACCTACGCCTGGCGCTGTGTCCCCTCCAGCGGCAAGGCCGTCACCTCCGCGTCGGTCACCGTCAGCGGCGGCGGAGGCGGCACCAAGGCGGTCGTACCGGTCTCCGAGAACGACCTCGCGGCACCGCTGAAGGCGTACAAGGCGTACGTCGAGCAGGGCCTGGCCACCCTCGTCGCGCAGACCCGCACGCTCGACGCCGACATCGCGGGCAACCACCTCGCCAAGGCCCGCACCGACTGGCTGACCGCCCACCTCACCTACTCCTCCCTCGGCGCCGCCTACGGCACCTTCGAGGACTTCGACAAGAAGATCAACGGCCGCGCCGACGGCCTCCCGGGCGGGGTCGCCGACCAGGACTTCGCCGGGTTCCACCGGGTCGAGTACGGGCTGTGGCACGCGCAGACCGCCGGGCAGCTGAAGGCTCCGGTCCAGGCGCTCGCCGACGCGGCGGCCGGGCTCCAGAAGGCGTTCCCCGCCCAGGACTTCGACCCGGGCGACCTGCCGCTGCGCGCCCACGAGATCCTGGAGAACACCCTCCAGTTCGAGCTGACCGCCGACACCGACGAGGGCAGCGGCACCAACCTCGCCACCGCGAACGCCAACCTCGCCGGCACCCGCGAGCTGCTGACCGTACTGCGGCCGCTGCTGACCACCCGGGCGCCCAGGCTGCTGCCGGTCGTCGACGCGGACATCGCCCGCCTGCAGCAACTCCTGGACGCCGAGCACCAGGGCGCGACCTGGACCCCGGTCGAGCAGCTCGACACCGTCACCCGGCAGCGGATCGGCGGAGCCACCGGACAGCTCCTGGAGGACCTCTCCCCGGTGCCGGACCTCCTGGAGATCAGGAAGTCCGCCTGATGAACCCCGCAGAGCACCCGCACCCGTACGACGAAGGGAACCCTCCGATGTCCGCTGCCGACACCCCGTCCTGCCCGATGGGCACGGGCCGCCGTTCCTTCGTGCGGACCGCGCTGGGCGCCGGGGCCGCGGGCGCGGTCCTGGCCGGCGGCGGCTTCGCGCTGAGCCAGGCCGGCGGCACCGTCGAGGCCCAGGCCGCCGACGCGACCGGCACCACCAAGGTCCCCTTCCACGGCATCCACCAGGCCGGCATCCTCACGCCGGCTCCGGCCGCCGCCACCTTCGTCTCCCTCGACGTCATCGCCGACGACCGGCAGGGGCTCACCGACCTGCTGAAGACGATCACCGAGCGGGCCCGCTTCCTCACCTCCGGCGGCACCCCCGAGGACCTCGGCGTCGGCGCGCCGCCCGCCGACAACGGCATCCTCGGCCCCGAGGTCCCCTCCGACGCGCTGACCGTCACTGTCGGCGTCGGCGCCTCCCTCTTCGACGACCGCTACGGCCTCGCCAAGGCCCGGCCGGCCCGGCTGACCCCGATGCGGACCTTCCCGAACGACAACCTGAACGCCGCCGAGTGCCACGGCGACCTCTCGCTGCAGATCTGCGCCGACAGCACGGACACCGTGCTGCACGCGCTGCGGGACATCGCCAAGCACACCCGCGGTGCGATGCAGATCAAGTGGCGGATCGACGGCTTCCAGAACGCCCCGCGCCCCACCGGCGCCCAGCGCAACCTGCTCGGCTTCAAGGACGGCATCGCCAACCCGGACGTCAACTCCGCCCGGGAGACCGACCGGCTGATCTGGGTCGGCGAGGGGCAGGGCGA
Source organism: Streptomyces sp. GbtcB6 (assembly GCF_019091475.1). Taxonomy (NCBI): domain Bacteria; kingdom Bacillati; phylum Actinomycetota; class Actinomycetes; order Kitasatosporales; family Streptomycetaceae; genus Streptomyces; species Streptomyces sp. GbtcB6. Next base: position 145,998 of record NZ_JAGXJL010000002.1, on the reverse strand, counting down.
GCCGGCCTGGACGGCGGGCGGCAGCTACCAGGTCGTCCGGATCATCCGGATGCTCGTCGAGTTCTGGGACCGGGTCTCGCTCAGCGAGCAGGAGCTGATGTTCGGCCGCCGCAAGGACACCGGCGCCCCGCTGGACGGCGCCAAGGAGACCGACATCCCCCAGTACGCAAAGGACCCGAAGGGCAACGCCATCCCGCTGGACGCCCACATCCGGCTCGCCAACCCGCGCACCGCGAAGACCGACAGCTCCCGCATCCTGCGCCGCGGCTACAACTACGACCGGGGCGTCGACGGCGTCGGCAACCTCGACATGGGCCTGGTCTTCTGCTGCTACCAGCAGGACGTCCGGCGTCAGTTCGAGGCCACCCAGACCCGGCTCATCGACGAGCCGCTCGTCGACTACATCTCGCCGACCGGCGGCGGCTACTTCTTCGCCCTGCCGGGCGTGAAGAACGCCAAGGACTGGCTGGGGAGCGGGCTGCTGGCAGCCTGACCGCGGGCAGGCCTTTACCTTCTCATGGAATTGTCTTGGTAAAGGCCTGCCGCGGGCGTTGCTGCGAATGATGTGCAAGTACGGGAAGATGGCACAAGTCTGCCGCTGGCAGCTGCCCATTGTTCGACCGAAGGATGTCACCTCCCGATGACGGCCGCCCCTGGTTCCGCTCCGTCCCTCCCCGACCAGGCCGAAGCCAAGCGCTCGGCCTGGCGCCGTGTCCGGGGCTCCATGACACGGCAGGAGTGGATCAGGGTCGGCGGGATGGCCGGCTTCGTGCTCGCGCTGCACGTCATCGGCTGGGGCACCCTGGTCGGGATCATCGCCCCGCAGCACTTCAGCGTCGGCACCGAGTCCTTCGGCATCGGGATCGGCGTCACCGCGTACACGCTGGGCATGCGGCACGCCTTCGACGCCGACCACATCGCGGCCATCGACAACACCACCCGCAAGCTGATGGGGGAGGGGCAGCGGCCGCTGTCGGTCGGCTTCTGGTTCTCCCTCGGCCACTCCAGCATCGTCTTCGGCCTCTCCCTGCTGCTCTCGTTCGGCATGAAGGCCCTGGCCGGACCGGTCCAGGACGACGGCTCGCACCTCCACGAGGTCACCGGCCTCATCGGAACGACGGTCTCCGGCACCTTCCTCTACCTCATCGCCGGCATCAACCTCGTCATCCTGGCCGGCATCTGGAAGGTCTTCCGGCAGATGCGCTCCGGCGCCTACGACGAGGCCGCGCTGGAGACCCAGCTGAACAACCGCGGCTTCATGAACCGCTTCCTCGGCCGGGTCACCGGCTCGATCCGCAAGCCCTGGCAGATGTACCCGCTCGGCCTGCTGTTCGGCCTCGGCTTCGACACCGCCACCGAGATCGCCCTGCTGGTCCTGGCAGGCTCCGGCGCCGCCTCCGGCCTGCCCTGGTACGCCATCCTCACCCTGCCGGTGCTCTTCGCGGCCGGGATGTCGCTCCTGGACACCATCGACGGCTCGTTCATGAACTTCGCCTACGAGTGGGCGTTCTCCAAGCCGGTCCGCAAGGTCTACTACAACCTCACCATCACCGGCCTGTCCGTGGCCGTCGCCCTGATCATCGGCACCGTGGAACTCCTCGGCCTCCTCGCCGACAAGATGGACCTGCACGGCTTCTTCTGGGACTGGGTCGCCGGGCTCGACCTCAACACCGTCGGCTTCGTCATCGTCGGCCTCTTCTTCGCCACCTGGGCGATCGCCCTGCTGATCTGGAAGGCCGGCCGCATCGAGGAGAAGTGGACGACCGGCCTCGCCCGACCCGCCGAACAGACCGAGGGCTGAGCAGCGCCCCGAAGGGGCGCGGGGCCGTGTCCGATATGCGGCTACCGCCGCGCGGGCGCGACCAGCCACGACGGCGCCGCAGTCAACAGACGGCATATCGCGGCACTTCCAGCGGAGCGCTCAGCCGTCACCCGCGCATCTTCAGGTCCGCCCGCCACTTGATGATCTGCTTCTCCGCGTCGCCGGTGTACGACCACGGGGTGCGGGTGGCCCGTCGCCCCATGAGTCGCAGCAGGTCCGTGGCGAGGTCCGTGACGCCCGCCTGACAGGCCGCGTGCGTCAGGTAGTTGAGGTCACGCAGCTCGCCCGGGGCGACCGGGGCGTCACCGCGCTGTGCGATCCAGCGCTCCCAGGTGCGCCGGACGTCGCTGACCGCGCCGTCGTGCTTCCAGTGCTGGCTGAGCGCGACCGCGTTCTGCTGGCCCTGGGCCGCGTCCAGGGCATACCTGAACTCCTCGACGCGGGCGTACTGCACCAGGACGGGCAGCGCACAGCCCGGCGGGGCGACCCCGGCCGCGTCCCGGGCGAAGTCGTACATCAGGCCGTGCGTGCCGTGCCAGCGCGCGGAGTAGTAGTGGAGCACCTGGAGGTGCCCCTCCACGTTGTACGGGTCGCGCCGGTGCAACTCGTCCCACCAGCGGGCGAGTTCCTGCCGGCGCACCCCGGTGGGATACAGCCTGGCCACCGAGATCAGGGAGACCCAGGGGGTCGGGTCCTGCGGGTACGCCTCGGCGGCGGCCAGGCAGGCCAGCACGGCGGTGTCGATCCTGGCCCGGTCGATCGGGATGCCCCGGCCCGCCGAGATGGCCAGGGTGAACGCCCGGGCCGTCTCGGTCGCCGCGCGCAGCACCAGCGCGTCGGCGCCGTGCGGCTCGGCGGCCAGCCAGGACTCCGCCGTCGAACTGCCCGCGCAGGCCTGCGCCAGCAGCCGTACCCGGTGCCCCCGGACCAGCCAGTCCGGGCCGGTGGCCCGCAGCAGGTCCCTGAGGCCCTGCCAGCGGCCGATGACGATGTCCTGACGGGCCGAGGTGAGGGATTGGTCCCCGCAGTCCGGGTCGAAGTCGGGGGCGAAGCGGTCGCGCGCCATCGGACTCCTGCCTCAGAAATCCGTGGGGAGGCCTTCGTAAGCCCGGGCATGTTCGCTGACGTGTTCGTCGGGGACGTAGTCGGCCTCGACCGTGCGGGTGGCGTCCAGCCTGGCCGGCCGGTAGTAGTCGCTGCCCTGCTTCCAGTACCAGAGCATCGGGATCAGGCCGACGGCCAGACCGCCGATGCCGATCGCGATCGCCGCGGTGCTCAGCTCGCTCAGCGACTCCACGAAGATCCAGAACATGAACAGCGCGCCGCCCAGCGGCCACAGCCCGCCGAGCAGGAAGTTGGCCGCCGACTTGAACAGGATCTTGCGGTAGGCCACGACCACCGCGAGGCCGGCGAGACCGTAGTAGACGGCGATCTGGAGGCCGATCGCCGAGATGGCGTCGGAGAGGATCTCGCCCACCGAGCGCAGCGCGTTGGAGGCGATGAACAGCGTCAGCGCCACCGCGCCGACCACGCCGATCGCCACGTGCGGGGTGTTCCAGGTGCGGTGCACCCTGCCCAGCGCGGCCGGCATCGTCCGGTCGCGGCCCATCGCGAACAGCGAGCGGGTGACCTGGATGAGCGTCGTCTCCAGAGTCGCGATGGTGGACAGCATCACGGCGACGATGAGCAGCTTGCCGCCCCAGCCAGGCCAGATCGCCTCGCCCAGCACGCCCAGCACATTGGCGTCGTTCGCGGCGATCTGGTCCGAGGACAGGATGATGTTCACGGCGATGGTGAACACCTCGAACAGGGCGAAGACGATGCCGACGCCGATCAGGCCGGCGAGTCCGGTCGTCCGGCGGGAGTTGCGGGTCTCCTCGCTGAGGTTGCTGGTGACGTCCCAGCCCCAGTAGTAGAACGCGGCGATCAGCGCGCCCGAGGCGAAGCCGGAGGCACCGTCGAAGTGCGAGAAGCCGAGCCAGGACCAGTCGAAGGCGCGGGCGTTGCCGGTGTGGAAGAGGGCCAGCACCGCGAACAGCAGCAGGATGGCCAGCTCGATGCCGGACATCAGCAGCTGGGCGCGCACGGTGAGGCGGGCGCCGCCGAGCACCACCGCCAGCATGACCAGGAACCAGGCGGCGCCGACCACCGTGGAGAGGGCCACGTTGTCGGCGAGGCCCGAGTCGAACATGGACAGCGTCATCGACCCGGCGGGCAGTGAGCCGGCCACCATGAAGATGGTCGCGGACACCACCAGCGCCCAGCCGCTGACGAAGCCGAGGAACGGGTGCAGGGTGCGGCCCACCCAGGAGTAGCTCGCGCCGGCGTTCACGTCGATCCGGCCCAGGTAGCTGAAGGCGAGCGCGATGCCCAGCATCGGTATCGCACACCACAGCAGGGCCGCCGGACTGGCCAGCCCCACCGACCCGACCAGCACCGCGGTGGTGGCGGCCAGCGAGTACGCGGGTGCGCTGCCCGCGATGGCCATGACCACGGTGTCGAACGTGCCGAGGGCGTTGGCCTGCAGCCCTCTGCCCCTGTTGTTGCTCATAGGTTGTGCTGCTTTCCGGTCGTGCAGGGCGCACGGGAGTGCAGGCCCGCGGTGGTACGGGTGGGGGGTGCACGACCCGCCTCGTACCCGGAGAGGGATGGCCTCGGGCAAAGGGCCGGTCAGAAAGAAGAAAGGGGTGGTGAGGGCCGCATGCCGAGAGTCGGCGGACGGTCACACCGCGTGTGTGGGTGTGACTATAGCGGCCCTCTTTGACCTTTCAAGCTGACCGACCGGTAATCACATATGCCACTTCGGGTCGCCAACTCTCACATCGGAAGCAGTGGTTCCGTAAGCCCCTCAGTCCTCCAGCCGGTCGAGCTGCCGCAGCTTGTTGGTGGCGTCCAGGGCCGCGACCTTGTAAGACTCCGCGAGCGTCGGGTAGTTGAACACCGCGTCCACCAGATAGTCGACCGTGCCACCGCAGCCCATCACCGACTGGCCGATATGGATCAGTTCTGTCGCTCCGGTACCGAAGCAGTGCACACCGAGCAGCCGCCGGTCCTCGGTGGAGACCAGGAGCTTGAGCATGCCGTGCGAGTCGCCGATGATCTGGCCCCGGGCCAGCTCCCGGTACCGGGCCACCCCGACCTCGAACGGCACGCATTCCTCGGTGAGCTGGTCCTCGGTCCGGCCGACGAAGCTGATCTCCGGGATGGTGTAGATACCGATGGGCTGGAGGTTGTCCATCTGCCCGACCGGTTCCCCGCAGGCGTGGTACGCGGCGACCCGGCCCTGTTCCATCGAGGTCGCGGCGAGCGCCGGGAAGCCGATGACGTCGCCGACGGCGTAGATGTGCGGCACCTCGGTGCGGAAGTGCTCGTCCACCGTGATCCGGCCCCGCCGGTCCGCGGACAGGCCCGCCTTGTCCAGGTCGAGTCCGTCGGTGAGGCCCTGGCGGCCCGCCGAGTACATCACCGTGTCCGCCGGTATCTTCTTGCCGCTCTCCAGCACGGTCAGCGTGCCCCGGGGATGCCGCTCCACGGCGGCGACGGTCTCCCCGAACCGGAAGGTGACGGCCAGGTCCCGCAGGTGGTACTTGAGCGACTCCACGACCTCGACGTCGCACATGTCGAGCATGGCCGCGCGCTTCTCGACCACGGTGACCTTGCTGCCGAGCGCGGCGAACATGCTGGCGTACTCCATGCCGATGACACCGGCGCCGACGATGACCATGGAGCGCGGCACCCGCTCCAGCGACAGCACGTTGTCCGAGTCCATGATGGTGCGGCCGTCGAACTCGACGCTGTCCGGGCGGGCCGGCCGGGTGCCGGTGGCGATGACGATGTGGTCCGCGGTCAACAGCCGTTCGTTGCCGCTCGGTTCGCGCAGGGCGACGGTGTGCGGGTCGACGAACCGGCCGGTGCCGGAGCAGAGGGTGACGTGGTTGCGGGAGAGCTGGTTGCGGATGACGTCCACCTCGCGGCTGACCACGTGCTGGGTGCGCGCGGTCAGGTCGGCGACGGTGATCTCCTCCTTCAGCCGGTAGCTCTGGCCGTAGAGATCCCGCTGGGTGAGACCGGTCAGGTAGAGGACCGCCTCGCGCAGGGTCTTCGAGGGGATGGTCCCGGTGTGGATGGACACGCCGCCGACCATGTCGGGGCTGTCGACGACGGCGACCCGGCGGCCGAGCTTGGCCGCGGCAATGGCGGCCTTCTGGCCGCCGGGTCCTGATCCGATGACAAGCATGTCGAAATCGCGCACCCTGCGGAGTCTGTCAGCACGCGGCCCTGCTTCGAAAGGGTGAACGGGCAACCTCCGCGTGAAATCCGGTATGGACCAGGGCGGTTGCGCACCTCGCGGGCCCCGGCCCCGGTCGGCTAGGGCGCCCCGCCGGTACGGCCCGCGCGCAGCAGCTGCGCCCGCCGGAACAGGGCGTCCGTCGTCCCGGCGAGCACTCCGCCGAGCAGCCCGGGGGAGTAGAAGGGGCTCGCCGCCCGCGCCACCTCGGCCGCCGGGATCGCGATCTGGTCGAGGCCGGTGCGGCCGAGCTCCTCGATCGAGGTCCCCCAGACCACCTGGCCGACCCCCGCCCAGGCGCAGGCGCTCATGCACATGGCACAGGGCTCCGCGGTCGAGTACAGCGTCGTCGCGGCCCAGCCGCGGTTGCCGGCCCGGCGCACGTAGTCGGCCATCGCGACCATCTCCCCGTGGTACGAGGGGTTCTCGGTCGAGGCGTTGACGCCCCGCCCCAGGACCCGGCCGGAGTGCACGAACACCGCCCCGAAGGGGTAGAGCGCGTTCCGGCGCGCCTCCTCGATCGCGAGGCTCATGAACCGGGCGTGCGCCGCGCCGCCGTCGGCCGCGGATCCGACGGCGGCCGGAGTGGAGTGCGGTGCGAGGACACCGGGCACGGACGGACCCAGGCCCGCCGTGCCGAGCAGCCCGAGGAGACTGCGCCTGGTCGGCCTCATCGTCCCGCCGCCGGAGTCAGGGCAGGAGCCGCTCGATGCAGTTCGGCCCCTCGCGCTCCATCTTCTTCCTGGCCCATTCGAGCGTGGCCGGGGTGACGTCGCGGCCCGACGCCATCACCAGGTCCTCGGGCGCCACCCCGGTGCCGGGGGCGCTGTGCAGCAGGGAGTCCGGGGTGGCGCGGTCGTCGGACGGCCGGGACGCTTCGGGTTCTGTGGTCGACATGGTCCCTCCTTCGCGGAGCGGGGTGCACACTCTCACGATTGCCCGCCCGGCCGCACCCCGCATCCCGAGCGGCCCGGGGCCCTGCCCGGTGCCGACAGCCGGTGCGGGAAGGATAACGCCCCTTTTAGGCTGTAAGGTAGCGATACATCCGTTCCGGGGAGGCCGCCACCATGGCCGAACAGCCGTTCTATCAGAATGCGCCCGGGAGCCCCCGCTACCTGCCGATCGCCGAGCACGGGCTGATCGGCGATCTGCGCAGCGTGGCCCTGGTCGGCAGCAACGGCACGATCGACTGGTACTGCAGTCCGTCCTTCGACGCCCCCAGCGTCTTCGCCGCCGTCCTGGACGCCGAGCGCGGCGGCTTCTTCGCGCTGGCCGCGACCGTACCGGCCCGGACCAAGCAGTTCTACTTCCCCGACACCAATGTGCTGATCACCCGGTTCTACACCGACGAGGGCGTCGGCGAGGTCCAGGACTTCATGCCGGTGACGGGCGAGTCGGGCGAGGCGGCCGAGTGCGAGCGGCACCGGCTGATCCGCCGGGTGCTGTGCGTGCGCGGCACCGTCCCCTTCCGGGTCCGGGTGGCCCCCCGCTTCAACTACGGCGCCGACCCGCACACCCTGCGCATACTCGACGACACCGCGCTGTTCGAGTCCGCGGCCAAGTCCCTGCTGCTCACCTCCACGGTGGCCCTGGAGGGCGACGGCCCGGACGCCTGTGCCGACTTCAAGCTCTCCGAGGGCGAGTCCGCCGTCTTCGCCCTCGACCAGGCCGGCGAGGACATCGCCCCGCGCGGCTGTGCCCGTGCCGAGGCCGAGCGCCAGTTCGAAACCACGGTCTGCTACTGGCGGCGCTGGCTGCACCAGTCCCGCTACCGGGGCCGCTGGCGCGAGATGGTGCACCGCTCGGCGCTCACTCTGAAGCTGCTCACCTACGCGCCCACCGGCGCCATCGTCGCCGCGCCCACCACCAGCCTCCCCGAGCAGTTCGGCGGCGAACGCAACTGGGACTACCGCTACGTCTGGATCCGCGACGCCGCCTTCGCCGTCTACGCCCTGCTGCGGCTCGGCTTCAGCAGCGAGGCCGCGGCCTTCATGAAGTTCGTGACCACCTACATCAGTCCCGGCGACGGCTTCGCCTCCGGCCCCCTGCAGATCATGTACGGCATCGACGGCCGCTCCGACCTGCCCGAACGCGAGCTCAACCACCTGGAGGGCCACTGCGGCTCCGCCCCGGTCCGGGTCGGCAACGGCGCCGCCGGCCAGCTCCAGCTCGACATCTACGGCGCCCTCATCGACTCGATCTACCTCTACGACAAGTGGGCCGAGCCCATCTCCAGCGACCAGTGGGACGACGTCACCCGCCTCGTCGAATGGGTCTGCGACCACTGGGACCAGCCCGACGAGGGCATCTGGGAGACCCGAGGCGGCCGCAAGAACTTCCTCTACTCGCGTCTGATGTGCTGGGTCGCCATCGAGCGGGCGATCCGCCTCGCCAACCGGCGCGGCCTGCCCGCCGACCTGCCCCGCTGGCGGCAGTGCCGCGACACCATCTACCGGCGGATCATGGACCGCGGCTGGTCCGAGCGGCGCGGCGCGTTCGTCCAGCACGAGGGCGGCGACGTCCTCGACGCCTCGCTGCTCATGATGCCACTGGCCAAGTTCATCGCCCCGACCGACCCGAAGTGGCTGTCCACCCTGGACGCCCTCACCGAGGACCTGGTCTCCGACTCCCTCGTCTACCGCTACGACCCGCAGGCCAGCCCCGACGGGCTCCGCGGCGACGAGGGCACCTTCTCCATCTGCTCCTTCTGGTACGTGGAGGCCCTGGTGCGCGCCGGACGCGTGGACGAGGCCCGGCTCGCCTTCGAGAAGATGCTCACCTACGCCAACCATCTCGGCCTGTACGCCGAGGAGATCGGCCGCACCGGCGAGCAACAGGGCAACTTCCCGCAGGCGTTCACCCATCTCTCCCTCATCAGCGCCGCCTTCAACCTCGACCGCGCGCTGGGCTGAGGGTCACGGCAGCGGCTGCTCCGCCCAGATGACCTTCCCGGCGGGCGTGTAGCGGGTGCCCCAGCGCTCGGACATCTGCGCGACCAGGAACAGGCCCCGGCCGCCCTCGTCGGTGCTCGCCGCGTACCGCAGATGCGGCGAGGTGGTGCTGGCGTCGGAGACCTCGCAGATCAGCGACCGGTCGCGCAGCAGCCGTACCCCGATGGGCGGCCGGCCGTGCCGGATGGCGTTGGTGACCAGTTCGCTGAGGATCAGCTCGGTGGTGAACGACAGCTCGTCCAGGCCCCAGTCCGCCAGCTGACGGGTCACCCTGGACCGCACCTCGGAGACGGCCGCGGGATCGGCCGGCACCTGCCACTCGGCGATCCGGTCCGCACCGAGCGCCCGGGTGCGGGCGACGATCAGCGCCACGTCGTCGCTGGGACGGGCCGGCAGCCGCTCCAGCACGGCCGCACAGGTGTCGTCGGGGGTGGAGCCGACCGCCGACTCCAGGGCTCCGGCGAGCAGTTCGAGGCCCTCGTCGATGTCCCGCTGCCGGTCCTCGACCAGGCCGTCGGTGTAGAGGACCAGACTGCTGCCCTCGGGAAGCTCCAGCTCGGCCGTCTCGAAGGGCAGTCCGCCCACGCCCAGCGGCGGGCCCGCCGGCACGTCCGGGAACTCCACGCTGCCGTCGGGCCCCACCAGCGCCGGCGGCGGATGACCGGCCCGGGCCACCGTGCAGCGCCGGGACACCGGGTCGTAGATCGCGTACAGACAGGTCGCCCCGGTGATCGTGACCGTGTTGTCCGCGTCGTCCACGGGGGTCTCGTCCTGGTCGATACGGCTCACCAACTCGTCCAGCAGACCCATGAGTTCGTCGGGCTGCAGGTCGAGCGCCGTGAAGTTGTGCACGGCGGTGCGCAGCCTCCCCATGGTCGCCGCCGCGTGCAGCCCGTGCCCCACCACGTCCCCGACCACCAGCGCCACCCGGGCCCCGGACAGCGGCAGCACGTCGAACCAGTCGCCGCCCACACCCGACTGGGCCGGCAGATAGCGGTAGGCGATGTCCAGCGCGCTCTGCGCGGGCAGGTTGCGCGGCAGCAGGCTGCGCTGCAGGGTCACCGCCATGCTGTGCTCGCGCGTGTAGCGGCGGGCGTTGTCGATGGAGACGGCGGCCCGCGCCACCAGCTCCTCCGCGAGGGCCAGTTCCTCGGTGTCGAACGGTGCGAGCTTCTCCGAACGGCAGAAGTTGGCCAGGCCCAGCACCAGGTTCCCGGCCCGCAGCGGCACCGTGATCAGCGAGTGGATGCCGAACTCCAGGATCCGGCCGGTCAGTTCCACGTCCTGGGACCGCCAGCCGGGCGAGTCCCGCAGCCGCGGCTCGACGACGGACTCGCCGCTGTCCAGACTCCGGCCCTGCGGTGAGGACGGCACGAACTGGAACCGCTCGCCGACCGGGTACAGCGGGGCGTCCTTGCGGATGCCGGCGAACGCGACCCGGCGCAGCGCGTCCCCGGGCTTCGGCTCCTCGCCCTTGAGGACCGCGTCGTACAGGTCGACGGTGGCGTAGTCCGCGAACCGCGGCACGGCCAGCTCCGTCAGCTCCTCGGCGGTGCGGGTGACGTCCAGGCTGGTGCCGATGCCCACCCCGGCGTCGTACAGCATGTTCAGGCGCTCGCGGGCCACCTCGGCGCGTCCGGAGAGGGCGCGCAGCTCGGTGGAGTCGCGCAGGGTGGTGACGCTGCCGGGCGGGCCGCCGCGTACCTCGATGGGACGCTGGTTGACGGCCAGCAGCCGGTCCTTGACCAGGTGCACCTCGTCGGTGGCGACCCGTCCCGAGGCGATCAGCGCCGCCGTCTCCGCGTCCAGACCGAGGTCCAGGACCCGGCGGCGTTCGGCGTCCTGGGGCAGGTCCAGCAGGCGCTGCGCCTCGTCGTTGGCGAGCATCAGCCGGCCGTCACCGTCGACGATCAGCACACCCTCCCGCACGGAGTGCAGCACCGCGTCGTGGTGCTCGTACATCCGGGTCATCTCGTCCGGGCCGAGACCGTGCGTCTGGCGCAGCAGCCGCCGGCTGACCAGCGCCGTCCCCGCGGTCGCCAGGGCCAGCGCCGCGGCGGCCGCGGTCAGCAGCAGCGGCAGCTGCTGGTTGGCGGTGCCGCCCACGTGCGCGGTGGTGATGCCGGCCGACACCAGGCCCACCACCTTGCCGTTCGCGTCCCGGACCGGGACCACGGCCTGCACCAGCTCCCCGATGGTGCCGTGGACCTCCTCGGTGACGGTCCCGCCGGCCAGCGCGGGCCCGATGGTCCCGACGAACTTCTTGCCGATGCGGTCCGGTTTGGGGTGCGTGTACCGGATCCCGTCGGTGTTCATGACGACGATGAAGTCCACGCCGGTCGCCTTGCGGGCCGCCTCCGCCCGCGGCTGGAGCACCTTCGTCGGGTCGGGCAGCCGCAGCGCCGCGGCCGTGCCGGGGGCGTCGGCGAAGGTCTGGGCGACCGCCAGGGACCGGTTGCGGGCCTCCGTGGTGCTGTCGTGCCGCACCTGGAGCACCAGGGCCAGCACGGCCGACACGATCAGGAGCAGCACGATCGCAACCTGCAGCACGAAGACCTGTCCGGCCACGCTGCGTCCGCTCAGCGCCGACCACAGCCGTCCGGACCGGATGCGCCCCGGCCCGCTCGGCTCCCGCTGGGCGAGCGGCGCGCGCGGAGTCCCGGAACGGGACGGCCGAGTGTCGGACCGGCCGGGCTGACGGACCATGAGCCCATGTCTACACTGCCCCGCCCCGCGAGGCGAGAGCGCCCCGGAGGTAACCGGCGAGATACCCCGTTGTGTCCTGGTCACCCTCGGCGCGCGGGCTCCGGGCGGCGGGTGGCGAGCAGCAGTGCCACGTCGTCGGGGCGGTCGGTGGCGTGCCGGGCAACGGCGGTGAGCCGGTCGGCCACCGCGGTCAGGGTCCGGCCGCCGGGCCGCCCCGGCGAGGCCCCGGCCTCGGACAGGGCCGCCCCCAGCGCGGCGATGCCCTCGTCGATGTCCGCGCCCGGCCGCTCCACCAGCCCGTCCGTGTACAGGGCGAGGATCGCGTCCGGCGCCAGCTCCAGTTCGGTCACCGGATACCGGGCCCGCGGATCCACGCCCAGGACGACACCGCCGGGTATCTCCAGGACGCTGGTGCGGCCGTCAGGGGCGCGCAGCAGGGGCGGCGGATGACCGGCCCGGGCGATCCGGGCGCGCCCGGTGGCGGGGTCCAGACGGAGATAGCAGCAGCTCGCGAACTGACCCGGGTCGAGGTCGATGAGCAGCCGGTTGGTGCCGCTCAGCACCTCGTCGGGCGGCCGGTCGCTGAGCGCGAACGCCCTCACCGCGCTGCGCAGTTGCCCCATGGTGGCGGCCGCCTGCACACCGTGCCCCTGGACGTCGCCGATGACCAGGGCGAGACCGTCGCCCGCCGCCACGACGTCGTACCAGTCGCCGCCCACGTCCATGCCCTGGGTGCCGGGCAGATACCGGCCCGCGGTCTCCACCTGGGGGTGTGCCGGCAGCCGGCGCGGCAGCAGTGCCTGCTGGAGACCGCGGGCGAGGGCCGCCTCGCTGTCGTAGCGCCGGGCCTTCTCCATCGCGTGCGCGATCAGGCCCGCGAGGGCCGTGAGGACCGTGCGCTCCTCGGTGCTGAAGCCGCGCTCGACGTCGAAGCCGAGGATGCAGGTGCCGACCGGGCGCCCCGAGGCGATCAGCGGCAGGAAGGCGCGGGCGCCGATGTCGGCGTCGAGGGCGAGGCCCGGATAGGTGTCCGCCAGCTGCCGCATCGACTCGAAGAACAGCGGTCTGCCGGTGGTGAGGGTCTCGACACCGGGTATGTGGGCGTCCAGGCCGACCCCGTCGAACGGGGCGAGGAAGCCCGGCGGGAAGCCGGTCTCCCAGGCGAGGTAGAGATGGCGGTCCTGGAGCAGGTAGATGGCGAGCCGGCGGCCGCCGAACGCGGGGAGCAGCTCCTGCATCACCACCGCGGACACCTGCTGGGCGGTCACCGCGTCGGTCAGCGCGATGGCCAGGGCGATCGGCCGGTACAGCGGGGCCATCGAGGGCCCGCCAGGTACGCCGGGCCGCCCGAGTACGGCCGCCGCGTCCGGCTCGGCCGGGCGGGGCAGGTGCACGGACGGGTCGATGCGGCTCGCCGGGACGACCGTACAGGTGATGAGGTCCGGGCCCGGATGCACGGACAGGGCGAGGCACTCGCCCTCGGCGACGTCCTCGCACCGGACCTGGAAGTGCACCGGGCCGCGGGCCAGCAGCGCACCCCGCCAGTGGTCGTCGTAGGGCGGTCCGCTCAGCCACGGCATCGCCTCCCACGCGGGCCGGCCGACCAGCTCGGAGCGGGGCCGGCCCGTCAGGTGGACGAGGGCCGGGTTGACGTAGCGGACGACCCCCGAGCGGTCCATGCAGAAGACGCCCTGGGGCAGCAGATCGGCCGCTCCGTCGGCGGCCACGTCAGGGCCCGGGTCGACGACGATTCCGGAGACCAGGGACGGGTCGGCGGTGCCGGGCGGCGGCCACAGTTCCAGGAGGAGCGGGGCGCCGTCCGCGGCCCGCACCCGCAGCGGGGAGTGCGGCGGCTTGCCGGCCGCGGTCTCGCGCAGCGCGGTCAGCACGTCGTCTGCGTCGTCGGGCGTCACCGTCACGGCCAGCTCGGCGCCGGTACCGGGGAAGTCCTGCGGGGCCATGCCGAGCAGGGCGTGCAGCCGGTCGTCCGCGTGCACCGCCGAGGTGACCGGATCCCAGGTGAAGCGGCCCACCCGGGCCGCCCCGGGCCGCGTCGCGGGCGGCCGTATGCACACCGGCTCGCCCTCCCAGGCGACCGCCGCGTCGCCCTCCTCGGCCACCAGCTCGCGCAGTCCGGCCCCCAGCCGCTCGGCCAGCCGGCCCAGCCGGTCCAGGTCGGGCAGTTCGTCCACGGTGTCCGGGGTCGCGGGACGCAGCACGGTGAGTACCCCGAAGGACGGCTCCGCGCCGGGCACGGGTGTGTACACCGACCCGAACTGGAAGGGCAGGCCCGCCGCGAACTGGGGATACCGGCGCACCATCTCGGTGGCGTCGGGCAGCACCACCCGCACGCCGAGCCGGTAGGCGTCCGCGACCGGGAACGGCCGGTCCATGTGCAGCCGCCACCAGGGCCGGAACAGCGGGCCGGGAAGCCCCACCAGCGTGGCCAGCCGCAGCAGTCCGGGGGTACCGGAGCGCAGGTACACCCCGGCGACGTGGCCGCCCGCCGCGCCCAGGGCGCCGGTCGAGGCCTCGACCAGCAGCGCGGTCAGCCGCTCACGCGCCCGGCCCATGTGCTCGCCGCTCCCAGTCATCGGGTCCTACCTCGTCCGCGCACCGCCGGGTGGGTGACACAGCAAGAATGCGTCACGACGGCCCGAAAACGCACCTCCGTGACACGGGCGCACAGCGGTGGCGGTGACGGCAGCGGCCGGCTCGTCCCGCGCGCACCGGCCGAAGCGCCAGGTGACCGTCCTCCCGGGCGTCGCGCACAGACCGGGGACACCGGCGAATGTGGCTTGTATCACTCCGTCGTGCCGGGCGGGTCAGAGTTCCGGGTCCTCCGCCGGCAGCGCCGCGCGCATCGAGCGCAGGGCCAGCAGCAGGACGCCGATGTCGTCCAGGTAGATCGGGTCGGGCAGCAGGTCGGTGGGGAGCACCAGATACAGCACGGCACCCCAGAACACCCAGCGCGAGCCGGTCGGCAGCCCGGCCCGGCGCAGGGTGCGCCGGGTGCGGACCAGCCGTACGAGTACGGCGACGGCGCCCGCCAGCAGGGCCGCGGCGACGATCGCGCAGATCACGAGCACGGTCGTGGTGGTGTCCATGGCTGTCCTGTCGTCCGGCCCCGATCCGGCCCGGGGTCTCTCACTGGTCCGTGTTCCCGGTTTCGTCCCCGGGCATGGCCGTCGGTTCGGCATTCTCCTTCGGGGCCCGCAGCCCCTTGAAGGCGCGGGTCAACTGCTGGAAGGGGGAGGCGGGTTGGGGTGCCGGTGCGGCCGGGGCGGGGGTGTCGCGGAGGGCGGCGAGCGCCTCGCCGGCCCGCTCGGCGGCCTCCCGGTACAGGTCCCGGGACCTGGTCATGGCCTCCAGCGCCTCGGCGTACTGCGCGACGCGCCCCCGTTCGCGTGCCAGTTCCTCCTCCAGCGTCATCAGGGTCCAGTTGTCGCGCAGATCGGCCAGCGCCTCCTCGGCGCCCTGCGGCGCGGGCTTCGCAAGCGCGGCGAACCGGCGCAGGGCGGCGATCAGCTCGACGGGCTCCGAGCCGTCCAGGAAGACGCTGCGCACCGCGTACTCCTGCGCGTCGTAGTCCGACGGCGCCGGGTCCGGGGGCAGCAGCACGGCGCCGCCGCGCGGGATCTCGGCACCGAGGTCGCGCAGCGCCCAGTTGACGGCACGGAACTGCTGGGGCGCGGCCCGGTGTTCCACGACGCGGTGCGCGAGTCCGGGCGGCAGCTGCCGGACCAGCGGCAGCCGGCCGAGCGCGTCGGGCGTCATCGCCTCGTGCACGACGAGGTTGACGCACCAGGCGTCCTTGGCCGCGTCCCGCAGCACCCGGCGCATGTCCTTGTCGTCGGCGGGCAGCGGGTTGACCGTGCGGAATCGCACGCCGGCCACGGCCGGGTGGTAGTCCCAGGCGGCCTCGCCGCCGTCACCGGCCTCCTCGCCGTCGGGCCAGAACATGGCGGCCGGGGAGGGCCAGGCCTCGTCCCAGGGCCGGTCGGCCTCGGCGACGAGCTGCCACTCCCGGCCCGCCTGCCGGCCCTGCAGGTCGACGAGGGTGAGCCGGGCGCGCACCGTCACGGTGCCGTCGTCGACGCGCCAGCGGGCCTCGAAGACCCGCCGGGCCGATTCGTCGGGCACCGGGGGTTCGGCGAAGTCGTCGAGGGCGCCGGTCTCCCTGCGGCGGCGCAGGATCCTGCGGACCACCTCTTCGGAGTGCGGGCCCGTGTGGCGGCCGCGGGCGGGCCAGACGGTAGGCGGAAGGACGGCACGGTCGGCGGCGGAGTTCGACATGGGCCAATCTGCTGGTGGGAGCGGGCTGCGTCTTCCAGTATCCCCCGCTCGGGGGTGTGTCCCGCCGGGCGGGGGCCGCCCGCGCACGGGGTGTGCGCCCCGCACCCGGGGCGCACACCGTGTGCGTCGTAAGACGCCGGTTCACTCGTGCCCTTGATCCGGCACACCCCCGCACAATAGTGCGGCGAACGGGGCCCGCCCGCCCATCCGCTCAGGGGCGGGCCCCGTTCGGCGTCAGTGCCTCACGCGCCGCTCTCGCGGAGCATGTCCTCGCGCTCGACGAGCTTGACGCGCTCGCGGCCCTGCGGCTCGCCCAGCGCCTTCTCGGCGGCGTCCAGCTTGTACCAGCCCTCCCAGGTGGTGAAGCGGACCTCGCGCTCGGTGAGGAAGGCGTCCACGGCCTCCGGCGCCGGCGACTCGGGGGTCTGCAGCCGGCCGTTCGCGTAGTCGTCCAGCAGGTTCGACACCGTCTCGTTGGCGTCGCCCTTGGTGTGGCCGATCAGACCGACCGGGCCGCGCCGGATCCAGCCGGTGACGTACGTCGACCGGAGGTGGCTGCCGCTCTCCTCCACGACCCGGCCGCCCTCGTCCGGGACCGTCCCCGACTCGATGTCCCAGGGCAGCTTGGGCAGCTTGTCGGAGAGGTAGCCGACCGCGCGGTAGACCGCGGTGAGGTCCCAGTCCTTGAACTCGCCGGTGCCCTTCACGTTGCCGGTGCCGTCCAGGGCGGTGCGCTCGGTGCGCAGGCCGGTGACCTTGCCGTCCTCGCCGAGGATCTCGGCCGGCGACTCGAAGAAGTGCAGGAAGAGCTTGTGCGGGCGGTCGCCGACGTCGCGGATCGCCCAGTTCTCCAGGGTCTTGGCGACCATGTCGGCCTGCTTGTTGCCGCGCCGGGTCTCGATCGAGCCCTCGTCGTAGTCGATGTCCTCGGGATCGACGATGACCTCGATGTTGGGGGAGTGGTCCAGCTCCCGCAGCTCCATCGGGGAGAACTTCGCCTGCGCCGGGCCGCGGCGGCCGAAGACGTGCACTTCGAGGGCCTTGTTGGCCTTGAGGCCGTCGTAGACGTTCGGCGGGATCTCGGTCGGCAGCAGCTCGTCGGCGGTCTTGGCGAGGATGCGGGCCACGTCCAGGGCCACGTTGCCGACGCCGAGGACCGCGACCTTCTCGGCCTCCAGCGGCCAGGTGCGCGGCACGTCCGGGTGGCCGTCGTACCAGGAGACGAAGTCGGCGGCGCCGTAGGAGCCGTCCAGCTCGATGCCGGGTATCCGCAGCTCGCGGTCGGCCGTCGCGCCCGTCGAGAAGATCACCGCGTCGTAGAAGGAGCGCAGGTCGTCGAGGCTGATGTCGGTCGGGTAGTCCACGTTGCCGAAGAGGCGGATCTGCGGCTTGTCGAGCACCTGGTGCAGGGCCGTGATGATGCCCTTGATGCGCGGGTGGTCGGGGGCGACGCCGTACCGGATCAGGCCGAACGGGGCGGGCATCCGCTCGAAGAGGTCGATGGACACGCCGGGCTCGGCGGCCACCCCGGACTTGAGCAGGGCGTCGGCGGCGTAGATCCCGGCGGGGCCGGCTCCGACGATGGCTACCCGCAGGGGGCGCGGCATGATCAGGTTCCCTTCGAGTGAGGACAAGCGATCTCGAACGGGAAGCCTAAACTAAGGCAGTCCTAAGTAGGTACGCGGGTCCACTCTATGACCTCATAAGGCGATCTTATGACTTGTGTCGGGCCCGGCTTATGGCCTCGGGTGGCTTCCGGGGCGTCACAGCGGCCGCCCGGTGCTTGGCGGGTGCCCCAACCATGCACCAACCTGTCCTCTGCGGCGCACCGAGGCGCGGTGGCCCGAGGGCGAGGGGTGGAAGCGTGGACGCACGCGGGGAGACGACCGTCGCGGTGACCGGCGGCAGCGGATTCGTCGGCAGCCATCTGGTACGGCGGCTGCTGGAGCGCGGGTACCGGGTCCGTGCGACCGTCCGCCGCGCCTCCGACGCGACGAAGACAAGGCCCCTCTGGGAGCTCCAGGAGGCCTTCCCCGGCCGACTCGCCCTCTTCGAGGCCGACCTTCTCAAGGACGGTTCCTTCGACGAGGCGTTCCGCGGCTGCGCGACCGTCTTCCACGTGGCCTCGCCGTTCCTGATGCCCGAGCGGATCAAGGACGGCCAACGGGACGTGGTCGACCCCGCGTTGCTCGGCACCCGCAACGTCATCGGCAGCGTGGAACGCACCCCGGAGGTGACGACCCTGGTCTTCACCTCCACCGTGGGCACGATCTTCGGCGACTACGCAGACGTCCGCGAGATGGCCGGCGAGGTGCTGACGGAGAAGTACTTCAACACCACCAGCACGGTGGCGAACAACCCCTACCACTACGCCAAGACGGTCGCCGAGCGCGCCGCCCTGGACGCCGAGGCCGCCCAGGACCGCTGGCGCATGGTCGCCGTCAACCCCGGCCTGATACTGGGCCCCTCCCTCACCCCCGCCTCCGAGTCCGGCAGCCTCTTCCTGCTCGACGAGCTGTTCAAGGGCTACTTCTGCTACGGCGCCCCGGACTTCAGCTTCACCACGGCCGACGTCCGTGACGTGGCCGACGCGCACATCGCGGCGGCGGAGAACCCGGCGGCCAGAGGCCGTTACATAGTGGCCAACGAGACGATGACGTCCTTCCAGGAGATGTCCCGGATCATCCGCACCCGCCACCCCTGGGACCCGCGGCTGCCGCGCACCGCGCTCCCGCACGGGCCGGTACGGGTCCTCGGCCCGCTCTTCGGCCTCACCCAGGACTACATACGCAAGCACCTCGGCATCCGCTTCCGCGTCGACAACGGCCGGAGCGTCCGCGAACTGGGCCTTGCCTACCGGCCCGTCGAGGAGACCCTCCTGGACCACCACGAGAGCTGGCGCACGCGGCGGCGGAGGGTCTGACCTCGAGGGAGGCCGGGTCAGGCCGGATCAGGCAGGGCGGATCAGGCCGGGCGAATCACCCGGTGGATCGCCGACTCCCCGGCGTTGTAGATCGACTCCTCGCGGATGAGCGCCCCGGGGCTCGGCGCGTGCACCATCGTGCCGCCGCCCGCGTAGATCCCGACGTGGCTGTCGTCGTCGAAGAAGAAGACCAGGTCACCCGGCTCGATGGCGGCCAGCGTCAGCGGAGTGCCGGAAAGGGTCTGCTCCGGCGCGCTACGCGGCAGCGTGACACCGGCGGCGCGCCAGGCGGCCTGGGTCAGGCTGGAGCAGTCGTAGGCCCCCGGCCCGGTCGCCCCCCAGACGCACGGCCGGCCGATCTGCTCCCGCGCGAACGCCAGCGCCTTCATGGCCTTGCCCGGCTCGGCCGCGACGCCCGGCTGGACGTAGACACCGGGGTCGGCGAAGGCAGCGGGTGCGGGGGCGGTGGGGACCGGGGCGGCGACCTGCGGGGGTGCGGTCGGCAGGGGGGTGGTGGGGAGCGGAGCCGTCATGACCGGGGCGGCGGTGGGCATCGCCATGGTGGGCGCGGCCATCATCATCGCTTCGGGCGGCGCGGCCATGGCCATCGGCACCGCGGCCATCGCGGGCGTGGGGGGTGCCTGCATCGGTGCCGCCATGGGTGCCGGTATCTGCGCTGCCATGGGTGCCGCCATGGGCATGGGCATCGGTGCCGCCATCGCGGCAGGGGGAGTTGCCATCGCTGTGGGCATCGCGGCGGCGGTGGCGTAGGCGTATGCGGCGTCGCCGGGCTGCATGGCTGCGGCGTAGGCACCGGTCATGTCGGCGCCGGGCTGCATGGCTGCGGCGTAGGCACCGGTCATGTCGGCGCCGGGCTGCATGGCTCCGGCGTAGGCGCCGACCATGTCGGCGGCGGGCGCCGTGGCGTAGGGGGCGGCCTGCGGCATGGCGGCCATGGGCGCGGGGGCGGCGGGGGCTGCCGTGGCGTACGCGTCGTTGGCGTAGGAGTAGGCGTAGGCGGTGTCGGCGGCGGCCTGGGGCACCTCGCTGTAGCCGGCGGCCGCGTTCGGCGACATGACCCGGAAGCCGCCCATGTCCATCGGGGCCGGGGCGGGAGCGGCGGCGGGCGCCGCGGTCGGGAAGGCGCCGGAGTCGGTGGGGACGGCGGTGGGGAAGGCGCCGGCGTTCGTGGGAACCGCGCTCGGGAACACGCTGGTGCTCATGGGGTCCGCGGTCGGGAAGGCTCCCGCCTCGGCCGAGTTCGGCATCGGGAACGAGCCCGTGGCGCCCGGCGTCATGATGCGGAAGGAACCGCTGTCCCCCGGAGCCGGAGCCGGAGCCGGAGCCGCGGCCTGTGCGGTGGCGGTGGCCATGTCCATGGGAGGCACACCCGGGAACGCCCCGGTGTCCGAGCCGCCCGGGGTCATGATGCGGAAGCCGGTCGTGTCCGCCGGAGCCGGAGCCGCGGCCTGGGCGGTGGCCATGTCCATGGGAGGCACGCCCGGGAACGCCCCGGTGCCCGAGCCGCCCGGGGTCATGATGCGGAAGCCGGTCGTGTCCGCCGGGGGCGTGGCACGGCTGGCGCCGGTGCCGCCCGGGGTCATGATGCGGAACGTACCGGTGTCGGTCGCGGACACGATCGGGATGCCGCCTGTCTCGGCCACCGCGGGGATCGCGCGGGTGGCGGCGAGGGCGTCGGTCCGGAAGGAGCCGCTGTCGGTCCGCTGGTTCGGTATGCCGACGGCGGGAGCCGCCCACTGCTGCACCGCGGCCTGGGCCTCGGGCGTGGGCCACGGGGTCTGTGCGGTCGGCACGGGCTGGGCCGCCGGGGCCGGGGCCGGTTCGAGCGCGGCCACCGCGCGCTGCTCCAGCATCGGGCGCTGCTGCGGCAGCTCGCGGACGACCTCGATGGCGGTCTGCGCGGACGGCCCCGCGGTCAGCTCCAGCCGGGCCGGGCCGGAGTCCTCCAGCTGGCCGAGCAGGTCGGCGGCCATGGCGCTGACGGGCCGCCGCGGACCGGGCCGGGCGGGCCGCCGGTCGGAGGGGAGTGCGGCCGGGACGCTCGGCCCCAGCTTCGAGCGGGCGCCCTCGAACCACTCCCGGGCGATGTTGTCGAGGCCCGGGTCGTCGCGACGGGGCCGCTTGAACAGCGGGACACCGCGTGAGCGCGAACCTCCGCTCATCGCGCGCGTGGCGTTGTAGTTCCCGGTGGCGTTCTCGGCCTGGTCGTACAGGCTGTTGATCCGCTGCCGAACCTCGTCACGGCTCTCGGGCGCCATTGAGGGGTGGTGCTCCTTCCGTACTCCGCCTACCGAGTTAGCTGTCGGGTTCGGGCGGTGAAGTCCGGAAGGCATGCCCTACGGCCCCTGTCCTCGCGGACGGTCGGCCGATTCACCCCAGTGGTCGGTTGGGTCCCCGGCTCCGGATTCGCCCCTGGGAGGCACCGGACTCGGCGGAGGCCGCGCGGCCCGACGGGATTCGCCGGGGGGAGCCGAGCGGCTTGCCCGTCAACTTAGCCAACTTGTGTCACTCGTGTGAAGGTTGAAGTGCGTAATGTCCGATACGTATTTGTGATGTTCGTCTTAGCGTTCGGAACTCGACCGTACGGGACGGCATTTCGCGCGCATCCATTGCTTTCGCAGGGTCACCGGGGTGTTGCCGTCGGTCGCGTCGGCCCGCTCCGGAACTCCCGCTTTCTGTGAGGTCACCGTGAATTCGTGGGTCTGTTGAACACGGTGGCACCGGGGGCCGTATAGGGCGGGGGATTTCCATGCCCGGCCGACCACGAAACGCAGGGGAACGACCTTGAGACGCAACAGGCGCAGACGCCCGACCGGCGCACAGCGCGCGACCTTCGCAGCGGTCGCCCTGATGCTCGGCGGTGGAGGACTGGTCGCGGTGAACGTGTATGCCTCGGCCACCGAGGGCGGGGACCAGCAGGCCCAGGCCGCCACCGCTCAGGTGCTGTCCGCGCCCACGGTCTACTGCCCCGACGTCGGCAGCCGGCTGACGGACGTGCCCGACGCGGCCCGGGAAGCCGTCGACGGTGAACTCGCGCAGCTGGACCAGCAGATCGCGGCCGCCTACCAGCAACTCACGGAGTCCGCCGCGGCGATCGAGCAGAACCCCGGCCTCGCCGACGAGACGATCATGAACCCGCTGAAGGAGAAGCGGTCCGAGTCGATCCAGCGCATCGCCGACGCCATCGGCCGCGAGGGCGACCGCCCGCAGGGTCTCGACGACCTCGCCGCCTGCACCCTGCGCTCCTCGAACCAGGGCGACGGGCAGTCGGCGGCCCCCCAGGGCGGTGCCACGCCGAGCCAGAGCGGCCAGGGCAGCGCCGCGCCGAGCCAGGGCACCGGCATCGGCGGCCAGGGCGGCAACGGCCCGGTCGCCGCCGACTACGCGGACATCACCTCCGTACAGCCCAATGTCACCACCCCGGCCGAACAGTCCGACGGCTCCACCGGCACCTTCTCCTCCAGCTGCGGCGTCAACGCGAACGGCCTGTTCAACTCGGACAACGTGATCGTCGCGCCCGGTGTCTCCAACGGCGCCCACCACTTCCACGACTACATCGGCAACCAGTCCAACAACGCCTTCGCCAGCGACCAGGACCTGGCGAACGCCGACACCAGCTGCGCGGACCAGGGCGACAAGTCCACGTACTACTGGCCCGTGCTGCGGCTGCAGAACGGCCGGCAGGAGCGGGACGCCGACAAGCCGGGCGGCGGCACCGAGGGCAACGCCGGGCAGATCGTCACGGCAAAGCAGGTCACGCTGACCTTCGAGGGCAACCCGACCTCCAAGGTCACCGAGATGCCGCGGCTGCTGCGCATCATCACCGGCGACGCCAAGGCGTTCGTCAACGGCCCGGCCAACGCCAACGCCTCCTGGAGCTGCACCGGTTACGAGGACCGGCAGCTCAAGGACAAGTACCCGCTCTGCCCCTCGGGCAGCGACGTCGTGCGCACGTTCAAGTTCCAGAGCTGCTGGGACGGCCGGAACATCGACAGCGCCAACCACCGCACCCACGTGGCCTTCGAGGCCCCCGACGGGAGCTGCCCGGCCGGTTTCCAGGCCATTCCGCAGCTGGTGCAGCGCATCGTCTACGACGTGGACGCGCCGAGCCTCCAGGACGGCGGCCGTACGGTCCCGCTGTTCGCGGTGGACTCGTTCCCCGAGCAGCTGCACAAGCCGGTCACCGACCACGGCGACTTCATCAACGTCTTCGACGACAGCCTGATGCGGAAGATGGTCGACTGCATCAACTCCGGCCGCAAGTGCGGTGCGGGGGCCGACGAGCAGCCGCCGGCCGAGAGCGCGGAGCCGTCCGAGCCGAGCGACACCGCGAGCCCGGTCGCCCCGCCGGCCGAGACGCAGAGCGCCGAGCCGTCCGAGCCGGTGACCGAGCAGCCGTCGTCCGAGCAGCCGTCGTCCGAGCCCCCGGCCGACACCCCGGCCACCGAGACCGCCCCCGCCTCCGACAACGCCTCCACCCCCGCCTCCGGTGACACCGGGCTGCCGAGGGTCTACGCGACTGCGTCGCCGAAGAAGACGTCGACCACGAAGTCGTCGGGCGGCGGTGTCATCAGCAAGCCGACGCAGCGGCCCGAGACCGAGGCGCCGACCGGCAGCGCCGCCGCCACGCCGACCGACACCGCGGTCGCCGCCCCGGCGGGTCAGGAGACCCCGGCCACCGGCTCCCAGACGGAACCCCAGAGCGAGCCCCAGGCGGTCCAGGGCGGTCTCGCCGAGACCGGCGCCCACCTGTGGCCCGCGCTCTTCGGCGGGCTCCTGCTGGCCTCCGGGGGCGCGCTGCTGTGGCGCACCCGGCGGAACTCGGTCTGACCCTTCTCACGCGCCGCGCAGCATGTCCTGGGCGGGCTCGAACGTGGGGAGCACCTCGTCGTGCTCCGCGCCGCCGAGCCCGCCCAGGGGCAGGACTGCGCGGCCCTCGCACGAATGTGCGTCCGCAGGGGCATTGTTGACTGCGCGTCACATTACTGAACCGTAACCTGACGGCAGCTACCGCCGGTAATGCATTGCTCGTTACCGTCGGGTAAAACGCACCCGCCCCGTCGGCCGCTCCGGGGACTTCCTCCGCACCTCCCACGTCCAGCACGTCCAGGAGGTTCCCCATGCCTGTCCGCGTTCGCCTGCTGGCCACCGCCCTCGCCGCTGCGGCCTGCCTCTGCCTCCAGACCCTGCAGGCCACGGCCTCCCAGGCGGAGGTCTCCAGGGGTGTCACCATCCCCGCCTTCTACGACCCGCCGGCCACCCTGCCCACGGCCGACGGCGCCCTCGTCCGCACCGAAGCCCTCCCGCTGGCCCTGAGCCTGCCGAGCCTGCCCGGCCCGCTGCCGGGCCGCGCGACCCGGCTGATGTACAAGTCCACCGACTCGGCGGGCGACCCCGTCGCCGTCACCGGCGCCTACATCGAGCCCACCCTCCCCTGGCTCGGCCCCGGCGCCCGCCCGCTGGTCGCGCTGGCCCCCGGCACCATGGGGCAGGGCGACCAGTGCGCCGCCTCCATGGGCCTGCAGTACCCGCTGATCCTCAACGGCCAGACGGTGTCCGTCGGTTACGAGGACCTGTCGATCTACCGGCTGCTGGCCGAGGGCGTCGCGGTCGTCGTCACCGACTACGTCGGACTCGGCGCCACGGACCGGCTCCACACCTACGTCAACCGGCTCGACGGCGCCCACGCCGTCCTGGACGCCGTACGCGCCGCCCGGAACCTCCCCGGCGCCTCGGTCACCGCCGCCTCGCGGGTGGGCCTGTTCGGCTACAGCCAGGGCGGCGGCGCGACCGCCGCGGCCGCCGAGCTCCAGCCCGCCTACGCCCCGGACATCACCCTCTCCGGCACCTACGCGGGGGCGCCGCCCGCCGACCTCACCGCCGTCACCGCGGCGATCGACGGCAGCGACCTGGCCGGTGCCCTCGGCTGGGCCGTCAACGGCTTCGTCCAGTCCGACCCGGCGCTCAAGCCGATCGTCGACGCCCACCTCGGCGCGGCGGGCCGGGCCGCCCTCGCCGACCTGTCGACGATGTGCGTCGCCGACGCGCTCCTCGCCTACGGCTCCCAGCACAGCTCCGCCTGGACGAACGACGGCGGCTCCATCTCCGAGGTCGTCGCCGAGGAGCCCGCCCTCAAGGCCTTCCTGGACGAACAGCGCATCGGCCGGACCGCGCCGGTGAGCCCGGTCCGGCTGGCGACCGGCGTCAGCGACGACCTCGTCCCGCACGCCCAGGCGCGGCGGCTCGCCGTCGACTGGTGCGGCGAGGGAGCGAACGTCACCTATGTGCCGGTGCTCCTGCCGGACGCGGGCCGCGCCCTGCTGAACCACTTCGAACCCCTGCTCACCGACCAGGGCGACGCCGTCGCCTGGCTCACGGCCCGCCTCTCCGGCATACCGGCCGTCTCCAACTGCTGGAGCATGCCCGTACAGCCCTGAACGCCGCCCGCCGCCGGTTGCCGTCGGCGGGCACCGCACGGCAGGGTGCCGGTGTGCCCACCTTGCTGATCGTCCATCACACCCCCTCACCGCACTGCCAGGCCATGTTCGAGGCCGTGGTCTCCGGGGCGACCACCCCGGAGATCGAGGGCGTGCGAGTCGTGCGGCGGGCGGCGCTGTCCGCCACCGCCGCCGACGTGCTCGCGGCCGACGGGTACCTCCTCGGCACCCCGGCCAACCTCGGCTACCTCTCCGGTGCCCTGAAGCACTTCTTCGACCAGATCTACTACCCGTGCCTGGACGAGACGCGCGGCCGCCCCTTCGGCGCCTATGTGCACGGCGGCAACGACGTCACGGGCGCCCTGCGCGCCCTCGACTCCATCACCACCGGCCTCGGCTGGCGCCGGGCGGCCGAACCGGTCACGGTGACCGGCGAGCCCGGCAAGGCCGACATCGAGGCGTGCTGGGAACTGGGCGCGACGGTCGCCGCCGGCCTCGCCACCGACGCCTGACCGGTCGCCGCCGGCCGGCGTGAGCCGCGCCTCGGTCCGCCGCGATCGCCCGCCGCACAGCACGCCGGACCCGGGCCCGCCATGCACGCCGTGTCCGTGCACCCGCTTCACCCGGACGGACGAAGGTGCGGGCGCCGGATCCAGGGCACACGATGGGACCAGGCCATGTCGTCGATCCCAGGGAGCGTCGGATGGCAGCGCATCGCCGTGCCTCCGGGCCGCCCGCGAAGGAGATGCTGCGGGACTGCGCCCGTGACGTGGTGGCCGTCGCCGAGGGCATCCGCGAGGTCTCCGCGCGGACCAGCTCCGTCCTGTTCTCCCCGGCGCTGACGAGTTCCGCGCGCCGTCGCCCGCGCACCGGCATCGCCGCCCGCTGGGCGCTGCTGCGGACGCTCACCAACAAGCAGGGCCTCGGCGGCTCGGCGATCGTCGCGCCGGACGGCGTCGGCCATCTGCTCGGCGCGGCGGGGGAGGCGCTGGGCCGGGAGAGCCTGGCCGCGCTGGTGGCGGTCACCTCGCTGCGGCTCAGGATCGCCGCCGTACTCCTCGACCACCCCGAGTTCGGGCACGACCCGGGCATGCGACGGCTGACGGACGCCGTCGCCGCCGACCACGACCCGGAGGCCGTCCGCGCGCTGCGGGCCCTCTTCAAGGACCAGGGCGCCCAGCGCTCCCTGTCCGCGCTCGCCCCGATCCTGGCCGAACTCCTCGCCATCCGGGGCCTGCTGGACGAGGACCCGCTGAGCGACGAGACCGCCTGGGCACTGGCCGCGGGCCGGGAGCTGACCGCCGGCCCGGTCGGCGGCCTCGACGCCGCCCATCTCTCCGTCCCGGGCAGGGGCGGGGGCGCCGCCCAGGCCGTCGAACCGTCCGCCCAGGAGGCCCGGTCCATCGCCACCGAGGGCTCCTTCCTCGGCTTCCTGCGCAACATCGACGCGCTCGCCGGCGACGGCCGCGTCCTCGTCCAGGAGGTACGGGGCCCCGACGGCGTGCTCCGGTACGTCGTCCAGGCGCCCGGCACGGCCCCCGGCCGCCCCCGCGACGACTCCCCGCAGGACTTCACCGGCGCCTGGCGCAACCTGTTCCTGACCGACTCGCCGTACACCCGCTCGATCCTGCTGGCGATCCGGGCCCACGGCATCCCGCGCGGCGCCGACCTGGCGCTGGTCGGGCACGGCGAGGGCGGGATCGCGCTGCTGAACCTCGCGCAGGACGACGAGTTCTGCCGCGCCTACCGGGTCACCCACGTGGTCGCCGTCGGCGCGCGGGCCGACGACCGCACACCCGCCGACCCGCGCACCTGGGTCGCCGGCATCACCAACCGGTACGACATCGTCCCGGTCCTGGACGGCCCCGGCGTCCCGCACTCCAACCGGTACCGGGTCGACTACACCGGCCCCACCCGCGAGTTCCCGCACTGCCACCTGCTCGGCGTCTACATCGACCACCTGGAGACGGTGATCCCGCAGGCCCAAGCCGACGTCGACCGTGCCCTCACCCCCTACCGGGGCCCGGTGGAACGCTCCCGCGTCTACCGGCTCAGGGACCGCGCCCGCCCGCCCGAGGGCTATCCCTTCCTGGCGGTCCCCACCACGAGCCTCGTCACCTCGGCGGGCCCGGTCGACGTGCCGGTGCGCTACTACGACTCCTCGGCCGCGCACCTGTGCTTCCCGGTCGACACGGACGTGGCCTGCAGCCTGCTGCCCGACGTCGCCTGGCTGGTCCCCACCCGGCTCGGCCGCCGCGCCCTCGCCGTGCTCTCCCTCTACGAGCACCGCTGCACCACCATCGGCCCCTACACCGAGCTGGGCCTGTCGGTGCTGGTCGACGACCTGTGGCGGCCGCACGCGTACGACCTCGCCGCGGACCTGCTGCGCCGCGCCGACCTGCGCCGCACCGGACGGTACGTGGTCGCGCTCGCCGTCGGCACGGAGGAGGCGCGGGCGGTGGCCGAGGAGGTCTGGGCCCAGCCGGCCGTACGCGGCACCGCCGACGTCGATCTGCAGGGGCGGGAACTGCGCGTACACGCACCCGAGTTGGGTGTCTCGGTCGAGGGCCGTCCGGGCCCCGGCGCCCGCTGTCCCGAGCCGGACTGGGTGCTCTACGGGCGCCGGGGCGGGAGCACCGTACGCACCCTGGTCCGCACGCACGGCAGGCCGCGCATCCATGCCCGCCCCCGGCTGCGGCTGCGGCTCGACGGCGCCCACGGGCCGCTCGTCCGGTACCTCCAGATCCTCGAACTCGACGCCGTTCGGCCCGGGTTCGTGCTGTCCAGCCCCCGGTTCGTGGCCCGCAGAAGCGCCGGCGCGGTGCTGCCGCGCTAGGCATCCCTCCGAGTACAGGTGAGCCCCATGGCGACCCCATCCCGTCCCGCCACCGCCGCCCCGGAACTCCTTGCGTACGTGGACGACCTGAGAGTCGACGCGGACCGGATGGACGGCTACGCCCAACGGCTGCGCGGCGCCGCCGAGACGCTGGGCAACTGCGCGGAGACGCCGGAGTGGAGCGGCGCCTCCCTGGAGCGGCAGGCGACGGCCTGTGTGACCGCGGCGATACAACTGCGGGCGGCCGCGGCCGCGTTGCTGGCGCACGCGGCGGAGTGAGCGACGGCCCCCGAACACGCGGCGCGGCGAACACCGCGGTGTGGCGAACACGCGGCGCGGCCGGGACGGTCGCGTCCCGGCCGCATCGTGGCGGTGCCGGCTCAGCCGGCCGGAGCGGTGTGGGGTTGTTCCGGACCCGGCTTGGGGCGGGTGCGGGTCCAGGACGGGTCTGCGGCGGGGTCAGGAGTGGGGGGACGGTCCATGGGTCGGGGGGCCTCCTGAGGCGTGGGGGGTGGTGAGCGGTGCGTCCGGTGCCGTCGACAACTCGGCCCAGACGACGCGGGAGGCGGTCCGTCCCTCCGGCGCGGCCGTGACACCCCAGTCGAGACTGAGCGCGTCGACGAGGAACAGGCCGCGCCCGTTCTGCTCGTCGGGTCTGGCCCGCCGGGGTGCCGGGAGCGTGATGCTCCCGTTCTGGTCCTCGACCTCGATCCGGATCCGGTCGGCGTCGGCGTGCACCCGGCAGACGATCCGCCGGCCGGCCGAGTGCACGATCGCGTTGGTGACCAGTTCCGAGGTCACCAGGACCGCGTTGTCGCGGGCCTCCTCGCCCACGCCCCACGAACCGAGCAGTTCGCCCACGCTCCGGCGGGCGTTGCCCACCGCGCGCGGCGTCGGCGCCAGGTCGAAGACCCGGTTGAGCGCGGCGGGCCGGTCCCCGGAGGCGAACCGGTCGAGGCCTTGCGGCCCAGGGAGTCGACCGAGGCGTTCGCCTCCGGGTGGTCTGGGGATGCCCGTCGCGTCCGACGGGCGGTACGGGCCCTCGGCCGCGGCCGCCAGGGCCGGCCGCGGCAGGCCGGGTATGTGGTCCTCGGGCAGTCGGTCGAGTGGCTGGGGGAGAGAGGGCGGGGCCATCGCCGTGCGCCTTTCGTCCGGCTTCGCAGCGTGGGGGCTGAGCGGTCGCGTCCGCCCCGGGCCGCTCGGAGGCAGACGACGACCCGTGCCTGGGCGGCGCCGGGCCGCAGCTCAGTCTCCCCCAACTGGACTGCTTCGCCTGCTCCTTGGTCGGCCGGAGCAGTGAGTCCACTCTGGCATCTGCCAACATCGCCTCGCAACCAGCAAGTTGAAAATTGCAAGAAGCGAAGTGCATGCTGCTCCCGACAGGAAGTGATCGAACGAGTCCGTGAACGATCACAAGCACGTGAGACGGTGACCCTGGAACCTGGTGTGAGGGGGTAGGGCGTGACCTCGGAGACCGACTGGGGCGGAGCCCCTTCCGTGCTGCGCATGATCCTCGGCCGGCAGCTGGAGGAGATGCGGACCCGGGCCGGGCTGACCTATGAGCAGGCGGCCGCCGCGATCGGGGTGAGCCACTCCACGATCCGCCGGATGGAGGCCGCCAAGGTGGCCCGGCTCCGGCTGGCCGACGCCGAGAAGCTTCTGCAGGTCTACGGTGTGACGGACCGCCAGGAGGTCGACACCTTCCTGCAGTCGGTGCGCGAGGCGAACAAGCGCGGCTGGTGGCACACCTACCGCGATGTGATGCCGGACTGGTTCGCCGCGTATCTCAGCCTGGAGCAGGCGGCGTTGCAGATCCGTGCCTATGAGAACCAGTTCGTGCACGGCCTGTTGCAGACCCGCGAGTACGCCGGTGCCCTGCTCGGCGCCGGCAACCCGCACGCGCCGGGCGAGGCGACCGAGCGCATGGTGGCCCTGCGCATGCGCCGCCAGGAGCTGATCACCCGGCAGGCACCGCCGCGGCTGTGGGTCGTGATGGACGAGACCGTGCTGCGCTGGCCGGTCGGCGGTGCCGGGGTGATGCGCGCCCAGATCGACCATCTGATCGAGATCAACCGGCTCCCCAACGTCACCTTGCAGATCATGCCGTTCGCCAACGGCCCGCACCCCGCCATGCGCGCGGGTGCGTACCACCTCTTCCGGTTCCGGGCCCCCGAACTGCCCGACATCGTCTATCTCAACGGCCTGGTGGGCGCCGTCTACCTGGACAAGAGCGACGACGTCGTGGTCTATCGCGAGGCCCTGGACCGGTTGGGCGCGCAGGCAGCGCCCGCCAGAAAGACCGAGGCTCTCCTCGGTGCGATTCGCAAGGAGCTCTAAGTGCACCACCTCATACACAACGGCATTCCGTCCCGGCAACTCGGCGCGCGCGGCTGGTCCAAGCCGTGGAGCGACGACGCCGGCGGCGCCTGCGTGGAAGTGAAGAAGCTCGCCGACGGCCGGGTCGCGGTACGCCAGTCGACCGACCCCGACGGTCCGGCGCTGGTCTTCACGCCCCGTGAGATGACGAGTTTCCTGTCCGGCGTGAAGGCGGGTGACGCCGACTTCCTGATGTGACCCCTGTTCCCGGAACTTCCTTGCTATAGCTGATCGTTCAACCAACCCCCCACACCCGAAGCACCACAGCGCAGCCCCCTCGAACACCCCCGCTTCCCTCACCTGAATGGGAGACACGGCGTTGCCCGACAACGGATGGCCGGCCGACCGCATCGACACCGAGAACGCGCACTCCGCGCGGATCTACGACTACATCCTGGGCGGCAAGGACTACTACCCCGCCGACCAGGAGGCGGGTGACGCGATGTCCCGGGAGTGGCCCGCGCTCCCGATCCACATGCGCGCCAACCGCGACTGGATGAACCGCGCCGTGCGCTGGCTCGCCGAGGAGGCGGGGATGCGCCAGTTCCTGGACGTCGGGACCGGCATCCCCACCTCCCCGAACCTCCACGAGATAGCCCAGGCGGTGTCCCCGGACTCCCGGGTCGTCTACGTGGACAACGACCCCATCGTCCTCACCCTGTCCCAGGGCCTGCTCTCCAGCACGCCCGAGGGCCGGACGGCGTACATCGAGGCGGACTTCCGTGACCTGGCGGACCTCTTCGAAGCCCCCGAACTGCGCGAGACCCTGGACCTGGACAAGCCGGTGGCGCTCACGGTGATCGCCATCGTGCACTTCATGCTCGACGCGGACGACGCCGTCGGTGTGGTGCGTCGGCTGCTCGAACCGCTGCCGTCGGGCAGCTACCTGGCGATGTCCATCGGCACCGCCGAGTTCGCGCCCGACGAGGTGGGCCGGGTCGCCCGCGAGTACGCGGCCCGCAACATGCCGATGCGGCTGCGCACCATCGACGAGGCCCACAAGTTCTTCGAGGGCCTTGAGCTGGTGGAGCCGGGCATCGTCCAGGTGCACAAGTGGCTCCCGGACGGCACCGGCGAACAGGGCATCCGCGACGAGGACATCGCGATGTACGGAGCGGTCGCCCGCAAGCCGTGACATGGGCTCCGTGCCGGGGCCGGGCTCACCTTCCCGGCCCCGGCACGGTCGCTTTGCGGGTACCGGTGACGGCCACCCGTACCGGGGCGGACGGCGCCACGGAGGCCGAGGTCCCGCACCAGGACCTCGCCGAAGGCATCCGCCCCGAGGACGACGAACCGGGCACGGGGGCGGCCCTCGCCGCCCCGGCCCGGCTCGTCGAGGGCCCGCCCGACTCAGGCGTTCGGGTCGAACGAGATCCCGGACGGCATGGAGTACGACAGGTTGGCGTTGAACGAGCCGTCCTTGATCTTGATGGTGGCGTCGCCGAAGTCCGCGTTCATCAGCTTGTCGCGGTAGCCCGCCGGGTAGCCGTCCCAGCCCACCAGACGCGGATAGAACCAGCCGCCGGTCACGTTCTCCGGCGGGTCGTCGTTGGAGTTGGCGAAGCGGAAGTCGTGGGTGGACACGCCGTCCTTGTGGTAAACGATCTTCGGATGGGTGCCGTCGAACCGGATCGCCGAGGCGGCCGCCACCTGGTAGCTGCTGTGCTGGGACACCGAGACGTACTGCACCTGGTTGTTCTGGATCCACACGATGACGTGTTCCCAGTCGTGCCGGTGCCCGATGGCCAGCGGCCCGAGCGTCGCCTGGTCCTTCTCGAAGTAGCTGGCGTACATCACCGCGCACCAGCCGTTGTTGCACTTCTCGCGCGAGTAGGTGTTGGCGTTGGCGAGCTGCGCGTAGTCGTGGCAGTGGCCGTTGACGTCACCGCCGAGCGCGAGGCCGGGGTTGATGGTGCCGTCGGCGCCGATGGCCGCCGTGGCGTAGCAGCCGTCGCCGTCGTAGTCGTAGGCCGGGGAGAACGTCTGCTCCAGGCCGTCGGCGTTCTGCGGCAGCAGCGTCAGGACGTTGGCGTGCGCGGTGGCGGGCACGGCAACGACCAGCGCGAGCGCGCCGAGTGCGGCGGCGAGGGCCTTGCGCAGCGGCCGTCTGCGGGTGGGGGACTGCAGGTCGGGCATGTGGGCTCCCTGTCGGTGAAAGGCGATGCGGAGTCTGGCAGTCAGCTCGCGCCGATGACCACCCTTACGACTTAACTTTGACCCAAAGACAATTGAACAGCAGCCCCAACTCCTCCGCTGTCAGAGGCTGTTGACCTGCTGTGAGTCGCCCGGATGCGGTTGCCGTACGGTCCGCCCGAGGTCAGGCTACTCGTCGGTTCGTCCCCCCCCACCGCCCGAAAGGGAACCCCGTGAGCGACACAGACATGCCCTCCGCCCGGCTGAACCGGCGCGGCTTCCTCGGCGCCGCCGCCGCGGCCGGACTGCTCGGCACGCTGGCCACGCCGGCCGAGGCGAAGACCGCGGCCGCCACAGTGATATCCACGGAGTCCGGCCAAGTCACCGGAGTCCAGGGCAGCCTGCGCGGCGTCACCGTCTACAAGGGCATCCCGTACGCCGCCACCACCGCCGGCGCCAACCGCTGGCGCCCGCCGCAGCCGGCCCCCTCCTGGGACGGGGTCCGGGCCGCCGACTCCTGGGGCCCCGCCTGCCCGCAGCCGGTCACGGGCATTCCCGCCGACCAGGTGCCCGAACTGGGTGAGGACTGTCTGAACCTCAACATCTGGACGTCGGCGACCGGTTCGGGGGGCAGCCGCCCCGTCCTCGTCTGGCTGTACGGCGGCGCGCAGGCCCTGTGGTCCGGCCAGGAGATCTACAACGGCTCCCTGCTCGCGTCCAAGGGCGTGGTCGTCGTGACCCTGGACCACCGGGTCGGCCCGCTCGGCGGTCTCGCCCACCCCGAGCTGACCGCGGAGTCCGGGTACGGCAGCTCAGGCAACTGGGGGATCCTGGACGTCGTCGCGGCGCTGGAGTGGGTCCAGCGGAACATCGGCGCGTTCGGCGGCGACCCGGACCGGGTCACCCTGGCGGGCTGGGCCCAGGGCGCGTCCATCGTGAACATCCTGCTCGCGTCCCGGCGCGCCAAGGGCCTCTACCACCGCGCGCTGCTCTCCTCGGGTGTCCAGTACACGAAGGACCCGGCGCTCGCCCAGGGGACCGGCCGCTACCGGAGCCTCGCCGACGCCGAGGCCAACGGCACCGACTTCGCCGCCCGGTCGGGCGCCGCCGATCTCGCGGACCTGCGCGCGCTGGACGCCGACGACATCGTCACCCGGGCCGCCGCCGACACCACCGCCGACTTCGGCCACGTCCTCGACGGATACGTCCTGCCCGACAGCTACACCGCCGTACTGAAGGCCTGCGCCGAGACCGACGTGCCCGTCCTCACCGGTGTCTGCAAGGACGCGAACGGCGCCTCGCCCGACCTGAAGCTGACGCTCGACGCGTTCGAGGCCTACGCACAAGCGGAGTTCGGCCCGCTGGGGCTCGCGGACACCTTCCTGGACCTGTACCCGGCGGACAGCGACACGGCGGCCGCCCGGCAGTACAGCGCCTACGCCCGGGACGAGGAACGCGTCTCCGCCTTCCTGTGGGCGACACAGTTCAAGGACACGGCCGCCAACTCCAGTGCCGTGCACACCTACTTCTGGACCCGCGTCCCGCCCGGGTACGACGACACCAACCCGGTCATCGGCACCGCCGCGACCGGCGCCTTCCAGGGCTCCGACGTCTACTACCTGCTCGGCTACCTCTACAACACCGACCGCCCCTGGACCTCCAAGGACTACGACATCGCCGACACCACCGCCTCCTACGTCGCCCGCTTCGCCGCCACCGGCGACCCGAACGGCAGCTCCCTGACCAACTGGCCCGCCCTCGCCACCGACACCCCGCAGACCATGGAACTCGGCGCGGGCTTCGGCACGCTCGCGGTGGCCGACAGCGACGCCAAGCTCGCCTTCCTGAAGACGTACCTGGAGTCGCAGACCACGGAGTTCTGAGGCCCGCGTTCCGCCCCCCGGCTACGCCCGGGCGGAGTGGTGGCCGAGGATGCCGTGGTGCTGACGGTGGTGCACGGTCGGGGTGCGGTGCAGGGCGATCAGGGCCGCGTCGTCGCCGAGGCGGCCGCCCGCATGCGCAAGCAGATCGCGCCGGATGTGGTGCATCAGCGCCTCCGGAGCGGCGTCGGTCCACTGCGCGACCCGCTCGGCGAGCGGGTAGAAGCGGCGCTGCGCGTCCCGGGCCTCGACGACACCGTCGGTGTAGAGCAGCAGGGTGTCACCGGGCTCGAAGGAGAACACGTCCAGGGTGTGCTCGGCGCCGCCCGCCCCGGGCACGCCGAGCGGCGGCGACGGGTGCAGGCTCGGCACGGTGACCGCGTGCCCCGGGCTCAGCAGCAGCGGCGGCGGATGGCCGGAGCTGGTCATCCGGGTGACCGGGTCCTCGTCGGGGATCTCGACCAGCAGCGCGGTGGCGAACCGCTCGCCCGCCTCCTCGGGGGGCTCCAGGTCCGCCGCGTACCGCTGCACGCTCTGCTCCAGGGCGGCGGCGAGGTCCGGCAGCGTGACGTGCCGGTGGGCGGACTCCCGGAAGGCGCCGAGCAGCAGGGCCGCCTCGCCGATCGCGGACAGCCCCTTGCCCCGCACGTCGCCGATCAGGACCCGGACCTCGCCGTCGCAGCGGGTGGCCGCGTACAGGTCACCGCCGATCTGTGCCTCGTCCTCGGCGGCCAGGTACAGCGAGGCGATCCGCAGCGGGCCGATGTGCTCGGGCAGCGGCCACATCAGGACGTGCTGCGCGGCCTCGGCGACCGTGCGCACCTGGGCCAGCTGGGCACGGCGCCGCTCGCGGACCGCGCTGTAGACAACCGTGATCACCGAGAGCAGCGCCAGGGTGACGATCTGCACGACGTGGTTGGCGGTGGTCAGCCCGCCGTGGAAGACCGCGATCATCACCTGGGCGGCCACCGCCAGCGCCCCGACCAGCGCGGTCGGCCGGGGGCCGGCGAACGACGGGGTGAGCGCGGGGGCGATGACCAGGGCGGGGCCCAGATGGATGTCCTCGGGCGCCCGGAGGTCCGCCACCGTGATCACCACGATGAGGGCGATCGGGAGCAGCAGCAGCGCGTGTGACGACTGCCACGACCGCCGCAGCCCCGCCGCACAGCTCTGCAGCTTGCCCATGCCACCAGCGTGCGCCACCGCCGGGGGACCGGCCACCGCGCGCCGGACGGTGTTCTAGAGGTCCACGGAGCGCATCCCGGCCTCGTCGTAGCGCTCGCCCGCCGCCCGGGGCACCTCGGCCTCGATACGG
This sequence comes from Streptomyces sp. GbtcB6, assembly GCF_019091475.1. NCBI lineage: Bacteria > Bacillati > Actinomycetota > Actinomycetes > Kitasatosporales > Streptomycetaceae > Streptomyces > Streptomyces sp. GbtcB6. The sequence continues at coordinate 110,014 of NZ_JAGXJL010000002.1, read as the reverse complement.
GCCAGGTCCTCCTTGGTCAGCTCGACGCCGACGGCGCCCGCGTTCTGCTCCAGGTAGGTACGGCGCTTGGTGCCCGGGATCGGGACGATGCCGTCGCCCTGCGCCAGCACCCAGGCGAGGGCCAGCTGCGCCGGGGTCACGTCCTTCTCGGCGGCGATCTCCTGCACCTTCGCGGCCAGCCGCAGGTTCGCCTCCAGGTTGTCGCCGGTGAAGCGCGGCCCGGTGCGGCGCCAGTCGCCCGCGTCCAGGTCGTCCGGGGAGGAGAACCGGCCGGCGAGGAAGCCGCGGCCCAGCGGCGAGTACGGGACGAACCCGATGCCCAGCTCCCGGCAGGTCGGCAGCACCCCGTCCTCGGGGTCGCGCGACCACAGCGAGTACTCGCTCTGCACGGCCGTGACCGGGTGGACCGCGTGGGCCCGCCGGATCGTCTCGGGACCGGCCTCGCTCAGCCCGATGTGCCGCACCTTGCCCTCGGCGACCAGCTCGGCCAGTGCGCCGACGGTCTCCTCGATCGGCACGTTCGGGTCGACGCGGTGCTGGTAGTACAGGTCGATGTAGTCGGTTCCCAGGCGCTGGAGCGAGCCGTGGACCGAGCTGCGGACGTGCTCGGCCGAGCCGTCCTGCGGGCCGATGCTGCTCATGTCGCCGGGTACGGCGTGGTCCATGCGGTAGTTGAACTTGGTGGCGATCACGTACTCGTCCCGGTGCCCCCGGATCGCCTCGCCGACGAGTGACTCGTTGGTGAGCGGTCCGTAGAGCTGCGCGGTGTCGAGGAAGGTGACGCCGAGTTCCAGCGCGCGGTGGATGGTCCGCACGCCCTCGTCCTGGTCGGCGGTGCCGTAGAAGGCGGACATGCCCATGCAGCCGAGGCCGATGGCGGAAACCGACAGATCTCCCAGATTGCGCTGTTGCATGTGACTCCCAGCCTTTCCCGCTGACTCGTTCTCCTCATGGACGCTACGACTTCAAGAGCACTCGAAGTCAAACGGGCGCCGCCGATCCGGTAGACGTGGACCCGGAGCCCGTGTCCGTGCCCGTCGCCGAGCGTCCGTGGAGGCCGCATGCTGCTGCGTCAGCTCGAATACCTCGTCGCGCTCGCCCGGGAGCGGCACTTCGGCCGGGCGGCCGCCGCCTGCCATGTCTCGCAGCCCTCGCTGTCCGCCGCGATCCGGCGGCTCGAACACGACCTGGCGGTCCCGATCGTGCGCCGGGGCCGCCGCTACGAGGGCCTGACCCCCGAGGGCGAGGTCGTGCTGGCGTGGGCGCACCGCATCCTCGCCGAGGGCGACGCGCTCCGCCAGGAGCTGTCGGCGCTGCGGGACGGCCTCACCGGCACCCTGCGCCTCGGGATCGTGCCCACCGCCGTCCCCGTCGCCTCGCTCCTCACCGGCCCGTTCTGCGACCGGCATCCGCACGCCCGGGTGGCCATGGAGTCCCTGTCGTCCGCCGACATCCGGCGCGGCCTCGCCGAGTTCGAGCTGGACGCCGCCATGACCTACCTGGACGACGACGAACTGCGCCAGGTCCGCCGCTTCCCGCTCTACGAGGAGCGCTACGTCCTGCTCACCCCCGTCGGCGGCCCCCTCGGCGACGCGGCCACGGCCACCTGGTCGCAGGCCGCCGCCCTCCCGCTGTGCCTGCTCGGGCCTCGGATGCGCAACCGGCGGATCATCGACGAGTGCTTCGCCGCCGACGGCGCCGCGCCCGTCCCGGCCGTCGAGTCCGACAGTGTGGCCGGCCTCTACGCCCATCTCCCCGGCGGCCGCTGGTCCAGCGTGATCTCGCACGCCTGGCTGCACATGTTCGGCGTACCGGAGGGCATGCGCGTGGTCCCGCTGGAGGGCCCCGCCCACGGTCCCCGGGTCGGACTCGTCGTCGCCCGCAGCGAACCCCAGTCCGTGCTGGCCCAGGCCCTGGTGAAGGTCGCCCGGGAGGCCGGCCTCAGGGACGCCCTCGACAGCCGGCTGCACGCCGTCCTGGACGGCCGGGGCCGATGATAGAAGCGGGCTATCACGGCATAGCAACGTTCGCTTTGACCTGCGCAGTTGTCCCCGAGGATCGTGAAAGGCGCCCATCCGCAACGGAGTTGAGGAGCCGCCACCATGGCCAAGGTGCTCTGCGTCCTGTACGACGACCCGACCGACGGATACCCGAAGAGCTACGCCCGCGACGACATCCCCGTCATCGACCACTACCCCGGCGGTCAGACCACCCCGACCCCCGAGGCCATCGACTTCACCCCCGGCCACCTGCTGGGCAGCGTCTCGGGCGAACTCGGCCTGCGCTCCTTCCTGGAGAAGGCCGGCCACACCCTCGTCGTCACCTCCGACAAGGACGGCGCGGGCTCGGTCTTCGACCGTGAGCTGGCCGACGCGGACGTCGTCATCTCGCAGCCGTTCTGGCCGGCGTACCTCACCCCCGAGCGCATCGCCGCCGCGCCGAACCTCAAGCTGGCGGTCACCGCCGGCATCGGCTCCGACCACGTCGACCTGGACGCCGCGATCGCGCACGGGGTGACGGTCGCCGAGGTGACGTACTGCAACAGCATCAGCGTCGCCGAGCACGTGGTGATGATGATCCTGGGGCTGGTCCGCAACTACCTGCCCTCGCACCAGGTGGTGCTCGACGGCGGCTGGAACATCGCCGACTGCGTGAGCCGGTCGTACGACCTGGAGGGCATGCACGTCGGGACCGTCGCCGCCGGCCGGATCGGGCTCGCGGTACTGCGCCGCCTCGCCCCCTTCGACGTCAAACTGCACTACACCGACCGGACCCGGCTGCCCGAGTCCGCCGAGCGCGAGCTGAACCTGACCTTCCACGAGAGCGCGGCCGCCATGGCCCCGCACTGCGACGTCGTCACCGTCAACGCGCCCCTGCACCCGGAGACCGAGGGCCTGTTCGGCGACGAGCTGCTGGGCACGATGAAGCGCGGTGCCTACCTCATCAACACCGCCCGGGCCCTGATCGTCGACCGGGACGCCGTCGACCGGGCGCTGCGCAGCGGGCAGCTGGCCGGCTACGCGGGCGACGTCTGGTACCCGCAGCCCGCGCCCGCCGACCACCCCTGGCGCACCATGCCGCACCAGGGGATGACCCCGCACATCTCCGGCTCCAGCCTCTCCGCGCAGGCCCGCTACGCGGCCGGCACCCGGGAGATCCTGGAGAACTGGCTCGCCGGCCGGCCCATCCGCGACGAGTACCTGATCGTCGACGGCGGCAAACTGGCCGGCACGGGAGCCAAGTCGTACTCCGTGCACACCCGCTGAGCGCTCCACTGGAAGTGCCGCGATGTGCCGTCTGCCGACTGCGGCGCCGTCGTGGCTGCTCGCGCAGTTCCTCCCCCGGCCTTCGGCCGGGGGTACCCCCAGCGCCCCTTCGGGGGCGCTGCCGAACCGCAGCGGACTTCGCCGGACCCGCTCAGGGGTTCAGCCGGACCGGCAGTTCGAACAGGTCGTTCTGGGTGACCACCGGCTTGTTGCGCAGTTCGGACGCCGGTATCGCCAGGTCCAGGCCGGGGAAGCGGTCGTAGAGCGCGGGCAGCGCGACGCCCGCTTCCAGGCGGGAGAGCGCCGCACCCGGGCAGACGTGCGGGCCGTGCCCGAAGGAGATGTGCCGGTTCTTCGACTCCCGGGTGACGTCGAACTCCCCGGCGCTCGGCCCGTGCGCGTTCTCGTCGCGGCCGATCGCGGCGTACGACACGATCAGCGCGTCGCCCGCCGGGAGCACCTTGTCGCCGACCGGCACGTCCTCGGTGGCGAACCGGATCAGGACGTGCGAGGTCGGGGTGGACCAGCGCAGGGTCTCCTCGACCACCGCCGACCAGTCCACCTCGCCGGAGAGCACCTTGGCCCGCTGGTCGGGGTGGGCGGAGAGGTTGACCACGGCGTTGACGATCAGGGAGATCGTCGTCTCGTGGCCGGCCGCCACCATCAGCTGGAGGGTGGAGACGATCTCCTCGTCGGTGAGGTGGTCACCGTCCTCGGAGGCCAGGATCAGCGCGCTGGTGAGGTCGTCGCCGGGCTCGGCCCGCTTGGCGGCGACCGTCGCCGCCATGATCCCCGCCAGCTCGGTGAGGGTCGCGATGACCTCCGCGGGCGGGGTCTGGGTCGAGAAGAACTTCTCGAACAGCACCTGCAGGCGCGGCAGTTCGGCCTCGTCGATGCCCATCAGGTCGGCGATGACGTACATCGGCAGCGGGTAGGCGAAGGCCGCCTTGAGGTCGACGCTCTCCTCGTCCGCCGGGAGCCCGTCGAGCAGGTCCTGGGTGAGCTTCTGGATCCGCTCCCGCATCTGCTCCACCCGGCGCGGGGTGAGCGCCTGTGCGACCAGCGTGCGCATCCTTCTGTGGTCGGCGCCGTCCACGGTCAGCATCGAACGGCCGGGGTTGGCGAGGCCGATCAGCGGCCAGTCCGGCGCGATCTCCCCGCGCTGCCAGGCGCCCCACACATTGATGTCCTTGACCAGGCGCGGGTCGGTGAGCAGCGCCTTGGCCTCGGCGTGGTGCGTGACCGCCCAGACGGGCACCCCGCCGGGCAGTTCCACGGCCGCGAGCGGACCGGCGGCGCGCAGCCGCGCGCTCTCGCCTTCGAGGTCGGTGACGAAGGGGTCGAGGGCGATCCGGGCTTGTTCGGTACCGGTCGTCATCGTGACGTGCCTCCCAGGGCAGGGTCGGAGTACTGCGCCGATCGGTGCTGCGCCTAACTGACGGTGGTGATCACAGGGTGGGTACGGGCGTGAACCGGACGGGGAGTTCCGTCAGCCCCCGCAGCCACGGCGAGGGCCGGCGGGTGAGGGAGGCGGCGGGCACCGCCAGGTCGATGTCCGGGAGCCGGTCGAGGACGACCTCGATGCCGGTCCGCGCGACCACCTCGGCGACCTCCTGGGCGGGGAACGGGCAGCGGTGCTCGCCGTGCCCGAAGGAGAAGTGCGCGTTGTTGCCGCCGGTCAGCGCGGAGGCGTCGGTGCGGACCTGCGGATCGGAGTTGGCGCCCTGCAGGCCCAGGATCAGCAGGTCACCGGCGCGGATCCGGCGGCCGCCCAGCTGGGTGTCGCGGGAGGCCCAGCGGCCGGCGATGTTCTGGCTGGGGGTGTCCTCCCACAGCACCTCGTTCATCGCCTCGGCGACACTGTTGCGGCCGCCGAACAGGGAGGCGGCGAACCGGTCGTCGGTGAGCATCAGGCGCAGCGAGTTGCCGATCCAGTCGGCGGTCGGCTGGTGCCCGGCCGCCATCATGACCATCAGGTCCTGCATGATCTCTTCGTCGGTGAACCCGCTCTTGTCCTGGAGCATCCGCGACACCACGTCGTCGGACGGGTCCGCCTTCCGGTCGGCCAGCAACTGCGCCATGGACGTGGCCAGATGCATCTGCCCGGCGATCGCCCGCTCACGCCCGTCGATCATGTCGTTGAGCGCGGTGACCAGGCCGGGGCCCTCCTCGTCGGAGAAGCCGTACAGCCGGGCCAGCACCCGCACCGGCAGCAGCATCGCGTACTGGCCGATCAGGTCGGCCTCGCCGCTGGTGCACAGCCCGTCGATCAGCTCGTCCGCGAACCGCTCGGCGTGGCCGCGCAGTTCGAACGGGTCGACGGCCTCCAGCGCGTCGCTGATCATCCCGGCCCGCTCGCGGTGCCGCTCGCCGACGGTGTAGAGGATCGACGGCTGCTTGCGGCCGATCATCGGCAGCAGCGGCCAGTCGTCGGGGATCATGTCCCACTGGTTCCACAGGTCCGAGTCCCGGCTGAACAGCACCGGGTCCCCGGTCACCTGGTGCAGCTCGCGGTAGCCGACGACCAGCCAGGCGGGCACGTCACCGTCGAGCACGACGGGGGTGACGGCGCCGTGGTCGCGCCGCATCTCGCGGTACAGACGCGCCGGTTCGGTCTGGAACCGGGGGCCGCCGAGCGGCACGGCTTCGGGGGTCACACGAACTCCTGTCGGGGCAGGTCCGCCGGTGCGGACGGGCCGGCGTACCGGTTCTTGACGTGCTGGACGAGCGTGATCAGCACCTGCTTGCCGGACTCCCGGGAGCGGGCGTCGCAGTCGACCAGCGGGACGTGCGGGTCCAGGTCGAGGGCGTGCCGGACGTCCTGGGGCGTGTGCACGGGGCCGCCGAAGTGGTTGCAGGCCACGATGAACGGCGTACCGTGCTTCTCCAGCCGGTCGATGGCGTACCAGGAGTCGCCGATCCGCCGGGTGTCGACGAGGACGACCGCGCCGAGGGTGCCGGAGAACAGCCGGTCCCACAGGAACCAGAACCGCTCCTGGCCCGGCGCCCCGAACAGGTACAGCACGTTGCGGGCGTCCAGGGTGATCCGGCCGAAGTCGAAGGCCACGGTGGTCGCGGACTTGCCGCGCACCTCGCGGATGTCGTCGACCTCCTCGCCGGCCTGGGTCATCGTCTCCTCGGTGTTGAGGGGACGTATCTCGCTGACCGAGCGGACCAGGGTGGTCTTGCCGACGCCGAAGCCGCCCACGACCACGATCTTGAAACCGTTGTCGGCGGAGGCACCCAACGGGGTGCGCGCTTCAGATGTTGCGGAGTCCAACGAGCACCTGCTCCAGGATGTCGGGGTCGGTGATGGCCGGCCGGTAGGGATGGCGGGCGCTGACCCGGCCGGCCGCCTGCAGGTCGCACAGCAGGACCTTGGTGATGCTCACCGGCAGCTTCAGCTCCGCGGCGATCTCCACCACCGAGGTCGGGAACTCGGCCAGGCGCAGGATCGCCGCGTGCTCCGACTGCATGCCGGCAGCCGGCTCCGACTCCGCGACGACCAGGGTGACCAGGTCGAAGGGGCTGTCGGGGCCGGTGCTGCTGCGGCCGCCGGTGATGGTGTACAGGCGGTCGGGCGCGTCGTCCCTGCCGGGGCGGCTCATGACGTGCGGGGCTGCGCGGTCAGGTGTTCGCCGAGCTGCTCGACCAGTTCGCTCATGTTGTGCCCGACCAGCCCGGGTTCCGCGTCCTCGCTGGTCACCACGGCCAGGTGGGCGCCCTCGCCGGCCTCCACGATGAACAGCACGCCCCCGTAGAACTCGGTCATCGCCGACCGCACGCCGCCGCTGCCGTCGCCGAACTCGACGGACGCCCCGTGCGACAGCGACTGGATGCCGGCGGCGATCGCCGCGAGCTGGTCGGCCTGGTCGACGGAGAGCTCCGGGGTACGGCAGAGCTTCAGCCCGTCGCGGGAGAGCACCAGGGCGTGCCGCGCGCCGGGGGTGCGCTCCAGGAGGCCCTCGATGAGCCAGGTGAGCTTGTCGTCGGCGGTGGTCCTGCCGGTCATGAAGTGGTGTCGCCTTCCGGGTACGCGTGCGGGTGGGAGGTGGGCTCGGGTTCGGACTCCGGGTGGGGCGCGGGGACCGGGTCGTGTACGGGGGTGGGGGCGTACGGGGCTGCTTCGTCGGGCGAGCCGGAGATCTCGGCGAAGGTGTCCGCGGAGTCGGGCGCGGAGTCGCGCGCGGCCGGGCGGACGGCCTGCCGGAAGCTGTCGAAGCGGGCGGCACGGACCTGGGCGTCCGCGGCGCGGGTCGCGGGGCGCGGCTCCGCGGGCTGCGGCGCCGACCGGCGCTCGGCCTCGGCGAGGGTCCGGCCGCGGCGCCGCCTGGGCAGCCCGGTGGGCCCTTCCTCGTCCTCGTCCGGCTCGGCCGACTCGTGCACGGGTGCGGGGTCGAGCGGGGCCACCGGCGGTGCGGCCGGCTCCGTCTCCTTCGCCGACGCGGGTTCGTCGGCGACCGGGCGGGTCAGCAGGTCCTGCGGGACCAGCATCAGCACCCCGGTGCCACCGCGCGCCGACGGCCGGAACGACACCTTCAGGCCGTGCTTGCGGGCCAGCCGTCCCACCACCGCGAGCCCGAGCCGGGTGCCGCTGAGACCGCCCAGCTCGGTGCTGTCGCCGGTGACCGCCCGCTCGGCGCGGCGCAGCTGCACATCGCCCATCACCAGCCCGCTGTCCTCCACGGACACGATGACCCCGGCCGGCACCTCCTCCACGTACACATGGACCTCGGCCGTGGGGGGCGAGAAGTTGGCCGCGTTGTCGAGGAGTTCGGCCAGCGCGTGCATGACACCCTCGGCGGCGTGTCCGGCGACGGCCGTCCCGCTCACCGAGTGCACCCGCACCCGGCGGTAGCCGCTGATGCGGCCCATCGCACCGCGCAGGATGGACTCCATGCTGATCGGACGCGCCCAGCGGCGGCCGGAACGCGCTCCGGTGAGTACGGCGATGGAGTCGGCGAGCCGGCCCGCCTGGGCGGTGCGGTGGTCGAGGTGCAGCAGGTCGGCGAGGACGTCCTCGTCGCTGTGCCGGTCCTCCATGGCCCGCAGGTCGGCGAGGGTCGCGGTGGCGAGGGCCTGCATCCGCCCGGACGCGTTTCCGGCGGCGGCGATCGCGGCGGCCCGTTCCCGGGAGGCACGCTCGAGTTCGGCGGTGAGCCGGGCGTTCTCCTGCTGGTACCAGTCCAGTTCCCGGCCGCTGTCCTGGTGGATCCGCGCCCGCTCCTGCTCGAAGGAGTCGGCGAACTCGCTGCGCTGCTGGGCCAGTTCACCGATCAGCCGCTGCTGCTCCTGACGCGCCTCCTCGGTGGTCCGGGCCTGCTGCTGGAGCAGCCGTCCGATGTCCTGACTCACCGCCTCCAGCCGGCGCCGGGCGCCGCGCGTGGCCCGTGCCGCGTGCACGGCCCAGGTCACCGCCGTGCACAGCAGCAGCGCGGCGGCGCTCGCGCCGAGGGCGAGGGGTGTGCGTACCGAGGCCGGCGCGGCGGTCACCGCGGCGACGACCGCGAGGGCCGACACCAGGGCGGTCAGCGCGAAGGTCGGAACGAGCGTGCGGAGGGACGGTCGGTCGCCGGGATGCGTGGGCGCGGTCATCGGTCCGGTCAGGTCCTCGGAGCGGGTAGGGATGTGTGTTCGGTAAAGGAGTTGTGACGCTCGGTGCTGAACTGCGCGTCACTATACGAGAGTTCGTGATCGAAACAGAACGGTTCCGGTCTCATTGCAGAAAACCGGCTGCGGGGAAGGCGACTTGCTGTGTCCCGACTGTGAACGATCTTATGCGCCACCGCGATCGAAGGTGTCCGCCACCACCGTGGCGGCCGCTCTGACCAGCGGAGAGTCGGCCTCGGCGGCGGCATCGGCGTGGGTGGAGAGGACGGCGACGACGACGGGCGCCCGGCCCGGGGGCCAGGCGACCGCGACATCGTTGGCGGTGCCATGGCCGCCCGTTCCGGTTTTGTCGCCGACCGTCCAGTCGCGGGGGAGCCCGGCGCGGATCCGTTCCCCGCCGGTGGTGTTGGCGAGAAGCCAGCCGGTGAGCCGCCCGCGGTCGGCGCCGTCCAGGGCGTGACCGACGGTCAGCCGGGCGTAGGTCGTCGCGACGGCCAGCGGAGTGGTGGTGTCGGTGATCCGCCCGGGCTCCGCCGAGTTCAGCTCCGGCTCCCACCGGTCCAGGCGCGTCACCCGGTCCCCGAGCGAACGGCACAGTCGCGTCACCGCCACCGGCCCGCCCAGTTGCTCCAGCAACAGGTTCGCCGCGGCGTTGTCGCTGTACGAGACCGCCGCTGCGCACAACTCCGCGACCGTCATTCCGGCGGCGAGGTTCTCGGGCTTTCCGGTGACCGGAGCACCGCCCGCCCTCTCGACATCGCCCTCGTCGTAGTGCACGACCTCGGTGAGCACGTCCTCGTCGAGGTCGCGCAGGACGGCGGCGACCGCGAGCGTCTTGAACACCGAACACATCGGGAAGCGCTCGCCGGACCGGTACCCGAGCCGGGCCCCCGAGCCGGTGTCCCAGGCGAACACACCCAGCCGGGCGCGGTGTTCGTGCTCCAGGGCGCGCAGTCTCGTGGTCGCCCCCGGGGCCGGCGGGGCGGTCACCGCCGCACCCAGAGCCGTGGCCAGCACCATGCGACGCGAAGGTTTCCGCATTACCGCTCCTTTGCCGGGACGCCGGTGAGGGGGACGCGAACGCGGCCACGCGGGTTCAGCCGTGGACGGGTGATAAATCCGACGCCGATATCCGACCGGTCGTAGCTCCCGCATCGTCGCAAATGATCCAAACGTCTATACGATGACGCGTGGAACGGCCTGGGCGCGGAGAACCTTTTGGGGGCGCAGGCCGAAGACGGGGGCGGTGTCGATGGGGGCGATGCCTTTCATGGAAGGCGACTGGAGCCGGGTGGCCGCGCGGGCGGTCGGCTTTGTGCGGCGGACGCTGCGCGACGAATGGCGCGCGATCGTGGTGGAGCCGGTACGGCAGCTGGTGCGGCGCGGGCTGTCCGGGCTCGTGCTGGCGTTCGTGGCCGCGTTCGGCGTCATCTTCTTCCACGGCATCGCCCAGCATCCCTTCGGCAGGAGACTGGTGTGGCACCTCGGCGGCGTCACCGCCGACCTGCCCCTGTGGCTCTCCCTGCTGCGCACCCCGGTGTCGCTCTACGTGCCGGCGCTCGACCTGCCGGTCTGGGCGGGCATCACCCAGCTCTTCCTCGCCTTCGCGCTCGCCGAACTCACCCTCGGCCGCAGCCGCACCCTCGCCGTCGCCTACCTCACCACCCTCGCCGGCACGATGACCGCCCGGGTGATGGTCGCGCTCGGCCCCGGCTGGTGGGGTTTCGGTCTGCCCCCGGAGGTCGGCCGGATCCTCGACACGGGGCCGTCCGCCGCCGTGGTGGGCCTCTTCACCTACCTGGCGGTGGTCCGCCGCGCGCCCGTCGTCTTCACGCTGACCGGCGGTTCGATGGTGTGGGAGTCCATCGCCGTACCGAACCTGGCCGGCCGCGAGCACCTGATCGCCGTGGCCTGCGCGATCGTCCTCGGCCTGCTGCACGGCCGCCGACTGCTGCTCCCCGCCCGCCTCGTGCAACGCCTCGACACCACACCGTCGTCGCCGCCCCGGTCGGACCCGCCGATACCGCGCCCGGGCCCACCGCGCCACCCCGTACCGTCCTTCCGGCTGCCCTGAAGACTCCCCAACCCTCCGGACTTCCCCGAAACCTCGTATGTCACGCGGCTGACCCGCCGAAGTGCTCAACGACGTCAATGTGATGGTTTTCGCACTTCAGCCGGTTCAGGCAACCCCTAATGTTGCGGCGAGCTACGGACGGGCGCGGCTGACACCATGGTGTTCGTCGCCGGCAGGCTGAAGGGATCCAGGGATGTTCCGCAAGGTGCTGGTCGCCAACCGTGGAGAGATCGCCATCCGCGCTTTTCGCGCGGGCTATGAGCTGGGTGCGCGCACGGTCGCCGTGTTCCCGCACGAGGACCGCAACTCGCTGCACCGGCTGAAGGCCGACGAGGCCTACGAGATCGGGCAGCCCGGACATCCGGTGCGGGCCTACCTGTCCGTCGAGGAGATCGTGGGCGCGGCCCGGCGGGCCGGGGCCGACGCCGTCTACCCCGGCTACGGGTTCCTCTCCGAGAACCCCGAACTCGCCCGCGCCTGCGAGGAGGCGGGCATCACCTTCGTCGGGCCGAGCGCCCAGACGCTGGAGCTGACGGGCAACAAGGCCCGCGCGGTGGCCGCCGCCCGAGCCGCCGGCGTCCCGGTGCTCGGTTCCTCCGCGCCCTCCAACGACATCGACGAACTGGTCCGCGCCGCCGACGAGATCGGCTTCCCGGTGTTCGTGAAGGCCGTCGCCGGCGGCGGTGGCCGCGGCATGCGCCGGGTCGAGGAACCCGCCGCGCTGCGCGAGTCCATCGAACAGGCCTCCCGGGAGGCGGCCTCCGCGTTCGGCGATCCGACGGTCTTCCTGGAGAAGGCCGTCATCGACCCCCGCCACATCGAGGTACAGATCCTCGCCGACGGCGAGGGCAACGTCATCCACCTCTTCGAGCGGGACTGCTCACTGCAGCGCCGCCACCAGAAGGTCATCGAGCTGGCCCCCGCGCCCAACCTCGACCCCGAACTGCGCGACCGCATCTGCGCCGACGCCGTCCGCTTCGCCCGCGAGATCGGCTACCGCAACGCCGGCACCGTCGAGTTCCTCCTCGACCGCGACGGCAACCACGTCTTCATCGAGATGAACCCCCGCATCCAGGTCGAGCACACGGTCACCGAGGAGGTCACCGACGTCGACCTGGTCCAGGCCCAGATGCGCATCGCCTCCGGCGAGACCCTCGCCGACCTCGGCCTCTCCCAGGAGACGGTGAAGCTGCACGGCGCCGCCCTCCAGTGCCGTATCACCACCGAGGACCCCGCCAACGGCTTCCGCCCCGACACCGGCCGCATCAGCGCCTACCGCTCCCCGGGCGGCTCCGGCATCCGGCTGGACGGCGGAACCACGCACGCCGGTACCGAGATCAGCGCGCACTTCGACTCCATGCTGGTGAAGCTCACCTGCCGGGGCCGGGACTTCAAGGCCGCCATCGGCCGCGCCCGGCGTGCCGTCGCCGAGTTCCGCATCCGCGGTGTCGCCACCAACATCCCCTTCCTCCAGGCGGTCCTGGACGACCCGGACTTCCAGGCGGGCCGGATCACCACGTCGTTCATCGAGCAGCGCCCGCACCTGCTCACCGCCCGCACCTCCGCCGACCGCGGCACCAAGCTGCTCACCTACCTGGCGGACGTCACCGTCAACAAGCCGCACGGCGAGCGCCCTCACCTGATCGAGTCGACCACCAAGCTGCCCCCGCTGCCGGCGGGCGAGCCGCCCGCGGGCTCCCGTCAGCGGCTGGTCGAGCTCGGTCCGGAGGGCTTCGCCCGCTGGCTGCGCGAGTCGCCCACCATCGGCATCACCGACACCACCTTCCGCGACGCCCACCAGTCCCTGCTCGCCACCCGGGTGCGCACCAAGGACCTCCTCGCTGTCGCCCCGGTCGTCGCCCGCACCCTGCCCGAACTTCTCTCCCTGGAGTGCTGGGGCGGCGCCACCTACGACGTGGCGCTGCGCTTCCTCGCCGAGGACCCCTGGGAGCGCCTCGCAGCCCTGCGCGAGGCCGTCCCCAACATCTGCCTCCAGATGCTGCTGCGCGGCCGCAACACCGTCGGCTACACCCCGTACCCGACCGAGGTGACCGACGCCTTCGTCCACGAGGCCGCCGCCACCGGCATCGACATCTTCCGCATCTTCGACGCCCTCAACGACGTCGGTCAGATGCGCCCCGCCATCCAGGCCGTACGCGAGACGGGCACCGCGGTCGCCGAGGTCGCCCTCTGCTACACCGCCGACCTGTCCGACCCGAACGAGCAGCTCTACACCCTCGACTACTACCTGCGGCTCGCCGAGCAGATCGTCGAGGCCGGCGCACACATCCTCGCCGTCAAGGACATGGCGGGCCTGCTGCGCGCCCCGGCCGCGGCGAAGCTGGTCTCGGCGCTGCGCCGGGAGTTCGACCTCCCGGTCCACCTGCACACCCACGACACCGCGGGCGGCCAGCTGGCCACCTACCTGGCCGCGATCCAGGCGGGCGCGGACGCGGTGGACGGCGCGGTGGCCTCCATGGCCGGTACGACCTCGCAGCCCTCCCTGTCGGCGATCGTGGCCGCGACCGACTACTCGGAGCGTCCCACGGGGCTCGACCTGCGGGCGATCGAGGACCTGGAGCCGTACTGGGAGAGCGTCCGCAAGGTCTACGCCCCCTTCGAGGCGGGCCTCGCCTCGCCGACCGGCCGCGTCTACCACCACGAGATCCCCGGCGGCCAGCTCTCCAACCTGCGCACCCAGGCCGTGGCGCTGGGTCTCGGCGACCGCTTCGAGGACATCGAGGCGATGTACGAGGCCGCCGACCGCATCCTGGGCCGGCTGGTCAAGGTCACCCCGTCCTCCAAGGTGGTCGGCGACCTCGCCCTGCACCTGGTCGGCGCCGGGGTGCGGCCGGAGGACTTCGAGGCGACCCCCGACCGGTTCGACATCCCGGACTCGGTCATCGGCTTCCTGCGCGGCGAGCTGGGCACCCCGCCCGGCGGCTGGCCCGAGCCGTTCCGCACCAAGGCCCTCCAGGGCCGCGCCGCCGCAAAGCCGGCACCGGAGCTGACCGCCGAGGACCGCGAGGGCCTGGCCAAGGAGCCCCGCACGACCCTCAACCGGCTGCTGTTCCCGGCCCCGACCCGCGAGTTCGACACCCACCGCCAGACGTACGGCGACACCAGCGTCCTCGACAGCAAGGACTTCTTCTACGGGCTGCGCCCGGGCAAGGAGTACTCGGTCGACCTGGAGCCCGGCGTCCGGCTGCTGATCGAGCTGCAGGCCGTCGGCGAGGCCGACGAACGCGGCCTGCGCACGGTGATGTCGAGCCTCAACGGGCAGCTGCGGCCGATCCAGATCCGCGACCGGGCGGCGGCCTCCGACATCCCGGCCACCGAGAAGGCCGACCGCGCCAACCCCGGCCATGTCGCTGCCCCGTTCGCCGGAGTCGTCACCCTCGCGGTCACCGAGGGCGCGGAGGTCGAGGCGGGCGCCACGGTGGCCACGATCGAGGCCATGAAGATGGAGGCCACCATCACCGCCCCGAAGGCCGGCCGGATCTCCCGGCTCGCCATCAACCGCATCCAGCAGGTGGAGGGCGGCGACCTGCTGGTGGAGATCGCCTGAGGCCGGACAGCCCCCGAGGGCGGGGAGGGCCGGGCGATCCGGCCCTCCCCGGCTACGAACGGGAGAAGTGCGCGCCCAGCCGGGCCTTCAGCAGGTTCGGGTCGCGCTGGGTGAAGTAGGCGGCGCTCGTCACGAACACATCGCGGCCGCGTACCGCCAGCGAGGTCGGGTTGGACAGCCCCTCCTGCACGGAAAGGACGCTGCCTCGGCTGCCGTCCGGGCTGACCAGCACGACCTCGTTGGACGGGTTCAGCGCGGCGAGCACGAGGTCCGAGTGCCCGGGGAAGACGAAGTCGTCGACCCCGGTGAGGCCGGCCGCCCTCGTCTCGGCCGTCCCCGCCGAGCCGTCCGCACCCACCGGGATGCGCAGCAGCGTGCCCCGGTCGGTGTTGGTCACCCACACCGCGTCCTTGTGCACCTGGATCCCGTTCGCACCGAAGCCGGTGGCCGACGGGAGCCCGGCGAGCTCGGTGCCCGCGGCCCAGGCCGTGGCCGTGCCGCCCGCCTGCGGGATGCGCCACACCGTGCCCAGCGCCGAGTCGGCGGCGTAGAGCACGCCGTGCTTCTCGTCGAGGGCCAGCCCGTTGGGCAGGCCGTCCGCCGGCAGCTGGGCGATCTGCTCGGGTGTGCCGCCGCCCGCCGGGATGCGCCAGACACCGGTCCTGCCGGTGCCGGTGGCGTAGTTGACGTACAGCGTGCCGTCGTGCGCGCGGGCCAGGCCGTGCGTGACCGCGCTGCTCACGAGGGGCGTCCGGGGGTTGTTCTCGTCGGGCAGGGTCGCGAGGACCCGGACCCGGCGCTCCCGGGTGACCTTGACGACCTGCCGGGCGAACGCGAAGGACACGTCGACGGTGCCGCCACTCTCGGCGACGACACTCTCGGGTGTCTGTCCGTGGGCCAGGTCGAAATGGGCGACGGTGTGGGGACGGGAGAGGACCGGCTCGTCACTCGCGGCCGGAACCGCCGCGAGCAGGCCGATCGCGACCGCGGCCGGGGCGGCGACGGCCCGGCGGGGGAATCGGGGCATGTGACCTCTTTCGACGGGAGCGCGGAGCTCCGGCGTACCGGTCACACCAACATGAGGCTTCGCCGTCCCCGGGCCGCGGCAGCCGTGGCCGCGACGTCGCCCGCCCGGCGCACGGCGTGGCCCCGCATGCCGCGCAGCCGGGTGACGGCCCCGCTCAGTTCCACATCGGGTAGCTCATGACCTGCGTGTATCCCTCCGGCCTGGCACCGGAGTAGGTCAGGTTCAGCCGCGTGAAGTGCTGCACGTTCGGGTGCTTCGTCCAGGCCGTCGGGCGGTCGAGCCGTACGGTCACCGGATACTTGTGGAACTTGCCGGCCGCGCAGTACGGCTTGCAGTCGTTCACCGCGTTCACGCCCTGGGCGACCGCCGTGTTGTCGTTCCACTGGGTCCAGTGCATGCCGGTGAGGATGCTGTTGCCGTCGCCGCAGGCCAGCAAGAAGTCGGTCGGCCTGAACCGCTGGTGCCAGAGGCAGTCCACGAGCACGGGGTGCTGGACCGACGCCCGCGACGCGGGCGGTGTCGGCGGCGTCGCGGAAGCAGTCGTCATGCCTGCCGTGAGCAGCAGGGCCGCCCCGAGTCCGATCGCCGTTTCCACCACTGGTCTGCGCATGGTCGCTCCCGCCCGTTCCGCCGGACATGTTCCCTTCGACGCTACGACCGTCCTGCGAGATGTACCACTTGCGGCGTATTCGCCAGCCCGTTGTCGTCGGAGTTCCCGGTACTGCGGGAGCCGACCTGGGTGACCAGGCCGAGCACCAGGAAGACCCAGATCAGGACCTTCGCGGCGGTGTCCAGGACCAGCGGCCGGGTGGCGGAGCGAACCTCGTCCTCGGCGGTCGGAGCGTCGCCCAGCAGCCCCTTCGGGTAGACGGGCGACAGCATGCTGGTGTAGGCGCCGAACCGCATCCGGTAGCGGGCGACCGCGGCCGTGGCCCCGAAGACCGGCCCGGGCAGCCGTCCCAGCACGATCCCGATGATCCAGAAGATCCAGCCGACCGCGAGCCAGCCGGTCGCCGCGAGGTTCGCGATGATCGCCGCCGGGATCATCAGGATCAGCCGGAACAGCACCGCGAACCGGTTCAGGGTGGTGGGCCGCAGCTCGATCTGCACCGGGTAGTCGGGCGCGGTGAGGGCGAACGGCGGATACCGGTCCACCAGGAGCATGGAGCTGGCCGCGATCCGGGTCTCGTAGGCGAGGTACTTGCCGAGGAACGAGGCGATGGAGTCGGGCAGCCGGCCCAGCACGAGCGCCGCGAACCAGCCGGCCACCGTCACGAAGAACGCCGCGATGCCGAGGAGGCCGAGTACGACGAACTGCGGGACCAGCAGCAGCCAGCGCAGCAGCACCGTCCAGCGGCGCTGCTGCCCGGGCCCCGGGATGTCCAGCTCCGGCCGCCACTCGGGGCCGTCAGCCGTGGCGGGAGGGCGTGGCCCCCAGCTCTGCGTCATGAGTCCTCCCGTCGTCCGGCCGCGGCGCGGATGGCCTCTCCATCGTGCGGCGGAACGACGGCCCCCGCCAGGGTGGACCAGACGAACTCAGCCGTGTGTGACGGTCAGACCGTAGAACGCGACGCGGGCGCCGTTGGTCGTGCTGTCGGAGGACGACTGGTTGTACGAGCCCGCCTTGAAGTACTGCTTGTACTGGTTGAAGGAGGACGGAATGGCGTAGTGGGTCGTAGTGCCGTTGACGGTCAGGTTGATGGTGTTCCCGCCGGAGACGGAGATGGTGTACGTCCAGGTCTTGCCGACCGACACATTGCCCACGCTGTGCGTGGTCTGGCCGCCGTCGGGGGAGTTCTCGGTGCCGAGCACGATGTCGCCGTTGGAGTGGTAGTACAGCTCCAGCAGCGGCTTGGTGGACGAGCCGCCGGTGCCGAGGTGGATCTGGCCCACGCACACGTTCTTGGTCACCGAGACCACCCGCAGGGTCGCGCTCATCTTGTGGCTGCCGCTCAGCGACCAGTTCGCGGCGCTGCCGTCCCGGTTCATCTCGCGCAGCTCGGAGCGGGCGTAGTTGGAGTTCGGGGTGGTGACGCCCTTCTCGGGCGCCCAGAAGGTCATCGCGCCGTCGCGGGTGTCGGTGTAGAAGTACGCGTCCTGGTAGCCGTTGGCGCCCTGCAGCCGGGACGAGGAGATGGTGGTCGGCGAGCCGGGGGAGCCGACCGGCTCCTGGAGCTGCCATATGGACAGGTCGAAGTTGCCGCCGGGTGCGACGTTCGGGTTCGCCGCGTCCGCGCTGCCGCCGAACAGGACGGTGAGGGCGAGGGCGAGGCCCGCGGCGGTCGGCGCCGCGAGCATCCGGGATCGGTTCACGTGGGGGGTCCTTTCGTCAGAGGGATGCGTCCGGAGTCCACTCCATGGGATTCATGTATGTGAACTCCGGCCGCATCCGTAACCCTCGATGACTCGTGAAGGTAAAGGTCCGGACCAATCCCGTCAAGAGGTCAGCAGGCGCCCTCGTCCTGCCAGGGGCCCCACTCGGAGGCGCCGGGCACCTCGTTCTGGGTCCACCACTTGGCCTTCCAGTTGTGGCTGTTGTACGAGACCTCGTTCCCGGCTGTGTACACCGCCGTCGCACTCCAGGCGGTCTTGCAGGAGGTGGGAGTGGGTGTCGGGGTGGGCGTGGGGGTGGGGGTGGTGGTCGGCGGGGTGACCCCGGCGAACTTCACCGAGTACTTGGCGAAGTCCCAGGCGCTCTGCGCCACGCTGGAGCAGGTCCCGGACGTGGTGCCGTTGTTGTCGACCGGAGTGCACTGGCGGTCGCGGTTCAGGGACCAGAACGTGAAGCGGTCCATGTTGTGGCTCGTCGCGTAGTCGAGCACGGTCTGGAAGTCGGCCTGGGTGAAGTACTCGCCGGTGTCACTGCGCCCGTTCATCCCGGAGAAGCCCTCGTGGGCGTAGGCGGTCGCCTGGTCCCAGCCGAAGGTGGACTGCAGGATCGAGTTGAAGTTGGTGAGCGCGCTGGTCTGTGAGGCGGCTCCGCTGAAACCGCCGTCGAACGGCATGATGGAGAAGTTGTTCGGGGTGAACCCCTGCGACTTCGCCTCCAGCAGCATCTGCTTGCCGAACCAGCCGGTCCCGTCCGCCGTGCCGGCCGTCGTCACCGACACGTACAGGCCCGGGTTGTTCTGCTGGAGGATCTTCGCGGCGCCGATCTCGTTCTTGATCGCCGCGGTGTTCTCGTACTCCGGCTCCTCCAGGTCGAAGTCGATCGCGTGCAGCCCGTACTTGGTGATGACCTGCTGGTAGGCCGCCGCCGTGGAGGCCGCGTCCGCGCAGGTCTGCCCCAGCTTGGTGCCGCCGTAGCCGCCGATGGAGACGGAGACGTCGCCGCCCTTGGCCCGGATCGTGTTGATCACCGACTGGACGGCGGTGTCGGAGGAGACCGCCGCCGTGCCGCCCCAGGTGGGCGAGCAGCCGCCGCCGTTGGGGGCCAGGACGAACGCCAGCTGGAACGCCTTCAGGCCGCTGGCGTCCATGATCGCGCCGGCGTCCGGCGGGTTGTTGTCCAGCGGCATCAGGTAAGGGGCGGCCGCGTACCACCGGTTGCTCAGCGCGGTGGTCGCGCCCGAGGCGTCGCTCGCGACGAGTGCGGTGGTGCCGGCGGCGGCGAGGGTGACGGCGGCCGCCGCGCCCAGACATGCGCGAAGGGGTCTCACTGGTGCCTCCAGGGGGGCCGGGGAGGTGGGGTGGTCCCAGCTTCCGGAGGTGTCGCGGTCACGTCAATGAATTGGACTGGACCAAAGCTCACTTTGGACTAGACCATACGATTTCTTTACCCGGGGTGGCGGAGTAGTTCCAGGGCCCCGAACCGCACCTTCACGCCGGGCGACCAGAGCACGCTGACCGGCGGCCCGGACAGTGCGGGCAGGCCCGCAGCCTCCACCAACTCGTCTTCCAGATCCAGGAGTTCGGCCCGGTGCAGCGGCCAGGTCGGATGCTCGTTCGGCAGGTGCGCGGTACGGCCGTGCCAGGTCACGTGCAGCCCCCAGCGCGCGGTCAGGAAGTGCTCCAGCGGGGAGGGCTCGGCTATCGGCGTCCCGATCCGCACGACCGCCCGGCTCGCGGCCGCCGGACGCCGCCGCCGGCAGGTGTAGGTGATCACGTCGCCCTCGCGGCGCAGCCGCATCGCGGACCAGATGTACGGCAGCCGGAACCCGAGCCGGCCCACCAGCACCGGGAGCAGCCGGGTCGCGTCCAGGGACTTGAACACCACCCCGCGCCGGCCCTGCCCGTCCACCGAGTACAGCCGTACGTTCGTCTCGCAGAAGGTGCCCAGATACGGCAGCCCCGGCCCTGGCCCGAAGCCCGTGCCCCGCATCAGGAACGGGACGAGACCGATGTACGTGACCCCGTCCAGCGTGTCCGGCCGGGTGCCGGCGGGCAGCAGCCCCGCCACCCGCTCCGGCTCCACCGGCCAGTGCAGGAAGGTCAGTTCATGCCACCCCTGCACCATCGTCGGCCACCGTACGGGCCGCGGGGTGGACGGGGTGATCGGCTCGGTCGGCACGGT
The DNA here is from genome assembly GCF_019091475.1 of Streptomyces sp. GbtcB6. Lineage (NCBI taxonomy): Bacteria > Bacillati > Actinomycetota > Actinomycetes > Kitasatosporales > Streptomycetaceae > Streptomyces > Streptomyces sp. GbtcB6. Next base: position 89,956 of record NZ_JAGXJL010000002.1, on the reverse strand, counting down.
CTCCATGGAACAGGGGTCATAGCACGCCAGTGCGAGGGCGCGGTGAGCGGGGCTGCCCGCGAGAGCCGGCGGGAGCGCCCGGCCGGGCGCCTCGTGACAGGGACTCCGGCTACTGCGGCTTGTGGCCCGGACGAGTCACCGTGTCGTCCCCGCCTTGTGGCCCGGAAGCGTCGTCACACCGTCCCCGCCGTCGTCGACGACGACGGGCTGATGCGGCAGGGCGGTGGCGTGGCCGGGCTTCCACCCGTGCGGCTTCGCGCCGGGCACCTCGGTGAGCGTGATGCCGTCCGCCGGGGTCGGAGTCGCCGGCGTCCAGTCGGTCGGCTTCGCGCCGGGCACCTCGGTGAGGGTGATGCCGGGGTCCTCGGTCGTGCCGTGGCCGCCGGAGGCCGCCACGGCGACCCCGCCCGAGGCGAGGAGCGCGACGGCGACGCCGGTGATCAGCAGGCCTCGGCGGCGGGGGACGCCGCGCCAACGTGTCTTCATGGGATCAGCTCCTTCTGGGGGACGGGACACGGAGACACCGGACCCGGTGCGGCATCCGGTCCCGTCGGGAACGAGTGCGTCCCCGACTCTCGCCGCCGTCCGCTGAAGATCCGCTGAACGTCCTGAAGATCCCCTTCAGCACCGCACGTCACCGGTGAGGCAAGGTGTACGGCATGCGTGTGCTGGTGATGGACGACGACGCGCGGCTCGTGGAGCTGCTCCAACAGGGCCTTCGGGCAGAGGGCTTCGCGGTGGACGCCGTGGGCGACGGCCTCGACGGTCTCGCCAGGGCGGCGGCCGACACCTATGACGTGATCATCCTCGATGTGATGATGCCCGGGCTCAACGGCTACAAGGTCTGCGCCCATCTCCGTGCGGCCGGCGACAACACCCCGATCCTGATGCTGACGGCCAAGGACGGCGAGTACGACGAGGCGGAGGGCCTGGAGACCGGCGCCGACGACTACCTCACCAAGCCTTTCTCCTTCGTCGTCCTCATCGCCCGGCTGCACGCCCTGATGCGCCGCGCACGCCCCGAACGGCAGATCGTCCGGCACTTCGGGGACCTGGAGATCGACACCGGCGCCCGCCGCTGCCGCCGCGCAGGTACGGACATCGCCCTCACGCCCCGTGAGTTCGACGTCCTGGCGCTGCTCTCGGCATCTCCGGACGTCGCCATCACCAAGGCCGCAATCCTCGAACACGTCTGGGACAGCGCGTACGAGGGCGGTCCGAACATCGTGGAGGTCAACGTCAGTGCGCTACGCCGCAAGATCGACCGGCCCTTCGGCCGGGCCAGCATCGAAACCGTACCCGGCGGAGCCTACCGACTCCGCTCCGACGGATCCTGACCGCCGCCGACGACGCCTGCGCCCGTGGCCGCGCACGGTGCGGGGCCGTGCCACCCTGGCCGTCGCCCTCGTCGCCGGTATCGCCCTCGCCGCCTGCTCGGCGGTCCTGCTCTACGCCGTCCATACCAACCTGGTCGGCTCCGCCCAGACCACGGCCCGTGACCACGTCGAGCAGGCTGCCCGCCAACTCGACGCCGGCACACCCGTGGCGAAGGTACTGACCGCCCTGCCGGACGTCACCGTGGTCACCACGGGCAGCGCCCACGGCACGCAGACCGGTGAGCCGGACGGCGACGGGGCGACCGCCTCCGTCACCACCTCTGGCGGGCCGATGGTGGTGCAGGCGTACCCCGACCTGGCTCCCGCCCGCACCGCCGTCGTCGTCCTGACCTGGGCCCTGGTACCCGGCGCCGCCCTGATGGTCCTGCTGGTGGCCGGTCTGAACTGGTACGCCATGGGCCGGGCGCTGCGGCCGGTCGAGGACATCCGTTCCGAGTTCGCCGACATCACGGCCCACAGTCTCCACAACCGGGTCCCCGTGCCCGGCTCCGAGGACGAGGTCGCCTCGCTGGCGGAGACGATGAACGGCACCCTCGACCAGCTCCAGCGCGCCGTCGAGCGGCTGCGCACCTTCACCTCGGACGCCTCGCACGAACTGCGCGGCCCCCTCACCACCCTGAAGGCACGCCTGGAACTGGCCCTGGCCCGCCCCGACCGGGCCGAGTGGCCCGCCGTCGGCCGGGAGGCGCTGCGCGACACCGTCAATCTCGAGGAGATCGTCGATGATCTGCTGCTCCTCGCCCGCCTGGACGCGCACCGGCCGCTGAAACTCCAACCGCTGGGCGTCACCGACCTCCTGCGGCGGACCATAGCCGAGCGGTACCCCCACCGGCCCGTCGTCCTCGTCGCACCCGCGGAGCCCGACGAGCCGGTCCTCGGCAGCCGCACCGCACTCGCCCGCCTCTTCTCGAACCTGCTGGACAACGGACTGCGGCACGCGCACAGCACCGTGACCGTCGAACTGCGCCACACCGAGGACGAGGCGGTCGTCGAGGTCCGCGACGACGGGCCTGGCATCCCCGAACCCGACCGCGAACGGGTCTTCCACCGCTTCACCCGGCTGGACAACGCCCGTACCCGCGGCGTGGGCGGCACCGGCCTCGGCCTCGCCATCGCCCGCGACATCGCGACCGCCCACGGCGGGACACTCACCGTCCGGCCGCCTCGCGCCGCCGACCGCGGCGCCCGCCTGGTCCTGACCCTGCCCCGGCCGGCCGGGGCCCTCACCCGTTCATGTGAGGGACAGGCGGCCCACAGCTGACCGACCCTGGTGCGGAGCCGGCCGAGGAGCCTTCCTGCGGCCGGTCGCAGGCTCTGGGGAGAGGTGGATCCGATGGTGCAGAGCTACACCGAGGCGCCGATCAGCAAGGTGACGGCCGCGAGCGGCGTGGAGTACGCGTACCGCGAGGTGGGCGAGGGCGGTGTGCCGTTGGTCCTGCTGGTGCATTTCCGCGGCAACCTCGACAACTGGGACCCCGCGCTGGTGGACGCCCTGGCCCGGGGCCGACGCGTCATCGCCTTCGACAACACCGGAGTCGGCGGATCCAGTGGCACCACACCGGGCACGGTGGCGCAGATGGCCGCGGACGCCATCGCCTTCATCGAGGCGCTGGAACTGGACCACGTCGACGTCCTCGGGTTCTCGCTGGGGTCCTTCGTGGCCCAGGAGATCGCGCTGATCCGGCCGGCACTGGTACGGCGTCTCGTGCTCGCCTCGTCCGCGCCCCAGGGAGCGCCCGGCATGCACGGCTGGGCGCAGTGGGTCATCGATTCGGTCGGGCAGGTCGAGACCGCCCCCGCGAAGATGCTCGACGTCTTCTACACCCGCTCTCCCGAGAGCCGGAAGTCGGGTGAGGCCGCGCTCGGCCGCATGTTCACCCGAGGCGAGCTGGACACGCCGACGACGTGGCAGACGCGGCAGGCGCAGTACGACGCGGTGTGCGCCTGGGGCGTCCCCGGCTTCTCGCTCCTGGAGCGGGTGACCGCGATCCAGGTGCCGGTGTTCGTCGCCAACGGCGACAGCGACCCGATGATCCTGCCGCGCTACTCCCACCTGCTGGCCGGGCTGATCCCCGGCGCGGAGCTGCGGATCTACCCGGACGCGGCGCACGGTTTCCTCTTCCAGCACCACGAGGAGTTCGCCGCCGACGTCACACGATTCCTGGCCCGGCCGCAGACCGATGAAAGGAACAAGGCCGTATGAGCGACCTGCTGGATCTCGCGCTGCACGCCCACGGGGGTCTGCAACGGTGGCGAGAGGCGGAAACCATTCATGCCACGGGCTCCCTGGGCGGGGTCCTGTGGTCCCAGGTCGGCCAGGACGGCATCCTCGCCGCCGCCGACATGAGCGTCGACGTGCAGCGCCAGCGGCTGGTCTTCGAGCGCTTCACCGGCCCCGAGCTGCGGGGTGTGTTCACGCCCGAGCGGGTCGCGGTCGAGCGGCGGGACGGCGACGTCGTCGCCGAGCGGACCGCTCCACGCGAGGCGCTCGTCGGCCATGACCCGGACACCCCGTGGGACCGGCTCGACGTCCTGTACTTCGCGGGCTACGCCATGTGGAACTACCTCACGGCCCCCTATCTGCTGACCCGGCCCGGCGTGGTCGTGGAGGAAGCCGAGCCGTGGCGGGAGGCCGGTGCGGACTGGCGCCGGCTGCGGGCCCGATTCCCGCACGGCATGGCCACCCACTGCGCGGAACAGGTCTTCTACTACGACCAGTCCGGTCTGCTGCGACGCCACGACTACGCGCCCGACGTCCTGGGCGGCACCCCCGCCGCGCACTTCGCCGAAAAGCACGTGCAGGCGTCGGGACTGGTCTTCCCCACCCACCGTTACATCGTGCCCGCACAGTCCGACGGGCACGCCCTGCCGGAACCACGCCTGATCACCATCGATCTCGACGAGATCTCCGTCGTCTGACGGCGCGAGAGGTCACAGGCCTTCCGGACTCCCGCCCGGGTGGCCGGGCCGCACCCGCCTGATCAGGACTTCCGGGCCGCTCACCCCGCCCACCTGGGTAAACTGGGGGTGACACGCAGGTCTTGAGGAGGATCCGGGATGCCGCCGCACACCTCTTCCGCAGCCGGGTCTCCGGGCGAGGGCGAAGAGCAGAGCGGTCCTCCTGTCCGGCAGGCGCTGTCGGACAGCGTGTACGAGAGCATCAAGGCGATGGTCATGGACCACGAGATCGCCCCCGGCGCCCGCGTCGGCATCGACGCGCTGTCCCGCGCCCTCAAGGTCTCACCCACCCCGGTCCGGGAGGCGCTGGCCCGGCTGGAGTCCGACGGACTGGTGGTCAAGCGTGCCCTGTCCGGATACCGGGCCACGGAGCTGCTGACCCGTCAGGGCCTGCAGGAGCTCTTCGAGATGCGGCTGCTGCTGGAGCCGAGGGCCGCCGCCCTGGCCGCCGGCAACGCCACCGAGGAGCAGCTGGACGGCCTTGAGCGGATCCTCGAGGAGATGCAGGTCCAGCCCAGCCCGAACGGCCGGTACGCGTCCTACCGTGACTTCGCCGGACTCGACCAGCGCTTCCACGAGGCGATCGGACAGGCCGCGCACCGGCCGTTGCTGGCCGACGCCGTGCAGCGCCTCCACGCGCACCTGCACATCTTCCGGCTCGGCGACGTCGTCGGGGCCGGCGGCCCGACCGTCGCCGAGCACGAGCGGATCGTACGGGCCGTGCTGCGCCGCAACCCCGAGCGGGCGGCCGAGGCGATGGCCGAGCACCTCACCCGCAGCATGGAGCGCCAGCTCCAGGAGGACGGCGGCGACGAGCCGGCTACTCCATGAGGAACAGCTGTTCCGCGGTGGCCCACCACTCACCCGGGGCCGCCTCCGGAACCGGTGTCTGACAGGGCGCGGTGCGCCGCCACCACTCCTGGGTCGCCTCGTCGGCGGCCATCAGCGCCAGATCGGCCGCCAGGTCGTCGCCGTGGTACTCGAAGTAGGCGAACAGCCGGTCGCCGAGCAGGTGGATCGAGTAGTTGGCGATGTGACAGCGCCGGAGCCGGTCCAGCACCGGCTCCGGTACGTCGCGGTGCAACTCCCGGTACCTGTCGAGCAGTTCCGGTCGTACGGCGATGACCTGGGCCACCCGCCTCATGAGCGCACCGCGTCCCGGTCGTGGATCAGACGGATGATCCGGCCGCTCATCCGGTCGTAGTCCCGGTCGTTGTCGACCTCGCCCCGGACGCGGTGGTCGGTCATGACGACGATCCGGTCGGCGAGGGTGACCATCTCCGCGAGGTCGCTGCTGATCAGCAGGATCGGCAGACCGTCGTGGGCCAGGTCCCAGATGAGTTCGTGGAAGGCGCGTTTGGTGCGGACGTCGACTCCCACCGTCGGTTCGTCGATGACGAGCAACCGGGTGTCGGCGGCCAGCCACTTGGCGAGGCTGACCTTCTGCTGGTTGCCGCCGGACAGCTCACCGGCGTTCTGCGAGAGGCCGGTGATCCGGATGCCGAGCCGCTCGACGAGGTCCTGGGCGACGGCGCGTTCCTCGCCCGGCGGGACGAACCCGAGCGCCCGGGCCAGCCTTCGCCACACCGTCACCGTGATGTTGCGGACGATGGGTTGATCCAGGAAGACGCCCTCCTCCTTGCGGTTCTCGGTCACGTACCCGATGCCGAACTCGTGCAGGGCCTGGCGGGGCGAACTGATGCGGGCCGGCCTGCCGTGCACCCGGATCTCGCCGGCGGTGATGCGGTCGAGGCCGAGCACCGCCTTGACCAGCTCGCTCCGCCCGGCGCCGACCAGCCCGTACAGACCGACGATCTCCCCGGGCCGCACCGCCAGGTCGATGTCCCGGTGCCCGCCGGCCGTGGCGACGCCGGCCAGCTCCAGGACCGGCGCGGCGGACCGGTCGACCGTGCGCGGGCGCATCTCGGCCGCCGCGTGGGCACGGCCCACCATCAGACTCACGATGTCGTCGTGGGAGTGGTCGGCCAGGGGCGACGACTGCAGCACCGACTTCCCGTCCCGCAGCACGGTGACCGTGTCGCAGAGGGCGAAGACCTCCTCCAGTTTGTGACTGACGAAGACGACACAGGCACCGCGCTCGGCGAGCCGCCGGACCACCTCGAACAGGCGCTCCGTCTCCTCGGGGGAGAGGGAGGCGGTGGGCTCGTCCAGGAGCAGCACCCGGCTCTCGGTGTACAGGGCCTTGGCGATCTCCACCAACTGCTGCTGCGCGACGGACAGTTCCCGTACCGGCCGGTCCGGATCGAGGTCGACGCCCAGCTCCGTGAGGCAGGCGACGGCCGGTTCGGTCATGGCCGCGTAGTCGACCAGACCACGGCGCGCGGGCGGCTTCTGCAGGGTGATGTTCTCGGCCACCGAGAAGCCGGGGATGAGGTTGCGTTCCTGGTGGACGACGCCGATGCCGGTCCGGGTCGCCTCCAGCGGCGAGCGCAGCTGGACCGGTTCGCCGCACCAGGCGAGGGTGCCGCCGTCGGGGGAGTGCACCCCGGTCAGGACCTTGATGAGGGTGGACTTGCCGGCGCCGTTCTCACCGAGGAGCGCGTGCACGGAGCCGGCGGTGAGCCGCAGCCCTACGCCGTCCAGCGCCCGCACACCGGGGAAGACCTTGACCAGATCGTGGCATTCGAGAAGGACCGTGCTCATCGGGCACCTCCCGGCTGCGGGGCCGGCGTGCTCTTCGCCAGCCGTGTCTGGTGCAGGTGCCCGCCGGCGACCGTACCGAGGACGACCAGACCGATCAGCAGGTTCACCCAGCTCGGGTCCAGCGAGAACTGGGCGCGTGCCGCGTCGATGAGCCGGGTCACGAAGGCCGCGAGGACGGTCCCGAACACCGCGATGGAACCGCCGGTCAGCGCGACCCCGCCGATGATCGGCGCGGCGAAGCTGGGCAGTAGCCAGTCGCCGCCGACGCTGCGGTTGACGCCGGGCAGCGAGGCGGTCGCGGTCACGGCGGCCACCCCGACCAGGAGCCCGGACAGGGTGTGGGCGGCCACGATCTGCCGGTCGGTGGAGATGCCCGACAGCCGCGCGGCGAGCGGGTTGCCGCCCGCGGCGAGCAGCCGCCGGCCCGCGACCGTGCGGTACATGAACGCGCCCAGCAGGACGGCCGCGACGATCGCCGTGACGAAGACGAGCGGGACGTCCAGCGGCGCCGCCGTGCCCAGGTCGCGCAGCGTCGCGGAGTAGCCGTCGACGGTCCGGGTGCCGACGAGCCGGTACTGCGCGCCGAGGAGGATCGTCATCGTGGCGAGCGTGACGATGAAGCCGTTGATCTGCGTGGCCACGATGACGACACCGGTCACCAGGCCGACGGCGGTCGCCGTCAGCAGCCCCACGAGCACGGCGACCCCGGCCGGCACCCCGTGGTCGGCCATCAGGACGCCCGTCAGACAGGCGGTGAAGCCGCCCAGGGCGCCGACGGCGAGATTGAGCTGGCCCACGCACAGCGCCACCATCTGGGCGAGGCCGATGAGGATGGGCGTGGCGAGGTACTGGAGGAAGACCCGTACCGAGGGGCCCTCGAAGAAGGAGCCCGACGACGCCACCTCCAGCGCCACGGCCCCTGCCACGACGACCAGCAGCAGCATGGCCGTCGTCGTACGGGAGAACCGGTGCAGCGCCGCGGCGGCCCGGCTCTGCTGGTCGCGGATCGTGCTCATGTGGAGCGCACCACCTTGCGATAGGACACCACGGTGCGGATCCGGTCGGCCGACAGGGCCAGGAGGAGGATGCAGCCGAGGTAGATATTGAGGCTTTCCAGACCGACGCCGAGCAGGTCGAGCCCCTTGCGGATGACCCCGACGAGCGCGGTGCCGAGCAGCGTGCCGAGGACGGACACCACCCCGCCGGTGAGCAGGGTGCCGCCGAGCACCGCGCCCAGGAAGGACGGCAGCATGAAGTCGTCGCCGATGGAGGCGCGGAACGTGCCCGTCCCGGCGGCGGCCATGAACCCGGCGAGCGCCGCGAGCAGCCCGGAGAGGGTGTGGGCGAGCAGGACCCGGCGTCCGGTGGGGATGCCCGACAGCTCGGCGGCGGCCGGGTTCGCCCCGGTCAGCAGCAGCTCCCGGCCGATGCGGGTACAGCCGTACAGGAAGCCGAGACCGAGCATGGCGAGCACGGTGAACTGGGCCAGCTGCGGGATGGCGGGCGAGCCGCAGATCGGGCCCGCACAGATGTCGGCCAGCGAGTAGGACCGCAGTGCGTCGATGCCGGCCGGGCGGGTGGTGAAGGCGGCGTCCTCGGTGAGTGCCGAGTACATCAGGGACACCAGGCCCAGCAGGGCGAAGTCCATCGCCAGCGTGACGACGAAGGAGCTCACCCCGGTACGGGCGATCAGCCAGCCGGTGACCGCGCCGATCGCCGCGCCGGCGGCAAGGCAGAGCAACAGGCCCGCCTGCATGGGCAGATGGAGCTTGTCGTAGCCGAGGCCCGCGAACATGGCGCCGAAGGCCGCCATCCGCCCGACCGCGAGGTTCATGTGCCCCACGGACAGGGCGACCATCTGGGCGAGCGCCACCACGGTGAGCGTGGCCACGTCCCGCAGCAGCGGGAAGAGCACCAGGCGCTGGTCGAGGAAGGCGGGCCGGAGCACGCCGAACAGCATGCTCAGCGCGATGACCAGCACCAGCAGACCGAGCCGCTGGTTGACCCAGAACGGCATCCGATGGGCGGCCGCCTTCTGTTCCGGGACGGTCTCCGGCGGGCTGACGGACGTCGTCATGCCACCCTCCGGTCGTCGAGGGCGTCCAGGTCCCAGTCGATTCCGATCCCCGGTACGTCCGGGGCCACGGCCAGGCCGTCGCGGATGGCCAGCTCGGTCCGGGTCACGGCCCGCAGCTGCGGGATGTACTCGACGAAGCTGCCGTTGGGCACCGCGGCGGCGAGGCTGACATGCAACTCCATCAGGAAGTGCGGGCAGACCATCACGTTGTGGCTCTCCGCCAGGTGCGCGACCTTCAGCCACGGGGTGATGCCGCCGATCCGGGCCGCGTCGACCTGGACGATCGACGCGGCCCCGGACTCCAGGTAGCTGCGGAACTGCATGAGCGAGTACATGGACTCGCCGACGGCCACCGGGATCCGGGTCGCCCGCGCGAGCCGGGCGTGGCCGCTGATGTCGTCCGCGGGCAGCGGCTCCTCCAGCCAGTACGGGTCGTACGGCTCCAGCGCGGCCGCGAGCCGGAGCACCGAGGACGCCGTCTGGGACTGGTTGGCGTCGGTCATGACGTGCAGCGCGGGACCGACCGCCTCGCGTACGGCACGCAGCCGCTCCGCGTCCTCGGCGGGATGCGGCTTGCCCACCTTGATCTTGACGCCCGCCCACCCCGCCTGCTGGGCCCGCAGGGCGCCCTTCACCAGCTCCTCGGTGCCCAGATGGAGCCAGCCGCCCTCGGTGTCGTACACCGGCACCTCCCGGCGGTACCCGCCGGCCAGCCGCCACAGCGGTTCCCCGGCCCGCTTGCAGCGCACGTCCCACAGGGCGGTGTCCACGGCGGCGAGGGCGAGGGAGGTGATGGCCCCGGTGGTGGTGGCCCGGGTCAGGGCGAACAGCCGCTGCCACAGCGCCTCGACGTTGCGGGCGTCCTGTCCGACCAGGGCCGGGAGCAGATGGTCGCGGAGCAGGGCCAGCACGGACGTGCCGCCGGTGCCGATCGTGTAGGCGTACCCGGTGCCCGCGAGACCGTCCGCCGTCTCCAGGTCGACCAGGACCGTCTCCTGTTTGACGAAGGACTGCACCGCGTCGGTGCGGTCCGTCTCGACGGCGATGTCGGCCAGCCGGGCGGTCGCGGTCGTGATGATGCTCATCGATGTCCGTTCTCTTTCGGGCTCTTCCGGGCGGTCAGCCGCACGAGAGGTACTTGTCGGCGAACTCCGTCTTCAGCTGCCTGGTCTTCTCCTGCCGGGCCTTGTCGTAGTCGCCGACGTTCGCCTTGGTGACGACGAACGAACCCGAGTCGACCTTCACCCCGGGATCGCGCATGGTGCACTGCTTCGTCTGGAGCAGCGCGAGCGCCCAGGTGCCGATCTCGGCCTGGCCGGTGGGGTTCTGTACGACGGTCGCCGTGACCGTGCCCTGCCTGATACCGCTGAGGATCTTGGCGTCGTCGTCGATGGCGATGACCTTGGCCTTCGAGCCGGACGACCTGACGGCGTCGGCGGCGGCGACCGCCGGGTTGTAGGCGGTGGCGACGATGCCCGTGATCTGGCCGCCCTTGGCCGCCATCAGGTCGGACACGGCCTTCTGCGCGGTCTGCAGGTCCGTGTCGATGTCGGTGACGGTCTGCAGGAGCTTCACCTTGCCACCGGACTCCTTGACGGCCCGGGCCACGCCCTTGATCCGCAACTGGGTGTTGGCGTCCACGTTGTTGCCGGTCAGATGGACCAGGGTGCCCTTGCCGCCCATCGCCTCGATGGCCGCCTTCGCGGCTTTGTAGGCGGCGAGTTCGACGTCCGTGGAGAGGCAGAAGTCGGCCTTGTCCGTGTCGCCGGCCGGGCAGGAGCCGAGGGAGGCCACCGGGAAGCCCTGCGACTTGAGGTCGGCGAAGGTGGTGTTGATGTCGGTGGGGGAGACGCCGAACACCCCGAAGGCGTTGTAGCCGCGGGCGGCGAGCGTGGACAGCAGGTTGTTCTGCTTCTGCTGGTCCCACTCCGCCGTCTCGTCGAACGTGACGTCCCCGAGGCCGTAGGTCTTCTTCGCGGCGGCCCCCGCGGTCTTCCACGGCTGGAAGTAGGGATGGGCGCCGCCGGGCACGAGGGCCACCTTGGTCCCCGACCCGTCGGCCAGGTCGGCGCCGTCGCCGGTGCGTCCGGCCGTCGAGGCCTGCCCGGTGGCGGGGGCGGGTGCGTTGCGGTAGGTGCAGGCCGCGGTCCCGGCAGCGAGCAGTGCCGCTGTGAGAACCCCGGACAGGACGGATCTGGTCGGGAAGTGCATCTCCCACCCCTGCGGGATCAGATAGGAAATTGATGCGGTGATCGTGAGGCAGGGAGATGTGTGCGTCAAGGCCTGTGGCAAGAACCGTTGCTATCAGGTAAGACGCGGGTTGAGGTGGTCTCATGTCGTAGAGGTCTGATGTAAATCCTATAGGAAACGTTATCTCGGTCAGAAGGAGGCCGGACGAGGTGCCGGCGTCACGCATGCCGACACGGGTGGCTTCTGCTCAACTCGGGCCGCGTGTCCGGGAGTTCGGTCGCGATCCGGTCGCGCGCGACTCTGGTCGCCGCTCCCACCATGGGCTACCGTCGGTAACACCTTGCCGTCCCGGCAGTCTCAGTCATGTCTCCCGCACCGCCCGCATCCGTACGGAAGGCAACCCCCCCATGGAAATCCCCAGAGCAGGCGCCGACGCGCTCGAAAACTCCGAGCAGTCGTCCCGGTTCACCCGCCGTCAGGTGCTGACGGTGGCCGGCGGCGCGCTCGCCGGTATGACCCTCGGCCAGGCCGGGGCCTTCGCCGCCGAGTCGCAGGACGCGGACGCGATCGTCGTCGGCCACGGCCTCGCCGGTCTGGTCGCCACGGCCGAACTCGCCGCCGCCGGCCGCAAGGTGCTGCTGCTCGACCAGGAGCCGGAGGCGAGCCTCGGCGGCCAGGCGTTCTGGTCCTTCGGCGGTCTGTTCTTCGTCGACTCCGACGAACAGCGGCTGATGGGCGTCAAGGACTCCCACGACCTCGCCTGGCAGGACTGGCTCGGCGCGGCCGGCTTCGACCGGGGCGTCGACGACCCAGGCGGCCAGGACTACTGGGCCTACAAGTGGGCCCAGTCGTATGTGGACTTCGCCTCCGGCGAGAAGCGGTCCTGGCTCTCCGGGCTGGGCGTGCAGTGGTTCCCGATCGTGGGCTGGGCCGAGCGCGGCGGCGGCCTCGCCGACGGCCACGGCAACTCCGTGCCCCGCTTCCACGTGACCTGGGGCACCGGCCCGGCCGTCGTCGAACCCTTCGAGAAGAAGGTGCGTGCCGCGGTCGCCGCAGGCAAGGTGACCTTCAAGTTCCGGTACCGCGTCGACGAGCTGGTGACCACGGGCGGGGCGGTGACCGGCGTCCGGGGCGCGGTCCTGGAGCCCAGCAGCGCGGCCCGCGGCACCCCCAGCAGCCGTACCGTCGTGGGCGACTTCGAGCTGCGGGCCCCGGTCGTGGTGGTCACCTCGGGCGGCATCGGCGCCAACCACGACCTCGTACGGCAGAACTGGCCGGCCCGGCTCGGCACCCCGCCCAAGTTCATGGTCACCGGCGTCCCCGCGCACGTGGACGGCCGGATGCTCGGCATCACCGCCCAGGCGGGCGGACGGATCGTCAATCCGGACCGGATGTGGCACTACACCGAGGGCCTGCGCAACTACGCACCGATCTGGCCGAACCATGGCATCCGCATCCTGCCCGGCCCGTCCTCGATGTGGTTCGACGCCAAGGGCCGCCGCTTCAACACCCCCGACATCCCCGGCTACGACACCCTGCACACCCTCGGGTCGATCACCGCCTCCGGCTACGACTACTCCTGGTTCGTCACCACCCAGAAGATCATCGCCAAGGAGTTCGCGCTCTCCGGCTCCGAGCAGAACCCCGACCTCACCAACAAGAACATCTGGCAGCTGCTCTCCCGGATCTGGCAGACCCCGGAACCCATCGAGAAGTTCAAGAACAACGGCGTCGACTTCGTGGTCGCCGACAACCTCACCGATCTGGTCACCGGCATGAACAAGCTGACCGGCGACAACCTCATCGGCCTCGCCGACCTCAAACGGCAGATCGAGGCCCGCGACCGCGAGATCGACAACCCGTACACCAAGGACGTCCAGGTCCAGGGCATCCGCAACGCCCTCAGCTACATCGGCGACTCGCTCAGCCGTACGGCCTCGATCCACCGGATCCTGGACTCCAGCGCCGGGCCGCTGATCGCCGTCCGGCTGAACATCCTCACCCGCAAGACCCTCGGCGGCCTGCAGACCGACCTCTCCGGGCGCGTCCTGAACAGCAGCGGCTCGCCGGTGCCCGGTCTGTACGCCGCCGGTGAGGTCGCGGGCTTCGGCGGCGGCGGGGTGCACGGCTACCGCTCGCTGGAGGGCACCTTCCTCGGCGGCTGCCTCTTCTCCGGCCGGCAGGCGGGCCGTGCGGCGGCCGCGGCGACGGCGACCTGACGGAAAGGGCCGGGAAAGTCCGAGTCACCCCACCCCCAACCCGCCCCGACAGTGGCACCCTTGACAGCGTGCGTACTGTTTCGCCACGTTTGAGCGACACCTCCGGACCGGCGACCCCGTCGCCGGTCCCGGAACGAAGGTGTACAGCGGGGAACAGGAGCTGTTCGTAGAAACGGCAGAACGCGGAATACGCGTTATGGGGGGAGCGGTCGCCCATGCGATCCAGAGGTCAGTGCAGTCATGTGCCACACACCTCGTCAGCCGAAGGGCGGTTGATCTGAGGTGGACATCACGATCCACAGACCCGGCGAGCTGACCCAGTCGCTCTGCCGGGCCTGGCACCGCGCGATGGACGAGTCGCCGGAGTACGCCAACCCTTTTCTGGCCCCGGAGTTCACGATCGGCGTCGGTAAACACCGCGCCGGCGTGCGGGTGGCGGTCCTGCGCGAGGGCGGGGAACCCGTCGGCTTCTTGCCGTACGAGCGCAACGCCCTCGGTGTCGGCCGGGCCGTCGGTCTCGGCCTCTCCGACTGCCAGGCGCTGGTGCACCGGCCCGGAGTCGGCTGGGACGCCCAGGAGCTGCTGAGCGCCTGCGGGATGTCCATCTTCGAGTTCGACCACCTGGTGGCCGAGCAGAGACCTTTCGCCCCGCACGTCACCGGCACCTTCGCCTCACCGGTGATCGACGTGAAGCCCGGCGACGCCGGCTACCCCGAGTGGCTGCGCGCCACCTACCCGGGCCTGGCGAAGACCACGCTGAAGAAGGAACGGCGCCTCGGCCGCGACATCGGCGACCTGCGCTTCGAGTTCGACGAGCGCGACCCCGCGGCCCTGCGCACGCTGATGCGCTGGAAGTCCGCCCAGTACCGGCGGACCGGACGCATGGACCGCTTCGCCCGCCCCTGGATCGTCGACCTCGCGGACCACCTCTTCCACGTCCGTGAGGAACACTTCACCGGCGTGCTGTCCGTGCTCTATGCCGGCGACCGGCCGGTGGCCGCGCACTTCGGCCCGCGCTCGGGCACCGTACTCGCCGCCTGGTTCACCGCCTACGACCCCGAACTGCACTACTACTCACCGGGGTTGATGATGCATCTGCGCACCGCCGAGGCCGCGGCGCGCGGCGGGGTCACCCTCGTCGACCTGGGGCGCGGCGACAAGGAGTACAAGGACTGGCTCAAGACCCGCGAACTGCGGGTGGGCGAGGGGTTCGTCACCCGCACCCACCCGGTGGCCGCGGCGCACCGCCTGTGGCGCCGGCCGGTCCGCGGGCTGCGCAACACCGTCCTCGCCCATCCCCGGCTGCGCGACCCGGCGGACCGGCTGCTCAAGACGGTCGGCACACTGCGCGCGTCCCGCCGCACGGACGGTCTGCACAAGGGGTGAACCGACCCGCCCGGCGGCGGCCGGCCGCACCCGGCCGTCGCCGCCGCGGCCGACCGCTCGCCCGCCGTTCGCACTATGATCCTGTAAAGGTGCAATCTAGGGGTTTGCCCTGGTAAGGATGTCGTCTCGGCCGGAGTGAACCATGCCCCGCAAGCGCTCAACGGACGACGACGAGCTGCTGGCCAGACTCAGGTCGCTCACCGCCCAGGCACGCGAGCGGGCCGAGTACCAGCGTTCGCAGGTGGAACTGGCCATCGCCCTCCAGCGCGGCATGCTGCCCCGGGACCTGCCCGACACCCCCCGCTTCCATCTGGCCGTCCGGTACGCGCCCGCCTGCTACGGGCTCAACGTGGGCGGCGACTGGTACGACGCCTTCACGCTGCCGGACGGGCACATCGGCCTGTCCATAGGCGACGTCCAGGGCCACAACATCGAGGCGGCCGCCTTCATGGGCCAGGTCCGGGCGGCCCTGAGGGCGCTCGCCTCGGTGTCCGGCGGGCCGGGCGAGCTGCTCGCCCGCACCAACGACCTGCTGGTGTCCCTGGGCAGCGACCTCTTCGCGACCTGCACCTTCATGCGGCTCGACCCGGAGACCGGGGTCCTGGAGAGCGCCCGGGCAGGCCACGTCCCGTTCGTCTGGGCCACCGCCGACGGAAAGTCCGGGCTCGGGGAGGACGAGGGCGGACCGCCGCTGGGCATCGAGCCCGGCATCGACTACCCGGTGGCCCGGTACCGGCTCACCACCGGCGGCATGGTCGTGCTGCTCACGGACGGGGTGGTGGAGGGGCCGTCGATGCCCATCGAGGAGGGACTCGACCAGGTGGTACGGCTCGCCGGTGTCGCCGCCGTCGCCGGCCTCGAGGCACAGTCCCTGGCCGCCGCCGTGATCAAGGGCGCGGAACGCGTGGGCCACGAGGACGACGCGGCCGTCCTGGTCATGGGCCACGACGGCCTGGACACCATGCTGTAGCCTCCGAGGGACCGGCACCGGCTCCTTCACGTCAGCCGCAGGCGGCGCCCGCCTCGCCGACCCGGCCGCCTCGGTGTCTGATGGCTCATGTGGTGGGTAACCAGGAGCTGCGCCGGCCGGCCGTCCTCGCTCTCCGGACGCTGGCCGTGGCCACCTGCTACTACGCGGCAGGACGGCTCGGCCTGCTGTGCGGGCTCACCGTCGAGGGCGCCGTCTTCACCCCCGTCTATCCGTCGACCGGTGTGGCGCTGGCCTGTCTGCTGGTCTTCGGCCTTGGCTGCTGGCCGGGCATCACGCTCGGCGCCTTCTTCCTCGTGCTGTCGCTCGGCACGCCCGGGCCCGACGCCGTGGGCATCCTCCTCGGCAACACGGCCGGGCCGGTGTGCGCGTACCTGATGCTGCGCCGGGTCGGCTTCCGCACCACCCTGAGCCGGCTGCGGGACGGCCTCGCCCTGGTGTTCCTCGGAGCGTTCGCCGCCATGCTGGTCAGCTCCACCATCGACGTGGTCACCCTGATGCTCGCCGGCAAGCTCGACACGACTCACTTCTGGCCGATCTGGCTGGCGTGGTGGGTGGGCGACGCGATGGGCGTCCTGATCGTCACCCCGGTCCTGCTGGTGCTGTTCGAAACCCGTCGACCGCCGTCCCTGGCCCGCTGGAAGGAGGTCCTGGCCCTCGCGGCCGTGGCGGCGGTCCTGGTCCCGGTGGCCACGCACAGCTCCCTGAGCGCGCTGTTCCTCGTCTACCCGCTGCTGATCTGGGCCGCGCTGCGGTTCCGGCTGGCCGGGAGCATGCTGTGCGCCCTGTTCGCGTCGGTGACGGCCACGATCGCCGCGACGGACGGCGTCGGCGCGTTCGCCCGGCTGTCCCCCGTCGAGGTGATGCTGAAGCTGCAGTTGTTCAACGGCTCGCTGGCGCTGACCGCACTGCTGCTGTCGGCCGTCATCACCGAACAGCACAACACCCGGCGCTCCGTCGCGGAGGCCTGCAAGGAACTGGCCGAGGTCCTGGAACACCTCACCGCGCACGACTCCCCGGCCGGGCGCGCCCCGCCGGAGGCGGCCGAACCGCGGCGCGAGCGCGGCACCCGGTGACTACGCCAGGGGGACCGGGCGAGCAGCCCGGTCCCCCGTGGAGAAATGCAGGTCCTAGATCAGACGGTGCCGCTCGCCGTGATCTCGACCTTGGCCTTGGGGTTACCGCTCTGCGAGCCGTAGCTCTCGATCTTGTCGACGATGTCCTGGCCCTCGACGACCTCGCCGAAGACCACGTGCTTGCCGTCCAGCCAGGACGTCACGACGGTGGTGACGAAGAACTGCGAGCCGTTGGTGTTCCTGCCCGCGTTGGCCATGCTGAGCAGGTACGGACGGTCGTGCTTGAGGTTGAAGTTCTCGTCCTTGAACTTCTCGCCGTAGATGCTCTTGCCGCCGGTGCCGTCGCCGCGGGTGAAGTCACCGCCCTGGAGCATGAACTGCGGGATGATCCGGTGGAAGCCGGAACCGGCGTAACCGAAGCCGTGCTGTCCCGTGGCGAGCTCACGGAAGTTGCGGGCGGTGTCGGGCACCACGTCGTCGAACAGGCTGAACACGATCCGGCCGGCCGGCTCGTTGTTGATCGAAATGTCGAAGTAAACGTTGTCGCTCATGCAGGTCAACCTATCGCGAACCGTCCCAGGGGGCCGCACGACCCGGGGTGTCGGGGCATCGGAGCCGCTCAGGGATCCACCAGGGTGTGCAGGAGCTCCCGGCCGACGGGCCAGTCACCGAGACCGCTCGCGGAGTTGAGGTGCCCGTGCGCGCCGACGGAGCGCCATGGCGCCCGCCAGCCCGATGCCAGCGCGGCGGAGGCCGTGGCATCGGCGTAGGGGTCGTCCTCGCTCGCCACCACCAGGGCAGGGCCGGGCAGTGGGCGGGCGGAGAGCCCCAGGAACGTCGGCGCGGCCGCGCCCGGGAACGCAGGCCCCCGGGGATCGGGCGGAGCGACCAGGAACGCCGGGACCGCCCGGGGCCGCGCCCGCGCCAGCCACTCGGCCGCCGCCCAGCAGCCGAGGCTGTGCGCCACCAGCGCCACCAGCGCCACCCGGCCGTCCGTCCGGCCGTCCCGTGCGACGGCGACGTCGTAGGCGGCCTGCACCGCGGCCACCCAGTCGCGCAGCTCGGGCCGGTTCCACGACGCGGGGGCGATCCGCACCGCCGCGTCGCCCCAGGCCTGCTCCCACCGGCTCTGCCAGTGCCTTTCGTCCGACCCGTCGATCCCGGGGATGATGACGTACGCGACCACCGCCGACCGCCCTTTCCGTCGTGACCCGGCGCCTGCCGGGTCCGTTCTGCCGGCGATTCTGGACGGACCAGTGGCGGCGGCGCGGCCCGGCAAGTGATCCAGAAGAAAGCGGGAACGAGGACGATGGAATCACTCGACGACATCGACCGGGCCATCCTGGAGCTGCTCCAGACCGAGGGCCGGCTCACCGGAGCCGAGGTCGGACGGCGTGTCGGACTCTCCCAGCCGGCGGCGGGCGCCCGGATCCAGCGGCTGGAGAAGAGCGGTGTCATCACCGGCTACCGCGCCGTCGTCGCCCCCGCCGCGCTCGGGCTCAACATCCACGCCGTGGTCCGGCTGCGCACCACGCACGCGCGGCTGCCGATGGCGCTCGCCCTCGCCGACCGGACCCCGGAGGTCGTCTCGACGCTCCGGGTGACCGGCGAGGACTGCCTGGTCTTCGACGTGCACTGCACCCACGCCGAACGCCTCGAAGAGATCGTGGACTCCCTGGCCCGCCACGGCCCGGTCACCACGTCCCTCGTCCTGCGCGGCTACCCGCCCAAGCCGCTGCCCACCACGAACCCCTAGGGGCTGTCCGGCGGATCATGCCGCAGACGCGGGGTCTGGCACGCCCACCTGCGGCGTTGTCGTCACTCGCCGACGTCCCCCAGCCTTCGGCCGGGAGGTGCCCCCACCGCGTCGACTCCCTCCTCCGCCTTGCAGTTGGACGCACCAGACCCCGCTCACCTCGGCCGATCGGTCGCCGCTGCTTTCCTGCGACTTGATTCGCCGGACAGCCCCTAGTAGCGCCGCTCCAGCCGCTCCAGCACGGTCTGGGCCATGGCCGCCTCGCCCTTGGCGTTGGGGTGGGCCGGGGCGGCCGGGGAGGTCGGCTGGAGGGGTTCGATCCAGCGGTCGGCGGGGGTCTTGCACATGTCGTGGCCGACGGTCGGGCCGTAGGTGTCCACGTACCGGGCTCCGTTCCAGGCGGCGACCATGCGCAGCATGAGGTTCAGCCGCTTCCCGGTGTCCCGGAGGTAGGGGAAGTCCTTGGCGGCGAACGGGACCGTCGGATAACAGCCGCTGCCGTCGTCGGGCAGCAGGTCGGGGTAGCCGACGACCAGGATCCGGGCGTGCGGAGCCCGGGCGTGAATCGCCCGCAGCACCTTGTCGACCTTGGGTGCGGTCTGCGCGATGTCGACCGTCAGCTGGTCGGTGCCGGACGCGTTGTAGTACTGCTGGCAGGGGTTGCCCGTCAGGTCCTTCGAACTGAGCGTCGCGCAGGTGCCGATGATGGAGCTGAACCCCACGTCGTTGCCGCCGATCTGGACGGTCACCAGGTCGATGCTCCGCTGCACGGCGTCGAGCTGGGGCCCGTTGGTGCCCTGCGCCTTCCACATCTCGGCGGTCGTCGCGCCGGAACAGCTCACGTCCTTGAACGCGCTCACGTGCCGGGCCGCCGCCACCAGCGAGGGGTAGTTGTGGTCGGAGCGGGCACAGTTCGCGTCGACCTGCGTCGGGATGACCGGGCCCGAGGTGTAGGAGTCGCCGAGCGCCACATAGCTGGTGCCGCGGTCGTGGCCGGAGCCGTGGCCGTGGCCGCCGCCGTGTGCCGCGGCGGGTGTCGTGGACGCGGCCACCAGGGCGCAGCCGCCCAGCGCCGCCGCCACGGTGGCCTTCCGCCGGTGCCGTCGCGCCGAACCGTCGGACGGGGTGCCGTACGCCATGGAGTTCCCCCCTGGAACCAGGACGCGTACGGAACCGGTCCCGACGGGCGGCCCGCACGCGTATGTCGGTGGTCTGTATACCGCCCGGTAGGAGTCCGTAGCCAGGGGTCGGACGCAAGGAACTGGATCGAGTAACCAGCCCTGCCCGTACGGACATCCGGTCCTGCCCACTGTCGCGTGGCACCCTCCGCGATTGAAGCTGGAAACCGATCGGTTTACGATGGGCGGGACCGGATGGAAACCGATCGGTTTCCAATCTCTTCGCATGTCTGGAGCGTGAGTGTCATGACCGCGATCAAGGACTCCGTCGTCCTCGTCACCGGCGGCAGCCGAGGCGTCGGAAAGGCGCTGGTGGAAGAGCTGTACGCGCGCGGCGCCGGCAAGGTCTACGCCACCGCCCGCGACCCGCGCACCGTCACCCACCCCGACGCCGTGGCGCTGGCCCTGGAGGTGACCGACCCCGACTCCGTGGCCGCGGTCGCCGCGCAGGCCCAGGACGTCACCGTCCTGGTCAACAACGCCGGGGTCGCCACCGGAACCCGCTTCCTGACCTCCTCGCTGGACGACATCCGCCACGAGTTCGAGACCAACTTCTACGGCCCGCTGCTGCTCACCCGCGCCTTCGTCCCGGTCATCGAACGCAACGGCGGCGGCCACATCCTGAACGTGCACTCGGTCCTGTCCTGGGTCGCCGAGGGCGGCGCCTACAGCGCCTCCAAGTCGGCCCTGTGGTCGCAGTCCAACAGCCTTCGCCTGGCGCTCCAGCCGCGCGGCATCGGCGTCACCGGCCTGCACATGGGCTATGTCGACACCGACATGGCGGCCCACGTCGACGGCGCCAAGGCGAAGCCGCAGGACATCGCGGCGGCCGCCCTCGACGGCGTCGAGTCGGATGCCTGGGAGGTGCTCGCCGACGACCTCACCCGCTGGGCCAAGGGTGCTCTGTCGGGCGACCTCGCCGCCATGTACCAGCAGCTCGCCCGGTGACGGGGACCCCGCATCCGAACGGCGCCGCCCCCGTCCGCCCCGATTTCCCGGTAGGCGGCCCGTTCGGTGGGGGCTCTGGGCCGGTCGTTGAAAAATCCACTCCCGAAGGGTTGTCGCCGGGTTGCCTCACCACTTAAATCAAATCCTGAACTAAGCAGTGGGGTGTGTCGGTTGGACGCGCGCCCCCTGCCCACCTCAGGGAGCCGCTGATGAGACTGAGATCCTTGGGCGTAGCGCTCGCCGCCATGGCAGCGCTGCTTGCCCTCCCCGTCGCGCACGCGCCGGCGGCGCAGGCCGCAGACACACCGTTGTCCCAGGGCAAGACCGCCACCGCCTCCTCCGAGGAGAACGCCGGGACCGCCGCCGGGAACGCGGTGGACGGCAACACCGGCACCCGCTGGTCGTCCGCCTTCACCGACGACCAGTGGCTCCAGGTCGACCTCGGCGCCACCGCCCAGGTCAACCAGGTGGTCCTCAACTGGGAGACCGCGTACGGCAAGGACTACAAGGTCCAGATCTCCGCGGACGGCAGCAACTGGACCGACCTGCAGTCCGTGACCGGCGGCGACGGCGGCACCGACACCCTGTCCGTCTCCGGGCAGGGCCGCTACGTCCGGATGCTGGGCGTGCACCGCGCCACCCAGTGGGGCTACTCGCTCTGGGAGTTCCAGGTCTACGGAACCACCACCGGCACGCCCCCGGTCCAGGGCGGCGGCGACCTCGGCCCCAACGTGATCGTCGTCGACCCGTCCACGCCGAACCTCCAGGCGAAGTTCGACTCCGTCTTCGCCCAGCAGGAGTCGGCCCAGTTCGGCACCGGCCGCTACCAGTTCCTGCTCAAGCCGGGCACGTACAACGGCATCAACGCCCAGATCGGCTTCTACACCTCGATCTCCGGGCTCGGGCTCAACCCCGACGACACCCAGATCAACGGTGACGTCACGGTCGACGCCGGCTGGTTCAACGGCAACGCCACCCAGAACTTCTGGCGCTCGGCGGAGAACTTCGCCATCACGCCGTCCAACGGCACCGACCGCTGGGCCGTGGCTCAGGCGGCCCCCTTCCGTCGGATCCACGTCAAGGGCGGCCTCAACCTCGCCCCGAACGGCTACGGCTGGGCCTCCGGCGGCTACATCGCCGACTCCAAGATCGACGGCACGGTCGGCCCGTACTCCCAGCAGCAGTGGTACACCCGCGACAGCTCGGTCGGCGGCTGGACCAACGGCGTGTGGAACATGACCTTCTCCGGAGTCGAGGGCGCACCCGCGACCAACTTCGACACCGGCCCGTACACCACGCTGGACACCACCCCCGTCTCGCGCGAGAAGCCGTTCCTCTACCTGGACGGCAGCACCTACAAGGTCTTCGTCCCGGCCAAGCGCACCAACGCCCGGGGCGTCTCCTGGCCGGCGAACGCGGGCACCTCCATCCCGCTGGACCAGTTCTACGTCGTCAAGCCCGGCGCCACGGCCGCCACCATCAACCAGGCCCTCGCCCAGGGTCTCAACCTCCTCTTCACCCCGGGCATCTACCACCTCGACCAGACCATCAACGTCACCCGCGCCAACACGGTGGTCCTCGGCCTCGGCCTCGCCACCCTGGTCCCGGACAACGGCGTCGACGCCATGCACGTCGCCGACGTCGACGGCGTCAAGCTCGCCGGGTTCCTCATCGACGCGGGCACCGTCAACTCCGACACCCTGCTGCGGATCGGCGACCCCGGCTCCACCGCCGACCACTCCGCCAACCCCACCTCCATGCAGGACGTGTTCGTCCGCATCGGCGGCGCCGGACCCGGCCTCGCCACCAACTCCGTGGTCGTCAACAGCAACAACGTGATCATCGACCACACCTGGCTCTGGCGCGCCGACCACGGCAGCGGCGTCGGCTGGGACACCAACCGCGCCGACTACGGCCTCAGAGTCAACGGCAACGACGTCCTCGCCACCGGCCTGTTCGTCGAGCACTTCAACAAGTACGACGTCTACTGGAACGGCGAACGCGGCCGCACGATCTTCTTCCAGAACGAGAAGGCGTACGACGCCCCGAACGCCGCCGCCATCACCCACGACGGCGTCGTCGGCTACGCGGCCTACAAGGTCGCCGACACCGTGACCACCCACGAGGCGTGGGGCCTGGGAAGCTACTGCAACTACACGGCCGATCCGACGATCGTCCAGTCCAACGGCTTCCAGGTGCCGACCGGTTCGGGCATCAAGATGCACGACCTGCTGGTGATCTCCCTGGGCGGCATGGGCCAGTACGCCCACGTCGTCAACACCACCGGATCACCGACCTCGGGGACCAGTACGACCCCCTCCAAGGTGACGCAGTTCCCGTAACCGGTCGGGCGCTAGGCCGTCCGCCGCCGTGCCGGACGCCGTAGCAACAGCCGTCGTGCGGGCCGCTCCACGCCCTCGTACAGGAGCCAGGACAGGCCCAGCGACACGGTGAACGCGACGGCGGCGACGGCCGCCCCGGTGAGCGGGTCGAAACGCGGGCGGGTGCCGAGCAGACGGGTGCCCGCCCGCAGCACCAGCAGATGGACCATGTAGAACGCGAACGACAGTTCGCCCAGGCGGACCAGCCGCCGGCGCCGCCACAGCGAGGGCAGGCCGTGCAGGTCCGCGACGGCCGCCGCCGGGATGAGCAGTGCGAAGCCCGTGATGGTGCAGGCGGTGGCCGCGTACTCGGCGGTGACCTGCGGGACCAGGAAGTAGCCGATGACCGCCAGCGCCAGCGAGGCCTCCAGGCCCGGGCCGCGCCACCGGCCCAGCAGCACAAGACGCGCGGTGGCCGCGCCCAGCACGAACTCCGGCAGCCGGGCGGCCGGGAAGGAACTGATCGGCTGCGCCCACCAGTGGTGCGCGTCCGTCCAGGCCAGCGCCAGCACCGTCAGCACGGACAGCGCGGCCAGCGCCGTGGCGCCCCGCCCGCCCAGGCGGCGCAGCACCAGCGCCAGCAGCGGGAACGCGGCGTAGAAGAAAGCCTCGCAGGCCAGCGACCAGCTGACCGGGTCCAGCGTCTGCCACCACGGCCGCCACCAGGAGTGCACCAGGAAGACGTCGGCCAGGCCCTGCAGCAGGGTCGGCCTCGGCTGGCGGGGCAGCGTGCACACCATGACCAGCGCGACGGCGACGGTGACCAGGTGCACCGGGTAGACCCGGGCGACGCGCCGCCACCAGAAGCGCGTTGCCCGGTCGCCCGGCCGCGCGGACCACATCAGGACGAACCCGGAGAGGATGAAGAAGAACGACACCCCCGAGGCGCCGGCCTCGAACCCCCAGGTCACGATGCGGCCGCCGGTGCCGCCGAAATAGCGGAAGTTGTGCACGTGCAGCCCGAAGACCAGCAGTGCGGCCATCCATCTCAGCCCGGTCAGGGAGGGCAGCGAAGGGGCGGGGGCGGACGGCAGGGTGCGGGAGGGTGGCGCGGCGGCCGGAGCGGTCTGAGGGGCCTTGGTCGCCGTCGTCATCGAGTCACCTGCCGGAGGGTTCGCGCGTGGAGCATGAAACGGAACGTTGCCCGTTCCACGCCTTTCATTCCGGCCTCGTACGAAACATCACACCAACGCCGAGGCGCAGCCTCCGCCATCCGGGCCGTGGCCCCCGCCAGGCTCCGCACGCGCCGGAGCGGCGTCTTGACCCGCGCCTTTGGGGCGCGGGCCGGGCGTCGAAACACGGGGGCACGGACGAATGACCCCACTGCCGTCGCGTTGACGCCGCTACCGGCCGGCCGCCGTGGCGACCGCGCTGGGCCGGTCCTCGGACGGGGCGCCCCGGACCGCCGACGGGATCATCGACGGGGCCGTCGATGCTTCCCGGGTGGGAGCCTGGGTGGTCTCCCGCCGCGTGGGTCCCACGCTCGGGCTCGGGCTGGGGGTGGCGGGCGCCGGGGATCCCGAGGGGTGGTGCGGGGCGGTGGGGCTGTGGGCCGGCGGTGCGAGGGGGAGCCGTGGGGAGGTCGGCGCCGCGGGTGCCGTCAGATGCAGCGACAGGGCGACGCAGGCGGCGACGGCGCAGGTCACCCCGGCTCCGGCCGCCGTGCGGACGAGCCGGCGGCAGCCCGCGGCCCGGCGGATCTCCTCGTAGCGGCCCGGCGGCGGCCCGAGGTGCGCGGCGGGCGGCCGCAGGATGACGGCGAGTGGATCGTCGGGGCCGTCGAACTCGGGCTCGTCGTCAAAGCGTGTGGTCAAGGCTTCTCCTCAGATGGCCGCGGAGCAGTTCTCGGGCCGCGTGCAGATCGGCCTTGACGGTTCCTTCCTTGCGCCCGGTCAGCTCGGACACCTCCCGGATCGGCATGTCAGCGTAGTAGTGCAGCAGGATCGGCACCCGCAGCCGCTCGGGCAGCGACTGCACCAGCAGCCGTACCGACGGATCCGCCTGTTCGGTGTGCGGGCGGGTCGCGGCCTCCGAGCCGGCGCGGCGCACCGCGCGGCGCTCGCGCTCCAGCTTGCGCCAGTGGTCCCGGACGAGATTGGCCGCGGTGACGTAGAGGAAGCCGCGCGGCTCCTCCACCGACGTCCACCGGGCCCACAGCCGGGTGAAGGCCTCCGAGGCGATCTCGTGGGCCGTCTCGTCGTCGTCGACCAGACGGCGGCACCAGCCGGCCAGGCGCGGGTACAGGGCGGCGAAGAGCTCGGAGGCCGCCGTGTCACGGGACCGTTTCAACGTTCTCCAGGGTCGAAGGGGCTCGCTCGTCGGGGAGGATGCGGGCCCGGTGGCGTACGTTCCACCGGTCCCGCATCCGTTCTGACGAGTCAGGGTTTCGTGCCGGTCAGCGTGGCGAAGACGATGACGTTGTCGAGGTAGCCGTCGCCGCCGCGCGGACCGCCGCAGGTGATCAGGCGCAGCTCCGGCCGGTCCACGTCCCCGTACACGTCCTGCGTCGGGAACGCGGCCTTGGCGACCGTACGGACCTCGTCGACGGTGAACACCGCGGACCTGCCGTTCTCCAGGCGCGCCACGGCCTGCTCGCCCCGGCGCAGCTCCGCGAGCCGGCGGAACACCCCGTCCCCGTAGGCGCCGACCGTGACATGGCCGAGGATCACCGACGGGCCGGTCTGTCCCGGGGTGGGGGAGCGGCGGTACCAGCCCGCCCGGTCGTGCGCCGTGACCGGCGGCACCTGCACCGTGCCGTCGGCCGCGAGGCCCAGCCGCAGCAGCGGGGTGTCGACCCCGATCGCCGGGATGCGCAGCCGGACCGGCACGGAACGCCCGAGCGCGGCGGGCGTGGCGGACCCGGACGAGGACGCCGACGTGGACGGCGAGGACGCCACCCGCCGGTGGGCGGCCGGGGCCGTGCGGTCCGGTGCCCGGCCCGCGCAGCCCGCCAGCAGCGAAGCCGTCGCGGCGGTGACGAAGGCGCGCCTGGAGAGCGGGGTCATGCCCCGGTCGCCCGGCGGCGGCGGACGGCGAAGACCGTCCCGCCCGCGGCGAGCAGGGCCGCCGCACCTCCGCCGATCAGCGCGCCCTCGGCGCCGGAGTCCGAGGACGGCTCCGCCACACCGGTGTCGGGCGCACCCTGCGGCACCGCCGCGACCTGGTGCGAGTCCCGCGTCGGTGCGGGGGCCGCGGCCCGGCTGGGCACGGCGGACGGCGCCTCGGACGGGACGGCGGACGGTTCCGCCGAGGGGGCGGCGGACGGCGCCACGGTGGGGACCGGGCTCGGGGCGGTGCCGTCGGCGAACGCGGGCACGGTGCCCGCCAGGACGGCGGTGCAGGCGAGTGCCGTGGCGCTCAGGACAGTTCGGCGCATGAGGACGCTCTCTTTCGTCGGCCCGCAGTGGTCGGGGCGGGCTGAGTAACGGATCGAGCGGAGAGACGACCCGGCACCAGGGCGGGTTGTAAAGAGATGGCAAAGCCGTGCGGCGGGGAGCGATGGGGGACCGGTGGGGCGGATGTTGGCCGGTTCGCCACCACACTTGAGCGGCTTGTTTTCTTGAACCACTCGTGTTTATGAGGATAGGTTGGCGTCATGACCGCATCCCAGCCCCCGACGACCGCCGCTGAGCTGCGCGGTGCCGGCCTGCGGGTGACGGCCGCCCGCGTCGCGCTGCTGGAGACCGTCCGCCACGGCGACCACCTCGACGTCGAGGCGATCGCCTCGGGCGTCCGTGAGCGCGTAGGCCACATATCGCTTCAAGCCGTGTACGACGCGCTGCACGCGCTCACCACGGCAGGACTCATACGCCGTATCGAACCGGCCGGCAGCCCGGCCCGCTTCGAGGGACGCGTCGGCGACAACCACCACCACGTCCTGTGCCGGTCGTGCGGTGCCGTCGCCGACGTCGACTGTGCGGTCGGCGACGCCCCGTGCCTGACCGCTTCGGAGGACCACGGCTTCGCGATCGACGAGGCCGAGGTCATCTACTGGGGCCTGTGCTCCGCCTGTTCCACCGTCAGTAGTTCCTGAATACGTCCAGTAGTTCCTGAGTACGTTGATCCGCCCATTCCGGAAGGATTTCCCCCATGTCTGAGACCCAGGAGAACGCCGCGGGCCAGTGCCCGGTCGCGCACGACCGCGCCCCGCACCCCACCCAGGGCGGTGGCAACCGCCAGTGGTGGCCCGAGGGGCTCAACCTGAAGATCCTTGCCAAGAACCCCGCCGTCGCCAACCCGCTCGACGAGGGTTTCGACTACGCCGAGGCGTTCCAGAACCTCGACCTCGCCGCCGTGAAACGTGACATCGCGGAGGTGCTCACCACCTCGCAGGACTGGTGGCCGGCCGACTTCGGCAACTACGGTCCGCTGATGATCCGGATGGCCTGGCACAGCGCGGGCACCTACCGCATCTCCGACGGCCGCGGCGGCGCCGGCGCCGGTCAGCAGCGCTTCGCCCCGCTCAACAGCTGGCCGGACAACGGCAACCTCGACAAGGCGCGCCGTCTGCTGTGGCCGGTCAAGAAGAAGTACGGCCAGTCCATCTCCTGGGCCGACCTCATGATCCTCACCGGCAACGTGGCCCTGGAGTCGATGGGCTTCGAGACCTTCGGCTTCGGCGGCGGCCGCGCGGACGTCTGGGAGCCGGAGGACGACGTCTACTGGGGTCCCGAGAAGGTCTGGCTCGACGACCAGCGCTACACCGGCGACCGTGACCTGGAGAACCCGCTCGGCGCCGTCCAGATGGGCCTGATCTACGTCAACCCGGAGGGCCCCAACGGCAACCCGGACCCGATCGCCGCGGCCCGCGACATCCGTGAGACGTTCCGCCGGATGGCGATGAACGACGAGGAGACCGTCGCGCTGATCGCCGGTGGCCACACCTTCGGCAAGACCCACGGCGCCGGCCCCGCGGAGAGCGTGGGCGCCGAGCCCGAGGGCGCCCCGATCGAGCAGCAGGGCCTCGGCTGGAAGAGCACCTACGGCACCGGCAAGGGCGGCGACGCGATCACCAGCGGCCTGGAGGTCACCTGGACCACCAAGCCCACCCAGTGGAGCAACGACTTCTTCAGCATCCTCTTCGGCTACGAGTGGGAGCTGACCCAGAGCCCCGCCGGTGCCAACCAGTGGGTGGCCAAGGACGCCGAGGCGATCATCCCCGACGCGCACGACGCGTCGAAGAAGAAGCTCCCGACGATGCTCACCACCGACCTCTCGCTGCGCTTCGACCCGATCTACGAGCCGATCTCGCGCCGCTTCCACGAGAACCCCGACCAGCTCGCGGACGCCTTCGCCCGCGCCTGGTACAAGCTGACCCACCGTGACATGGGCCCGAAGTCCCTGTACCTCGGCCCGGAGGTCCCGGAGGAGACCCTGCTGTGGCAGGACCCGCTGCCGCAGGCCGAGGGCGAGGCCATCGACGCCGCCGACGTGACGGCCCTGAAGGCCAAGCTCCTCGACTCGGGCCTGACGGTCGCGCAGCTGGTCTCCACCGCCTGGGCGTCGGCCTCGACGTTCCGCGGCAGCGACAAGCGCGGCGGCGCCAACGGTGCCCGCATCCGTCTGGAGCCGCAGCGCGGCTGGCAGGTCAACGACCCCGACGAGCTCGCCCAGGTCCTGCGCGTCCTGGAGGGCGTCCAGCGGGACTTCAACACCGGCGCCAAGAAGGTCTCCCTGGCGGACCTGATCGTCCTCGGCGGTGCCGCCGCCGTGGAGAAGGCCGCCAAGGACGGCGGCGTCGACATCGAGGTGCCCTTCACCCCGGGCCGTGTCGACGCGACCGACGAGCACACGGACGCCGAGTCCTTCGCGGCCCTGGAGCCGACCTCGGACGGCTTCCGCAACTACCTCGGCAAGGGCAACCGCCTTCCCGCCGAGTACCTGCTCCTCGACCGCGCCAACCTGCTCGGCCTGAGCGCCCCCGAGCTGACCGTCCTCGTCGGCGGTCTGCGCGTCCTCGGCGCCAACCAGGGCGGCTCGAAGCACGGCGTCCTCACCGAGACCCCGGGCGTGCTGACGAACGACTTCTTCGCCAACCTGCTCGACTTCGGTACGACGTGGAAGTCGACCTCCGAGGACCAGTCCACCTTCGAGGGCCGTGACGCGAGCGGCGCGGTCAAGTGGACCGGCACCCGTGCCGACCTGGTCTTCGGCTCCAACTCCGAACTGCGCGCCGTCGCCGAGGTCTACGCGAGCGACGACGCCAAGGAGAAGTTCGTGAAGGACTTCGTCGCCGCCTGGACGAAGGTCGCCAACGCGGACCGCTTCGACCTGGTCTGACCGCCCGGCCCCTGATGCCCGGGCCGGCTCCTCGTGAGCCGGCCCGGGCACTGCCGTCTTTACGGCTCCTTGGCCAACTCCCCACCGGGGTAAGAGCGTAGTGCGCTGCACATGAGTCGTTCTTTACCCCACCATGACCTCGACTCCCGTTGTTCACGCGACCTTCGCAGACTCTGCACGTCCTGAGTCACCCCCGTACCGGCCGCCCACGGGAGTTCCGAACATGAGCCACGGTCACAGCCACGACCACGGTCACCCTCACCACCATCACCACCACGGGGACGGCGACGCCGCGTCGTCGCTGCCGCCCGCCCTCGATCTGTCCGTCCCCGACGCGGAGCTGACGCCCGGTCAGCTCTCCCGCCGCTCGATGCTGCGCCGCACCGGCCTGCTGGGCGCCGGCCTCGCGGCGGGCAGTGTCCTCGCCGGTGCGGGCCAGGCCGCCGCCGCGGTCTCCTCCGCCCACTCCCAGAACGGCCGTTCCGGCGGCTATCTGTGGCTGGCCGGCGACCACCACATCCACACCCAGCACAGCTCCGACGCCAAGTACCGGGTCATCGACCACGTCCGGCAGGCCAACGCGCACGGCCTGGACTGGATGGTCATCACCGACCACGGCAGCGAGACCCACGCCAAGATCGGTGTCGAGAAGGTCAACCCGGACATCGTCGCCGCGCGCGACGAGATCGACGACACGCTGGTCTTCCAGGGCCTGGAGTGGAACATCCCGGCCGCCGAGCACGGCACGGTCTTCGTCCACCCCGGCAAGAACGAGGTCGCCGTTCTCAAGGAGTTCGAGAACTCCTTCGACGGCTCGGTGAAGGGCGCCTCCGCGAGCACCCCCGCGAACGAGGCGCTGGCCATCTCCGGCCTCAACTTCCTCGCCGAGCAGGTGCAGCGCCGCAAGGTCAAGGACGCGCTGTTCCTCGCCAACCACCCGGCGCGCAAGGGCATCGACTCCCCGCACGAGATCCGCGCCTGGCGCGACGCCCAGCCGTCGATCGCCGTCGGCTTCGAGGGTGCCCCCGGCCACCAGGCGGGCGGCCTGCCCAAGCCGAACGGCCCCGGCTCGGCCCGCGGCATCTACGACAACAGCCCGAGCGCCGACTCCTTCGGCGGCTACCCGCTGGAGAGCTACCGCACCTGGGGCGGCTTCGACTGGATGACCGCCACCGTGGGCGGCCTGTGGGACAGCCTGCTCGCCGAGGGCAAGCCCTGGTGGATCACCGCCAACTCCGACTCCCACAACGTCTACGCCGACACCGCCGTGCGCGGCCCGAACAGCGACTTCAACGCCAACGGCCGCTACAACGACCCGGTCTACGGCACCGGCATCAGCCTCACCGACACCGACTTCTGGCCCGGCCAGTACTCCCGCACGCACGTCGGTGCCTCCTCGTTCTCCTACAAGTCGGTCATGGACGGCATCCGCGCGGGCCGGGTCTGGGTGGACCACGGCGGCCTGATCAGCGGCCTCAACGCCCAGCTGGGCTCCGGCTCCCGCGCGGTCACCCTGGGCGGGGTGCTGCAGGTCCGCAAGGGCAGCCGGGTGGACCTCGTCATCGAGATCAGCCTCGCCAACGGCCCCAACTGGGCGCAGTTCGTGCCGAGCCTGGCCCGCGTCGACGTCATCCAGGGCGATGTCACCGGCGCGGTCTCGGACAAGGACACGTTCGCCACGCCCGCCACCAAGGTCGTGAAGTCCTTCGAGGTCAACAAGGCGACCGGCTCGGTCAAGCTGACCTACTCCCTCGGCCGCCTCGACAAGCCGGTCTACGTCCGGCTGCGCGGCACCGACGGCAACCGCTCCGCGGTCGGCATCAACGGTGCCGCCGTGGACCCGGCCGGCCCGGCCATCGACGTCCTCGGCGACGCCGACCCGTGGAAGGACCTGTGGTTCTACTCCAACCCGATGTGGGTCCTGCCCGCATGACCTCCCCGCACCACGCGTCCGGCGTCCGCTCCGTCATCGGGGTGGACGCCGGTACGGCGACCCTGCGCGAGGCCGACCACCTGATCCACCGGCTGCTGGACCGACTGGCCCTCCCGGAGGGCGTGTTCGCCTGCACCCACCTGTACCGCACCGGCGAACGCCGGGGCACGACGGTCTCGCTGGCCGTCCCGGAAGCGGACGTGGACGCGGTGTGGGCGGCGCTGCTCACGGCGCTGCCGAAGGGCACCGGCCTCGCCCTGGCCGACCGCACCCACGGCCCGGACGACGCGGTGGACACCGCCCGGCTGGCGGCCGCCGCGCCCCCCGTCTCCGGCCGGGTCGTGGCCTACCCCGGCGTGGCGCACCTGACCGGCACCGTCACCGTCGCGGATCTGCTCGACCGCACCGCCATCGAGCACCTGGTGGTGCTCGGCGCACCGGGCGCCGAACTCCCGCCCGCCACCGAGGTACTGACCCAGAATCATGTGCGCCCCGAGTGGCGCGACGGCGTTCTCACCCTCACCCTGGTCCCGGCGGCGGGCGGCCTGCTGGCCCCCTTCGAGGTTCCCAACCCCACCCCGTGCTGTGCGGACCACCTCTGACGCGAGGGTAACCCCTTAGTGACATGTGCTGGTCAAATCTGTCAGGCTTCCGACTCGCACCACTCGCTCGTAGCGCATGCCCCATGGCCGCTCCCCGGCACACCCCTGCCGGGCGGGCGGCCTCCGAGCAGGCCGGAATCCCGGCCGGCGTAAAGGAGTTCCGTGTGAGATCGACCCCCCACAAGGCCTTCGCCACCAGCGCGTTGGCCATCGCGGCACTCGCCGCGGCCCTGCTCCCCGGCAGTACTGCGTCGGCCGCCGAGCAGGCGGCCTGCACCCCCGCCCAGGTGGTCACCAACGGCGGTTTCGAGAGCGGCACTTCACCCTGGACCCAGTCCTCGACCAGCGTGATCACCAACCGCACCGGCCAGACCGCCCACGGCGGCTCCAGCTTCGCCTGGCTGGACGGCACCGGCGGCACCCACACCGACACGCTCTCGCAGAGCGTCAGCATCCCCTCCGGATGCGCCGCGACGCTCAGCTTCTGGCTGCACGCCGACACCGCCGAGACGACCTCGTCCACGGCGTACGACAAGCTCACGGCGAAGATCGGCAGCACCACGCTGGCGACCTACTCCAACCTGGACAAGAACACCGGGTTCGTGAAGAAGTCGTTCGACGTGTCCGCGTTCGCGGGGCAGACGGTGACCGTCGCCTTCAGCGGCACCGAGGACTCCAGCCTCCAGACCAGCTTCGTCCTGGACGACGTCGCCCTGGACACCTCGGCCGCCACCACCCCGGGCGACTCCACCCGCACCCCGGCCGCACCGTCGTACACCGTCAGCCTGACCAGCAACTCCACCGGCACCGGCTGGACCGGCCACGAGAGCGTGACCTTCACCAACGCCTCCGCGACCGCGCTCAGCGAGATCTACCTCCGGCTGTGGGACAACTACCACGGCACCTGCTCGGCACCGCCGATCACGGTCAGCAACGTCACCGGCGGCACCGCAGGGGCACTCTCGGTCGCCTGCACGGCGCTTGAGATCGCCCTGCCGACACCGCTGGCCCAGGGCCAGAGCACCACGGTCGGCTTCGACCTGGGCATCACCGTGCCCAGCGGCGCCGACCGCTTCGGCTACGACGGCTCCTTCAGCATGATCGGCAACGCCCTGCCCGTCCTCGCGGTCCAGGACGGCTCCGGCTGGCACCTGGACCCGTACACCAACAACGGCGAGTCCTTCTACTCCCTGGCCGCCGACTTCAAGGTGACCCTGGACCACCCCACCAGCATCCTGGTCCCGGCGACGGGCACGTCCACCGACACCCCCGGCTCCAGCGGCCGTACCGTCACCACCGCCACCGCCTCCAAGGTCCGTGACTTCGCCTGGGCGGCCGGGCCGTTCACCAAGATCTCCGGCACCTCCCCCGGCGGGGTCCCGATCAACATCTACTCCGTGTCGGGCATCAGCTCCTCCAGCGCCCAGTCGATGCTCACCACCGCCAAGTCGGCCGTCGACGCGCACGCCGGTCGCTTCGGGGCCTACCCGTACGGCGAGCTGGACGCGGTCATCGACAACAACTTCTGGTTCGGCGGCATGGAGTACCCGGGCTTCGTCCTGGACCTCGTCAGCACCACCGCGCTCACCCACGAGATCGGCCACCAGTGGTGGTACGGCATCGTCGGCGACGACGAGTACAACAGCCCCTGGCTGGACGAGGCGTTCACCGACTACGCCACCGACCTGGCGCTGGGCAGCACCGGCACGAACTGCTGGAACAGCGTCTCCTGGGCCTCCTCGGCGGAGAACATCACCAACTCGATGGCGTACTGGGACGCCCACTCCTCCCGCTACTCCACCGTCGTCTACGGCTACGGCAAGTGCGCCCTGCACGACCTGCGCCGTCTCATCGGCGACACCGCCATGACCAACCTCCTGAAGAGCTACGCCAGTGCGCACTGGTACGGCGTCTCGACCACCGCCGAGTTCAAGGCGGCGGCCCAGGCGGCCACCAGCACCGACCTGACGTCGTTCTGGACCACCCACCGCATCATCGGCTGACACCTCCGGCCCGCAGGGCCGGACAGGCGCGGGACGGCCGACGGCCGTCCCGCGCGCGTCGATGCCTGAAGGGGCGGGAGATTTCCCCGACGGGCAGGAGTGCGGACCAGGGGATCTCTCCCGCTCCGCGCGTACACCGCCATGTGGTACCTCTTGCGTCGTCCGTACGCCGACGAACACCTGGTGTCCTTCACATGAGCAACTCCCGCCCCTTTGTACTGCGTCGCAGCGAGACCGCCGTGAGCCCCGAGCGACTGTCGATGCTCGGCGACGCCGTGTTCGCCATCGCCATCACCCTGCTCGCCCTCGACATCACCGTCCCCGAGGGCCTGCACAACTCGGAAGTCGCCCACGCGGTCCGGGAGGCGCTGCCGGCCGTCGGCGCGTATCTGCTGAGCTTCGCCGTGATCGGCGTGCTCTGGCTGTCCCAGCACGCCCTGTTCGAAGAGGTCACCACCGTCGACCGCCCGCTGCTCTACCTGTACTTCGTGCTCCTGGCCGTGGTCGCCGCACTGCCCTTCCCGACCAAACTGCTCAGCGAGTACGGCGACACGACCACGGCGACGGCGATTTACGCGGGAGCGATCGCCCTGGCCCTCGCCCTCCTCGGCGCTATGTACCTGCGGCTGCTGGCCGTCCCCGCGCTGGCCACCCCGAAAGCGTCGCCGGAGCGGCTGAGGAGGACGGTCCGCCGCAGCGTCCTGCACACCCTGATCTTCGCCACGTCGGTTCCGCTGGCGTTCGTCTCGCCCGGTCTCGCCAAGTACTGGTGGCTGCTGCCGATCCCGGTACGGTTCCTGTCCCGGGAGCCGGCGGAGACCGCGCAGGCACCGGCCGGGGAGGAACTGCCCGGGGACCTGTCCGTGGACACGCAGGCCTGAGCGGACCCTAGGGCTGCTCGGAGACGGTCTCGGCGGCCTGGGTGATGACGGCCGCCACCGAGGCCGGGCGGGAGACGTAGACGGCGTGGCTGCCCGGGGTCTCCGTGACGGTCGCGCCCGCCCGCTCGGCCATGCTCCGCTGGACCGGCGGCGGGATCATCCGATCGTCGGCGGCGACGAGATACCAGGACGGCCTGGTCCGCCAGGCAGGCTCGGACACCGTGCCGCCGAGCGCCTCGACGCCCCAGGGGACCTGCGAGTCGGCCATGAACGCCGCCTGCGCGGCGGGCAGATCGGCGGCGAAGGACGCCGCGA
Source organism: Streptomyces sp. GbtcB6 (assembly GCF_019091475.1). Lineage (NCBI taxonomy): Bacteria > Bacillati > Actinomycetota > Actinomycetes > Kitasatosporales > Streptomycetaceae > Streptomyces > Streptomyces sp. GbtcB6. Next base: position 54,725 of record NZ_JAGXJL010000002.1, on the reverse strand, counting down.
ACCTCTCCCGGTCCAGGGCCAGGAAGCCGTCGGCGGGCGGCAGGATCGGCGGAACCGGTGCGCCGGGCGCCGGGTCGGCGACCAACGTGCCGACCGACTCGCCCTTGTCCGGGGCGAACGCGGCGATGTAGACGAGCGCGGCGACACCGGGATGGTGGCCCGCCTCCGTGATGACGGCGCCGCCGTAGGAGTGGCCGACCAGGACGGCGGGACCGTCCAGGCCGTCGAGGACCTGACGGGTGGCGGTCACGTCACCCGCCAGCGACAGGGTCGGATTCTGTACGACGGCCACCCGGTAGCCGTCGGCGGTCAACCGCTCGTGCACCCCCTGCCAGCCCGAACCGTCCACGAAACCACCGTGCACGAGCACGATGTTTCTGATTGTCGTCATGATGCCCCTGACCTGGAGGGACAGGCCCGACGCCCGTCCGCTGCGGATCAGTCAAGCCGGGTCGCCGCGGCCGGACCACGCAGAACAGCACGCAGAAACACCGCACGTTCGGGCAGTCGGCGCGGTCAGGGCGCGGCGGTGGCCCGGGCCGCGCAACGGCGGTGCGCGTCGGCGTCGCCGAGCGTCTCGAACATGAGGGCCGCCCGCGCGTAGGCCAGGCGGCTCTCCGCGTCGCGGCCCTCCTCGGCCAGCAGCGCCGCCAGCTGCTCCAGGGCGTCGGCCTGCCAGTGGCTGGGATCGAGCCGCTCGCCCGGAGCGGTGGCCTCGGTGAGCGCCTCGACGGCCTCGGCCCGACGGCCCAGCAGCGCCAGGGACCCGCCGAGCGGGGCGAGCGCGTGCCGCCGCACGAACGCCGCGGTGCCCGGGGTCATCCCCGAACCCGCGGCGCCCGCGAGGGCGACCACTTCGCGGAGACTCTCCAGCGCCTCCTCGTGGCGCCCCTGGTCCCGCCGGCACAGACCGAGGTTGACGAGACTCGAACAGTAGGCTCGGGTGTCACCGAGCCCCTTGAACATCCGCGCCGCCCGCGACGCCGACGCGGCGGCCTCGTCGAACCGCCCGAGCAGCCGGTAGCCCGGTACGGCACGGCAGTGCGCCCACGCGATCTGCGCCGTGGCGCCGCTGCGGGCGGCGAGGTCCATCGCCTCGGCCGTGCAGCGCAGGACGGCCTCCGCGTCGAGCGTCTGCACCCCGTGCACCCAGGCCACATGGTTCAGCTGGGCCGCGTGCCGCCCATGGTCACCGAGGGCCGCGGCGGCCGTGGCGCCGAGGGTGAAGACCTCGTTCCAGTGCGGGCCGTGCACCCACCGGTCGGAGTACCACCCCATCGACTCGGCGCAGTCGAGCACCTCGGTGTGCCGTCCGCCCTCCGCCGCGAGCCGCAACGCACCCAGCCAGTTGTCCACACCGGCGCGCAGCCACTCGTCCGCCTCCTCCGCGGACGCCAGGGGAGCGAGTCCGGCGAGCCCCGCGTCGGGTGCCTCCGGACGGCCGTCCGCGGGCCCGAACCACGCGCCGGTGGCCGTCGCCGTCCGCAACAGCCACGACGTCGTCCGCTCGGCCAGCGCGGCGCGCTCGGCGACCGTCTCCTCCCGCTGCAGCCGGTCCCGGGCGAAGAGCCGGACCAGGTCGTGGAAGCGGTAGCGGCCCTCGGTGGTGTCCTGAAGCAGACCCAGGTCGACCAGGTCGTCGAGCGCGTCCCAGGCGTCCTCGGCCGAGGTCCCGCCGGCCACCGCGGCGAGCGCGGCGTCCACGTCCCGGCCGGGCACGACGGCCAGCCTGCGGAAGATCCGCCGCGCGGCGGGCGCGAGTTGCTCGTACGACATCCCGAACGCATTGGCGATCTTGAGGTCGCCGGCCCGGAACTGCTCCAGGCGGCGCTCCTCGTCGGCCAGCCGGCGGGCGAGCTCGTCCGCGCCCCAGTCGGGCCGGCTCACCAGCCGGTTGCCGATGATGCGGAGCGCCAGCGGCAGCCCGCCGCACAGCTGCGCGAGCCGGGTGAGCGCCGGCTCCCCGTCGGTGGCGGACCGTTCACCGAGGATGCCGGTCAGCAGTTCGGTGGCCTCCGGCAGTTGCAGCGGGCCGAGCACCAGCCGGCGCACGCCCTCCAGGCCGGACAGCAGCCGGCGGCTGGTGACCAGCACCCTGGCCGTGCCGCCGGCCGGCAGCAGCGGGCGCACCTGCTCCTCGGACGCGGCGTTGTCGAGCAGGACGAGGACCCGGCGCTCCCGCAGCAGCGAGCGGTACAGGGAGGCACGCCCGTGGGTGTCGGCCGGCACCTGCTGGGCGGCGACCCCGAGCGCGCCGAGGAGCAGCGCCAGCGCGTCGTCGACGGGCAGCGGCCGCTGGGACATGCCGAACGGGTCGAGGAAGAACACCCCGTCGGGAAGGCCCGGCCGCGCCGCGTGGGCGGCCCGGACGGCGAACGTGGTCTTTCCCAGCCCGGCCGAGCCGGTCACCAGCCCCACCACGGCGACCCCGGGGGCGAGGTCGCTGCGCACGAGATGGTCGACCCAGGCCAGTTCGGCGGCGCGGCCGGTGAAGTCGTCGACGGAACGGGGCAGTTCGCACAGCCCGGTGGGCCGCGTCCAGTGGTCCCGCAGGCGGGCGCCCCGCGCCAGCTCCAGGAGTTGCCGACGGGCGTCGTCCCCCAGGGAGAGCGCGTCCGCGACGGCGGTGACGGTCCGCTCCTGGGGGCCCTTGCTCCGGCCGCGCTCGATGTCCGACAGGGTGCGCGCACTGACCCCCGAGGCCTCGGCCAGCTGCTCCAGGGTCCAACGGGCCGCGCGCCGATGCCGGCGCAGCAGCTGCGCGAAGGTCGGATGCTCGTCGATCGGGCTGCTCCTTCTCGGCGGAACGGGTGCGGCGATATGGGCACTTGACCCACTTCGATCAGCCGCAAGCCTACTCAGGCTCAGGGGATGGCCAGTTCGGCCCAGATGGTCTTCCCCGACCCGGTGTAACGGGTGCCCCAGCGCTGGGACATCTGGGCGACCAGGAACAGGCCGCGGCCTCCCTCGTCGTCCCGGCGGGCCCGCCGCAGGTGCGGTGCCGTGTGCGCGTTGTCGGAGACCTCGCACAGCAGGCTGCGGTCCCTGATCAGCCTCAGCAGCACGGGCCCGGTGGCGTACCGGATGCTGTTGGTGACCAGCTCGCTCACCACCAGTTCCGCGGTGAACGCCAGCTCGGACAGGCCCCAGGTCTCCAACTGGCGCTCGGTGTCCGTGCGGGCCCGGGCCACCATCGCCGGGTCGGGCGGCAGCTCCAGGTCCACGACCTGGCCGGCGCCCAGCCGCCGGGTGCGCACCAGCAGCAGCGTGGCGTCGTCCGCCTGCGGCCCCGGCGGCAGGGTCGACAGCGCCCGGTCGCACAGCTCCTCCAGCGGGCACCGCTGCCAGGTGAGCACATGGGCGAGGCGGTCGATACCGCTGTCGATGTCGGTACGCCGGTCCTCCACGACGCCGTCGGTGAAGAACGCCACCACGCTGCCGCTGGACAGGCTCAGCTCGACGTTCTCGTAGGGCAGGCTGCCCAGCCCCAGGGGCGGTCCCGGTGCCAGCGCGGACAGCGCCACCGAACCGCTCGCGTCGGCCACGATCGGCGGGGGATGGCCCGCGCTCGCCCAGACACAGCGGCCGCTGACCGGGTCGTAGATCGCGTACAGGCAGGTCACCCCGAGCGCCTCGTCGCCCAGCCCGTCGTCCGCGCGGGACTCGGAGTCCTGCGCCACCAGGCCGTCGAGGCGGGTGAGCAGCTCGGCCGGGTCCAGGTCCAGCAGGGCCAGGGTCCGTACGGTGGCGCGCAGTCGGCCCATGGTCGCGGCCGCGTGCACACCGTGGCCGACCACGTCGCCGACGGTCAGCCCCACCCGGGCACCGGACAGCGGGATCAGGTCGAACCAGTCGCCGCCCACACCGACCCGGCTGTCGGCGGGCAGGTAGCGGTACGCCACGTCGACCGCGCTCTGCTCGGGCAGGTGCTGCGGCAGCAGGCTCCGCTGCAGCACCAGGGCCGCCGCGTGCTGGCTGGTGTACCGGCGGGCGTTGTCGATGCCGACGGCGGCGCGCTCGGTCAGCTCCACGGCGAGCGTCTGCTCCTCGGGTCCGAAGGGGTCGGGGTTGCTGCTGCGCCGGAAGGTGGCGAGGCCGAGGACCGCGTCCCGGGCGACCAGCGGGACGAACAGGCTGGAGCGCCGGTCGGCCGGTGCCGGCTCGTCCGCCGAGCTGTGCGTGGCGGCGTCGACGACGGGGCGGCTGGTGGCCAGACTCAGCGCCTGCGGCGACGACGGCGGATAGGAGACGGGAGTGGTCCGGAACTCCTCCGGGGTGCGGCCGTGCATGCGCAGCAGATTGTGCCCCGGCGCCGAACCTGTCGGCGGCTGCCGGCCCTCGATGACCGCCGGCGGCAGGTCCACCAGCACCTCGTCGGCCAGCTGCGGCACCGCCACGTCGGCGAGCTCCGCTGCCGTACGGCGTACGTCCAGCGAGGCGCCGATGCGCTTCCCCGCCCGCACCAGCAGCGACAGCCGCTCCTGTGCGCGGTAGCGGTCGGTGATGTCCAGGGACTCCTCGAACAGCCCCAGCGGCTCGCCTCTGGCGTCCACCAGCCGGTGGTACGAGCAGGACCAGACGTGCTCGCGCACCGGGTCGGCGGGAGCCCGCCCGCGATAGTGCATGCCCATGATCGGTTCGCCCGTCGTGAGCACGTGCTCCATGATCTGGTCCTCGTCCGGAGGATGGTGGCGGGAGATGAACTCCCCCTCGGGAAAGAGGTCCGCGGCCGGGCGGCCGACGTACTGGGCGATCCCCGCGAGCTCCAGATCGGTGGAGACGTTCCCCCAGACGACGCGCATGTCCGTGTCGAAGATCGTCAGACCCACGGAGGACTCCGTGGCCAGCCCCTGCAGCATGGCCAGCTGTGCCTCCCAGCCGCGCAGCGCCTCCAGCTCCGCCGCGACCACGACGGTCGCGGCCACGCCCTGGGGCGCGAGCGGGCTGAAGGTCACGGCCGCGCGCAGGGTGTGCCCGTCCCGGCACGACAGGTCCAGTACCGTGCTGCGGGGCCGGAGCGCCGTGCAGAGCGCGGAGAGCCGCTGCCCCGGATCCGCCGCCAGCAGGCGGGCCGCCGGCCGGCCGAGCACGTCCTCGGGCGGATGTCCGAGGAGGCGCTGGGCCGAGGCGCCCCATCCCGAGATGCGGCCTTCGGCGTCCAGCACCGCGGCCGCGGCCTTGGTGAGGTCCAGAGGACTGTGGAAGTCGACGTCGGCCGCGTTCGGAAAACGATCCATGGGCACCGCTTCCCTCCGTGCTCCCTCAGCATCCCGTGCCACAGGACGGACGACAACCGCACGCACCGCCGCCTCCGGCGGACGCCGCGTCCCGGGACCGCGCCGGGAGGAGGCCGCGCCTCCTCGCCGGGACCGGCTCCGAGTGCTGCGTCCGCCTGGCGCACGGCCGCGGCCGCAGCCCCTCCGAGCTGGTGCCGATCGGCATCGCGGGCACGCCCCGGCCGGACGAGGACGCCACCGCCTGCCTGATCCGGCTCGGCACCGTCCCGCAGGCCGCCCGCGGCCGCCGGGCCCGCCCGCCGTAGAGGGCCGGCGACGGCATCCGCACGCCGATCGCAGGCCGGCCGCCGACTCCGGCGTGCCGGCACCCGGACCGTCGGGAGTCGGCACGCCGGAGTCGTGGGGTCAGCCGGTGTGGCCCTCGCCGTGTCCGCCGTGGGCCGTGCCGTGGTCGAACTTCATCGCCTCCTCGGGCATGACCACGAAGGGCCGCATCATCCCCGTGTCCTCGTGTTCGAGGAGATGGCAGTGGTACATGAAGCGGCCGTACGCGCCGTCGAACCTTCCCATCACGCGCAGGATCTGGCCGCCCGGCACCCGGAAGACGTCCTTGTGGCCGAGCTCGTTCGGCGCCAGCGGAAGCGGCTTCGCCGCGTCGTACGCGATCGGCTTGCCGGTTCCGCCCACCGCGGGGTCGAAGCCGGAGACGTCGTAGGCGTCGCGGCCCAGCAGCTGGAAGTCGGCCAGGTGGATGTGCATCGGGTGGACGATCGGCGCGAGGTTGAGGAAGCTCCACTGCTCGTAGGAGCCCTCGGCGATGGTGAAGCCCAGCGCGTCGTTGAAGGTCCGGGAGGTGCGCCGGTAGGTCTTCGTCGTGCCGTCCGCCCCGGTGAGCTGGACGATGCCCTCGGCGGGGACCTGGACGGAGCCGGGGTCGGTGACCTCGGTCATCTCCCAGATCTCCGGGTGGCCGCCGGCGCCCTTGGTGGCCGGCGGGGTGAGCACGATCAGGCGGTGGCCGTGCGGGACGTCGTGCGTGAGCCGCCGGAAGGAGCCGGAGAGCACCTCGGGCAGCTCGAAGCCGTCCGCCGCACCGCCGCAGCCGACCCGGAACTCCAGGACGGCCGGGTAGCGCACGTCACCGGCCGGGTCGGGCGCGCCCGGCGGCTGGTTGCGGCCCTTGTTGACCAGGCGCAGCTTCTTGCCGGCCAGGCCCCGGAAGTCGGCGAGCAGGTCGAAGCTCCCCCACTGCCTAAAGGGCGTGGGGGGACCCCCATGGCCGGGGCCACGGTGAGCGTCGGCAGCGCCGCGTCGAAGCCGACCGGGACCGGGCGGGGCAGCAGCCCGCCGTCGCTGCCGATCTGGTGCAGCACGCCCGGGACCGGGTTGCCGTCCTCGTCGACGAGGACGAGTTCGTAGATGCGCGCGTTGGACGCGTTGACGAGCCGGAAGCGGTACCAGCCGTCGGCCACCTCGGCGAACGGCCAGATGCGGCCGTTGACCGTGGTGTACGGGCCGGTGAACGGGGTGGAGACCGGCTTGCCCGTCTCCGGGTTCTGCTGCTGGACGACCACCGTCTTGTGCAGCAGCCGGCCGTTGAGACGGCCGTCCTCGTCGGTGTCCAGGTTGCGGTCGGCGAGCAGCAGCGGGATCTCCCGCTCCCCGCAGGGCAGTTGGAGGGCGTCCTCCTCGTCGTCACGGACGAGGTAGGTGCCGTACAGGCCGGTGTGCACGTTCCACCGGGTCACGTTCATGGCGTGGTCGTGGTACCACCACTGCACCGCCTGGTGGTCGTTCGGGTACTCGGAGAGCTGGGCGTCGCCGGAGCCGACGGCGGTGTCCGCCCAGCCGTCGTTGCCCCCGCCGGTCTGTGCGCCGTGCAGGTGGGTCACCGTCCAGGCGGGCAGGGCGGCGACGTCCTTGTCCGGTTCGACGCCCTCGCGGCCGGGCTCGGTGTTCGCCTGCGGACGGCCGTCGGTGCGCAGCGGCACCTGCACCGAGGTGACCGGATACTCACTGCCCTTGGGGATCCGGTTGGTCCAGGCGATGCGGACGCGCTGGCCGCGGCGGACCTCGATGGTCGGGCCCGGCACCTGCCCGTCGTACCCCCACATCGGGGTCGGCGGGAGCTGCGGGTGCAGCCGGACCCAGGTCGGGCGCAGCGCGATCTCCGTCTCGCGCAGGACGTCGCCGGTGCCGGGCCGCAGGACGGGCGGGATCGGCAACGGCGCGACGTACGGCGTCAGTTCCTCCGGCGTCGGCGCCGCTTCCCCGGCGCTGCTCTCGGTGATCCTGTCGATGATGTCGGTCAAGGTCGAACACCCCCGTGTGTTCTGTGTGCTCTATGGCTCTTGTGTGGTCTGCGGTTCTTTTCCCCTCACTCCAAAGGACTCCCGGTCCACGTCCGACGTTCCAGGAATGCCCTGTTCCACCCGAAAGGGCGAGTATTTCCGGCCAGCCGTGTTCCTGCGCCCGAAACGCCGATCGGCGCGGTCCGGGGAGGAGGACCGTGCCGATCGGGTCGGGGCGGGGGAGGGTCAGGCGGCCGTGCGCTGCCTGCGGCGCAGCGTCAGGTACGAGCCCATGGCGCCGGCGGCCACCAGGGCGCCCGCACCGAGGCTGACCGGAAGGGCCGGGAACTGTCCGGAGTCGGTCGTCGCGGCCGTGTTCACCATCGCCGGGCCCGGGGTGATGTGGGTGCTCACCGCGGAGACGTGGCGGATCGGGCCGATGTGCTTGACGGAGCCGTCCGAGTTCAGCAGCACCTGCTTGTTGTTGGGGTGCCGGAAGTCGAACATGTTCGTCAGCGAGCCCGCGGTGGCGTCGAAGGAGTGGTCTCCGACGCGGCCGGTGCGCCAGTTGTCCTCGATGAAGCGGGTGATCGAGGACTGGTCGGTCTGGGTGTGGTCGACCTTGTTCACCTTGCTGTAGGGCGAGATGACCAGCAGCGGCTGCCGGGTGCCCGGGCCGCAGCGGTCGGCGTAGCCGCCGGACGCGGCCGGGCCCGCCTGGCAGGCCGCGCTGTCCAGGGCCTTGCCGTTGGAACCGACGGTGGAGTCCTTGGAGCCGTTGCGGGGCTTGGCGTAGGCGTGGTCGTACCAGCCGTCGGAGTCGTCGTACGCGATGACGATCGCGGTGGACTTCCACTGCGGCGAGCTCTGGACGGCGTTGATCTCGTTGACGAGGAAGTGCTGCTCGTCGGTCGGGTCCGAGTAGCCGGCGTGGCCGTCCTGGTACTCGCCGGCCTTGAGGAAGCTGACGGCCGGGAGCTTGCCCGCCTTGGCGGCCGCGGTGAAGTCGGTCAGGTCGTAGTTGTGGTTCGCCTGGCCGTTGTGACCGATCTCGTTGACGTTCTTCGGCGCCACGTGGTGCGGGTTGGATGTCGACTTGTAGTACGAGAACGGGTTGTGGTGCGGGCTGTAGTCGACCACGGAGGCACCGCCGACGTTCGTGTGCGTGGTGTCGCACTTGGCGTACGAGCCGGACGTGCCGTCGTAGGCCGTGGACGGGCGGAAGCCGCCCTGGAACCAGCCCCAGGTCACCTTCTTGGAGTTGAGCAGGTCACCGATGTTCTTGCCCTGCAGCGACGCGAGCGCGCTGGTGCTGGTGTGGTCCTTGTCGGAGCAGTCGTCGTAGGCCGGGTCGGGGTCGTTGACGACCGTGCCGACGCCCTTCGCGTCCGGGGAGGCGATGGCGTACGAGTCCGGGGTCGACGTCTGCTTGCCGGTGACCGAGTCCACCGAGATCGCGCCGTGCGTCTGACCCGAGATCAGGTTGAGCGCGCCGGGCGTGGACGGGCCGTAGACCGAGCTGTAGGAGCGGTCGTTGAGGGCGTACTGCTGGGCGTAGTTCCACAGACCGGTGACGGTGTTGCCGTCGTAGTAGTCCATCACCAGGCCCGGCTCGCCGAAGAGGCCGCCGCTGCACTTGTCGACCTCGGTGTTCTGCACGAACTGGTCGGCCTTGCCGCCGTCGTAGGCCAGCTGCTCGGGCCCGTAGGAGTGGTTCTGGTCGCAGGTCATCGCCTGCGACGAGGAGAGCCGCTTGGGCGTGTACTGGTTCGGGTTCTTCGTGAGCAGCCCGGCGTGCGCGACGGTGTCGATGTCCTTCGGGGTCTTCTTGGACGCCGTGAACTTCGTGCCGTCGGTGTTCGCGGCCTTCGGGTAGGTCGCGAAGTAGTGGTCGAAGGAGATGTTCTCGTCGAACAGCACGACCACGTGCTTGATCGGGGTCGCGGTCGACGAGCCGCCGCCGTGCCCGGCGGGTACGGCGGCCCAGCTGGGCGCGGTGCTCCCGAGGACCGTGAGTGCGGCGGCCCCCGCGAGAGCGCCGAGGCTCCTCATCGCCGTTCGTCTTCCTGTGCTGGACATTGCTGGTTCCCCTCCGGGCATGAACGTCACTGCGTCGTACAGGCAGGGATGCTTCGCCCGCTTGCGGGCGCTCCGGCGGAGCCATGATGGCGGGTGAATGAACACCGGGTCAGGGATGCTGGGGCAAACCTTGACTGTGTATTGACCGTTTGGGCTAGGGAATTGCCATGGAGTTGTTCGAACAAGCTCAGGCGAGGAGAGCGCGGCCGAACCAGTCGTTCCGGTCCCGCACCCCGGGCAGGGCGAAGAAGTAGCCGCCGCCGAACGGCGAGATGTAGTCGACCAGCGGTTCCCCGGCCAGCCGCTTCTGGACGGTCTCGAACTGCCGGGCCAGGTCCTGCTGGTAGCAGGAGAACAGCAGGCCCATGTCGAGGTTGCCGTTGCTGTCCATGCCCCGGTCGTAGTTGTAGGCACGGCGCAGGATCCGCTGTTCGGCGGTGGCCGTGGTGCGCGGGTTGGCCAGCCGGATGTGCGCGTCCAGCGGGATGACGTCGCCCTTCGGGTCGTCGGCGTAGTCGGGCGTGTCGTGCTCGGCGTTGCCGTCCAGGGGCGCCCCGGACTCGCGGGAACGGCCGAACATCCGCTCCTGTTCGCTGAGGGAGACCCGGTCCCAGAACTCCACCAGCATGCGGATCAGCCGCACCACCTGGTAGCTGCCGCCGACCGCCCACTCCGGTTCGCCGGAGTCCTTGCCGACCCACACCAGCCGGTCCATCTCCCGGGCGCTGGTGGTCTCCGGGTTGGCGGTGCCGTCCTTGAACCCCAGCAGGTTGCGCGGGGTGCCGGACGGGCGGGGCGGACTGGTGAAGCCGTCCAGCCGCCAGCGGACCTGCATACCGCCCCGGGTGTGCCGGGCGATGTCGCGCAGTGCGTGCAGCACGGTGTCGGTGTCGTCCGCGTGCAACTGCAAACTGAGGTCGCCGTGGCACCACTCGGGCCGCAGGTCGTCGTCCGGGAAGGCGGGCATCTCCGTCAGCCGACGCGGTCTCAGTTTCCCGAGCCCGTACCGGTCGTCGAAGAGCGAGCCGCCGACGCCGACGGTCACCGCCAGCGCACCGGACGGCAGTTGCTCACCGAGGACGCCCGAGTCGGCGGGCGGGGCGGTGACACCGACCGGGTCCGGGGTGCCGCCCGAGGTCAGGAAGCGGGCGCGGTCGGTGAGCGTGTGCAGCAGCTCGGTCAGCTCGGCGCGGCTCTCGGCGGTGAGGTCGAAGGACGTGAACACGGTGGTCCGGCGGGGCGCGGCGATCGCGGACTGCTGGCGGGTGCCGTGGAAGGGGGCGACTGTGCTGGGGGTGGTGGGGTCCGTGCCGGGGGCGGCCGCGCCGCCGGCGGCCAGCCCCGCGCCCGCGAGGGCCGCGCCGCGCAGGAACCCGCGGCGGCCCACTCCGCCCTTGCCGGTCGTCTCGTTCGTGCTCATACCGTCCTCCGCGGATCGCACAGGGTCGCCACCGACGCCAGCCGCTCCACCAGGTCGCCGAGGACCGCGTCGACGTCCTCGCGCTGCCGGTGGCCGAGCTTCCCCAGCGGGGTCCAGGTGCCGCCGTGTCCGAAGCCGTCGAGCGTCTCGCCGGCCTGCTTCAACTCGGTCTCAAGACCGGCCAGACCGGCGTACCGGGTGGCCAGCAGCGGGTGCAGCCGGGACATGACCTCCACCGTGCCGTCCAGGTTGGCGCGGGCGGTGGCGAGGTTGCTGCCGCTGCCGAAGTCGGTACGGCCGGTCAGCTCGAACTGCACCGTGTTCTCCAGGATCTCGTGCGCCCGCAGCCCCAGCTGGGCGGGGTCCATCCGGGTCTGCGCCCAGTCGTCGCGCAGCGCGGTCACCGCCTTCACGAGATCGGCCGCCGGGCCGCGCAGGCCGGTGGCGGACTCGCCGTGCCACAGGCCGTACTCGATCCGGTGGAAGCCGGTGAAGTCCTTGTCGTGCACCCCGCCGGGCAGCCCCGCGTCCGTGCCGTTGATCGCGCCGTCGGCGTCGCCGAAGGCGTCGTACGCCGCGCCCAGCCGCTCGTACTCCAGGTGCGCCGGCAGCCAGGCGGTGCGGGCGGCGGCGAGGTCGCCGTGGTCGATCGCGTCCCGCAGGGCCGTCGTCAGCCGTACGGTGTCGGACAGGCCGTTGCCGACCCACTTCTGGTAGGCGAGCGCGGGCGGGATCAGGTCGTGCTCGGTGACCGGAGCCGCGGCCGGTCCGCTGCTGCCCTTGGTGATCCGGACGGTCGGCCCGGTGACGGCGTCGGCGTCGTCGGGCACGCACTTGAAGGCGTACGCGCCCTTGCCGAGCCGGACGGTCAGCTCCCGGGTCGTACCGGGCCCGATGTCCTCCACCTCGCCGTACACGGCCTGGCTCTTCGGGTCCTCCAAGAGGACCTCGGCGGCCCCGTCGGTCGGGTTGTGCAGGTCGAAGACCTGGACACCGGGCACCGGCGCGCTCCACCCCCGGCCACAGCGGCTGGCGGACACCTCCACGGTGGTGTGCGGCAGCGCGGCCGGGTCGGCGTGTGCGGGGCGTGAGTCGTGCGTGAGCGCCAGAACTCCGGCCACCAGGCATACGACGGCGACACCGACGACCGCCCAGGGACGCAACGACCTCCAGCTGAGGCCGGACAACACCATCCCGAGCTCCCGGGGGTTCGTACCGTTCGTGATCGCCTCATGTTAGGCAGCCCTTTGTACTCGAACGGCCGTCCAGGGAAACCCATGACCAAGAGTTCCCTGCCGGTTCACCGGGCCTCCAGGGAAGCCGCTCAGTCGGTACCGGGCTGGACCATCCTGAAGAAGGCGCGGGCACCGGCGCGCCGCACGGACTGCCGCAGCCGTGCGGGAAGCGGCCGGGAGGGAGCCGGGGCGGGGGTGCCGGCCGCCAGGCGGGGGAAGAGCGCCTCGGCGTTGCCGCGGTCGACGGCCGCGAGGGTGCCGGGGTCGACCCCGCTGTCCAGCCCGTTGGCGAAGTACTGGCCCGCCGCGGCCGGCGCGAACGGCCAGTCGCTGCCGAACAGGACGTGCCCGGGCCGGGCGAAGGCGAGCAGCGTGGGCAGGGCGGCCGGGCTGGAGGACAGCGCGGTGTCGAAGTAGAAGCCGCGGAGGTCCTCCAGGATGTCCAGGGGATTGCGCCCGCTGTCGGCCGCGAGGGCGACGGCCATGCGGTGGGAGGCGTACGGCACGAAGCCGCCCGCGTGGCTGAGCACGAACCGGATGCCCGGATACCGGCGCACGACACCGCCCCGCACCAGGAGGTAGGCGGCCCGGGTGGTGTCGAGCAGGAAGTCGGCGGCGAACGGCGGGATCCCGTCCACGGCGGGCCCGGGCAGCTCGGCCGGGTGGACGAACGCGACGGCGCCGTGCTCGTCCAGGACCCGCCACAGGGCGTCCTGGCCGTCGGCCCCGAGGTAGTCGCCGCCGGTGTTGGCGAGCAGGGTGACGCCGTCGGCGCCGAGCTCGGCGAGGGCGCGCTCGGCCTCCCGGGCGGCCGCGGCGGCGTCCGGCAGGGGCAGGGTGGCGAACCAGCCGAAGCGGCCGGGGTGTTCGGCGGCGAGCGCGGCGGAGAAGTCGTTGAGCCGCCGGGCCAGGGCGGTGGCCTCGCCGGGGTCGGTGAGGAAGCCGGTGCCCGGGGTGGAGACCGACAGGATCGCTGTCTCGGTGCCGAGCAGATCCATCAGCTTCAGCGCCGCCTCGGGACTCCACTCGGGCAGGGAGCGGCCGCCCGCCTCGGTGATCCCGTGCCCGGCGAGGGCGTCCCGGTAGAAGGGCGGGACCAGGTGCTGGTGGACGTCGATCCGGCGCGAGGCGCTGGTCATGGGGCTGCTCTTCCCGTCGGGACGGCACTGGACCGCCTACTGACGGCCTGCGTACCGTAGCGTTTATTACAATTGGAGTAAACACTACGGTAGTGGCTGGTGAGCGGAACCGGTGCCGAGGACGGCGCCCAGGGCGCGGCGGTGATCGGCTACGGGCCCACGGGCGGTGACCGTGGCGAGCCTGCTGGGCGGGGCGCGTTTCTCCCGCGCGCGGGCCGTCGCCGGCCGCAAGGAGGTCATCCGGATCCGGCGGCCGCTCGACCACTGCGGGGGCGTGGGGGTGCCGCTGCGCGACGAGTGCCTGTGGCTGCGCCAGGACTCGGCGGGTTCCGCCGCGACGCTCGCCCCCCTCGACGCTCGCCCCCCGACGCGCCCGCCGCCCTTCGCTCAGCCGTTCTGGGCGGTGGCCCGCAACGGGCATCCGGTACCGACGCGCGCCGCCAACTCGCCCCGCAGGGAAGTCAGTTCGGCGATGCGGGCGTCGACGACCGCGATCTTCTCCTCGAACAGCGTGGACAACGCCCGGGCCGTGTCCGGCGCTTCGCTCAGTTCCGCGAAGTGCCGGCCGATCTCGGCGAGCGAGAAGCCGAGGGTCTGCGCGGTGCGCACGTAATGCAGCCAGGCGACCGTCTCCGGCGGGAAGTCGCGATAGCCGTTGGCCAGCCGACGACCCGTGACAAGGCCGATCCGCTCGTAGAAGCGAATGGTGTCCCTGCTCATGCCCGCCCGCGCGGCCAGCCCCCCGATGCGCACGACCTGCCCCCACTCACACTTGACCTTGGACCGTACTCCACTGTTTAGCGTGAGGCCGCCGCTGCCACTCGACCAGCAGGAGCCTCGCCGTGAGCCGTCCGTCCGCTCCCTCCCGACCCGCCTATCTCCAAGTCGTCCGCGCGAGCGCCTGGTACGACCTCGTCGTCACGGCGGGATTCGCCACGCCCTGGACCTACGCTCTGGTCCATGACTCCCTGTCCTCGATGGGCGGGGAGCTCGGGCTGGGCGTCCTGCCCGCGCTCGATCCGATGCAGACCCTCTACGCGAACCTCATGGGTTCGGTCGTGGTGATCTGGGCACTCCTGCGGATCGTCAGGCCGCAGCCGTCGCACGGACTGTTCGACGGCGCGGCCCGTGTCCTGTTCGCCACCTGGCAGGCGTACGCGCTGGGCCATGGCGCGCCGCGACTGCTGTGGCCCTTCCTCACGCTGGAGGCGGCCTTCGGTCTCGCCCAGCTGTGGCCGGGGTGGTGGACCCGGCGGACCGGCCCCGGCCTCCGCCTCGCACCCACTCGGCCGGCGGGCCGGTACACACGGATGCGACACCCCCTAGCCCAACGGCCTGCCCGCGTCGTCCGTCGCCGCGAGGATGCGGCGGCCGATCTCGTGCAACTGCCGGACCTGGGACCGGGTCAGCGGGTCGAGGACCATCCGGCGTACGGCCGCCACGTGCCCGGGTGCCGAGTCGACGACCTTCTCCCAGCCGGCGTCCGTCAGCGTCGCCACGGTGAAGCGGACGTTGTCCGGGTCCGGCTCCCGGCGCAGCCAGCCCCGGTCCTCAAGCCGCTTGGCGACGTGGGAGGGCCGGGACAGCGAGCCGTTGGCGAACATCGCCAGTTCGCTCATCCGCAGGGTCCGGCCGGGTGCCTCGGAGAGTCCCGCCAGCACCTGGTACTCGAAGTGGCTGATTCCCGCGTCCCGCTGCAACTGCGCGTCCAGCTCCGCCGGCAGCCGGACCAGCACCCCGGCCAGAACGAGCCAGCACTGCGTCTCGTCATCCGTCAGCCAGCGAGGCTCGGGAGTCTCCATGAGAAAAGGCTAGCTTGACGGCTCAACTGTCCATACCCGTGGGTAGGTTATCGCGCGAGGGCCTGACCAGCCCGGCTTGCCCGGCGGGCGCCCTTCAAGTCCCCTCCGGTCACAGTCTGTTCATCCATGCCATGGACGGACGGGCAGTCATTGAGGGGCGAACGGCCGCGGTCCGGCCGGTTCGTCCGGTCCGGCCCCGTGAGCACCGTTACCGACGGTTACGTTGCGCCTGGCGGCGGACGGGCCGAGGCCGAGACGGGCGAGACGGCCGAGGCGTTCACCGTGCCGAGGACGAGAAGGGCGAAAAGGGCGAGGGGGGCGACCGACGCGGTCGACCGCACGCCCGCCCTCGGCGCTTCGGAGATCGCACGCCACCGGCTGATGGCCGACGCCGCCGAGCGGCCCGTGACACCCTGGTCTCCGAGGGGCCGGCCACGCCGGACGGCCTCGCCCGTTGGGACACCGCCTTCCGGAAGGTCGAGGCCGACACCAGCGGACTCCGCTTCTTCGGAGCCTCCTTCGTCACCGGCGGCCGCCGCGCCTGGCCGTCGGCCGTGGCGGCTCGGGCCCGGGCCGGTCGGTGTCCTGCGACGGGTCGGCGTGCTGTGGACGGAACGGGCACGAGAAGATCGTCCGTGACCCACGCGTCCACCCGACCCCGGAAGGAACCGACGAGATCATGCGCCTCATCGTGGCCCGCGGCCCGGCGGAGGTGTCCGGATGACCGGCGCCGAGGAACACGTCCTGCTGCACGTCGACGGACGGGCCGCGCACATCACGCTCAACCGGCCGAAGGCCATCAACGCGCTGTCGCACGCGATGGTGCGCCGCATCGACGAGGCGCTCACCGCCTGGGAGCACGACCCGGCCGTCCGTACCGTCGTCATCACCGGAGCGGGGGAGCGCGGTCTGTGCGCGGGCGGCGACATCCGCGCCGTCCACGACGACGCCCGCGACGGCGACGGGTCGGCCGCGGCTGCCTTCTGGCGGGACGAGTACCGGCTCAACGCCCGCATCGCCCGGTACCCGAAGCCGTACGTCGCCGTGATGGACGGCATCGTGATGGGCGGCGGGGTCGGTGTCTCGGCCCATGGCAGCGTCCGGATCGCCACCGAGCGGTCGCGGATCGCCATGCCCGAGACCGGGATCGGCTTCGTGCCCGACGTCGGCGGCACCTACCTGCTCGGCCGCGCGCCCGGCGAACTCGGCACCCATCTCGCCCTGACCGGCGCCCGGATCGGCGCCGCCGACGCGATGCTGTGCGGACTCGCCGACCACTACATGCCCTCCGGCTCGCTCCGGGCGTTCGTCGCCGACCTCGCCACCCTGGCCGTGCCCGAGGCGCTCGCCCGGCAGGTCCGGCAGGCGCCGGACGGGGAGTTGGCCGGGCACCGGGCGTGGATCGACGCCTGCTACCCGGCCGACACGGTCGAGGAGATCGTCCAGCGACTGCTCGCGCACGGCGACCCGGCGGCGAAGGAGACGGCGGACACCCTGCTCGCCAAGTCGCCCACCGCCCTGAAGGTCACGCTGAAGGCGCTGCGCCGGGCCCGGCAACTCGGCTCGCTGGAACGGGTCCTGGACCAGGAGTACCGCGTCTCCTGCGCGACCCTCGCGAGCCATGACCTGGTGGAGGGCATCCGTGCCCAGGTCGTCGACAAGGACCGTGCCCCGCACTGGTCCCCGGAGACCCTCGCCGAGGTCACCGACGCCGACGTCGACCGCTTCTTCGCCCCGCTCGGCGAGCGCGAACTGGGCCTCGCCCCACCCGTCTGAGCCGTCCCACCGGCCGCCCACCAGGCGCGAGATGAAGATCACGCCTGGTGATGCGGTCTTGGCCGTGCCCCTGACACGCGGTACGGTCTGTCCGATATCGACGACGGCGAGACGGAAGCCGGTGGAAATCCGGAACGGTCGCGCCACTGTATGCGGGAGCCCCAGGGCTGCTCGTGAGTCAGACCCGTGGCCGTCGTCCTGTGCACCACCGAGATGGGACGCGAACTCCCAGAGGAGGTCCTGCCATGGCGCAGACCGTCGCTCCGCCGACAGCCACCACCCCCGCCGTTCCCGCGAAGCTGCCGCTGTCCGCGATAGCTCCCTGGGCGGTGTTCTTCGGCATCCTGATGCTGATCCTGCTCTACTTCGTCGGCGCCGAACAGGGCGCCACCTCCGTGTTCAGCGGCACGGACGTCCACGAGTGGGTGCACGACGCCCGCCACCTGCTCGGCTTCCCCTGCCACTGACGCGAGGGGCGCCGTACCACCCATGAACTCCGCAACGGTCCGGAACCTCCTGGTGCGGGGCATGCTCGCCGGCCTGGCCGCCGGCCTGCTGGCCCTCGTCGTCGCCTACCTGCTCGGTGAGCCGAACGTCGACAAGGCCATCAGCTTCGAGGACGCCCACTCGCACGAGCACGAGATGGAGGTCGTCTCCCGCTCCCTGCAGTCCACCGCCGGCCTGGCCACCGGTGTCCTGGTCTACGGGGTCGCCTTCGGCGGCATCGCCGCCCTGGCCTACTGCTTCGCCCTCGGCCGGGTCGGCCGCTTCTCGCCGCGGGCGACCGCGCTGCTGCTGTCCGGCTGCGCGCTGACCGCCGTCTACGTGGTGCCGTTCCTGAAGTATCCGGCCAACCCGCCGTCGGTGGGCGACCCGGACACCATCGGCAAGCGGACCACGCTGTACTTCCTGATGATGCTGCTCAGCGTGCTCCTCGCGGTCGCCGCCACCATCCTCGGCAAACGGCTCCAGCCGCGGCTGGGCACCTGGTGGGCGACCGTGCTGGCGGTGGTCGCGTTCGGCGTCCTCATCGGGCTGGCGTACCAGTTCCTGCCGGTCATCAACGAGGTGCCGAAGGACTTCCCGGCCACCCTGCTGTGGCGGTTCCGGCTCTCGGCGCTCGCCATCCAGGCGGCGCTGTGGGGCGGATTCGGCCTGCTGTTCGGTGAGTTGGCCGACCGCGTCCTCAACCCGAGGCCGGCGAAGGCGCCGGCCGCCGCACGCACGGTGCCCGCGGCACACTGACCGACTCCGCGGCACACCGAACGACACACGAGGGCCCCCGGGAACCGTCCGGGGGTCCTCGCGCGTCCGCTGTGCCGACCTCACGTGCCGGTGGACGGCCCCACCTTCACCGACAGCTCCGTCGAGCCCTTGAGCGGCAGCGAAAGGGTGCGGAAGCCGTTGGCCGGGTCGCGGATGTAGTCGAGGTAGTCGGGCTCGGCGTTGTCGTTCATCACCAGCGCACCCCGGCGCAGTTGCGGTGCGACGGTCTCCATGACCTGGCGGGCCAGCGAGGGGCCCGAGTCGACCGGCCAGCCGTCGATGAGCGCGAAGTCGACGGGCCCGCCCAGGTCGCGCAGCGTCTCCCGGGCGTCCCCGATCCGGAGGTCGACCAGGTCGGCGAGGCCCGCCTCGGCGAGGTTGCCCAGGGCGGTGGCCGCCTTCTCCGGAACGATCTCGGAGCCGATCACCGTGCCGCCGCCGTTGTCACGGACCGCGGTGGCGAAGTAGAGCGTGGAGACGCCCAGCGAGGTGGCGAACTCGACGACACGCCTGGCGCCGACGGCCCGGCACAGCAGATAGATCAGGTCGCCCTGTGCGGGATGGACGGCGAAGCCGACGTCGGGAAAGGCGTGCGGGTCCCGGGTGCCGCCCCGTGGACCACCCCCGGCGGGGCGGCGGTGCTCGGCCTGGATCCGGTCGAGTACGGCCCGGACCCGGGGATCCTGCAGCGGACTGGTGGCGTGCTCGGTCGACATCCCGAACCCTCGATTCCTGCGGTCAACACCATCGATACGGTCTGTGGAGTATCACGATATATCGATTGGGTGGGTCTGGGGGTCCCTGCGGGTGCTGCCTTGCGCAATCAATGCTTGCGGGCGTCCGGCCGACGGGGCCGTATCCTTCGGGCCGTGACGGCGACTTATGTACTGGACGGCACCGAGATCAGGACCCTGGAGGACTTCTGGCGGGTGATCGGCGAGGCGGTCAACGGGCCCGGCGGCTACTTCGGCCGCAACCTCGACGCGTTCGTCGACTGTCTCAGGGGCGGCTTCGGCACACCCGAGGACGGTGATTTCGTGTTCGAGTGGCGCGACCACGAGACGTCCCGGGCACACCTGGGCCATGCGGAGACCGCTCGTCAACTGGAGCTCCGGCTCGCCCGCTGCCACCCGGCCAACCGTGCGACGGTCGCGGCGGAGTTGGCCGAGGCCCGCGCCGGTCGCGGGGCCACCGTCTTCGACTGGCTGGTGGCCATCTTCGAAGAGCAGGCCCCCGGTGCGGTACGACTGCTGTGAACCCGCCGTGAACCCGTGGTGTCTTCGGCGCGCGGCCGGTGCCGCACTCGCGTCCGCGGCCGCTGACAAGGAAAGATGGGCGGCGAGCGATCGATCAACGACTGCGGAGGAAGTGGACTCATGCCGCATGAGCGAGCGGGCCGGCCGGCGGCTCCGGAGGACCTCGTCGACGTGGCCCGGCTGGTCACGGCCTACTACGCGCTGCACCCCGACCCGTCCGACCCGGCCCAGCGGGTGGCGTTCGGCACCTCGGGACACCGCGGATCGTCGCTGACGACCGCGTTCAACGAGGACCACATCGCCGCCACCAGCCAAGCCATCTGCGAGTACCGCAGCGGCCAGGGCACCGACGGCCCCCTTTTCCTCGGAGCCGACACCCACGCCCTGTCCGAGCCCGCCAAGGTCACCGCACTGGAGGTCTTCGCGGCCAACGGCGTGACCGTCCTGATCGACAGCGCCGACGGCTACACCCCCACCCCCGCCGTCTCGCACGCCGTCCTCACCCACAACCGGGGCCGTACGACCGGCCTCGCGGACGGCGTCGTGGTCACCCCCTCGCACAACCCGCCTGCCGACGGCGGCTTCAAGTACAACCCGCCCAGCGGCGGCCCCGCCGCCTCCGACGCCACCTCCTGGATCCAGGACCGCGCCAACCAGATCATCGCGGGCGGGCTGAAGGACGTACAGCGCATCCCGTACGAGCGCGCGCTCGCCGCGCCGGCCACCGGCCGGTACGACTTCCTCGGCACCTACGTCGACGACCTCCCCAGCGTCCTGGACCTCGACGCGGTCCGGGCGTCCGGGCTGCGCATCGGCGCCGACCCGCTCGGCGGTGCCTCCGTCGCCTACTGGGGGCGGATCGCCGAACGGCACGGGCTCGACCTCACCGTGGTCAACCCGTACACCGACCCCACCTGGCGGTTCATGACGCTGGACTGGGACGGCAAGATCCGCATGGACTGCTCGTCGCCGTACGCGATGGCCTCCCTGATCGAGAAGCGCGCCGAGTTCCGGGTCGCCACCGGCAACGACGCCGACGCCGACCGGCACGGCATCGTCACCCGCGACGCCGGCCTGATGAACCCCAACCACTACCTGGCCGTGGCCATCTCCTACCTCTACCGCCACCGCGACCGGTGGCCGGCGAGCACCGGCATCGGCAAGACCCTCGTCTCCTCCTCGATGATCGACCGGGTGGCCGCCGACCTCGGCCGTCAACTGGTCGAGGTCCCGGTCGGGTTCAAGTGGTTCGTGGACGGACTGGCCGGCGGCGCCATCGGGTTCGGCGGCGAGGAGTCGGCCGGCGCCTCCTTCCTGCGCCGGGACGGCTCGGTGTGGACCACCGACAAGGACGGCATCCTGCTCGCCCTGCTCGCCTCCGAGATCACGGCCGTGACGGACAAGACCCCGTCCGAGCACTACGCCGACCTCACCGCCCGCTTCGGCGAACCCGCCTACGCCCGCATCGACGCCCCCGCCTCCCGCGAGGAGAAGGCCCTCCTCGCCAAGCTCTCCCCGGCCCAGGTCACCGCCGAGACCCTGGCGGGAGAGCCGGTCACCGCCGTCCTCACCGAGGCACCGGGCAACGGCGCGGCGATCGGCGGGATCAAGGTGACCACGGAGAACGCCTGGTTCGCGGCCCGCCCGTCCGGCACCGAGGACGTCTACAAGATCTACGCCGAGTCCTTCCGGGGCCCCGACCACCTGGCCCGGGTACAGGAGGAGGCCAAGGCGGTGGTGAACACCGCACTCGGCGGCTGACGACGGGGGCGGCCCGGTGCCGGGCCGTCAGGTCGCGAAGGTGCGGCGGCGGGCCCGGGCCTCGGCCAGGTCCGCCGCCGCCCGGCGGGCGTTCGCCGCGAGGTGGGCCGATCCCCAGGCGTGCGCGGTGCGTTCGGCCAGCGCATAGCCCTCGGCCGCCGCCCGGTCCTCGCCGAGAAGCCGCTGCAGGTCGGCGAGGGCATGCGCGAGCGGACGGCTCGCGTACACCGCGCCCGCCGCGCCCGCCAGCTGGTCCCGCAGCGGCAGCAGATGCCCGAGCAGGGCGGCCGCCGAGTCGCGGTCCCGGTGGAGCACGGCGAGCTGGGCGCGGAAGTCGAGCTCCAGACCGTAGAGATGGTCCTGCAACGGCTCCGGGGACACGGGTACGGCCAGGGCCTCGTCGAGTCTGCCCAGCCGGGCCAGGACCAGTGCCCGGGGCACCGCGACCGGAGCTCCGGCGGACTCGTACACGGCACGGACCACCGGTTCGATCTCGGCCGCCCGGCCCTGGACGAGCCGTATGTTGATCAGCGCCAGCGCGCGCACACCGGTGGCGTGGTGGGCGCCCACTTGCCGCAGCAGGGTGTCCGCCTCGGCGTAGGCGGCCTCCGCCGCCTCGAAACGCCCGGCCACGGTGGCCAGCATCGCGGAGGTCGCGGCGCTGAGCCCCTGCGCCCACACCATGCGGTAGCGGCGGGCGAGGACCAGGCCCTCCGCGGTGTGCCGCTGCACGGCGGCGGGGTCGTTGCGGGCGGCGGCGGTCATCGCGTCCAGGTTCTCGCAGACCCAGCGATAGGCGGGCAGGTCGTGGGCGTGGGCGAGTTCGCGCAGTTCGGCGGTGAGCGACGGCCGGGTGCCGGTCCGGGTCTCGTGCGGCAGCAACCGCGCCGAGGTCATCAACGCGGCGGCCATCAGGGAGGGTTCGCCGTCGGCGCGGGCGAGTGCCAGCTGGTCGCGGGCCGCCTCCAGGGCCCGGGGCGGGTCCTCGGCGGCGACCGCGTCGACAAGGGCCTGCAGGACTCGGGCCCGGGTCGGGCCGTCGAGGCCGGGATCGGCCGCGAGCCGTTCGAGGCGGGCCAGCGCGGTCCGGTCGTACCGTCCCTCGAGCCGGCTGCGCCAGGCCGCGGGCTCGGTCCACACCCCGTACACGGCCGCGACCAGGTCGCCCCGGTCGGCCTGTTCGGCGAGTTCCACCGCGCGCTGCCGGGTGCGCCTGGCCGCGTCCGTGGCACCGGTCCGCACCTGCGCCCCGAGCAGCCGTACCAGCAGCTCGATCAGCCGGTCGGGCGGGGCGTCGTCGCCGGTGGTCGCGGTATGGGTGTCGATCGCCTGCTGGATCAGGGCGACGGCGACGTCGTGGGCGTAGCGCCGTTCGGCGGCCTCGGCCGCCCGCAGCGCGTAGTCCACGGCGAGCGGGGCGTCCGCCGCGCTGCCGGAGCGGGCGAAGTGATGTGCCAGAGCCGCGAGTTCGGCGGGACGGTGGTGGCGCAGGAGGCGCGCGACCCGGGCGTGCAGCCGGGAGCGCCGGGCACCGGACAGGTCGGCGTAGACGGTGTCGCGGACCAGGGCGTGCACGAACCGGACGCGGCCCGGCCCGGGTTCGGCGAGCAGACCGGCGGCCAGCGCCGCGTCGAGACCCTCCAGCACCTGTTCCTCGTCCGCCTCGGCGGCGTCCACGAGCAGCGCGACCTCGGCCTCCAGGCCCAGCACCGCGGTGAGCTGTACGACGGACCGGGCGGCGGCGGGCAGCAGGGCGAGGCGCCGGCGCAGCACGTCACGCACGCCCTGGGGGACCTCGGAGACCGCGACCAGGGCGCCCTCGTCGGCCAGGAGACGGGCGCTCTCCAGGACGTAGAACGGATTGCCGCCGGTGCGCTCGGCCAGCGCCGTCACGGTCGCCGGATCCACGGGCGCCCCGCAGACGGCGTCGACGAGGGTGGCGGTCTCCCGTGGGGTCAGGCCGCCGAGCGTGATCCGGTGCGGGGCGGCCGGGGCGAGCTGGGCGAGGGTCTTGAGGAGGTGCTCGCCGACCTCGGTGGGCCGGTAACCGGCGACGGTGAGCAGGGGCACCCCGGTGACGGCGGCCGCCGCCTCGACCAGGGCGAGGGTCTCGGCGTCCGCCCGGTGCAGGTCCTCCAGCAGGACGGCGAGGGGAGCGCGGGAGGCCGCGTCGCGCAGCCAGGCGGCGAAGGCGCGGTGCATACGGAAGCGGCCGGCGGTGGCCTCGGACTGGGTCGGGCCGGCCGTGCTCTCCGGCTCCCGCAGCAGTACCGCCAGCTCCTCCGGGCGGGCCGGCGGCACCTCGCGGGCGAGCGCGCCGAGCGCCTCCACCCAGGCCCAGGCGGGCGGTGCGCCCTCGTACTCGGGGCAGCGCCCGATCACCACCCGCCAGCCCGCCTCCCGCAGCCGGGCGGCGGCCCGGTCGAGGAACGCGGACTTGCCCGCCCCGGCCGCGCCCGTGACCAGCACGAGGCCGCCCGTCTGCCGCGCGGCCCGGGCCGCCCCGTCCAGGCTCCGCAGTTCCGGGCCCCTGCCGACGAACAGTCCGCGCCCGGTGCGCGCGGCGAGTTCGGCGACGGGCTCGGCCTCGGGCACGGCCGCACGCAGCACGTCGAGCCGCCCGTTGAGCACGGCGTGCTCCAGCTCCCGCAGGGCGGGCCCGGGGTCGCAGCCGAGTTCGGCGCGCAGCACGGCGGTGGCCCGGCGCAGCGCGGCGAGGGCGTCGGCCCGCCGGCTGCAGGCCCAGTGGGCGAGGGCGAGCAGCCGCCAGCCCTCCTCGCGCAGCGGGCTGTCCCGGACGAGCGACCCGGCGTCGGCCGCGGCCTGTGCCGCCCGGCCGGTGCGCAGGTCCGCGGCCACGGCGAGTTCCCGGGCCTCCGCGCG
This sequence comes from Streptomyces sp. GbtcB6, assembly GCF_019091475.1. Classification (NCBI taxonomy): domain Bacteria; kingdom Bacillati; phylum Actinomycetota; class Actinomycetes; order Kitasatosporales; family Streptomycetaceae; genus Streptomyces; species Streptomyces sp. GbtcB6. The sequence goes on along the minus strand of NZ_JAGXJL010000002.1, from coordinate 30,580 downwards.
CAGCCCGGTCAGCCGGGCCACCTCGACGGCGGCCCACTCCTCGTCCGCGTGCTCGGCGAAGGCCGGTCCCTGCCACCAGCCCAGCGCCTCGGCGAGCAGCCGCCGGGCCTCCTCGGGCGGGGCGGTACGGGCACGCCCGATCCAGGTCTCGAACCGCCAGGCGTCCACCGCGTCCCCGGCCAGCCGCAGGGCGTATCCGGGCGCCGTGGTGACCAGGACGGTGGCCGGGGCCCGTGGCGGCCGCCCCGGCTCCAGCGTCCGGCGCAGGTTGGACAGGTAGGCGTGCAGCGACACGGCGGCCTTGGCCGGCGGCTCGCCCCGCCACAGCGCGTCCGTCATCCGGTCGACCGGCACGACACCGCCGCGGGCCGCGACCAGCAGGCCCAGCACGGCACGCTGCCGCGGAGCACCCAACTCGACGGGTGTTCCGGCGACTTCGGCACCCAGCGGACCCAGGACTCGCAAACGCAGCACGGCGCGGGAATCTACCCGAGCGCTGCATCGATCCTGTCAACAGATGTTGAACGCGCGCTGTACGAGGCCGGCGGGCCGACCGTCGACGCGCCGCCGATCCGGGCGCCAAGCCGGTCGCCAAGCGGACGCCAAGAGAGGTGGGCAACGGTGGGCGGCTGACGTACACACCAGATCGTTGGAGCAGGAAAGCGTGTCCCTCAACAGCAGTCACGGCGCCTCCGCCACCGCGGAGCGTCCTCATACCCACGAGATGGTCGTGGTCCACCGGGTCTTCCGCCGCGAGTCGGCGCTGCTGCCCCGGCTGGTGCGCGCGGTGCCCGACGGCGACCGGGCCCGTGCGGTACAGGTAGCCGCCGCCCTGCGCGACTACACCCTCGGCCTGCACCACCATCACCACGCCGAGGACGAGCTGATCTGGCCGCTGCTGCGGGCCCGGGCCGCGCACGACGAGGCGCTGGTGGAGCGGATGACGGAGCAGCACGAGGCGATCGACCGCACCCTGGCGGCGGTCACCGAGTGGATGCCCCTGTGGGAGCGGTCCGGAGACCGGATACCCGGCGAGGAACTGGCGCTGGCGCTGGACGCGCACCGGATCGCGCTCCTGGACCACCTCGACGAGGAGGAACGCTCGGTGCTGCCCCTGATCGCCGAGCATCTGACCGTCCCGGAATGGGAACTGGTCGGACAGCGCGGCCTGGAAGGGCTGCCGAAGAACAAGCGCCTGCTGGCCCTCGGCGCGATCCTGGAGGAGGCCACCCCCGAGGAGAGCGCCGTCTTCCTGGGCAAGGCCCCGCTGATCGGCCGGCTGCTCTGGCAGGCCGTCGGCCGCCGCCAGTACGCTGCCTACTGCCGGACCATGCGCGCCCCGCTGGACGGAGAGTAGACCATGGCCCTCCTCGACTCCGCCCCGCTCGACGTCCTGGACGCCTACCGGACCTGCGAGTTCGTCACCCTGGGCCGGGACGGCACCCCGCTCGCCTGGCCGACGGCCGTGCGGCGGCGCCCGGACGGGACGCTGCTGCTCAGCACCTCCCTGGCGTTCGCGCAGAAGGCGCTGAACATCCGCCGGGACGGCCGCGTCGCCCTGCTCTTCTCCGACCCCACCGGCAGCCGCCTGGAGAAGGCCCCGCAGATATTCGTCGGCGGCCACGCCGACTGCCCCGACGAGATCATGACCGGGCCGCAGGGCGCCGAGGACTACTGGCGGATGCTGTTCGAACGGCAGCCGCACAGCAGGTCGTACGTCACGGCACCGATGCGGCTGGTGATGGACTGGTACTACCTGCGGCTGCTGATCACGGTGACGCCCGACCAGGTCGTCGTACGGCCGCCGTTGCCCACGTCCGACGTGCCCGCGCCCGCGCCCGCGCCCGCGGCGGCGGCCGGTGACCTGTTGGGCGCCGCGCAGCTCGCCCGCTTCCCGACGGCGGTGCTCGCAGCGCGCGACGCCTCCGGGGCGCCGGTACTGGCCCGCACCCGGCCGGTGCCCGCGGGCGAGGGGTTCGCCGTGGACGTACCGGCCGACTGCCCGGCCGCTCCGGGCCCCGCCGCCCTGCTGGTGCACCGGCACGACGAGCGCCTCAACCACATGCAGAACGCGCTCGTGCGCGGCGAACTGCGCGAGAGCGGCTCCGGACTGCTGCTGGTCCCCACCAAGGTGGTGGAGCCGATGGGATCGGGCCGGGTCAGCGACGCGGTGAACGTGCTCCGCAGCACCAGGCGGGCCACCGACCGCTATCTGCGGCGGCGCGGCCTGTCCCGGCCGCAGGTGGAATGGCGGGAGTTCAGAGCGCTCGCGCAGGAGTCACGGCGGCGCGACGGGGCCTGATCCTGGCGCGGAGCTCCGGGCCGTCCCCGTCAGGACGGCCCGGAGGCGCCCGTCAGTGCGGGGACGCGTTGCAGGTGACGTCCGTGGCCGGCAACCGCCCGGTGGCCAGGTATGCGTTGACCGTCGTGTCGGCGCAGTCGCTGCCGTAGACGCCGAACACCGCGTGCTGGTCGGCGCCGCTCAGGGTCACCAGCCGGGAGCCGGGCCAGGCACGCCGCACCGCCTGCGCACCCTGATAGGTGGTGCGCGGGTCGCCGGTCGCGTTGACGAGCAGCGCCGGCAGGTCGTCCCTGATCGTGGTCGGGCGCTCGCGCGGCGCGTCCCAGAACGCGCACGGTCCGATGTCGTTGGTCACCGGCCCGAACAACGGGTCCTGCGTCCGGGCGCGTTGCACGTCACGCCAGTACGTCTCCGGATCGCGCGGCGCGCCGACGTCACCGCAGAGGATGGACGTCTGCACGCTGCCGTACTCCGACTCGGAACCGGTCAGCAGAAAGCCGAGCGAGTCGGCGAGCCACGGACTCGGGACGACCGTCCTGCCGTCGGCCGCGTCACGCAGGTCGCGTACGGCCGCCGCGAAGTCGCCGTACGCCGCGTCGTTGTCCTGCGAGAGGCCGTTGAAGACGACCATCGGCGCGACGCTCTCGTCCACCCGGTAGCCGCCCACCCGCAGCGGCGCGCGCCCGGCGGCGGCCTGGACCCGGTCCACGACCGCCAGCACCGCGTCCCGACCGCGGCCCAGCCCGTACGTCGTGTCGCGGGCGGCGGCCCAGGCGGCCCAGTCCCGCAGGGCGTGCCGGTTGGCGGACTCCGCGCCGCGCAGCAGCCGCGGGTTGTAGCGGTCGGGATCGATCACCCCGTCCAGGACGACCCGGTCCGTGCGTTTCGGGAACATCGTGGCGTAGACCTCGCCGAGGTAACTGCCGTACGAGTAGCCGAGGTAGGAGATCCGCCGCTCACCGAGCGCCGCACGGATCACGTCCATGTCCCGTGCGGTGTTCCGGGTGGTGGCGTACGGCAGCACGTCGCCCTCGTACTTCCGGCAGTCGCGGGCGAGTTCCTCCGCGAAGGCGGTCGAGCGGTCGAAGCCGGCGCGGTCGGGCCCCGGGCTGCGGAACTGCGACCCGGTCGGCCAGTGGCAGTCCAGCGGGGTGCTGCGGCCCACGAAACGGGGATCCACGCCGACCACGTCGTACCGCTCGCCGGTGTCCTTCATCGCCTCCCGCACCCACGGCGGGTCACCGAGTGTCTGCCCGCCCGGGCCACCGCTGTTGAGCAGCAGCGCGCCGACGCGGTGCGCGGTGTCGGTGGCCCTGATCCTGGAGACGGCCACGGTGATCGTACGGCCGCCCGGGTCGTCGTAGTCCAACGGCACGGTGACGTCGGCGCATTGGGCGCCCGCCTTCTCGAGGTCCTTGCCGGTGTCGTCGTCGGGACCGAGCACGCAGCTCCTCCAGGCGAGGTGCTGGTGGTGGTAGCGGGCCAGCGGGTCCGGGGTGTCGGCGGTGACCGGTGTGGTGCCGAGGGCCAGGGCGCTCGCCAGGGCCAGGGCGGCCGTGGCCGCGAAGCCGGTCATGCGGAGGTCCTTTCGGAGTCGCAGAGGGACTTGTCGACGAGGTCCTGGAAGTCCAGTTCGGCCTGGAGGCCGTCCGGCACCTGGTTGAGGGCGACGGCCACACTGCGCCCGCCGGGGCCGACGGCGACCAGCGCGCGATGGCCCCCGGGCACGGTTCCGGCATGCCCCCACCACATCCCGCCGCACGACAACGGTGAGGAGATGAGTCCGAGCCCGTACCGGGCACCGGGCCACAGCCGGTCCGGGGCGGCGGCCACCGTCCGCCGCATTTCGGCGAGTTGGGCGGCGGGCAGCAGCCGGCCGCCGAGCAGCGCGGTGGCGAACCGGGTGAGATCGCCCTGCGTGGAGACGAGGGCACCACCGACGCCGCCGAAGGAGGTGTTCCACTCGGTGCCGTCGACGCGTCGCCCGTCGCCGGAGGTGAAGTAGCTGTGGGAGTAAGCCCCTTGGATACGGGTCTCGTCACCCGGCCAGTACGTGTCGCGCATCCCGAGGGGCTCGATGATCCGTCGGCTGATCTCGTCCTCGGGACCGTGACCGGTGACCTGCCGGACGATCAGGCCCAGCACCAGGTAGTTGGTGGTCGCGTAGTGCCACGACTGCTGCGGACGCGGCAGTTCGAGGGCGCGCGCGATCAACTCACGTGGCTCGAAGTGGCGGTACCTCAGCAGCTCCGGGTGCTCCCACTCGGGTGCGTCGAGATAGTCGGGCAACCCGCTGGTGTGGCGCAGGAGTTCTCGTACGGTGATGTGGCGTCCGTCGTAGCCGTGGGCATTGATCAGCCCGGGCAGGTAGCGGTCGACGGGGGCGTCGAGCGAGAGCCGGTGCTCGGCGGCGAGCTGCAGGACGACGGTCGCGGTGAACGTCTTGGTGACGCTGCCGACGCGCAGCCGGTCGGTGGTGTTCATGGGGCGGCCGGTGCGCAGATCGGCCGTACCGGCCGTCTCGGTCCAGTGCCCGCAGGGGCCGTCGGCGAGGACCGAGGCTCCGGCGATGTGATCGCGGGTGGTCAGGGTGGTGAGCGCGCCGCGGACGCCGTCATGCGGACCGCAGCGCGCGGACGGCCGCGGAGGCGACGACTGCGCGGTGGCCGCCGGTGCGCAGGCCAGCACCGTCGCCGCCACCGATAACGCCAGGGCGGCCTTCAAGGAGTGGGTTGCCATGCGTCCACAGGCTAGGCAGGGCGGGCCGCGCGATCACTCCAGTGGGCTGCCGTATCCGGAGTCGGGGCAACCCCCGGCCTGAGCCTGCGGTCAGCCCCCGGCACCGCGACACTCGATGAGCCGCCGCTCCAGGAACCTGCGTTCCGCCGTGTTCTCCACCAGCTCCAGTGCCCGCACGTATGCCTCGGCCGCCTCCCGCGTACGCCCCATGCGGCGCAGCAGGTCGGCGCGGGTCGCGGGCAGCAGGTGGTAGCCGGCCAGGTTGTCCTCCGCCTCCAGCTCCGCCACCAGGGCGAGCCCCGCCTCCCCGCCCTCGGCCATGCCCACGGCGACCGCGCGGTTCAGCCGGACCACGGCCGAGGGGACGTACCGCTGGAGTTCGCCGTAGAGGCCGGCGATGTCGGCCCAGTCGGTGTCGGCGGCTGCCGGCGCGGTGGTGTGACAGGCCGCGATGGCGGCCTGGATCTGGTAGGGGCCGGGGCGGCCCCGGCGCAGCGCGCCCTCCAGGAGCGCGGTGCCCTCGTCGATCTCGGCGCGGTCCCAGGCCGTGCGGTCCTGGTCCTCCAGGGTCACCAGGTCGCCGGCCGCGTCCACCCGGGTGTCCCGGCGGGCGTCGTGCAGCAGCAGAAGCGCGAGCAGCCCGACGACCTCCGGTTCGTCGGGCATCAGCCCGGCGAGCAGCCGGGCCAGCCGGATCGCCTCGGCGCACAGGCCGGTCCGCATCAGGTCGGCGCCGGCCGTGGCCGCGTACCCCTCGTTGAACAGCAGGTAGAGCACGCCGAGGACGCCCGTCGTGCGTTCGGGCAGCAGATGCGCGGGCGGCACCCGGTACGGGATGCCGGCGTTGCGGATCTTCCGCTTGGCCCGCACCAGCCGCTGTGCCATCGTCGCCTCGGGGACGAGGAAGGCGCGGGCGATCTCGGGCGTGGTCAGCCCGGCGAGGGTGCGCAGCGTGAGTGCGACCCGGGCCTCGATGGGCAGCGCGGGGTGGCAGCAGGTGAAGACCAGCCGCAGCCGGTCGTCCGCCACCCCGCTGTCGTCGCCCTCGTGGTCCGGGTCGTACGGTCCCTCGTCCCGTGCCGGCACCGCCGCCTCCCGCAGCTTCCGGGCCCCCACCGCTTCCCTGCGCAGCACGTCCAGGGCGCGGTTGCGGGCGGTCGTGGTCAGCCAGGCGCCGGGGCGGCCCGGCACGCCGTCGCGCCGCCACCGCTCCAGCGCCTGGGCGAAGGCGTCCTGCGCGCACTCCTCGGCGAGGTCCCAGTCGCCGGTCACCCGGATCAGGGTGGCGACGACCTGGGCCCACTCCGCGCGGAAGGCGGCGGCGACGGCCTCCGCGACCTCGTCCGTGGTGCTCACTCCCAGACCGGCCGTACCTCTACCGAGCCGCCGGCGAGCGTCGCGGGGTGCCGGGAGGCCAGCGCGATCGCCTCGTCGAGGTCGGCGACCTCGATGACGTCGAAGCCCGCGATGTACTCCTTGGTCTCGGCGAACGGCCCGTCGCTCAGCAGCACTTCGTCACCCTGGACCCGGACGGTCGTCGCGTCGGCGGCGGGCCGCAGCCGGGCACCGCCCCTGACGACGTCCCGGGTACGGACCTCGTGGAGGTACGAGGTGAAGCGCGGGTCCTCGGCGATCTCGGCGGGGCCGAGCTCCGCACCGCCCACAGGTGTGCAGATGAACATGACGTACTTCATGACGGCTTCGCCTCCAGGGGCACCGAGACGTGTTCATGGGCGATCAGCCAGCTGAAACCGGTGTCCCGGTAGCCGGTGGTCGCACGCACCACCCGGTCCAGGGGCTCCCCGGTCACACGGGTGCCGTGGATCCGGACGAGGGCGTGGCTGAAGGTGCTGCCCTCCCCGGGGCGCACGCGGAGTTCGAGCACCTCGCGGTGCACGGGCCCGCTCAGCGTCGCGAACCACGCCTCGACCGCCTTGCGCAGCGCGCCGATTCCCGACTGCACCTCTGCACCGGTGGGCCCGAAGACCTCCGCGTCGGGCGCGTAGCAGGCCGTCATCCGGTCGATGTCCCGGTCGCGGGCCGCCTCCGTCAGTTCGGCGTCGATCCGGCGGACGGCCGTCTCGGCGTCCTCCATGAGCCCCTCGTCCCAGAACGGGCGTACCTCCATGGCCCCGATCGTGGCCACCGGGTGCCCGGCGGCGACCCGCACGGCCTCCTCCAGGCTGTCGCAGTCGACGACGTCGAACCCGGCCACGTACTCCTTCGTCTCCGCGAACGGCCCGTCGGTCCGCAGCACCTCCCCGTCCCGCACCCGCACGGTGACCGCCCGGTCCGGCAGCTGCAGCCGGTGGCCGTACAACCGGACCCCGCGCCGGACACCGTGCTCCTCCACCCAGGGTTCGACCGGCGCCATCCCGGACGCGTCGGCGGTGTCGTCGCCGCAGACCAGCAACATGTACTTCATGGTTCCTCCCGGTCCTCAAGAGCTTCCTGTATCCCACCGACGAACGGAGCCGGCCGGAATCGACACCACGGCGGAACCCGATGCCGACGCTCCTGTCCGCTCCCGCCTCACGACGGTCCCCACAGGCCGTGCCCCCGGCCCAGGATGCCGTGCGGGTCGTGGACGCTCTTGGCCTCGGCGAGGGTGCTCCACTGGCTGCCGTAGTGCTCCCGCCAGTCGGCGGGGGACATCGGCAGCGCGTTCACCGGATAGGCGACGGCGCCCTTCGCCCGCGCGTACTCGTACGCCCTGCGGTTGGCGGCCACCATCGGGTCTGCCGTGCCGGGGGCCGCGGTGCGCAACAGGGCGAGCAGATGGACGACCTCACCGCGCGGACGGCGGAACAGCGGGGCCCGCAGGGTGCGGGTGAGCAGGGGGTAGAGCAGGACCAGGCCGCCCGCGCGCAGGTCCCGGTAGCCGGGGTCGGCGAGGATGCCGGTCACGACGGAAGCGGCGGTGTCCTCGGGGAGCAGCAGGTTCAGCCAGGGATGCGGGTGCAGCCACTCGCCGGTGGCGCGCAGGATCTCCTCGTCGGTGGCGACCCGGTTCGCGAACTCGGCGTATCCGAGGTCCGTGCTCTCCGACGTGGCGAAGGAGAGGTCACCGAGGAGGAGCCTGTCGTCGGGCGGGGTCGGCCCCTGGTGGGCGGCCACGGCCTCGACCATGTAGGTCCAGCCGCCAGCGGTGTCCTCGGCGGTGTCCTCGGCGGGGCGGGCCTGGCCTTCGAGGTGGTCGAAGCGCCGGTCCGTCGCCAGCAGGTGCTGGTCGGCCAGGTAGGTGTCGAGGTCGGGGTAGTACAGGCAGTAGCGGCGCACCAGGGCCGGTGCGGGGGACAGGCGCAGGGTGGCCCGGACGATGACGGCCACCTGCCCCAGGCCGGCCAGGACCGCGTGGAAGAGGGCGCCGTGGTGTTCCGGGGAGCAGACCAGGTGCTCGCCGGCCCCGGTCACCACCTCCAGCTCCAGCACCGAGTCCGCGACCAGGCCGTGCCGGTGACTGGCGCCGCCCAGCCCGCCCACGCTCAGCACACCGCCGACACCGGCACCGAGGTAGTCGGTGAGCACGGGCGGGGCGAGCCCGTACGGCAGGGTCGCCGCGAGCACGTCCCGCCACAGCGCCCCCGCCCGGACCTCCACCCGGTCCCCGGCCACCGGCCCGACCGCGCTCAGCTCGCGCAGGTCGAGGACGAACCCGCCGCGGGCCTGGCCCTGGCCGTACATCGAGTGACCGCCGGCCCGCGCCGCCACCGGGATCCCGCGCGGCCCGGCATACGCCAGCGCGTCCCTGACCTCGGCCGCCGACCGGGGCCGCAGCACGCCCAGCGGCGGTGCGCTCACCAGGTGGCCGAAGTCCTCCGCGGCTTCCCGCAGGGTCTCCGGGCGGGTGTCCAGCAGTTCTGAAAATCGTGCGGAGACACGGTCCGACGACGTCACGCGGCACGCTCCAAAGAGGCATCGGTCGACACGGGCGGAACCATCTTCGTGCCGAGGCGCATCGAACGGATCTCGTTTCCCCCTTTGCATTCGAACAGCATGACGGGTTTACTCCGCTGGAATCCGGAGAGCAGCGTGACCGGAGTCCCCCCCGCCCCCCGGGCCCCCGTCGCTCTGCGGAGCGCATGTCGTACGAGAGGTGTTCTGGTCTGTCCGGCTTCCGCGAAACAGCAACCGCAGTCGACAAGTCGCCCGCTCCCGCGCCCGCCGCGGACCGCGCACCGGTCCCGCCGCCCCGTCCGGGCCCGGCCGACCGCAGCGGTCCACCGGCCGCACGCCGCGACGCCTACTTCGACAACGCGAAGTACCTGGCGATCGTGCTGGTGGCCGTGGGGCACGCCTGGGAGCCGCTGCGCTCGGACAGCCGTACCGTCACCGCGCTCTACACGTTCGTGTACGCCTTCCACATGCCGGCGTTCATCGTCGTCTCCGGCTACTTCTCCCGCAGCTTCGACGCGAGCCCGGCCCGGATCCGGCGGCTGGTCACCGGGGTCGCCGTGCCCTACGTGGTGTTCGAGGTCGCCTACACCCTCTTCACCCGCTGGAGCGACCACGCCCCGGACCGCGAGATCAGCCTGCTGGACCCGCTGTATCTGACCTGGTTCCTGGCGGCCCTGTTCATCTGGCGGCTGACCACGCCGGTCTGGCGGCTGCTGCGGTGGCCGCTGCCCGTCGCGCTCGCGATCGCCATGCTCGCGAGCCTGTCGTCGTCCATCGGCAGCGACCTCGACCTGCAGCGGGTCCTGCAGTTCCTGCCGTACTTCGTGCTCGGCCTGTGCCTGCGGCCGGAGCACTTCGGTCTGCTGCGCCGCTGGAGCGTGCGCCTCTGCGCCGTCCCCGTCGTCGGCTGCGCGCTCGCCGTGGCCTACTGGTCGGTGCCCCACCTGGGCTACCGCTGGTTCTTCCACCGGGACAGCGCCGAGCAGCTCGGCGTGCCCGCCTGGTACGGGCCCGTCATGACCCTCGCCACCTTCGGCTGCTCCCTGGTGCTGGCCGCCTGCTTCCTCGCCTGGGTCCCGGGCCGCCGCACCTGGTTCACCGCCCTCGGTGCGGGCACGCTGTACGGCTATCTGCTGCACGGCTTCGTCGCACAGGGCGCCAAGCCCGCCCACTGGTACGCCCCGGCCTGGATGCACGGCCCGCTGGGCGCGCTGACCGCCACCCTCGTCGCCGCCGTGGTGGTGAGCCTGTTGTGCACAGCGCCGGTGCGCCGGGCCTTCCGGTGTGTGATGGAGCCCAGGATGGAGTGGGCGTTCCGGGCGCGGGAGGGGCGCCCGGCACGGGCAGGGGAGGGCCGCCCGGCGCAGGACGGCCGGCGAAACGCCGCACGGGTCCTTTCCGGGAGCCGCTGAAGCGGCAAATATGCCGCACCATGGACATTCTGCTCGTCGCAAGCGCGTTCAACAGCCTGTCCCAGCGGGTCTACGCCGAACTGTCCGACCTCGGCCACCGGGTGGACGTCGTCCTCGCCGGCCACGGCCCCGACGCCGTCCGCCGCGCCGTACGGGACCGGCGCCCGGAGATGATCATCGCGCCGATGCTGAAGACGGCACTCCCCGAGGACGTCTGGCAGCGGCACACCTGCCTGATCGTCCATCCGGGACCGCTCGGCGACCGGGGCCCCTCCTCCCTCGACTGGGCCATCGCCGGCCGGGCGGCCGAGTGGGGGGTGACCGTGCTCCAGGCCGAGGCGGCCATGGACGCGGGCGCGGTCTGGGCGAGCGAGCCGTTCCCGGTGGCGCCGGTCGGCAAGAGCGACCTCTACCGCAACGAGGCCGCCGACGCCGCCCTCACCGCCGTCCACCGGGCCGTACGACGGTACGCGGACGGCTCGTACAAACCGCGTCCGCAGAGCGATCCCGCCATCCGCGGGCAGGTCGTCTGGCGTGACGTCTTCCGGCAGCGGCGGCGGTGGATCGACTGGGCGAAAGACGACACCGCGACGGTGCTGCGCAAGCTGCGCGGGGCCGACTCGCAGCCCGGGGTGCTGGACGAACTCCTCGGCCGTGAGGTGTTCCTGCACGGCGGCCACCCCGAGGACCGACTGCGCGGAGCACCCGGTGAGCTGCTCGCGACCCGGGCGGGCGCGGTCTGCCGGGCCACCCGCGACGGCGCCGTCTGGATCCCGGAACTGCGCCCCCGCAAGAACTCCGGCGACCCGGCCCCCTTCCGCCGCCCCGCCACCGACGTCCTGGCCCGCCCCGCCACCGACGGCCTCGCCACCCCGGCCCTCCCCGAGAGCCCCGCCCCGCTCGAACTGCCCGCGGACCGCCGCACCTGGACCGACATCCGCTACCGGCAGCTCGGCGACGTCGGCCTCGTCGGCTTCTCCTTCCCCGGCGGGGCGATGAGCACCGACCACTGCCGGCGCCTGCTCGCCGCCTACCGGTACGCCCTGGACCGGCCCACCCGGGTCCTGGTGCTCGGCGGCCGGCGCGACTTCTTCTCCAACGGCATCCACCTCAACGTCATCGAGGCCGCCGCGGACCCCGCCGAGGAGTCCCGGGCCAACCTCGACGCCATGGACGACCTGGTCGAGGCCGTGCTGCGGACCACCGACCGGCTCGTCGTGGCCGCGCTCGGCGGCAACGCGGCGGCCGGCGGTGCCATGCTCGCCCTCGCCGCCGACGAGGTCTGGTGCCGGGCCGGTGCCGTCCTCAACCCGCACTACCGGCGGATGGGCCTGTACGGCTCGGAGTTCTGGACGTACTCGCTGCCGCGCCGCGCCGGCGCGGACACCGCCCGGCGGCTGACGGAGCAGGCCCGGCCGGTGAGCGCCGCGACAGCCGCCCGGACCGGGCTCGTCGACCGGCTGCTGCCGGTCCCCGCGCAGGGCTTCACCGCCGAGGTCGAACGAGTGGCGGCCGAGCTCGCGCGCACTCCGGATCTCCACCGCCGGATCGCCGCCAAGGCCGCGGCGCGCCGGGCCGACGAGGAGGAACGGCCGCTCGCCGAGTACCGCAGGGACGAACTCGCCCGGATGCACGCCGTGTTCTTCGACCCGGGCGCCGCCTACCACTCCCTGCGCTCCGACTTCGTCCGCAAGGTCCCGGGCGGTGCCCGGTGACGCGGCTGCTGGTGGCGGGCGTCGGCAACATCTTCCTCGGCGACGACGCCTTCGGCCCGGAGGTGATCCGCGCCCTGGACGCGCGTCCGCTGCCACCCGAGGCGCGGGTCCGGGACTACGGCATCCGGGGCATGGACCTCGCCTACACCCTGCTCGACGGCTGGTCGGTGGTCGTGCTCGTGGACACGGCCGCACGCGGCGAGCACCCCGGCACCCTGTCCCTCGTCGAGCCCGAACCCCCCGACGGCCGCCCGGCGGCCCCGCCCGAGGCGCACGGTATGGACCCGGCGAAGGTGCTCGCGCTCGCCGCCCACCTCGGCGAGGAGGCCCTGCCCCGCGTCCTCGTGCTCGCCTGCGAGCCCGGGGAGCTGCCGCGCGGCGACGAGGACATCGCCCCCGGACTGAGCGCACCCGTCCGGGACGCGGTCGGACGGGCCGTCGCCGCCCTGCACCGCCTGGTCCCGGCGCTGCTCGCCGATCCCCTGGTCACGCCTGCGTTGGACCGCCCGGAGGAATCCACGGCCGCCGCCGCGGCCGGTCGCCCGCTGACAGCCGCCACCGGCGCGGAGGATCGCTAGCGGACCAGGACGCGGACCCACCCGCCCCGCAGGTCCTTCCCACCACCTCAGCGATCGAGGAGCGCCCCATGTGTCAGTCTGAGGAGGTCACCCGGGCCGTCCTGGCCCGGAACGACGGCCTGGCCGCGAGCCTGCGCAGCGACCTGGCCGCACGCGGGGTGGGCGTGGTGAACCTGCTCTCCAGCCCCGGCAGCGGCAAGACCGAACTGCTCGGCCGGGTGCTGGCCCGGGCGGGGGAGCGGGGCGTCCCCGTCGCCGCCTTCACCGCCGACCTCGCCACCGAGAACGACGCGAAACGCCTGGCCCGTTCGGGAGCGCCGGTGAAGCAGCTGCTCACCGACGGGCTGTGCCATCTGGAGGCCCGGCAGGTCCGCGGCCATCTGGAGGGCTGGCTGCCGCCGGACACCGCGCTGCTGTTCGTGGAGAACGTCGGCAACCTGGTCTGCCCGGCCTCCTACGACCTCGGCGAGCACTTGCGGATCGTGCTGATGGCGGTGACCGAGGGCGAGGACAAGCCCTCGAAGTACCCCACCGCCTTCGGCTCCGCGCACCTGGTCGTGCTCACCAAGACCGACCTCGCCGGGCCGGCCGGCTTCGACGAGACCGCCTTCGCCGAGCACGTGCGGCGGGTCAACCCCGGGGTGGAGATCATCCGCTCCTGCGCCCGCACCGGGGAGGGCGTCGACACGGTCCTCGACCGGGTGCTCGCCGTACGGGACGGCGCCCCCGTGCACACGCCACCCCTCGCCCCGCACCCGCACGGTCACGTCCACGCTCCCACCGCCTCGTGACGGCGCCCGCCACGACGGCTGCCGTCCGCCGGCGCATCACCGTGCGCGGGACCGTACAGGGCGTGGGCTTCCGCCCGTACGTCCACCGCCTGGCCGCCGAACTCGCGCTCACCGGGTTCGTCGGCAACACGGCGAGCGGGGTGCTCATCGAGGTCGAGGGGGCGGCGGCCGGCGTCGCACGGTTCTGCGAGCGGCTGGGCGGCGAGCCGCCACCGCTGGCCACCGTGACCGCCGTGGGTATCGAGGAGGTACCGGTCACCGGGGCGGAGCCCGGCTTCACCATCCGCGCCACCGAGCAGTCGGCCCCGGGCCGCACCCTCCTCCCGCCCGACACCGCCACCTGCCCCGAGTGCCTGCGCGAACTGGCCGATCCGGCCGACCGCCGGCACCGCCACCCCTTCATCACCTGCACCCACTGCGGACCCCGCTTCACCATCGCCACCGGAATGCCGTACGACCGCGCGGTCACCACGATGTCCGGCTTCCCCATGTGTCCCGCCTGCGCCCACGAGTACGACGCCCCGGCCGACCGCCGCTTCCACGCCCAGCCCGTGGCCTGCCCGGACTGCGGTCCCCGGCTGCGGCTGGTGCCCGCCGCGGGCAGCGGAGTGAGAGGCGCTCGCGACGGTGATGCCCTCTCACGGGCACGAGAGCTTCTCGCCGGCGGGCAGATCGTCGCCGTGAAGGGCATCGGCGGCTACCACCTGGCCTGCGACGCCTCCCATGCCCGGGCCGTCGACACCCTGCGCACCCGCAAGGCGCGGGGCGACAAGCCGTTCGCTGTGATGTGCGCGGACCTCGGCGAGGCGGAGCGGATCGGCGAGATCGGGACGGCCGAGCGGACCGCGCTCACCAACCCCCGGCGCCCCATCGTCCTCCTCCGCCCCCGCCCCGCCGCCCGGCTCGCGCCCGGCGTCTGCCCCGGCAGCCCGCACCTCGGCGTGCTGCTGCCCTACACCCCCGTCCACACCCTGCTGTTCGGCCTCCCCGGCGACCCGCCCGGCCCCCGCGTCCTGGTCATGACCAGCGGCAACCGCTCGGGCGAACCGATCGTCACGGACGACAACGAGGCGCTGACCCGGCTGTTCGGACTGGCCGACGCCTGGCTCGCCCACGACCGGCCCATCGCCTCCCCGTGCGACGACTCCCTGCTGCGGGTCCGCGCCGACGGCACCGAGCAGGTCCTGCGCCGCTCCCGGGGATACGCGCCGCGCCCGCTGCGCCTGCCGGTCCCGGTGCGGCCCGCGCTCGCGGTCGGCGGCGACCTCAAGAACGCGCTGTGCGTCGGCGAGGGCGACCTGGCCTGGTTCGGGCCGCACATCGGCGACATGGGCGACCTGGCCACCCTGGAGGCGGCCGTCAGGGCGGAACGGCACGTGTACCGGCTGACCGGGGTCCGCCCCGAACTCGTCGCCGCCGACCGCCACCCGGGCTACCACTCGGCCGCCTGGGCCCGCCGACGGGCCACCCGACTCGCCCTGGGCAAGCCGGTGTTCGTCCAGCACCACCACGCCCACATCGCCTCCGCCATGGCCCAGGCGGGCCTCGACGGCACCACACCCGTCATCGGCGTCGCCTTCGACGGCACCGGCTACGGCGACGACGCCACCGTCTGGGGCGGCGAGGTGCTCGTCTCCGACTACACCGGCTACCGGCGCCTCGCCCACCTCGCCCCGGCCCCGCTGCCCGGCGGGGACGCGGGCGTCGCCAACCCGTGCCGGACCGCACTGGCCCGGCTCTGGGCGGCCGGACTGCCCTGGGACCCCGACCTGCCCAGTGTCGCCGCCTGCTCCCGCGAGGAACTCAGGCTGCTGGCACGGCAGTTGCCGAGCCAGGTCGGCTGTGTCGCCACCTCCAGCATGGGCCGCCTCTTCGACGCCGTGTCGTCCCTCGCGGGCGTGTGCCACCGCGCCGGGTACGAGGCCCAGGCCGCCCTGGAGCTGGAGGCGCAGGCCTGCCAGGCCTGGGGCGAGGAGACGGCCGCCTACCCCTTCGGCGACCGCTTCGACCCGGCCCCCGCCCTGCGTGCGATCATCGCCGACCTGCGGCGCGGCACGCCCGTTCCGGTGATCGCGGCCCGCTTCCACCGAGGGGTCGCCCGAGCCGTTCTGGACCTGTGCCGCGGCGCGCGCCGGGCCACCGGACTGACCACCGTCGCCCTCACCGGAGGCGTGTTCGCCAACGCGCTCCTCGAAGACGCGAGCACGGACCTGCTGCACGGCGCCGGATTCACGGTCCTGCGGCACGGCGAAGTCCCGCCGAACGACGGCGGACTGGCCCTCGGGCAACTGGTGGTCGCGGCCCACCGGCGACGACCCGACGACGACCGACGTACCGCAGCCAGCGACGAGACGGAGTGACCCATGTGTTTGGCAGTGCCCGGAAGAGTCGTGAGCATCGACGACACCGCCGATCCGCTCACCGGCCTGATCGACTTCGGCGGGGTGCAGAAGCAGGCGTGTCTGGAGTACGTGTCGGACGTCAAGGTCGGCGAGTACGTCATCGTCCATGTGGGCTTCGCCCTGCAGCGACTTGACGAGGAGTCGGCCCTGGCCTCCCTCAGGCTCTTCGAGGAACTGGGGCTCCTGGAGGAGGAGTTCGGCGACGCCTGGCAGCAGGCGGCCCAGCAGTCCGAGGGGAGCGAGACCCGGTGAAGTACCTCGACGAGTTCAACGACCCCCAGCTGGCCCGCCGGCTGCTGGACGAGATCCGGGCCACCGCCACCCGGCCCTGGGCCCTGATGGAGGTGTGCGGCGGCCAGACCCACTCGATCATCCGGCACGGCATCGACCAACTCCTCCCGGATGAGGTGGAGTTGATCCACGGACCGGGCTGCCCGGTCTGTGTCACCCCGCTGGAGTGCATCGACAAGGCACTGGAGATCGCCGCCCGCCCCGACGTGATCTTCTGCTCCTTCGGCGACATGCTCCGGGTCCCCGGCACCGACCGGGACCTGTTCCGGGTCAAGGGCGCGGGCGGGGACGTCCGCGTGGTCTATTCACCGCTCGACGCGCTCCAGCTGGCCCGGCGCCACCCCGACAAGCAGGTGGTGTTCTTCGCCATCGGCTTCGAGACCACCGCCCCCGCCAACGCCATGGCCGTCCACCAGGCCAAGCGCCTCGGCCTGGCCAACTTCACCCTCCTGGTCTCCCATGTCCGGGTCCCCCCGGCCATCGAGGCCATCATGACCGCCCCCGCCTGCCGGGTGCAGGGCTTCCTGGCCGCCGGGCACGTGTGCAGCGTGATGGGCATGGCCGAGTACCCCGAACTCGCCGCACGGCACCGGGTCCCCATCGTCGTCACCGGCTTCGAACCGCTCGACATCCTGGAGGGCATCCGCCGCACGGTCGGCCAACTGGAGCGCGGCGAGCACCGGGTGGAGAACGCCTACGCCCGCGCCGTGCGCGCCGACGGCAACCCGGCCGCCATCCGCATGATCGAGGAGGTCTTCGAGGTCACCGACCGGGCCTGGCGCGGCATCGGCCGCATCCCCGGCAGCGGCTGGCGGCTGAGCGAGGCCTACCGCGCGTTCGACGCCGAGCACCGCTTCGACGTCACCGGCATCCGCACCGAGGAGCCCGCCGAGTGCCGCGCCGGCGAAGTCCTGCAGGGGCTCATCAAACCCACCGACTGCGCGGCCTTCGGCACCAGCTGCACCCCACGCACCCCGCTCGGCGCCACCATGGTCTCCAGCGAGGGCGCCTGCGCCGCCTACTACCTCTACCGCCGGATGTCCGAACCGGCCCTCCCGCGCGAGGAGATGAACCCCGTTGGCTGAGCAGACCGTCGTCGACCCCGCGAACTGGAGCTGCCCGGCGCCGATCCGCGACCAGCCGGTCGTGGTCATGGGCCACGGCGGAGGCGGCGCCCTCTCCGCCGAACTCATCGAGCAGATCTTCGCCCCCGCCTACGGCAACGCCCTCCTTGCAGGGATGACCGACTCCGCCGTCCTCCACCTCGGCGGCGCCCGCCTGGCGTTCTCCACCGACTCCTACGTCGTACGGCCGCTGTTCTTCCCCGGCGGCTGCCTCGGCGACCTCGCCGTCAACGGCACCGTCAACGACCTGGCGATGAGCGGCGCCCGCCCCGCCTACCTCTCCGCCGCCTTCGTCCTGGAGGAGGGTGTCGAGCTGACCGTCGTCGAACGCATCGCGCGGGCCATGGGCGCGGCCGCCGAGACGGCCGGTGTCACGATCGCCACCGGCGACACCAAGGTGGTCGAGAGCGGCCACGGGGACGGGGTGTACGTCACCACCGCCGGCGTCGGCCTCGTCCCCGAGCGCGTCGACATCCGGCCGCAGCGCGCCCGGCCCGGCGACGCCGTCATCGTCAGCGGGCCGATCGGGCTGCACGGTGTCGCCGTGCTCAGCGTGCGCGAGGGGCTGGAGTTCGGCGTCGAGATCGCCAGCGACACCGCGCCGCTGGCCGACCTGGTCGCGACCATGCTGGACGTCACCCCCGACATCCACGTCCTGCGCGACCCGACCCGCGGCGGCCTGGCCGCGTCGCTGAACGAGATCGCCCGCGCCTCGGGAACCGGGGTACGGCTGGCCGAGCGCGCGATCCCGGTACCGGACGCGGTCGCCAACGCCTGCGGTTTCCTCGGTCTGGACCCGCTGTACGTCGCCAACGAGGGGCGGCTCGTCGCCTTCGTCCCGCCGACGGAGGCCGAGGCCGTACTCGCGGCGATGCGCGCCCATCCGCAGGGGACGGGCGCGGTGGTCATCGGCCAGTGCGTGACCGAGCACCCCGGCATGGTGGTGGTGGCGACCGGCCTGGGCGGCACCCGGGTCGTCGATCTTCCGCTGGGGGAGCAACTGCCCCGTATCTGTTGACGACAGGACGACGACCCCGGCGGCGGCCCGGGCCTTCCGTGGCACCGGCGGGGTCACTCGACCTCGGTGATCTCCAGTTCCCGGCCGCTGCGCAGCTCGGTGGAGGGACGGTCGCAGCGCGGGCACCAGAAGAACGGCGGCATGCCCACCGCGAACTCCTCGGCGCACGGCCCGCACCAGGCCCGCGCGGTCACCTGCTCGACCACGAGCCGGGCACCGGCGAGGGCGGTGCCGTCGCGGGCCACCTCGAAGGCGAAGTCCAGGGCGTCGGGGACGACCCCGGACAGTTCGCCGACCCGGACGGTCACCGCGGAGACGTTGTCCGCGCCGTCCGCCCGGGCCCACTCGTCGGCCTGCTCCACGATCGCGGTCGCGATCGACAGTTCGTGCACGACCGGCTCACGGATACCGGTGACCGGCGCGCAGCCCGCCGGCGATCCGCCAGATCCTCATCTCGCGCATCAAGCTGGGGATCTCGGTGACGAACAGCGCCAGGAGCAGCGCGCCCACCACGGCGACCTCGGCGGTCAGGACGCGTTGGGCCGCCGTTCCGGCTCTCTTGCGTTGCATCTTCATAGGGGGCACTCCCTGTTCTGTGTCATCCGGGTGGGATGTTCGGCATGACGTCCAGCAGCACGTCGTGCCGCTTCCAGTGGATCCCGGTCGAGCGCCGCGCGTCGGCGGTGCCGTCCTGGTGGTGTCCCGTCTGGGCGGTGTTCGGCCCCCGGTTGCCCTGGTGCATGCCGGGCACGTGGGACGGTGTGTCGGGCCGGGCCTGGGCTCGGCCGACTCTGATGCTGCCCATGGGGTTTCTCCTTCCTGTGTTGCCGTTCCTCAAGGCCGCTCGGTGAGCTCCTCGAAGAAACGCTCCACGGCCGGCCACATCCGGCCGCCGCCGGACAGGCCGCGCCACTCCCGGCGGACCACGGCGAGCATGCGGAAGCAGTCGTCGACCGGGACGATCCAGTGGTGGTCCAGGCCGTGCACGGTGTTGACCAGCAGCGCCTCGACGTCGGGGGGCATGCCGGCCAGGGGCGGGCAGCCGACGACCGCACGCTGCCAGGCCGCCGCCTCCACCTCCCAGCGCATGGCCCCCGCCGGGCTCGGCCCCTCGGCGGTGACCGAGCCGTCGGCGCGCGGCACGAAGAAGACCAGGCCGACCGGGACCCCGAGGGCCGCGGTGTCGACCTTCGGGAGGCGGACCCGGCGGGTGGGGATCAGCCGGAACTGGCCGTCGCCCGCGCCGATGCCCTGCCGGGTGTCGGCGAACAGCACCGAGCAGGCACGGCAGGCACAGCGGACCTCGGCCTGCCCGGTGTCGTACAGATGCGGATGGTCCCCGGCCAGCGGCTCGGCGCACAGGTCGCACACCTCCGCCCCGGCCGCCGGCTGCCGGTCGGCCGAGGAACGGATGAGGCGGGCCAGGGCTCCGTCGGTTGTCACCGGGCCTCCTGCGGCCGGCGCAGGGAGTCCAGGGGCACGAAGGCGGGCGCCGGGGCCTCGGGCACCGGCTGCACGTCGGCCAGCTCGGGAGCCGCGGCGAGCACCGCCTCCCGGACGGCGTCGGTCACCTCAGTGGTATCTCCGCCGCACCCCGAGCCGCAACCGCCGCCCGTGGCCAGCCGCACCCGGCCCACCTCGCCCTCCACACCGGCCCACTCGACGTCACCGCCGCGCTCCTGGACGGCGGGGCGCAGCCGCTCGACCGCGCGGGCGGCCCGCAGCTCGGGCGGGTCGGGATGGATGTCGTGCAGGACGAGCAGGTGGTCGAGGAGCTCGTCGTCGGCGAGCTGCCGGACGGCCGCCGGGTCCGCGTGGTCGAGGACACGGGCGAGCGCCTCGCCGTAGACCTCGGTCAGCAGCCGCACCGCCTCGACGGCCGAACCGCCGGTCGGGCCGGGAGCGGACTCCAGGCTCTCCAGCAGCGCGTCGAGCCGGGCCAGCCGGGCCTCGACCGCAGGGCTGTCGAGCCGTCCGGCGTCAGCCATGATTCGCCCCGTACGTCGGCGAGTGCGTGACGGTCAGCGTCTTGCCCTTGCCCGTGTACATGTGGACACCGCACGGCAGACAGGGGTCGAAGCTGCGGACCGTACGCATGATGTCGACGCCCTTGAAGTCGTCCGGGCCGTTCTCCTCGAAGATCGGCTGGCCCATCACGGCGTCCTCGTACGGACCCGGGGTGCCGAACTTGTCGCGGGGGCTGGCGTTCCACGGGGTCGGCGGGTACGGGTGGTAGTTGGCGATCTTCTTGTCCTTGATCACCAGGTGGTGCGAGAGTACCCCGCGCACGGCCTCGTGGAAGCCGCAGCCGATCGCTTCGTCCGGCACCTCGAAGTCCTCGAACACCTTGGTGTCGCCGGACCGGACCAGCCCCATCGCCTCGTCCAGGAACTGCAGGGCCATGGCGGCCGCGTAGGCCACGAAGTACGGCCGGGCGCGGTCGCGTTCGAGGGTGTTGGACCACTTCGGGATCTTCCACTCCAGCGTGGTCTCCGGCAGGGACTCGCCCTTGGGCAGCGAGATCCGCACGCTGTGGCCGGTGGCCTTGATGTACGGCGTGTCGACGATGCCGTTCAGCGCGGTCGACCAGAGCCGGGCCAGCGGGCCGCCGCCGGTGTCCAGGGCGAGGTGGTCGCCGGTGCGCTGGTCGAACCAGCGCGGGCTCATCACCCAGCTGTAGTTGCCCTCGAAGTCCCGCTTCTGCGGCACCGGGAGGGTGGTCTGGTTCCACGGGTGCCGTATGTCGACGGGGTTGCCGAGCGGGTCGTGGGTGACGAACGGGTCCTCGTTGACCCAGTCCTCGTAGAACGAGCTGCCCAGCATGATCCGCAGGCCCAGGTTGATGTCGACCAGGTTGTTGGTGACCAGCTCGCCGTCGACCACGATGCCCGGGGTGACGTACATCGCCTTGCCCCAGCGGTTCATGTTCTCGTACTTGTAGTCGACGACCTTCGGGTCCTGCCAGGCGCCCCAGCAGCCGAGCATGATACGGCGCTTGCCGACCTCCTCGTAGCCGGGCAGCGCCTCGTAGAAGAAGTCGAAGACGTCGTCGTTCATGGCGACGGCCTTCTTCACGAAGTCGATGACGTGCATCAGCCGGCTGAGGTAGTCGGTGAACGCGGTCGGCGACGGCATGGTGCCGACACCGCCCGGATACAGCGTGGAGGGGTGGACGTGCCGGCCCTCCATCAGGCAGAACATCTCACGGGTGGTCCGGGAGACCTTGAGGGCCTCCTTGTAGACCTCGCCCTCGAAGGGGTTGAAGGCCTTCATGATGTCCGCGATGGTCCGGTAGCCGTGAATGTCACCGCGCGGCGCGTTGGTCTTCTGCGCGCGGGCCAGGACGCTCGGGTTGGTGGCCTTGACCATCTGCTCGCAGAAGTCCACGAAGACCAGGTTGTCCTGGAAGATCGTGTGGTCGAACATGTACTCGGCCGCTTCGCCGAGGTTGACGATGTGCTCGGCCAGCGGCGGCGGCTTCACGCCGTACGCCATCTGCTGGGCGTAGTCGGAGCAGGTGGTGTGGTTGTCGCCGCAGATGCCGCAGATGCGGGAGGTGATGAACCCGGCGTCGCGCGGGTCCTTCCCCTTCATGAAGACGGAGTAGCCGCGGAAGAGGGAGGAGGTGCTGTGACACTCCACCACCTCCTTGTTGGCGAAGTCGATCTTCGTGTAGATGCCCAGGTTTCCGATGATCCGGGTGATCGGATCCCAGGACATGTCCACGATCTGCGCGGGCTTGCGCCCTTTCTGCCGGGCCTCTGTTGTCATCAGCGTCGCTGACCTTTGCTGTGGGGGGACTTGGGGGTCGGGAGGGCGCCGGTGTGTCAGGGGCGCCAGCGCGGGGCGTAGCCGCTGGTGAGCTTGCGCTTGTTGTGGCGCCACTTCGGCTCGTGGTTGACCAGCTCGTTGGTGAAGCCGCGCAGCCTGCGGATGACCGCCCCGTACGGCTTGATCGCGAGCGACGAGAGGGTGCCGCCGGGCGGCTCGTCCATGAACGGCATGAACGCGTCCGGGAAGCCCGGCATGGTGCAGCCGATGCAGATACCGCCGACGTTCGGACAGCCGCCGATGCCGGCCATCCAGCCCCGCTTGGGCACGTTGCAGTTCACGACCGGACCCCAGCAGCCCGTCTTGACCAGGCACTTGGGCGAGTTGTAGTCCGTCGCGAAGGACGCCTGCTCGTAGTACGAGCCCCGGTCGCAGCCCTCGTGCACCGTGCGCCCGAACAGCCACTGCGGCCGCAGCATGTGGTCCAGCGGCGGCGGGGGAGCGGTGCCGGCGGCGTGGTAGAGCACCCAGACCAGGGTCTCCATGAAGTTCTCCGGCTGGACCGGGCAGCCCGGGATGTTCACCACCGGCAGCCCGCCCTGCGACTTGAAGTCCCAGCCGAGGTAGTCCGCGAGGCCCATGGCGCCGGTCGGGTTGCCGGCCATCGCGTGGATGCCGCCGAAGGTGGCACAGGTGCCGACGGCCACCACCGCCCAGGCCCTGGGCGCCAGTTCGTCGATCCAGTTGTTGAGGGTCTGCGGCTGGCCGGTCTCCGGGTCGTTGCCGAAGGACGTCCAGTAGCCGTCGCCCTCGATGATGTTCTGGTTCGGGATCGATCCCTCGATGACGAGGATGAACGGCTCCAGTTCGCCCCGCGCGGCCGCCCGGTACGGCGCGAGGAAGTCCTCGCCGCCCAGGCTCGGCGAGAGCACCTTGTTGACCAGGTTGACCTTCGGTATCCCCGGGATCAGGCCCAGGACCAGGTCCTCGATGGAGGGCTGGTCGGCGGCCGTCACGGAGACGGTGTCGCCGTCGCAGCTCATGCCCTCGGAGATCCAGAGGATGGTGATCTCGTCGAACCCCTGGTGCTCGCCGTCGGCTCGGCCGGGTTCGCCGCCGACGGCCGTGGTGCCGTTCTTGCTGGTGCTCATGTGCTAGGCCTCCGATGGAGTGGGTCCCGGGGACGGCTCGGCAGCCGTCGCTGGATCCGGGACGTCGGTGCCCCCGAGCGGCTCGACTTCGTCGGGCCGGAAGTAGTGGAAACGGCCGTACCAGCCGTGCAGTTCGGCCGCCGGATCGTCGTCCACGGTGACGGCGAGATGGGTGCTGCCGTCCACGTCGTGGAAGACGGCGGCCACGGTCGCGGTCCGGCCGGCCAGGAACATGTCCTGGGCGTCGGCACCCCTGCCCCGCGGGCACAGCCGCACCGGACTGCCACCACCGACCCGCACACCGCCGACCAGGACGGTGTCGGTCGCCGGGGAGATCCCGTCATCGCCGCCCTCCTGCCACCAGACGGGACGTTCGGCGAGGGAGCTTGTGCCGGCGGGGTGTGCGGCGAGGGTGAACTGGCCGGTGGAGCCGTCCCCGACCGACGCTTCGCTGATCGGGTTGAGTGAGCGGATGGCGCCGTGCAGCCGTTCGAAGACCTCCGGTGGCATGGTGTCGACCCGGTCGAGGATCTCGGCGGCCCGCGGGTCGGTGGCCCGGGCCTCCCGCTTCTCCTCCTCCGTCAGCAGCATGGTGCGCAGGGTCAGGATCTCGTCGATCTCACCGGCGTCGTGCAGGTCACCCGGGCTCTCCGGCGCCACCTGCGGATGGTCGGGGAGGATGATCGGCGAGGAGAGCAGCAGGGCGGACACCGAGCCGTCCGCGGGGGCGGTGGCCGGGGGAGTGCCGCCGAGCACCGGGAAGGTGAAGTCGTTGCGGCAGTTCCGGGCGGCCTCCTGGAGGGCCGGGCCCGGGTCGATCAGGGAGACGAACTCCGCGCCCTCGACGCCGAGGAGGGTGTGGGTCGCGATGAGCGCGTGCCGCAGGGCCCGGTCGCGCGGGGCGTGCGGATCTCCCACGTGCCCCTCGTTGGCGGTGCGCACCCGGAGCCGGAAGAGCCCTTCGCCGAGCCGCTCGGCCACGAGGACGGTACTCGCCCGCACTTCCTCCCGGCGCCGTACCACCCGCCCGGCGCCGGAGGACAGCTCCTCCGTGTCGGCGCCGGCCGGGGAACCCACCGGAAACCTGTGCTCGCCCTCGTCCAGCGCGATGGTGAGGTCTGCCTCGCGCGCCACCGCTTCCTCGAAGGTCAGCTGCACGGTCCCGTCCTCGCAGCTCAGCGACTCGACCGGCCGCCCGTCGCCGTCCTCGACCTGCTTGTGCTGCACGTGCAGATACCGCACCCGCAGCCGTACGACCGCATCCGGCCGGCGCACCCGCAGCAGGCACTCCGTCTGCTGGTACCAGGAGTCCGCCGAACCCGACACACCCGGTCTGACCGGACCGTCGGCCTCCACCCAGTCCCGGGGCAAGAGGACCCCGAACTGCCAGCGGGCACGATTCTTCGGCGAGGACCGCCGATAGGGGTAGAGGAGGTAACCCTCGTAGAGCACGGCATCGGCGACGGCACTCATCTGTTCGAAGGTCGGTGCGGGGCGGCCGGAACCGTCCACCAGGGCAGTGCGGGGCGCTCTGCCGTCGACCAGTCCCTCGGCCATGCAGCCTCCTCGGATCCGTGCGCGCGCCCATACCTTCCACCACGGTCACACCGGTCACGCCCGCTCGCCTCTTCTGGCCGAGCGGCGTTAGGCCGGTCGGGGGTGGGGGTGGTGGTGCATGCGCGTACGCCGGTTCAGCGGGCGGAGCGCCGACCCGGTCTGGCGGAAGCGGCCCGCTTGAGCGGGCCCCGAAGGAGGCTCTGGAAGGGGACTTCGACGACGGCGCCGGTGCTCGGGGCCACCCGGATCAGGCCCGTGTACGGCAGGTTCTCCGGCTCGGCCGACTGAGGAGCCGACCGACGAGCGTGCAACCGCCGGCGGACCAGGCGCACCCCGACTCCCCGGGGCTCAGCGGCATGTCCCGGTCGCCCTTCCCGCATCCCTTGCGCCGCACGGCCGTTCGAGGGGCGCAGCCCTAGGACCTGCCGGGCGGCGGCCTTTCGAACATCTCCGCCGTGTTTGGGCGTGGTCAGGGGGCGACGAAAAGGGCGGGGAAGCGAGGTCCGAGCCAGGGCTTGCGGCCGAAGGCGAGCACCTGACCCCGGGCCATCGCCAGCCAGGGGTTGCGGCGGCCGAGGGCGATGAGCAGGAAGGCGACCGGATCGATGAGGATCGTGCAGTCGGGGCGGTCGCGCGGTTCCGGTGCCACCTGTACGGCACCGTCGGCGAGGGTGACGCCGAAGGCACTGTCGCCACCGCGCAGCCGGATCGTGTAGCGGGCGGTCAGGCCGGCGGTGGCCGAGCCGTCGGCCACGGTCGGCATCACCGAGAGCATGAACGGCATGCACCACGCGACCCGTTCGGCGTCGATCATGTGCGGGCGCCGCAGCGCACGCGCGAGGTCGTAGCCGTGGCCCAGCATGTGGGTGAGCAGATAGGAGGCGAGGACGGACCGGTCCATCGGGCCGAGCGGGGTCACCGGCGCCGGGCCGTCGGCCGTCGCGGCCAGCGCGTCGGCGCAGCGCTCCGCCTGCTCGGCGATCATCGCCGCGAGCGGCGCCGCCCGGCGTTCCCCGAACGCGGCCAGCGACTCGGCGTTGGCCGCCGCCAGGCTCTGCGGCGTGCCGTCCCCGTACGGGCGCTCCCGGCCCTGGGCGAGGTCGGCCATCAGCTCGTTGGCCAGCGCCAGATGCGCCGCCGCCTCGCCGACCGTCCACTGCGATCCCGGTACGGCGCCACCTGTGTCGGAAACGCCGTCGAGCACGGCCGTGATGTCGGCGGCGGTCTGCCGTATCGCCTGCCCGAGCCCTGCGGGCAGCGCCCCTCGGACGTCCTGCCGTGCCGCCTGATCCACGCTGGTCACCCCTGTTCTGTCGCGCGGTACCCAATCAGACGCACGGGCGCACCACAACCCCCGCGGCGATCACCGCGCCCCGAGCCCGCGCAGAAAGGTGTCGACGACCGTGTCGGCGGCCTGGGCGGCGGTGAGCTCGGGCAACTGCTGCGACGCCAGATGCATGAGCTGCGGCAGCAGTGAACTCGCCCAGGCGAGGGGCAGGTCGTCGCGGAGCAGCCCCTCGTCGGCGGCCCGCCGCAGGGAGTCGTCGACGTCCCGGACCAGGGCGTCGCGACGCTCCCGGATCGCGTCGTCGGCCCGCAGCCGGGTGAGCTCCACGGGCCACCTGCGATTGACGCCGATGATCTCCTCGACGTACCGGTGCAGTGCCACGGCGACGGGGGCCTCCCGCAGCCTGGCGTGCTCGACGGCCCGCTCGACCGCGTCGTACCGGGCCTCGTAGATGGCCGCCAGCAGCTCCTCGCGAGACGCGAACCGCCGGTAGACGGTGCGCCGGTCGACGCCGGCCTCGGCGGCGATCGCGGCGATGCTCGCGCCCGGGTCGGCGGCGAGCATACGGGCCCCGGTCGTCAGAACGGCTTCCAGATTGCGTGCTGCGTCAGCTCTCACGCACGGAGCATAGCCGGAGATGTGGCACCTACCACACCTACCGACTCAGCCATGAGCTGGAGTGAACTGCAAGTGCTATTTTGATGTGACAGATAGCGGATGGATGGCAAACCCGATTCGCTCCGATCCTCGGGAGAGGGCACATGATCACTTACGACCGTCTCTACATCGCGGGCTCCTGGACGGCGCCCAGCGACCCGGAACTGCTCGACATTCGCTCGCCGCACGACCAGGCCGTCATCGGCCGTGCCGCCCAGGCCCGGCCCGCCGACGTCGACCGAGCCGTTGCCGCCGCCAGGGCCGCCTTCGACGAGGGCCCCTGGCCGCGGACCAGCCCGGCGGAGCGCATCGCTGCCGTACGGCGGCTGAACGCCCTCCGTGAGGCCGACGCCGAGAAGATCGCCGACCTGATCTCGGCCGAGAACGGCTCGGCCCGCTGGTTCACCGGGGCCGGCCAGCCGGGGCTCACCCGGCAGGCCGAGGCCTACCTCAGGGCGGCCGAGGGGTTCGGCTGGGAGGAGATGCTGGAGTCCGCCGCCGCGGTCCGGACCGTGGTGCGCCGCGAGCCGGTCGGCGTCGTGGCCGCCGTCATCCCCTGGAACTCCCCGTTCTCGGCGGCCCTGGCGAAGATCATCCCGGCGCTGCTGGCCGGGAACACGGTCGTCCTGAAGCTGTCGCCGGAGAACTCGCTGAGCATGGGGCTGCTCGCGGAGCTGCTGGAGCGGACCGGCCTGCCGGAAGGCGTGATCAGCGTGCTCCCCGCCGACCGGGGGACCAGTGAATACCTCGTTTCGCACCGTGACATCGACAAGATCGCGTTCACCGGCTCGACCCTGGCCGGCCGCAGGATCGCAGCCATCGCGGGCGAGCAGTTGAAGCGGGTCAGCCTGGAGCTGGGCGGCAAGTCGGCCGCGATCATCCTGCCGGACGCCGACGTCGACCGGGCGGTGCAGGGGCTGAAGTTCGCCTCCCTCCTCAACAACGGCGAGGCGTGCATCGCGCAGACCCGCGTCCTCGCGCAGCGCGGCCGGTACGAAGAGGTCGTCACCGCCCTCAAGGACCTCGTGGAGTCGCTCAAGGTCGGCGACCCTGCCGACCCCGACACCTTCATCGGCCCGATGGTCCGCCGGGACCAGCAGCAGCGGGTGCGCGACTACATCGAACTCGGCATCAAGGAGGGCGCCCGGCTCGTGACCGGCGGCCCCCAGGTCCCGCCGGGGCTGGAGAACGGCAACTACGTCACCCCGACCGTGTTCGCCGACGTCGACAACTCCCTGCGGATCGCCCAGGAGGAGATCTTCGGCCCGGTCCTCGTGGTCATCGCCTACGACGACGAGGACGACGCCGTGCGGATCGCCAACGACTCCGAGTACGGCCTCTCGGGGGGCGTGTGGTCAGCCGACGAGACCCACGCCCTCGAAGTGGCCCGCCGACTTCGCACCGGCACGGTCACCGTCAACGGCGCACCCGTCTCCTTCGACGGCCCGTTCGGCGGCCACAAGGCCAGCGGCATCGGCCGCGAGTACGGCACGGCGGGACTGTCCCAGTACGTCGAGTACAAGACCGTCACACTGGCGGCATCCGGGGCCTGACCTGCGACCGCACGGGCATCCCCTGGCGCTACCTGTCCCACGACTTCCCGCCTCACCAGAGCGTCTACGGCTACTGCGCCCTCTGGGAAGCCGACGGCATCTTCGACCAGCTCACCGGCCTGTTACGCGGCAAAGTCCGCCAGGCCGAGGGCCGCACCGGCGAACCCGGCGCCTGCCTGATCGACAGCCAGAGCATCAAAACCTCCGCCACCGTCCACCTGGCCGGCCAAGGCATCGACCCGGCCAAGAAAATCATCGGCCGCAAACGGCACAGCGTCACCTACACGCTCGGCCTCCTGCTCGCCGTGACCGTCACCGCCGCCAGCGCCCACGACTCCGCCGCCGGCACCCAACTCCTGACCCGAGTCCGCGACCGCCACCCCGCCATCACCAAAGCCTGGGCCGACAACGGCCACAAAACCAAAGCAGTGGAACAAGCCGCCCACCTCGGCATCGACCTCGAAATCATCCAACGCGCCCCCACCATCCGCGGCTTCCACGTCCAGCCCCGCCGCCGGGTCATCGAACGCACCCTCGGCTGGCTCATGCACCACCACCGCCGCCTCGCCCGCGACTACGAAACCCACCCCCTCCGATCGGCCACCATGATCCAACTAGGGCCTGTTGCGAAAGTGGATCAAGGTCGTGCGATGGTCGCCGATCGTGCTGCGTGGTGATCTGACGAACGGTCAGTGGGCGCGGTTCGAACCGTTGTTGCCGACGGGCAAGAAGCCGGGCCGGCCGCCGACGTGGACGCGTCGGCAGCTGGTCGACGGCATACGGTGGCGGACCAGGACCGGTGCGCCGTGGCGGGATCTCCCCAAGCGGTACGGGCCGTGGGACCGGGCCTACGACCTCTTCCGACGGTGGCAGCGCGACGGCACGTGGAAGCGGATATTCGAGCAACTGCAGGCCGAGGCCGACACGAAGGGCCTGATCACCTGGGACGTCAGCGTGGACTCCACGATTGCCCGTGCCCACCAGCACGCCGCCGGGGCTCGCAAAAGGGGGATCTGCAGAAGGAGCCTCCCGGCGGCGTCGACACCGAGCCCGACGACCACGGTCTCGGACGCTCGCGTGGCGGACTGACCACCAAGCTGCACCTCGCGGTCGAGCAGGGACAGAAGCCGCTGTCCCTGCTCGTCACCGCTGGCCAGAGGCACGACAGTCCGCACTTCCAGCCCGTACTGGAAGGCATCCGGGTGCCCCGCATCGGCCCGGGTCGACCTCGCACCAGGCCAGACAAGGTCCGCGCCGATAAGGCGTACGGCTCTCGCGCGAACCGCGCCTACCTGCGCAGACGGGGCGTCCCCTGCACGATCCCGGAGAAGTCCGACCAGGTCCGCAACCGCAAGAAACTCGGCTCGCGAGGCGGCCGACCGCCCAAGTTCGACAAGGCCGACTACAAAGAGCGCCACGCGGTGGAATGCGGGATCAACCGGCTGAAGCGCCACCGAGCCGTGGCCACGCGATATGACAAGCTCGCCGTCCGCTATAAGGCAACAGTGCTGGTCGCAGCCATCAACGAGTGGCTATGACCAACAGCCCTCCCGGACTCTCAACGTGTCGGATACCGGTCGCCGATCACACGGGCTCGACCACTCGGAAGCGTTCGGCAACAACGAGAGTGTCGTCGTCAATGAGGGGGGTGCGACCCAAGAACTCGCTCACGCCATCGCTCCGGAAGAACTCTTCGTGGGCTGCCCGCCACTGGGGAACATCGGAGTAGCCACGCCCCTCGGCTCGCGCGAAGTCATCGTCGATTTCCTTCATGGGAACGACCCGTACATCGAGGAGCTCGATCGTGACGGCCGGATGACCCCCGGAGTCGAGCACCGAGAACCGCTGGCCGGTCTGCGGCACCGCCTCTCCGGCGTGCTCGTAGATCTCCACAAGGCCCGTGAGCGCGGTTTTCTGACCGCTCAGGATCGCCGCCACGCCACGGTCACGTTCCGGTCCGGGAAAGGCGAGTTCAAGAGTCGGAAGATCCTCATGTCCCATCGGAAGATGGTACGAAGCCCGTTCCCGTTGATCAATGGTCATCGCCGCGTTGACCCCAGTACCCACAGCAAGCACTTTCACAACAGGCCCTAGCCGCCATCAACCTCATGACCCGCCGCCTCACCCACGAAGCCACCGCCAACTGGCGCGACACCTAAGCCAGATGAAACAGACGACCGCGAATCAAACGCTCACTAGGTCAAGCCCGGCGCCCGCCGCCGGTCACTCGCCCCGGGGCGGGTGCCAGTCCACCGGCGGCGGCAGCGTGCCCTGCGCGATTATGTTCGCGTAGACGCTCTCCAGCGCCTGGCTGAGCGGCCCGACAAGCTCGCG